>NZ_JBFAVC010000022.1:0-1124 GCF_040679595.1 Agromyces sp. NPDC052230 | reverse complement strand
GTGTCGTCGGCGAGAGCGATGACGCGTTTGCCGGCGTGTTCGGCTCCGATTCCGAGGTGGTGCATGCGGCCGGCGCGGCGGATGCTCATCTTGCCGCGTGGATCGACGCGGTCGTAGCGGATCCGGTAGTGCCCGGCAGGGCCGGGCGTTGCGGGCTGCGCCTTCGGGATGGCCTGGTAGGCCTGCGTCGGCGTGGTGCGGTTCAGGGCACGGTGGGGGCGCTCTTGGTTGTAGTCGGCGCGGAAGGCGTCGAGTTGGCGTTGCAGCTCGGTCGTGGTGCGGGCAGTGGGCAGGGCGGCGAGGTACTTCTTCTGGGTTTGCTGGAAGCGCTCGATCTTGCCCTGGGTCTGCGGGTGACCGGGTGAGCCGTTCTTCTGCGTCGTGCCCATCAGCGGCAGGAGGTACTCGAAGGCGTTTCTTCCGCCGCCGAAGCGGGCGGTGTAGACGCGGCCGTTGTCCGTCAGGGTCGAAGCTGGCGCCCCGTGCTCCTCGACGGCGCGCAGGAAGGTGGCCACGACGTCGTCTCCGGTCACCGGCTGGTGGGCGGTGCTGGACAGCAGGTAGCGGGAGTGGTCGTCCAGCCAGTTCAGGATCTCCACGTCGGTGCCGTCGGCGAGGCGCCAGTGGGTGAAGTCGGACTGCCACATCTCGTTCGGCTGGGCGGCTTGGAATCGGATGTAGGAACTCTTCGGCCGCTTGCGCGGCTCCGGGATGATCAGGCCCGTAGCGTGCAGGATGCGCCGGATCGTCGAGGTCGACGGGACGGTGAGGCCCTCCTGATCGAGGTGCCAGGCGATCGTGACCGGGCCGGCGTCCAGACCCCTCGAGGTCAGCTGTCCGCGCAACTGCACGATCCGCTCGCGAACCTCATCGGCCGTCCGCTGCGGGCTGGTGCGCGGGCGCCGGGATCTCGGCTCCACGGCATCGAGGCCACCATCGCGGTAGCGGGCCAGCAGCCGATGCAGCTGCCGCCTCGAATACCCGTACTCGGCCGCCGCGTCCGAGACCGACAGCTGCTTGGAGACGACCTTCAACACCGCCACACGTGCACGAGACATACCCGCGACTGTGACCCATGTCCCGACTCACCAGCGACCCATCACCTGTGACACATGTCCTGAACC
>NZ_JBFAVC010000021.1:0-1300 GCF_040679595.1 Agromyces sp. NPDC052230 | reverse complement strand
GAGGGTCGGCCCCCGGTCTGGTTGACGCTCGGGGTTTGCAGTGATTAGGCCGCTTCTGCGGTCACGTAGATCATCTCAAACTCGACGGGGGTGAGCTTGCCGAGGGCGCGCTGACGGCGTCGGCGGTTGTACTTGGTTTCGATCCAGGTCACGATCGCGAGTCGCAGGTCTTCGCGGGTGTTCCAGCGTCGGGTGTTCAGGACGTTCTTCTGCAGCAGGCTGAAGAAGCTTTCCATGCTGGCGTTGTCCCCGGCCCCATACGAGCGACCCATCGATCCGATGAGGCCATTGTTCTCCAGTAGCCGCTGGGTGCGTTTGGCGCGAAACTGACCGCCCCTGTCGGAGTGGCAGATTGTGCCGACCGGTGAGCGCAGTGCGATCGCGTTGCGCATCGCGGCGCGCGCCAGGGACGACTTCATGCGGGAGTCGATGGAGTAGCCGACGATCTTGTTGCTGAAGACGTCCTTGATCGCGCAGATGTAGAGCTTGCCTTCCCGGGTGGGGTGCTCGGAGATGTCCCACAACCAGACCCTGTTCGGGCTGTCGGCGACGAACTCGTGCCGGACCACGCCGTGCTCGTCGACCACGGCGAGCAGGTCGTCATGCGGGGCCGGGCCGGTCGAGCCGGGCTTGCTGCGCTTCTTGTGGTGGCTGGCATGGATACCTGCGATCCGGCACAACCGGTGCACGCGGTTTTCGCCGACCTGGATGCCGTGCTCGAGGTCGAGCTCGTCAGTGATGAACCGGTACCCGAGGGTGGCGTCGTCGGCATGGATCTCGTAGATCACGTCCAGCAGGTGCGCGTCGTCCCAGTCCCGCTGGCACACCGGGTCCTTCAGCCACTTGTAATACCCCTGGGTCGACAACCCCAGGACCCTGCACGCCACCGCGACCGGCACCCTGACGTGGGCGCCGGCCGCGGCCATCTCACGGACGAGCGGGAAGACTATTTTCCCGGCAGGTTCGCCTGGGACAGGTAGGCCGCAGCGCGGCGCAGGACCTCGTTCTCCTGCTCGAGCAGCCGGATCCGCTTCTTCGCTTCGCGCAGCTCGGCACGGTCGGCATCGGACAGGCCGGGACGATGACCGTCCTCGATATCGGCCTTCTTCATCCAGTTCGCCAGCGAGCCTTCGGAAATACCGAAGTCCTTCGCGATCTGCGCCAGCGGCGCTTGGCCCTTCCGGGCCACGGCCACGACGTCGTCGCGGAACTCCTTGGGATACGGCTTTGCCACACGGACATCCTTCCAGCGAGGACGAATCCTCACACTTCAGATGTCAACCAAACCCGGGGCAGACCC
>NZ_JBFAVC010000020.1:0-1337 GCF_040679595.1 Agromyces sp. NPDC052230 | reverse complement strand
GGGTGGTTTCCAGTGACGGTCGCAACGAGGACCATCCGAAAGGGGTTCTCGTATGTCTTCTCGTCGTGTTCGGAAAGGGCCGGGTCGCAGGCCGAAGTCGCTGGCTCGTAGGCGGTTCATGGAGCTACTCGCGGAGGGCTGGTCCATGTCGGCCGCCGCGCGCGAGGTGGGCGTGAGTCGTTCCGCGGCGAACAACTGGAAGAACGGCACCACCGTGCGTCGAAAGGATGGCACGGTCAAGGTCGTGCCACCGCTTGAGCCGCTCGCCGTCCGTGTCATCTCGCCTCGGTTCCTGGCCGAGGAAGAGCGCGTGCAGATCGCCGACCTCGCATCCCGGGGACTGGGGCCGACCGCGATCGGGGCTGCGCTGGGCAGGGCGCCGTCGACGATCAGTCGCGAGCTGAGACGCAATCTTCACCCGTCGGGGCAGTATCGGCCGTTTCACGCGCACGCGGCCGCCGCGACCCGACGGAGAAGGTTCCGGCCGCTGAAGCTGAGCAGCGACTCCGCGCTGCGCTCCTACGTGATCGCGAGATTGAAGGAGCGGTGGAGCCCGCAGCAGATCTCCCGAGCGTTACGACGCGCTCACCCCGATCAGGCGGAGCGACGAGTGGCGACGGAGACGATCTATCAGGCGATCTACCGGCCAGCCAGCGGGATCCTGCGCAAGCCGGCGCCGTCACCACTACGGACCGGCCGTGATCACCGGCGCGGACATACCCGGCAGATCCGGGCGGGACGACGGTTCGCGCAGCCGATGCTGTCGGTGCACGATCGCGGCTTCGAACCCACCGACCGCTCTGAAGCCGGGCATTGGGAGGGGGACCTCATCGTCGGTCCTCACAACCGATCGGCGATCGGCACGCTCGTGGAACGGCAGACCCGCTACGTGAAGCTGCTGCACTTGCCCGCATTCAACTCGATCGAGATGCACGCGGCGCTGGTCCGCACGCTCGGCGAGCTACCGCCACCACTGAGACGAACCTTGACCTGGGACCAGGGCACCGAGATGGCCAAACACCTCGACGTGACCGCCGACACGGGCACTCGGATCTACTTCTGCGACGCCGCGAGCCCATGGCAGCGCGGCAGCAACGAAAACACGAACGGGCTCCTGCGCCAGTACTTCCCGAAGTCGACCGACCTATCGGTACACAGCCCGCGGCACCTGGCTCGCGTCGAACTCGAGCTCAACCGACGCCCACGGCTGACCCTCGGCGACCGTACGCCTCACGAGCTCTTCAACGCTTTGCTAGCCTCCGAGAATCACCCCTCGTTGCGATGACTGCTGGAATACAAGCCGCCGCTACTGTCCAGTTTTCGAGCGTCGTCGACAC
>NZ_JBFAVC010000019.1:0-3103 GCF_040679595.1 Agromyces sp. NPDC052230 | reverse complement strand
CAGGTCGTCGATGCTGATGGTGGAGTGCACTTCGTGATACCGCCGCCGGTGATGTGGGACTCCGCGGCGTCCAAGGTTTCACGGCCTGAGCGCCTCGAGGCCAGGGGAGCGACGGGCGCGATCGGTGTGGTGGACGATCGTATGGCGGCGCCTTTGCCCGGTGACCGGGTTGCCCCGATGGGACTGCGCGTGGAGGCAGGGTCTGTAGTGGTCGACCCCGATGAAGCCATGCTGTCAGCGCGGGACACGGTCTGGCCGGTGTACATCGACCCGGCGTTCAACGCTCACCCGGCGGCAGAGTGGATCGCAATACGAACCGGCGGCTACACCAGCACACTGTACAACTGGGGAGATATCAGCTCGACGATGCTCGGCGAGGGCGACGGATATTGCACGGCGTCCTCCTGCAACACTGTCTTCACCCAGCGGCTGATCTGGGAGTTCAGCGGTCTCGACACGATTCGGGGTATGACCGGGGCCGATATCACCAGCGCAACGTTCACCGTGAACGGCGTCCATTCATACTCGTGCGCGGCGACGACGACGGATATGCATGTGCTGTTGGCCGGAGTCTCGGCGGGTCAGAGCTGGGGTTCGCACAACTGGAGCCAGGACACCCGGTACAGTTCGCGCACCGAGTACCACAACGCCAGCTGCGGAAACACGGGATACCGGTCGTTCGATGCCACATCAGCGGCGCAGCATTTCGCCGAGTACGACTGGTCGACGCTGCCGTTGGGACTGAAAGCTCGGGACGAGTCCACGATGACGGGATGGAAGCGGTTCCGCCACGACGCCACCCTGTCGATCACATACAACCGCCCACCGGACGCACCATCCCAGTTGATGTTGACGAATCCGGTCAACTCCTCGTGCGCGACAGGAGCGGGCCGCCCGTTCATCAACTCGACGACGCCGACGCTGTCGGCGATCGTCAGCGATCCGGATGGTGGAATCGTGAATTCACGGTTCTATGTCGTGTCCACAGCGAACACATCCGTGAACATCTGGAATGAGGCCGCCGTCGAGTGGGAAGCTCAGTCCGGGACCCGGTTCCATTCCACGGTGGGTGCAGGCCTTCTGTCGCATGGCGGCACGTACGCCTGGCGAGTCCAAGCCGGCGACTGGGCACGGCTTTCGCCATTCTCCGTGTGGTGCGAGTTCACTGTGGACACACAGCTACCGGTCACACCAACTGTGACCCCGGTGGCATCAGGCACAGGGATCGAAGCGGTCTACCAAGCGGACGTTGAGCGTGGCGGGGTCGGGATGCTGGGCAAGTTCACGCTGAGCCCGGGGACGTCGACAGATGTGGTGAAGTTCTTGTACTCGTTCGGGGATCCGGCGGCGATGAAGAGCGTGACGGTTAGCCAGAGTGCAAGCGCCACGGTGTCGTTCGATCCGGTGAGTTCCGGGCCCGTGACGCTGTATGTAAAGACCATCGACCGTGCTGGGAACGTGTCGCCTCAACGGGAGTACCGGATCAAGGTCGCGGCCCCGGTTGAGGATGTGATCTGGAAGCTCGACGAGAACACCGGGACGAGCTCAGCCGATTCGGGTCCGAAGGGTGCCGGCCCGTTGAGCATCACCGGCGCTAGCTGGGTTGCGGGTCCGCATCAGTTGTTCGGATCGCGCGGGAACGACTGGGCGTTGAGTTTTGACGGCGTGAATGATGCGGCCGTGAGCGGCGGACCGGTGTTGGACACATCGAAATCGTTCACGGTGTCCGCGCACGTTCGCCTGGATCCCGCGAAGGTCGGCCAGGGCGATTACACGGTGTTGTCGCAGGACGGGCTTTCTCAGTCCGCGTTCCGGTTGGGGTACCGGTCGAGCTGTGACGGTGCTGGGACGGATTGCTGGTCGTTCAGCATGCCCGACACGAGCTCCGGAACAACCGTGACGGCTGCCACCTCGAACGATGTCACCGCAGGTGAGTGGGTGCATCTGGTCGGTGAGCATGACGCGACGGCAGGGACGGTGCGGTTGTGGGTTTGCGAGGTCGGCACTCCTGATCGGTTGGCGACCGGGGAGCCGATCCCGAGCGGCCCAGTTGTGCGGGGTGGTGCGGCGTGGCAGTCGCCGGGTGTGTTTGCGATCGGCCGTGGCCTATCCGCGAATACCGCGGGGAACTGGTGGCCGGGTCAGATCGATAACGTGCGGTTGTTCTCCGGTCACGTCGCGGACGCGGCGAAGTTACGCCGCCTGTGTCAGGGAGCTGAGGTTGAGGACTTCGGCCAGGGTGCGTCAGCGTTCACCGCGGTGGACCCGACGGTGAGCGGGCAATGATGCCGGGCAGAAACGCCTACGGGCTTCGCAGAGGTGGATGGATGACCACGGACGGGGTGCGTGTGCGCGAACGGCTCATGTTGATCGTTGCCGGGGGCCTGGTGGTGGTGTTGGGTGTGGACCCGGGCCTGATGGGTGCGGCGTGGTCGTCGGCTGCGCAGGCTGCAACGTCTGGGGTGATCGATGAGTCCCGCTCGCAGAATCTCGCCGCAGCAAGTGCAACGCTCGACCCGGATGTCCCGGCTGTGTCGGTGCCGCTGTCGGGTGCAGGTGAGGATCCGGGCGAGCCGCTGGTCCCATTGACGTTGCCAGCTGATCTCCCGACCGCTGCTGAGACGACCGCCGACCTGACAAGCACCGTGGCGCCGGGCGCCGGGGTGCCGGTCGAGTTGGGTGGACTGTCGGTCACCGTTGCACCGGTCGCGGGGGAGGCGACGCCGGAGCGGGTCTCGCTGAAGCTCATCGATCAGGCGAGCACTGAGGACGAGGGCGTGACCGGGGTGCTCCTCGAGGTCGCAGACGCATCCGACACCCCTGCGGCTGGTGAACAGTCGGTCGAGCTGACGGTCGCATATGACGCGTTCGCCGGGATCGGCGGCGGTGACTGGGCGTCCCGCCTGCAAGCCATGTGGGTGCCGAACTGCGACACCACAGCCGAGGCGACACCAGAGTGCCGTCCTGTCCCGCTGGCGAGCTTCCACGACGAGGCCACTCAGACGGTGACGGTCACCGTTCCTGTGAACCCGGTCGAACCTGGCGAGGGCGCAGCGCCCGCGAGGCTGCACGCCACCACGACGACTACGACCACGACCACGAC
>NZ_JBFAVC010000018.1:0-5659 GCF_040679595.1 Agromyces sp. NPDC052230 | reverse complement strand
GTCCGTTTCTTGAGAACTCAACAGCGTGCACTATGTTCAATGCCAATTTTTGAACCCCGTGTTCTTCTGCCTTTTGGGGTGGGGGGACGGGTTTCCTTTGGATTGATGGACAGTCAGTATTGATTGTTTCTCAGTCAGAGGTTGAACTCTTGACCGGCCTTTCGGGGTTGGTTGAACCAGTTTTTTTGGAGAGTTTGATCCTGGCTCAGGACGAACGCTGGCGGCGTGCTTAACACATGCAAGTCGAACGATGATCCGGTGCTTGCACCGGGGATTAGTGGCGAACGGGTGAGTAACACGTGAGTAACCTGCCCTGGACTCTGGGATAACCCCGAGAAATCGGAGCTAATACCGGATAGGACCTTGGATCGCATGATTCGGGGTGGAAAGTTTTTTCGGTTTGGGATGGACTCGCGGCCTATCAGCTTGTTGGTGAGGTAATGGCTCACCAAGGCGTCGACGGGTAGCCGGCCTGAGAGGGTGACCGGCCACACTGGGACTGAGACACGGCCCAGACTCCTACGGGAGGCAGCAGTGGGGAATATTGCACAATGGGCGCAAGCCTGATGCAGCAACGCCGCGTGCGGGATGACGGCCTTCGGGTTGTAAACCGCTTTTAGTAAGGAAGAAGGGAAGCGCAAGCTTTTTGACGGTACTTGCAGAAAAAGGACCGGCTAACTACGTGCCAGCAGCCGCGGTAATACGTAGGGTCCGAGCGTTGTCCGGAATTATTGGGCGTAAAGAGCTCGTAGGCGGTTTGTCGCGTCTGCTGTGAAATCCCGAGGCTCAACCTCGGGCCTGCAGTGGGTACGGGCAGACTGGAGTGCGGTAGGGGAGAATGGAATTCCTGGTGTAGCGGTGGAATGCGCAGATATCAGGAGGAACACCGATGGCGAAGGCAGTTCTCTGGGCCGTAACTGACGCTGAGGAGCGAAAGCGTGGGGAGCGAACAGGATTAGATACCCTGGTAGTCCACGCCGTAAACGTTGGGCGCTAGATGTGGGGACCTTTCCACGGTTTCCGTGTCGTAGCTAACGCATTAAGCGCCCCGCCTGGGGAGTACGGCCGCAAGGCTAAAACTCAAAGGAATTGACGGGGGCCCGCACAAGCGGCGGAGCATGCGGATTAATTCGATGCAACGCGAAGAACCTTACCAAGGCTTGACATAACCGAGAACGCCGCAGAAATGTGGAACTCTTTGGACACTCGGTTACAGGTGGTGCATGGTTGTCGTCAGCTCGTGTCGTGAGATGTTGGGTTAAGTCCCGCAACGAGCGCAACCCTCGTCGCATGTTGCCAGCACGTCATGGTGGGAACTCATGTGAGACTGCCGGGGTCAACTCGGAGGAAGGTGGGGATGACGTCAAATCATCATGCCCCTTATGTCTTGGGCTTCACGCATGCTACAATGGCCGGTACAAAGGGCTGCGATGTCGTAAGGCGGAGCGAATCCCAAAAAGCCGGTCTCAGTTCGGATTGAGGTCTGCAACTCGACCTCATGAAGTCGGAGTCGCTAGTAATCGCAGATCAGCAACGCTGCGGTGAATACGTTCCCGGGCCTTGTACACACCGCCCGTCAAGTCATGAAAGTCGGTAACACCCGAAGCCAGTGGCCTAACCGCAAGGAGGGAGCTGTCGAAGGTGGGATCGGTGATTAGGACTAAGTCGTAACAAGGTAGCCGTACCGGAAGGTGCGGCTGGATCACCTCCTTTCTAAGGAGCAACTCGGAGCCTTTCGGGGTTTCGCAGTGCAGACCAGATCGGGTCCTGTGTGGCTCGCTGGTTGCTCATGGGTGGAACATTGACATAGGTATCAGCTGAGTCGTCTGGGTCCCAGTACGCCGCTTCCTTTTGGGGGTGGTTGGAACGGGTCGGGTCGAGGGGGTTGGTACGTGCACGCTGTTGGGTCCTGAGGGACCGGGCGCATTCCTTGGCTGTGATGGCCGGGGTGGGTTTGGACTCTTCAGGCCTTCACCGAGGCTGGCAGGTTTGCCGGCGGGTGTGGGGGTTCTGGCCGTCTGTTGAGAACTACATAGTGGACGCGAGCATCTTAGATTGATGCCCTGGTGTTCTTCGGAGCGTTGGGGTGTTGATCACAATAGGTGATACGCCAGGTCGGGTGCCCTTTTCGGGGTGCCCTGTTTGGTGTTCACTGGTCAATTTCTCATCCATGCCTTCGGGTGTGGGTGTGCGATTCGAACTCATGTGATTTTCAAGTTTCTAAGAGCAAACGGTGGATGCCTTGGCATCTGGAGCCGAAGAAGGACGTCGTAATCTGCGATAAGCCTCGGGGAGCTGATAAACGAGCTGTGATCCGAGGATTTCCGAATGGGGAAACCCCGCTGGGCCCTTAGGGTGACCTGGTGACTCCCGCCTGAATATATAGGGCGGGTAGAGGGAACGTGGGGAAGTGAAACATCTCAGTACCCACAGGAAGAGAAAACAACCGTGATTCCGTGAGTAGTGGCGAGCGAAAGCGGAACAGGCTAAACCGGTCATGTGTGATACCCGGCAGGGGTTGCATGGTCGGGGTTGTGGGACCTTTCGGGTCGATCTGCCGGTCGACCACGGTGACGCGTCAGGTATAGACGAACCGGATTGAAAGCCGGACCGGAGTGGGTGTGAGTCCCGTAGTCGAAATGCCTGGCCGGCCGGAGAGGGATCCCAAGTAGCACGGGGCCCGAGAAATCCCGTGTGAATCTGTCAGGACCACCTGATAAGCCTAAATACTCCCAGATGACCGATAGCGGACAAGTACCGTGAGGGAAAGGTGAAAAGTACCCCGGGAGGGGAGTGAAATAGTACCTGAAACCGTTTGCTTACAAACCGTCGGAGCCTCCTTAGTAGGGGTGACGGCGTGCCTTTTGAAGAATGAGCCTGCGAGTTAGTGATCTGTGGCGAGGTTAACCCGTGTGGGGCAGCCGTAGCGAAAGCGAGTCTGAATAGGGCGATTCAGTCGCAGGTCCTAGACCCGAAGCGAAGTGATCTATCCATGGCCAGGTTGAAGCGACGGTAAGACGTCGTGGAGGACCGAACCCACTTCAGTTGAAAATGGAGGGGATGAGCTGTGGATAGGGGTGAAAGGCCAATCAAACTTCGTGATAGCTGGTTCTCTCCGAAATGCATTTAGGTGCAGCGTTGCGTGTTTCTTGCCGGAGGTAGAGCTACTGGATGGCCGATGGGCCCTAAAAGGTTACTGACGTCAGCCAAACTCCGAATGCCGGTAAGTGAGAGCGCAGCAGTGAGACGGTGGGGGATAAGCTTCATCGTCGAGAGGGAAACAACCCAGACCACCGACTAAGGTCCCTAAGCGCGTGCTAAGTGGGAAAGGATGTGGAGTTGCACAGACAACCAGGAGGTTGGCTTAGAAGCAGCCACCCTTGAAAGAGTGCGTAATAGCTCACTGGTCAAGTGATTCCGCGCCGACAATGTAACGGGGCTCAAGCACGCCACCGAAGTCGTGGCATTACCGCATTCGATAGGCCTTCGTGGTCCAGTCGTGGTGATGGGTAGGAGAGCGTCGTGTGGCGAGTGAAGCGGCGGTGTGAACCAGCCGTGGACGCCACACGAGTGAGAATGCAGGCATGAGTAGCGAAAGACGGGTGAGAAACCCGTCCTCCGGAAGACCAAGGGTTCCAGGGTCAAGCTAATCTGCCCTGGGTAAGTCGGGACCTAAGGCGAGGCCGACAGGCGTAGTCGATGGACAACGGGTTGATATTCCCGTACCGGCGAAGAACCGCCCACACGAAACCAGGAGTGCTAAGCATCCCAAGCCGTGACCGACCCTTCGGGGAACGTCGCGGGGCGGCATGCGACCCCATCTGGTGGAGTGAGCGTATTAACAGGTGTGACGCAGGAAGGTAGCCGAACCCGGGCGATGGTTGACCCGGGGCAAGCGTGTAGGCCGAGCGATAGGCAAATCCGTCGCTCACCACGGCTGAGACGCGATGCGGATGAAAAGTTGGTGATCCTATGCTGCCGAGAAAAGCATCGACGCGAGGTTCAAGCCGCCCGTACCCCAAACCGACTCAGGTGGTCAGGTAGAGAATACCAAGGAGATCGAGAGAATCGTGGTTAAGGAACTCGGCAAAATGCCCCCGTAACTTCGGGAGAAGGGGGGCCCGAAGCGTGAACCCACTTGCTGGGGGAAGCGTGGAGTGGCCGCAGAGACCAGTGGGAAGCGACTGTTTACTAAAAACACAGGTCCGTGCCAAGTCGCAAGACGATGTATACGGACTGACGCCTGCCCGGTGCTGGAAGGTTAAGAGGACCGGTTAGCCGCAAGGCGAAGCTGAGAATTTAAGCCCCAGTAAACGGCGGTGGTAACTATAACCATCCTAAGGTAGCGAAATTCCTTGTCGGGTAAGTTCCGACCTGCACGAATGGCGTAACGACTTCCCAGCTGTCTCAACCGCGAACTCGGCGAAATTGCATTACGAGTAAAGATGCTCGTTACGCGCAGCAGGACGGAAAGACCCCGTGACCTTTACTACAGCTTGGTATTGGTGTTCGGTGTGGCTTGTGTAGGATAGGTGGGAGACTTTGAAGCGGGCACGCCAGTGTTCGTGGAGTCATTGTTGAAATACCACTCTGGTCACTCTGGATATCTAACTTCGAACCGTGATCCGGTTCAGGGACAGTGCCTGGTGGGTAGTTTAACTGGGGCGGTTGCCTCCCAAAGAGTAACGGAGGCGCCCAAAGGTTCCCTCAACCTGGTTGGCAATCAGGTGGCGAGTGTAAGTGCACAAGGGAGCTTGACTGTGAGACTGACAGGTCGAGCAGGGACGAAAGTCGGGACTAGTGATCCGGCAGTGGCTTGTGGAAGCGCTGTCGCTCAACGGATAAAAGGTACCTCGGGGATAACAGGCTGATCTTGCCCAAGAGTCCATATCGACGGCATGGTTTGGCACCTCGATGTCGGCTCGTCGCATCCTGGGGCTGGAGTAGGTCCCAAGGGTTGGGCTGTTCGCCCATTAAAGCGGTACGCGAGCTGGGTTTAGAACGTCGTGAGACAGTTCGGTCCCTATCCGCTGCGCGCGTAGGAAATTTGAGAGGATCTGACCCTAGTACGAGAGGACCGGGTTGGACGAACCTCTGGTGTGCCAGTTGTTCCGCCAGGAGCACCGCTGGTTAGCTACGTTCGGGATGGATAACCGCTGAAAGCATCTAAGCGGGAAGCCGGCCTCGAGATGAGATTTCCATCCCCATTTGGGGGAGAGGCTCCCAGCCAGACGACTGGGTTGATAGGCCGGATGTGGAAGACAGGACTAACGACTGTCGCAGCTGACCGGTACTAATACGCCGATAACTTGACAATCACTACACACACCACGTTTGCAAAGGCTGTGGTGCGTGGCCAACAAGGATTGCTCGCGTCCACTCTGTGGTTCCCAACAGACGGAAACCCCAACACAACACAACAACACAACAACGCAACACCCCCACCCCAAACCACCCCAACCGGGACGGTCCAAGGGAACAACCCGGGGGTACCGAGACCACCACACCACCCACCCGCTGGGATGGTGCTGGTACCAGGGTTTCGGCGGCCATAGCGCGAGGGAAACGCCCGGACACATTCCGAACCCGGAAGCTAAGACTCGCAGCGCCGATGGTACTGCAGGGGCGACCCTGTGGGAGAGTAGGACACCGCCGGACA
>NZ_JBFAVC010000017.1:0-12294 GCF_040679595.1 Agromyces sp. NPDC052230 | reverse complement strand
CGGAACTCCTTGGGATACGGCTTTGCCACACGGACATCCTTCCAGCGAGGACGAATCCTCACACTTCAGATGTCAACCAAACCCGGGGCAGACCCGAGGTTCCCAACTGCCTCCTTGTCATCGAGAGATGTGACTTTGGACACATATGCGCAGGATCTCCGGTGGGTGATGCTGAGAGCGGCTCGCCAACGCACTCGGCGAGCCGTTGGCCCTCGCAGCGAAGGTTCGGCTTGGTGGGCTTCAGCACCCAAGCATCTAGGAGGGCGAGGAATTGGCGGCACTTCAAAATGGTCTGGCGCGCGTGAACGTATCGAGACGCCAGTTGCTGCAGTCATCCGCGGCGACTGCCCTCATCGCAGTCTCGTACTGGGTCGATGACCGGACCGTATCCAAGGAGCAACTCAACGGCGCCCCTCCTGGAGCAGTGACGACGTTCAACCGTCGGACCCTGAGCTACTTCTCTGCTGACTACTCCACGGAGCACATCTGGGACCTCGCCACGGCGGTTGAACTCTCAAGAATCGGTCGGGACATCGTGGAAATCCATGTCGCGATCCGCTTCGACCCCCGAGTGCTCGCCACACGCGACGTGCTGATCGTTGAAGCCAACGGAGAGTTTCACGCCATCCGGGCTCAAGAGACATCGACTGACGGGCTGATAGCAGAAGCCACTTTCATTCTGGACCCGCACCTGTGGAAGCAGCATCACCTGAGATTCAGCCCACCGCTCATCGCGAAAACGCTGTACCCGAAAGACGCAATCGACGGCGTGCTTGTGCCGACGGTGGAGTTGACATTCGTTGACACCCGCGGCAACACCCATCTGCTCACCCGGGCGCTCGCGACCGAGCTCACACGCCCGGTCGCTCCATGGGGCGTCGAAGTCGCCGCAGCTTGGGACGTTGTGAGCCGCAGCGCAGATGGGACCGAGTTCTATCGCGCGCCGGTCGGCCTGCTGGTCACCGGCACGGGTCCGAATCCGACGCCCGCCGGTATGCAGGTCGAGATGCGTGTGGCCGAGTCCGCTGCCGGTGCTCCCTCCATCCGCTCCTATGGCAATGGCATGGATGAGTTGCCCGCTGGGGCGATCACCTCCACCACCACCACGGATGGGATCATCCGAACCGTCACGTTCGTAGTCACAGAGTCACTCGGGCCGGAAACGAGTCGCAGCATCAGCCTCGAATGGGCTGAGTTCGTTGCACAGCACGCTGGCGATGCTCCGCCGAGGGCGCTCGTTCGAGTCACTACCGAAGGTGACGACCACGCGCCACGGCGAGGCCCAGCAGGAACAGACACGATCGTGGACATGGCAACAGCGCCAGCTCAGGTGAAGCAGGACCTGGCGCGGAAGGGCGGATAGTGGACACCTGGGTTCTTTACTCCCAGCAATGGCTGAACACCACCTATGGAGAGCGTGCAGGATACGTCAGGACGCCAACGACTGGAGTCACAGGGTGGTCAACCATGTACTCCGCTACTCGCGCCCTACAGCTTGAGCTTGGAATCACTAACACTTCCGACACCTTCGGCCCAGGGACGACTTCGGCGTTCATCTCGCAGATCGGTGAGATCACCTCGACGACGAGTGCTCAGCGTGCCAACGTGGTCGGCATACTCCAGGCAGTCCTGTGGTGCAAGGGATACTGGGGAGGAACTGAATTCGGCGTGTGGGACTCGGACACGGCCTCCGCGATCATGGAGGTCAAAGCTGACCTCAACCTGCCGATGACGGCGACGGTTCCGGTCAAGCTCATGAAGACCCTCATGACGATGGATGCGTACATCCTCGTTGGAGGAGGATCCTCGAAGGTTCGTGAAGTCCAGCGCTACCTGAACGGATCGTACTGGCAACGGCTTGATTTCAGTCTCGTACCGTGCGACGGGATCTACTCCCGCCAGGTGCAGCAAGGGCTCATGTACGCCATTCAGTACGAGATCGGGATGGAGGACGGCACTGCAAACGGCAACTTCGGGCCAGGTACACAGCAGGGGATCCGCGACTACGGTGTCTTCGGGCTAGGCGCCTCGGACGGATCAAGACGGATGGTGCGTCTCTACCAAGCTGCTCTGACTCTCAACGGGTATGAAGTCGATTCCTTCCTCGGCCAATTCGACTCCAGCACCCAACAAAAGACGCTCGGGTTCCAGAACTTCGTCGAACTCGCCGCGACCGGAGCAGCGAACTTCTCGACCTGGGCATCCCTTCTGGTAAGTACCGGAGACGTCAACAGGCCTTCGAACGCGTGTGACACGGCAACCCCGCTGCATCCGCTGAAGATCCCATCCGTCACGTCGGCCGGCTACGTCACCGTCGGCCGTTATATCAACGGGATCGACAAACGCCTGCAGCATGACGAGGCCGCGCGAATCTGGTCGAACGGGCTGCGATGGTTCCCGATCTATCAGGAGTGGAACGACGCGGCCGACCACTTCTCCTACCCTCTCGGCTTTGAGCAGGGCGAACGGATCGCAATGCGAATGCGGCAGATGGGCATTCGATCCGGTGAGCGCGTGTCTCTCTCGGTCGACTTCGACGCCACCGAAGACGACATCTACGCCGTCGTCATCCCGCACTTCCAGGGTGTAAGGGATGCGTTGCAAAAGTCGAGTTCAGTGACCTATCGCCTCGGCGTCTACGGGACGCGGAACGTCTGCTCGATCCTCGCCAAGGAAGGGCTCACCGAGTCCTCGTTCGTGAGCGACATGTCCACTGGCTACAGCGGCAACCTCGGATTCCCGCTTCCCAGCAACTGGGCATACGACCAGATCGACGGTCGGCTGCTCTCCTCTGGTTCATCGGGAATCGAGATCGATAAGGTCATCCCTTCGTCGCGCGCCGAATGGCTGAATGAGAGCGACGTGCTCCGAACACCTCGACGGTACGAGAACGGCGCTCCGGCCGGATTCGATGAAGAGTTCTACTGGCGGATCGCCGGCCTTTGCTACCTCGGCGACAGCTCGACCACTAGCACTCTCGTGACCCGCCGCCAACGCAACGACACCGTGCTCAACTGGCTGCAGCGCCCAGAGTACTGGGGCGGCGAGGGAACTAGCATCACCGCCAAAGCATGGGAACTCGTCTATACACCGGCCGCGTACGTCGGGTTCCCCGAGGGAACTCCCCACTTTGACGCGTTGGTAACAGCCTTCGTCACCCTCCAGGAGCGCGGTGGAAGCGAGCTCTACCCCACTCCAGTCGCGCAACGGTTCGGCCAAACGGACCACTGGGCTGCATCCACCCGGGGCCATCTTCACCGTGGCGTCAACAGCGGTGATGTGATCAACCCGGGCGACCTCGGCGGTTGGGCATTGGACCTGCTGACGTTCTGGCAGAGCTACGAGAATGCCAGGGTCAAAGAGCCAGGCGGGATCTTGGACGTTAAGACCTGGACCACCGCGAACCTCGGCGGGACGAGCGACACAGCGTTCGGCATAAGGGATCTGAAGGCAGACATGGCAGCATTCCTGTGTGCGAAGCGGATGAACGACCAGCCGGACGTTTCGCTCGACGAGATCGTGCGGCAAATGCTCGTGGAGATCGAGGACGATCCCGGGTGGTTGGCGAAGCGGTTCACCGCGGAGCGGTTCGGGAACCGAAGCACGATGGTTGCTGCGGCCAAGTCCGTCTTTACCACTCCGTGGCTTCCTGACTGGACGATCGACTTCTTCATCAAGGTCCGACTCCCCGGTGCGGCGGCCACTACCTTACCGCCGTCGGCTGCCGTGCTCGCCACAGAGCTCGACGGTCTCGCAAACGGCTTCGCTGATGCGGTCGAAACGGCACAAGCCTGGCCGGAGGGATGACTCAGACGAATCGACCCTTCGTGAAAGCGTCGGGATACCTCACGGCGATTCTCGGCGTCACTGCCAGCGCCGTGTCCAGCTATTCGCTTCTATCGCCACTCGCACGAGCGGTCAACTGCTTCGAACCGCGAGAAACTACCTGGGTTCATGCGCTCGAGAGCGTCGGGTGGTCCGCAGTGGCCGTGCTTGCGATGGTCCTCGCGATGGTGCTTGGCAACCGAGCGGCTTCCACTCCTAGCGTGCGAGCGTTCATCCTGTGGTGCGAGTCCATACTCGGTGCCCTCCTGCTCGTTCCCATTATGATCTTCAGCAGTCCGGCCTCCGATTCCGGGGCCTTGTCGCGCGCAGAATGCGGGCTCACCGAGGTGGGATCCGCCGCAATCGCAGCGATTCTGCTGATTCCTGCAGTCTTGACGGCCTTACCGGCACTACTGTCATTCTCGAAACTGGCTCCGGTCGTGGCCAACGTGGTCGTGGTCGCGGCGACCATCACGATCTGGGCCGCTGTGTTCTTGGCTATTCGACCGTGGGAGTACCCGGGCGCGTCTTACGGCATCGGTGCGTGAGCTCGCGCCGAGCTTCGTGAAGATGTGAGTGTTGGCGAATAGCCCGAGCGGGAACGTCTTGCCTGGCGATGCGGATCGTCGGCCTCTGCAAGCGGTTTCGAGAGGGCCACTTATGGACGATAGATCTCAACCGAATCTGCGCGTGCAGATGAGTGAGCTAACCGCCAGGCGTGCACTCCGCGCCGCGGCGACTCAGGCTCACTGGATCGCGCGCCTCAAATGAAATGAGTGTGGCCCCGATTTCTCAGGGCCACACTCATCTCGGCTATTCCTCCGGTGGATTATTCCTGTGGCGGTTCTCCCACCTCTGTCGTCACCGTGAAGGTACCGAGGACCTTCTTGCCATCGGCCGCATAGAGAAGGATCTTCTTGGTGTGGACGCCGCCGACCATCAGCTTGGCTGTCTCGGAGGCTGCCTCAGCCGGCGACTTCGGCTCCGGCCCAATGAGATCGGATGAACGGACGTATCCCGACTTTCCGTTGTCACCTACGGCGGCAATCAGATCCGGGTCAACCGGGTTGCCCGCGGCGATGCCATAGGTTTCCCCGGACTCGTTGACCTTGTATTGATGGTCCTCAGGTGTCGGGTGAACGGCACCTGCAACAGCCGAAGCGGAAATTGCCGTACCGCTTATGCCAGCAGCGAGAATGATCGCGCCGGCGAGCAGAGTCTTTGCAGTCTTCTTCATTTCAGGCTCCTACGGCAGTGCAATGTAAGGGGTCGGCGTGCTGATTCCCTGGATGTAGTTGCTCCCGTTCCATCCCCGGTTCACGCCCATGGCGTAGTAGTTGTCGTAGCCACAGTGCCCGCCCACGTTGGCGCTGAACTGGCTCGTTGCTGAGGTTGAGTACACCATAGAGCTTGCGGTGCAGAGCACGCCGTTCTGATGGAAGAGCCGAGCTTGAGCGCCCAGGTAGCCCGATGGTGCAGTGGCGCTCGCGATCGTAGTTCCATAGGCGCGCGCAGGCTGGATGGCGCTTGACCGCATGTGATACGTGAACCCCGCCCCACTGCCGAATGACGTAGTGGAGCTAGCCACCGCCATGGCCGCACCTGCACCTGTACCCATTAAGAACGCCACTATCGTGGCGCCGGTGATGAACTTCGAGAATCTTGACATTCCACCGCGTTTGCGCATTCAGAGCCCCCTTGCTCTTTTGTTTGGTGTGCCGAACGCTATCGCGGAAGCGTTTACCGCGCTGTCGGCACTTGAGAGGACAAATCGGATGAATCTCTCGACTCGTGGAAGGGAAGGGACGCCACATGCGGAATTGCTCTCAAGAAGACCGGATCCGATTCAGGACTTCGAGTGTTCCCTACGAGTGCTGAGCTGATTCGCGGGCTGGGCATGCGCCGCTCCGCGCCAGACGCCTGGCGGTTGAGATGACTGGAGAAGAATCGAACCAGACTCAATATTCGGTGCCAGCAGCACTACGGGCCTCAAATTTGGTGCAGATAAGGGTGAAGATCAAGCGCCGCGACACCATTGATGTCGTGCTTGGCGCGGTGATCGGTCCGCTTGCACGTCCGGAAGCGATCGTGGTCGGTCTCCCGGACGCCGGCGAGCTTCGGATCGTGGGGCGCTCGACGCCGCTGTCCTCGCACAAGGCACGCCAACTTGGTGCGCAGCTGCAGCCACCCATCAGCGTGCATCCGTGCCCCGAGGTCGTCTCGCCTGGAGCCGTGGACCGCTTCAACGCGGGTCGCGATCCCGTCCGGCTGACCTTGGTCGAGCCGGTCGTTGCCGAGATCTCAGCCGACGTCGCCCGTTCCGGCCGCGCCTTCCGGCACGCCGTGAAATTCGTCAGGTTGAGGCCCGAACTCGACGTCGAGGACGTCGAGTCGTCAGCGAACCGCTAACGGGTATCCCGCGCCCGCGACTCGTTTCGGCGGCCAGAGTCGCTGTCACGGAACTTGCCGTCGCGGCCCTGGATCCGCACCTCGCCGTCTCCGCGGCCAGTCTTCGCAACGATCTGCCGTGCACGCTTGACGGCCTCTGCCTGCGTCGACGCATGCGCGGAAGCACGCTGGTGGTTCTCCTTGACGACATCCCAGCCGCCGCGCTCTTGGTTCGGGACTACGTACCGATCGTTGTCGTTCTTCGCCATGAGAGCCCTCCTTGGCGCTCAAGGTACGGCCTCACCACGTGCGCCGAGTAGCCGTTGACAGGACGGGAGTTCAGGAGTCGCGGAGCAGACCTGCCCGGTGCCAGCACAGATGTCAACGACTGACCGTCTCTGATCGGGGGTTTGACATCCGTGGTGTCACGCCCGGCGGGGGAGCTGTGCCATCGAAGACGTCAATTCCGTAGCCCGCGAGGCTCACTGAGCGATCCCTCAGCGAACGTGGTCTCCGTCACTCGCCTTGGACGGGTCCGCGCAGTGGCCATGGTTCGTACTGCACGTCGGCGAAGGACGCGACCTCCTCGCTCAGACGGCGCGCGACTTCTTCGCCGTCGGTGCGCCATCTCTCTCGTGCCTCGCTGCTGTCCCAGCCTTTTGCGTCATCGAAGTGGGACTCCCAGAACCGGTTCCAGGCGTCGATATCGGCGGTGAGCTCCTCGGTCAGTCCGTAGGTTTCTGGTGTTGTCGTGTACCCGACGTCCCAGGTTGACGTTGAGTTCTCCCAGAGTGGCCAGTCACGGGAGTAGTCCGGAAACAGCCGAATGACACGTCGGTGAGGCGTTATCCCACTCATTTCAGGAGGCTATCGCGGCGGTGCCGCGGCCCCGGGTTCACCATGCACAGGCCAATCAGGAATGAGCTGACGGATTCGAACTGGCTGCTGGGATGGGGTGCGACGCATTCTGAGTGGCTCGAATGGATGCGCAGCGCTAGCCTCGAAGCCGGCACAGGGGGTTAGATCCAGGTCGAATGGGACGAGTCGTACTTCGAAGCGCAGCAGGAGGACGCGTCGGCCTACTGGGTGTGTTTCTGGACCGGGGATGACATCGAGCAGCCAGCGGCGCATGATCCTCAGCGAATCACAGGAGTGGGCTCCGTCGAAGAAGTTCTCGAATGGCTCGCCCGGGAGAAGGGCGAGCGTCGGTTCGAGCTCTTCGTTGAAACCGTGGACCACGCCGAATCACGCGAGCACGGCTGGATCGCCTGGTGAAAGCTCATTCGTCTGGCGGGCGACTTCCGCCCGGCCAGCACTTCGGTGACCCTCAGGTTCAATCAGCCGGAATGACGACTGGCCGTGCCCGGGAACGGATCCCGCTCCGGCGGACCATGCGGGTCATGCGGACGACGTTGGGACAGCGGTGCGTGGTGCGCTCGGGTCGCGGTGTGAGACGGTCGGGTGTCAGCCCGCGGAAAGACACCCTCAGGAGGTAGCGATGCGCTCATCTGTACCGATTCCCGGGAATCCATGGCCGCACGACATGGTGATCACCGTCGATGATGATCCAGCGTCACTCGTCGAACTGCTGTGGATCCGCGACGCCTGGGGGCTGAAACCTCACCTCGACGACGTTCCACCGCCACTCGTCGACGCTCCAGACGCTCAGGTGAAGGAAGACGATGGAGTCGACATCGAAGCCTGGCAAGAGGCGTGGCCGGAGCTCTGGAACTTGACGCTCCGGCACGCCGGCGAAGTACGCGACCCCGCACTCTTCGAGGCGATTCGCAGCACAGCCAATGACTCCACCGAGCGTATGGAGTTGCTCGCTCGAATCACCGGGCCGTCTTGGCACGACCGCTTCGGTGAGGCTGGCCTTAAGCGTTATCAGCCTTGGCAGGCTTCGCGATTTCGCAGGCGGACGGCGGGTCTCCCCACCTCAGTCGAGGATCAGCCCGAGCATCGTTCCCTTGAGGCTCTCATCACCGCATGGCGTCATGGGCTTACGAAAATCGTAACGATCCCGTGCCGCGGTGCGTTCACGAGGATCATCGGAGAGCAGACGTTGCTCGTGACCGACGAGACGCGCGCCGACGCCGACGCCTTCAGCACGGCGCTCCATCAATTCAGATGAGGAGCCCGCAGGCGGATCGTTCAACGCGACCCTTAAACGCGAAGTCCTTGAAGTCCGCGCCGTCTTCGCCGCCGGCGATCTGCCGACGCGAGGTGGTTCGCTGGCTCGTCCGCTACAAGACACTCGACGCCACTCCACCCTGGGTCGAGTTTCGCTCGTCGACCACGACACCGAGCCCACCGCGATTACGATGTTGTCAGCGGCATAAACCCAACCCGTGTCCAATAACCGGGGGCAGGGCCCGTGTCAGAGAGGACGAAGCGGCGGCTGCCGTCTCGCGGATTTGGTCTGAGCATGTTCATACAGTCTCTCCCCGGCCTGGCTCGGCTCGAAGTAGAGGTTCTCGGCGAGGGCGATCCATTAGTGGTGATCCAGACCGCGCTTCATGCCGACGAGCTGCGCCCACTGGCCACACTCCTGGCCGAGGGCGGCCCGCATTGCGTCGTCCATTATCACCGCCGGGGGTATGCCGGGAGCGAGCCTCTGACCCAGCCTTCGACGATCGCGGGCGAGGTCGCCGACCTGCGTGCACTGTTGGGGGCCTTGCACCTCGGCCCGGTGGATCTCGTTGGGGTGAGCTACAGTGCGGCGATCGCCCTGACGGCGGCCTCGACATCACCTGACCTTGTGCGGACTCTCACCATTCTGGAGCCTCCGCCAATCGGTGTGCCGAGCACCCCGGAATTTGTGGCGGCGAATCAGCGCCTCATTGATTCCCGGCGCCGCAATGGACCGCTCGTGGCACTGGATGAATTCATGACGCGGGTGCTTGGTCCCGACTGGAGGGTCGACGTCGAGCGGGATGACCCGGGTTCGACGGCCGCGATGGAGCGTGACGCCCCGACGTTCCTCGATTCGGATCTTCCCGCGCTGCTCGGGTGGGAGTTCGACGCCCAGGATGCCGCTCTGATTCAGTGCCCCGTCCTACACATCGGTGGCAGCGACAGCGGCCCCTGGTTCGCCGAGGTCCGCCGGCGTTTGCATCGACTCCTGCCGGGAATGGAGGATGTCGTGATCGCCGGGGCCGGACACCTGCTCGCAACGACACACACCGAAGAAGTCGCGAGGATCGTGCTCGGCTTCCTCAGTCGACATCGAGATTGATAGCTGCTTCGCGGCACGCGGCAGCATCGCGGTGCGACCTTCTCGATGCCTCGCCAATTCCTGATGACGATCCCTGACGGCGACAATGCAGGAGAAACGCAACGAGGGCCGACGCTTATCTTGAAAACGACGGAATCCCAGGCCAGCCTGAGGAGCTGTCCGACTCTCTCCCACCGGATGGGCGTACCCAGGCGTGGTCGGCGTCTAGCGTGAGATCTGCCAGGCCGTGTTGATCTGATCGAACTCGCGAAGGTAACAGCTGCGGGTTGAGCCGTCCGCTTCCGCCGCGGCCGTGGTGCTGTAGGTGATGATGGCACCGGAGTCGTCGACCGCGACGAGTGGGTGGCCTGCGGCGTCCATGCATCCGGCGAAGCGAGCGAATGCCAACCGGTACTCGTTCTCGTCGACGAGGCCGTCCTCGAGCGCGGTTGATTGTGCTGCGGACGGGGACACGGGCTCTGGTGACGTCGTCCACGCAGCCCACAGGGAGAACGAGGCGCCGTCGGGCGCCTCGACGTGAAGTCGACGCAGAGGGGCGTCCGCAGAAATCTGGTATGCGCTCGCATACATGCCGTGACCGGGCTGGGTGTCGGTCTCGTCCGCGCAACTATTGGTAGCGCCGCCAGCGTCGTCGTCGTCGAAAGTGAAGGTGAAGGATCCGGGCGAGTTGCAGTGGGTGGCAAGGATCAGCTGCTCTGCACCGGGCGGCGGTTCGCCGAGGTCGATGGTGGTATCGCCGGCGCCGGTGTACACGATCGGCTCCCCGAACGACTGCAAGGCGGTACCGACGAGCTGCTCGCCCCAGGTTTGCGCGCTGACCTCACCGCTGCTCGGCCCGGAAGTCTGGGCGACAATCGCTGTGGCGACGGCCGCGCCGCTGACCGCTCCGGCGACGACGAATGCGGCAATGCACGCGCCTGCGATCGCCCGCCACGGCCTGCGTTGCGGGAATTGAGAGTCGTGCGCAATCGACGCGAGCGTCTCGCGGAGCGCATCCGTGCGCGTCGGGGTTGTGCTCATGATGGTGCTCCCTCGATGAAGAGTTCGCCGGGGCGATCGATGTGTTCCCGCATCCTGGACTTGGCTCGATGCAACCTGGATTTCACGGTGCCGGGGCTGACTCCCAGTACTAGGGCTGCGTCACGCTCGGACAGATCGAGGATCACGCATAACGTCAGGATTTCTTGGTCGACGAGACGGAGCCGTGCGAGCGCGGCAGATGCAACGCCATCGTCGACCGAGTCGGCCGGATCTGCGACTGGGTTCGGCGGGGGCAGCCGCGCGAGCAGCCGTTGGTAGCGTTTGGTGCTTCGCGTTACGTTCCTGGCTGTGTTGGTCGCGGTGACAAGCAGCCAGGGCAGAAGCGAGCCGTCCACGAATCTGATCCGTTCACGACGACGCCACGCCTCGAAGAACGTAACCGCGAGCACATCCTCAGCATCCACGGGGCGAGCCACCAGGCCGAGACTGTGCCGGTGAACCCGGATTCGATGCCGATCGAAGACGGCAGTGAAGGCGCGTCCATCGCCATCGATCACACGCGGCCACAGCTCCGCATCTTCCAAGTCATCCACACCTTGTAGTGTCCAGCACCCCTGCGCAAGGTTCCCGTATCCCGCTCACGGATATCCCGGCCGGGCTCTACGCGCCACCTCGGCACGTTCTCTTTGGGGGGTCCGCCCGTGATTCGCGCACAATCGCAGGCCAGGCGGTGACAGCAACGGCCTGGAAGCCGTTTCAGCCGTCTAGGCTGATCGAAGCCATGATCCCCTTCGCACTGATCACCGTCTTCGACCTGCTCGTCTCTGTGCTGCTCGTGGTGGCCCCCGGCCGGGTAAACGACGTGCTCGACGCAGTTCAGCACCGAGTGCTTGGGCAGGGCCGGGGTGTCATGCTCTCGAACGGGCTGCTCCGGGTAGTGGGGCTGTTCGGCCTGCTGCTGTCCTCCATTTTCGTTGCCGCCTTGGTCGGGTTCTTCCTCGCCCGGTAGCCGGTCCCTCCCCGGGACATCCCATCGATGCTGTCTCTGGCTGACGACGACGTGCAGGACGAAGCTTCGTTCATGAACGGACTACTGATCGGATACGCACGCGTGTCTACATACGAACAGGACCTCACCGCCCAACGAGTTGCCCTCGAGCGGCTCGGCGTCGACCCCGCCTACATCTTCACCGACCACGGACTGACGGGAACCAATCGCGCCCGACCCGGTCTCCGCGAAGCTCTTGCCGCGTGCCGAGACGGCGACACGCTCGTGGTGGCGAAGCTCGACCGGCTGGCGCGCTCGCTGCGCGACGCGAAGGACATCGTCGACGAGCTCACCGCCAAACACGTCAAACTCAGCATCGGCGGTTCTGTCCATGATCCGCTCGACCCCGTGGGCCGACTGCTGTTCAACGTGCTCGCGATGGTCGCCGCGTTCGAATCCGATCTGATCCGCGCTCGAACTCGCGAAGGCATGCAGGTAGCCAAGGCGAAAGGCCGACTCCGCGGCAAGCAGCCGAAGCTCTCCATCCCGCAGCAACGTCACCTGATGGAGGTCCACAACGCCGGCACCCACACCACGGCGGAGCTCGCCGAACTCTTCAACGTCGCGCGATCGACCGTCTACCGGACCATTCAGCGCCAGAAACCGTCGGAGACACGAGCTGAGTAAGAGCTAGCCTTGGCCGGCTGCTGCGGACGCGGCCACGCTCAGGTGACGAGCTTTTCTCGCATACCCCGCCCGCAATACTGCCCGCTGAAGGTTCGGCGGATTCGAGCGGTCATCGCAACAGGACGTTCCCGATGACTTCGATCGGGGTTTGGAACTCTAACCGTTTTCGTGGTCGGTCGTTCAGCTC
>NZ_JBFAVC010000016.1:0-12488 GCF_040679595.1 Agromyces sp. NPDC052230 | reverse complement strand
CGTCGAAGATCACGTACGACACCTCCGGCCGGCCGACGAAGACCGAGACCATCGACCCGCAAGATGGCGACGGGTACATCCAGACCGCGGCCGTCACGTACGACACCCGTGGCCGGGTCACGAAGACCACGGATGCCGCCGGACAGGCCACCACCACCGGGTACACCCAGTCCGCAGGCGGCCTCGTTACGAAGACCACCACGACGAACCCGCTGACGCATGCCACGACGACACAGTTCGACCCGATCCTCGGCGTGCCGACCTCGTCGACCGACGCGAACGGTCGTACCACGACCGGCGTGTATGACGCGCTCGGGCGCCTCACATCGGTCATCTATCCACAGCACACCACGGCCCAGTTCCCGTCCGTGGTGTACGAGTACACGGTCCAGCCGAACGGGCTGAATGCGGTTGTGACGAGGACGCTCTCCGCGGACGGCAAGCGCCAGCACGCCAGCGCGGTGCTGTACGACGCGCTGCTGCGTCCGTTCCAGTCTCAGGAGCAAGGACGTGGGAGCGGCACCCCGGATCAGGGCCGGATGGTCGCGCATACTCGCTACGACGCCGCCGGCCGGATCATCGAGCAGACCGAGCCCTGGTGGGTGCAGGGTGCCGTGTCCGCGACCCCCGAGGTCAAGCCTGCGGACACGTCTGGGCACACCACGTTCGAGTACGACGACGCGGGACGTCAGACCGCGCAGATCTTCTGGGTCGGCACCGACTCCAACCCCGAACACGAGAAATGGCGCACGGTCACCAGCTACGACGGCGCGACCACGTTGCAGATCCCGCCGATGGGCGGCACCCCGACCGCGACCACCGTCGACGCCCGGGGTCGCACCATCACGCTGACCCAATACCAGCGCGACCCCGACACGAACGCCGCTGCGATCACCCCGGCGCTGGTGACCGCGCTCCCGAACCCCACGACCACGACCTACGCGTACGACCCGGCCGGCCGCCTCACCGGCATGACCGACCCGGGCGCGAACTCGTGGTCGTACGGCTATGACTGGGCGGGCCGGCAGATCACCGCTTCCGACCCCGACGCCGGAACCTCGACCACGTCGTATGACGTCCTCGGCCGGGTGACCACCCGCACGAACGGGAACGGGCAGACCCTCGGCTACACGTACGACGCGCTCGGCCGCACCACCAGCGTCCGCGACGGGTCCCCGACCGGCACGGTGCGGGCGTCATGGGAATACGACACCGTCCTCAAGGGTGTGCTGACGTCGTCGACCCGGTACGTCGGCGGGCAGGCGTACGTCACCCGCACGGATGCCTGGGACACCGCGTACCGGCCAACCCAGACCAGCCTCGTGCTGCCGAACACGGCTCCGTTCACCAACCTTGCAACCCGCACGTTGAGCACCAAGGTCGAGTACACCGTCGACGGGCAGCCCGCGAAGCTCACCTACCCCGCCATCAAGAACGCGGCTGGCAAGACGATCCTCGGCGCAGAGACCGTCACCACCGTCTACGACGCCGCGTCGTCGATGCCGTCATGGATGAGCGGCGGCTTCGGATGGGGCGTCTACGTCGCGGCATCCCAATTCGCCGCCGACGGCCGCCCCCTGCTCACCGACCTCGGCAACACCTACGGCGCGGTCGCGTCGTACCGGTACGAAGATGGAACCAAACGGCTGTCGGGGATCAGCCTGGACCGGGAACGCATCAACGGCACCGAACTCGACCTGCACTACACCTACGACCAGGCCGGGAACGTCACCAGCATCAAAGACGCCCCCACCAGCCCAGCCATGACCGGTGCCGTGTTCCAAGACAACCAGTGCTTCAGCTACGACGGCCTCGCACGACTGCAGACCGCATGGACCGCCGCCAACGCCGACTGCACCCAAGCCCCTACCGCCGGCGCGATGGGTGGAGCGGCACCGTACTGGACGAACTACACCCACGACGTCCTCGGCAACCGCACCAAACAGACCACCACAGCGGCAAGCGGCACCGCGACCACAACCACGTATGCGCACGGCGCCGGCGCGGCAGGCCCGCACGCGGTCACCAGCGCCACCGTGGCCGGCACGAGCACAACGTACGGCTACGACGCGGCCGGGAACCGCACCAGCGCAACCGCAGGCGGAACGACGACTGCCTCCACGTGGGACGTCGAGGGCGAACTCACCGGAACCGGCGGCGCCTCATTCGTCTACGACGCCGACGGAAACCGCATCGTACGCACCGACACGACCGGCACCACCGTCTACGCCGGCGGACAAGAGATCCACATCACCTCGACCGGGACCGTGAAGGCCACCAGGTACTACGCGTTCGCCGGCAACACGGTCGCTGTCCGCACCGACCGCGGCCTCGGCAACGGCGTCACCTCGCTCATCGCCGACCACCACGGCACACCGGTCGCAGCGATCCCCAACGGCGGCCACCCAGCCACCACCGCCATCAACAGGTTGTACACCGACCCGTTCGGCGGCACCCGTGGCCCCTCGAGCGCCTCGACAATCCCAGGCGATAGCCAGTTCCTCGGCAAGACCCGCGACGGCACCACTGGGCTTACCTTGCTCGGCGCGCGCTACTACGACGAAGCCGTGGGCGGGTTCATCAGCGTCGACCCGATCCTCGACCTGAACGACCCGCAACAGTGGAACGCGTACGCCTACGCCAATAACAATCCGGCATCTCTCTCTGACCCCACTGGGCTCCGGCCTGACCAGATGACTGCCGAGCAGTGGAAAGAGGAGAAGCGTAAACAAGGAACGTCCAAGAGCGGCGGGACCAGCGGGGGAGGATCAGAAACGGTCGATCCGCCGGTCACTGGTTCGTCGTCTGGAAGTGCTGGGTGGTGGCAGCAGGCGAGCTACGCAGGCTTGTTCGCGTCGGGGGTGCTGTGGCAGTTGACGCTGAACAACACGGCGGACGTCGTCAACGCGCTGGCTTCGCTCGGCAACGCCATTCTCAGCCATCCAGAGGAGGTCACCGCGCTGCTGCTCGGCCTGCTCGGCATCCTCGGCGGGGTCGGCGGAACTGCGGGCGGTGGCGCGGTGTGCCTCAGCGGCGTCGGCTGCCTCGCTGGTGGTCCCGCCGCCGCAGCATCTGTCGCGCTCGTGGCTGCCGGTGCAACCGCGGTGGGCGTCGCGGGTGCGAGCCTGATCCAGCACGCCCAGACCGACAGCAGCATGCAGGTCATCAATCGCAGCGCGGACGACTCCGTTGGAGGCGTAGGTTCTGGCTACAAGACGACGGGTGATGATCCATCGGACGAACTCGACGAGCTCGCTGAGCTCGTGTACCAACACGTTGGAGCGGGGGATATCGCAGGCAAGCCGAATCTTGCTCAGATTAGGGGAACTCTGGAGCGAGGCTCGGTTACGTACTTGGAACGCAATCGGGTTCAGTTGGACTATCGGGGCGTACGAGTCATTGTCAACGAGCAAACGCCGTGGAGAAGCACCGCGTTCTTCCGCGATTGAAGGAATCTGATGAACGACCTTGAAGATTCGATAGTAAGAATGTCCTGGGATAGGACCATCCGGCTGGGGGACCTGATCTCCTCCTGGGTCGAGCACGTTGGTCGGTTGGAAGCGGACGCGTTCGACTACCGTGGCACTTTCGCTTGGGTCGCTGACGACTTGATCGGAGCTCTTTACTTGCGTGACATCTTGGAACGCGCACTTGCGGCCCTGGAGCCTGCCGATCGGGCCCGGATTCAGCCGAGGGTGCTCGCAGCGGATGAAGCATTCTTGTCATTTACGGAGGACGATGTGAGCGGCCTTGTCCGTGCATTCGCAGGCAGGACAGAGCAGGAGACCGACTGGTGGTGGGGTCGCGTCCCGCGAGAAGGAAGGATTCGCGACGAACTCGAGGAATGAGGGCTTGAGTCCCTGGCGTGTCCGTGGACGCGCTTCGTCGGAGGGCTCCCTCCCCGAGGTGGGACTCCGAGACGGGTGACAGCCAGGGTGCCGAGTCGGCCGGCGGCGGTGGATGACTTGATCCGCGCACGTTTATCCAACACTATTGACTCAAGATGCCCCGAGAGCGGTCGAGATCAACGGGTAACATCGACGCTCGACAGTGATCGTAGCGGCAAGGAATTCCTGATCTCGTCGAGATTGTCCGAGATATCCCGGCTCACTCCGAGAAAGCGAGTCTGGGCCGGGTAGATCCATCGGTCACGGGTTCAAGTCCCGTCCGCCCTACAAATCCCTGATCAGCACTAATTTCTGGCGCGTAGTTCTCAGTGAGAATGCGCGACAAAGAATGGACATCGGAAGGGTTCGGCTGCCTAGATTGGGCTGGGCCATGCGGTGACCCGACGATCACTGTCCATCGTGTTACGTCCCGTGCCCCGATCGACTCATACGAAGCAGCGATAAGGACGTGCCGCGCCGGATGGGTACCGACGTCGACTTCCAGCTGCGCCGGACCGGTGAACCGCGCCCGGCCGTGAGCGTGGCAACCCCGGCCCGCACCAACCTCCGCTCCATTCCCGGCGACGCCGGCCCGGTGAAGCCGCGTTTGTGCGCCATCAGGCTCGACCAGTCGATGTTCAGGCCACCCTCATCGATGCCCCTGCCGCGCATGAGGCGCGCGGCGTCGAGGATCTCGGCACCGCGCCGACGGGTCTTCTTGGGGTCGCAGCCGCGCAACGCGCACGTACCGCCGTACGGCAGCGCATCGACGATCGCGACGTTGCAGCCGCTCGAGGCCACCTTGGTCGCCGCCGCGACGCCGGCGATCCCGGCGCCGACGACGATCAGGTCGTACGCGCGCTCACCCATCGCCGAGCACCTCGCGCAACTGCGCCGTCGTCGGCGCGCCCGCCGGCCCCGCCGGGGTGGAGTAGAGCCGGCACGCGAGCCCGACCGGGGCATCGGGGTCGGCGAAGGGGTCGACCCCGTCGACCAGGATGCTTGGCGAACCACGGAAGCCGATCCGCTCGGCCTGCTCCACCGTGGCGACGAGCTCCCTCGTCAGCCTCAGGCCCGGTCGACCGGAGATGAGCTTCGTCAGCCGGGCGTCGGCGGTCTTCCAGTTCGGGCACCCATCGAAGTACTGCAGCGTGATCTCCATGTCCGCGACGCTAGACCTTGTACCGTACTTCAAGGTCAAGGGCGTAGCATTACGGCATGCGGATCGGAGAACTCGCCGACGTCGTGGGCGTGAGCACCCAGGCCGTCCGGTTTTACGAACGCGAGCGGCTCATGCCAGCCCCGACGCGGGGCGGCAACGGCTACCGCGTGTACGACGACGAGGCCGTCGCGAGGATCGGCTTCATCCGAACCGCGCAGTCGGCCGGGCTCACGCTCGTCCAGATCCGCAGCATCCTCGACATGCGCGACCGGGGCGTCATCCCCTGCGACCACGTCTCGGACCTCATCGACGACCGGCTCGCCGAGGTCCGCCGCCGCATGGCCGAGTTGGCAACCCTCGAGGAAGAGCTGGTCCGGCTCCGTGATCGCAGCGAGCGCCTCGACCCCGCCGACTGCAGCATCGGCGACATCTGCCACATCATCGCTGGCCCGCCCCAGCCCGCGGAACCCGACTAGGACCTCACCCTGAGGCGCCAGCCGTGGTGGCCGGCCGCCGCGCCGCCTCGAGTCGTCACCGCGGCCATTCTCGTTCGACGCCCCGCATGACAGGCTTCGTCCATGGACAGTCAGCGGCGCTTCCGCACCACGGTCGCGGTCGACACGCGCGGGCGCACCATCGTGCCAATCCCGTTCGACCCGGATGCGGCCTGGGGCGCGAAGCCGCGCCACCATGTGCGGGGGACGGTTGCCGGCTGTTCGATGCGCGGCACCGTCGAGAAGCAGGAAGACGGACCCCTCATCGCGCTCGGACCAGCGTGGACACGAGTCCCCTTGCGCGACGGGGCCGAGGTGGAGGTCGTGCTCGAGCCTGAAGGACCGCAGCGCGCCGACCTCGCGCCCGACATCGTGGCAGCACTCGACGCCGAACCGGCAGCCGCGGCGTTCTTCGACTCCCTCGCGCAGTTCCACCGCAAGGCGTGGCTGCGGTGGATCGACTCGACGAAGCGAAACCCCGAACAGCGTCCCGTGCGCATCGCGGAGATGGTCCGGAACCTGCAAGAAGGGCGCAAGGAGCGGCCGTAGGCGCGGGGTGCCATTGCGAAGGCTGCGGTGGTTCTAGTGCCCGGCGCCCAGGTTGCCGGCGAGGCGACCGTGCAGCATGGTGCTGGCCTCGTTCATGCCGACGATGACGGCGCGCTTGCCGTGGTGCTCGTACTTGGTCGTGATCGCGTCGAGCGCGGCGACCGTGGAGGCGTCCCAGATGTGCGAGCCGGACATGTCGATGATGATGCGGTCGGGGTCGTCGGCGTATTCGAACTGGGTGGTGAGGTCGTTCGATGAGGCGAAGAACAGTTCGCCGATGACGGTGTAGTACGCGGTCGGCACCGGTTCGTCGAGGGCAACGACTCGTTCGACGGCGGCGAAGTGCGCGACCCGGCGGGCGAAGGCGATCATCGCGACGATGACGCCGACGATGACGCCGATGGCGAGGTTGTGGGTGATGACGACGATCGCGACGGTGGCGACCATGACGGTCGTCTCGCTCTTGGGCATGCGCTTCAGGGTCGACCAGCGCACCGAGTGCCAGTCGAACGTGGCGACCGAGACCATGATCATGACCGCCACGAGCGCGGCCATCGGGATGATCGCGACGATGTCACCGAGGCCGACGACGAGGATCAGCAGGAAGACGCCCGCGAGGAATGTCGAGATGCGGGTCCGGGCGCCGGATGCCTTCACGTTGATCAGCGTCTGGCCGATCATCGCGCAGCCGCCCATGCCGCCGAACAGGCCCGAGAGGATGTTCGCGCCGCCCTGGCCGAGCGACTCGCGGACCTTGTTCGAGTGGGTGTCGGTGATGTCGTCGACGAGCTTCGCGGTCATGAGCGATTCGAGCAGTCCGACGAGCGCCATCGCGAGGGCGTAGGGGGCGATGATCGTGAACGTCCCCCAGGTGATGGGGACGTTCGGGATGAACAGCTCGGGCAGGCTCTCGGGGAGGTCGCCCTGGTCGCCGACGGTGGGCACGTTCATCGCGGTCACGACGGTCGCGACGGTGATGAGCACGATCGCGACGAGTGGTGCGGGGATCACCTTCGTGATCCGGGGCATGAACACCATGATGATGATGCCGGCGGCGACGAGCGGGTAGACCATCCACGGCACCCCGAGCAGGTAGGGGATCTGCGCGGTGAAGATCAGGATCGCGAGCGCGTTGACGAAGCCCACCATGACGCTGCGGGGGATGAACCGCATGAGCTTCGCGACGCCGAGCACGCCCATGACCAGCTGGAAGATGCCGGCGAGGATGACGGTCGCGATGAAGTAGTCGATGCCGTACTCGCGCGCGACCGGTGCGATGACGAGCGCCACGGCGCCAGTGGCGGCTGTGATCATGGCAGGCCGGCCGCCGAGGAAGGCGATCGAGACGGCCATCACGAACGATGAGAACAGGCCCAGCCGCGGGTCGACGCCGGCGAGGATCGAGAAGGAGATCGCCTCGGGGATGAGCGCGAGCGCGACGACCAAGCCGGCGAGGACCTCCTTGGTCAGGATGCGCGGGGTGCGCAGGGCGGTCAGGACGGAGGGCTCGGCTTTGTATCGGTTCGGCGGGTCCGTACGCAAGAGGATGGCCATGCTGGCTCCTATGGGGGTGGGGGCTCTCAGGAAGCCGTTGGTTAGAGTCATGGGAGCGCCCCGTTGCGCAGATGCCGAGAACCGGCGATGAGCGCCGGATTGAACTGCGGAGGGCCAAAGTTACCCTAACGTGAGGGTTGAGTGCGAATCGAGGATCCTGTGACCGAGTCCGACCGGACGATGCACATCGGCGAGCTCGCCGAGCGGACGGGGTTGTCGCTGCGCACGATCCGGCACTACGACGAGATCGGATTGCTCAAGCCGTCGGGTCGGACCGAGGGCGGGTTCCGGCTGTACACCGAGCCAGATCTAGAGCGGCTCTTGTTGATCCGCCGCATGAAGCCGCTCGGGTTCGCTCTGGAAGACATAGTCGAGTTACTGAAGATCATAGAAACCCGCGCAGCGTCCAGCGATGCTGCAACGGATGCTGATGCGGATGACGGATTCCGCCGGTATCTCGAAGAAGCACGTGCGCGCCGGGAGAAGCTGCGTGAGCAGCTGGCGATGGCTGACGAGTTCGTGGAGCGGCTCTCCCGCCTGGAGTGAGAAGGTGCTCGACTTGACCCGCGTGCGCTTATCCAAACACTCTTGACCCGAGACTCGCCGAGGACGGTGGAGTCATCCGGCGCGTTCCGCCGGGAGCGGCGGCGTGCTCGCGAGCCGGGGCGGCAGGGTGATTGCCCCTCCCGTCAATTGCGTGCGCTTGAGGCGAGGTCCGACCTTGCGACGCGATTCGTCCACGCCAGGCGGGCCGCGATCGCGGCGAGCAGGCCGATGCCGGCCAGGATCACCGCGGTGATGGGCAGGCCGAGCAGCGCGCCGAGGGTGCCCGCGGTCGGGTACGTGATGATGAAGCACGCGTGCGACAGGGAGAACTGGGCTGCGAACACAGCTGGCCGGTTGGTCTCCTCGGATGATCGGCGCAACAACCGTGCCGACGGGGTGAGGATGAGCGAGGTCGCCGCTCCGAGCAGGAACCAGAGGATCAGGAATCCCGCCCATGCCGCCGCACCGGCCGGCAGTGCGGTCAGGACCGCGGCGGCGACGAGCCCGACCGGCTGTGCGGTCGCGCCGGCGAGCATGAACGGCCGGTCCGGCCACCTGTCAAGCAGCTTCGGCAGGAGCAGTGCGACCAGCATCGACCCGGCACCGTACGCGGCGAGCAGCAGCGCGACATCCGTCTGCGGCCGCCCGAGTTCGCCCTGTACCAGCCACCACGGTGTTCACGATGACCATCGCCGTCGACGCGGCCACGACCAGGTTCATCGCCAACAGGCTGCGGAGCTCGGGGGTGCGCAGGAATACCCGGGCACCGCGGGTGAGGCGATCGAAGAATGGCGCCGGGTCGGCGGCGGCCATCTTCGGGAACGCGGTCGCGAGCACGAGGATCGCCGACCCGACGAATCCGACGAACGTGCCGACGAACAGGTTGTGGTAGCTGATCACCGTCAGCAGCGCCGCCGCGAGTATGGGGCTGACCAACGACTCCAGGTCGTAGGCCAGCCGGGACAACGAGAGGGCGCGGGTGTACTGCCGTTCGTCCGGCAGCACTTCGGGGATCACCGCTTGGAACGCCGGGGTGAACGTGGCGGACGCGGCTTGCAGTACGAAAATGAGTAGGTAGATCTGCCACGCCTCGGTGACGAACGGCAGGCTGATCGCCACCCCTGCGCGCAGCACGTCGGCCGAGATGAGCAGGAGCTTGCGTGGGATGTGGCTTGTGATCGCGGCGATGATCGGCGCCACGCCCACGTACGCGAGCATCTTGATCGTCAGCGCAGTGCCCAGCACCAGCCCGGCGTCACCGCCGGCGATGTCGAACGCCAGCAGTCCGAGCGCGACGGTCAGCAGTCCCGTGCCGAGGAGGGCCACGACCTGCGCGGCGAATAGCTTCGCGTACGAGGGGTTCCGGAAGACCTCACGCACTCGTCGTGCTCCTCACCGCGGCAGTAGCCGGGTGGTCACCGCGGTGGTGCGCCGGGTTGGCATCCAACGTGTGCTCCGCCTGGAAGATCGCATCCGCCACCAATTGGCGGGCGTGCTCGTTCACGAGCCGGTAGAACACCTTCGTGCCCTCCTGCCGAGTCGCGACGATCCGCGCAAGCCGCAACTTCGCGAGATGCTGCGACACCGCCGCCGGCGACTTGTCCACAATGTCGGCCAGGTGATTCACCGAGAGCTCCTCGTCGCGCAGCGCCAGGATGATGCGGACCCGCGTGGCATCGGCGAGCATCGAGAACACCTCGACCGCCAACTCGACGTACTCGCTGTCCGGCGTCAGACCACCCCTGCTATCTGCATACATACGCAGATTATTGCACAGTGCCGGTCCCGCCTATCGAGTGGGGGAGGCATGCGGGATTCGCACTTCGCGTGGCCAGTGATTTGATCCGCGCACGTTTATACAGCACTTTTGACTCGAGACGTCTCGATAACGGTTTGCGACGACCTCGTCCCAGACGCGCCTGCGATTCTTGTGGAACTCGAGCGCAACCTGATGGGGTAGCCACAGTCGTTCCTGAACGCTTTCGAGGGCCCCAACGTAAACGGCCCGAGTCGCAGCGGTCTGCTCGTATAGCCCGAGCAACGCGTTGGCATCAAGAACAATCGTGCCGTTTTCCCAGATCTCGTCGACCAGATCCTGAGGCATCGGGTAGTAGCCGGGTAACCGCTTCTTCACAGCCTCACGCTACCTGGGGCTACAGACACACGGGCCGTGCTCGAGTGGCCGACGACGCTGCTGCACGGGCATGTGAATCGTCGGCGTGTCCGGAGATGTCACTCCTTGGCGTCTGGACCTTGGAGTGATGCCCTCCATACGCTTCGGGGATCTGTCCTGATGGGATGTCCTTCCCGGTTCGCCTAAGATATGATCCGAGTGTCATATTCGGAGGTGATCATCGGTGGTAACTTCGTCGACACTCGTGCGGGCAGCCCGCAGGAGCCGGCACCTCACTCAGGCGAGACTTGCGGAGCTGACCGGGATCGATCAGGCGAGCGTCTCGCATCATGAGCGGGGGAGGGATGCTGCGTTCAGCACCGTTGACCGGTTGCTCGCCGGCACCGGGCATCGTCTGTATGCCGCCCCGACGCGTCGGGACGACGCTGCCAGCGCGGCGGTGGCGATCCGTGATCACCTTCGTGGGAAGGACCCGGATCGTGCGCTCCGTGCGCTGCTTCAGCTGAACGACGACCTCACCGCCGAGCATGGACTCGTCCGAGGCATCCTCGCGCTGGCTGAACCGGAGCCCACAGGGGACCGGGTGTGGGATGCAGCGATCGCCGCGCTCGTGGCATGGCGACTGAACCAGGAACAGATCCCCCTCCCTGAATGGGTGGACGACCCTGATCGCTCAATGCCCGAACCGACCGTCTTCCGGATCGATCCTGCCGACCCCGCGCCCGGGCGTGACGACGTCCCTGACGAGTTCGCTGAGCGTGGCGTGCTTGCTTGGGCCGACACGTTCGCGAGCGTCTGATGCCGGGGACTGCGCTCGACCGTGACGAAATCATCGCCGGTCTCCGAGACCTCGTCGCCGAGCTTCGCGCCTCCGGCGAGATCGCGGGCATCCGCCTGGTCGGCGGAGCAGCGCTCGCCCTGCGCTACTTCGACCGAGGGACCACGCAGGACTTGGATGCCCTGCACGCGCACCCGGGCTCTGACGAGTCGGTCGCCGCAGCCGCCGAGCGGGTCGCCAACCGGCACGGTTGGGATCCGCACTGGCTGAACTTCGAGGTGAACAATGCCGACGCGATCCCGACTCTCGGCCGCGCGCTGGAGTGGGAGACGATCTACGACAAGAACGGCATCGTCATCCACGTCGCCTCGAAGGAAGCGATGCTCGCGATGAAGCTCCGCGCGAACCGACCCGGTCGCGACACCCGCGACATCCGGCTCCTGCTCGCGCTCTGCAACATCCGCACGCTCGAGGACGCGGAGGAACTCTACGAGGAGTTCTACCCCGGCGACCTGCTCACCGACCGCGCAAAGCGAATGGTCACCGCCATCCTCGCCGGCGAACCGACTCCACCGCCGCCCTCGCCTGGCCCGATCGAGATCTGAACGGACACTCGCGGGACTTGATCCGCGCACGTTTATCCAACACTCTTGACCCGAGACGGCTCGAGAACGGTCCAGGCCAACGGATAGCATCGAGACTCGACAGTCATGATCGCGGCGAGGATTCCTGATCAAGTCGAGATTCTTCGAGGTGTCCCAGCTCATGCCGAGACGGCGAGTCCAGGGCGGGTAGATCCATCGGTCACGGGTTCAAGTCCCGTCCGCCCTACAAAGTCCTGATCAATCGCTGTTTCCGCTCCTGCTGGGTGACCACCTCGAGGGCTCATCGATCGCTGTGGACTCGCCGAGAGACGTTTCGGTGGAGTTCGCGTCGAGTCGTGTGAGATCGATCGATCTCGGGCGGGGATTCGGCTCGCGGCGGGTCTCGGTGAGATTCGAGTCAACTGTGTTGACTCCACCCGAGCTCGGCCTACCCCGCAACAGGCCCTTCCCGCCACGGTTCGAGGTGCGTTTCGCGGGCGGCGGGCAACCAGATTAGTGGTGCGCGTGGCCCGGAGGAAATACCCCTCATTTGGGGGTAGGAGAAGGTTCTCCGTATTCGTTGACACCCGATCGGGGGTGCTGGTTGTCTTCGATGAGTTCGCGTTCCTAGCTCGGCTCTCTGAGCGTCCCAGGCGCGGTCTCGGCGCAGAGTACTGCGCCGGGTGGCGGATCGGAAGGCTTGCGGTTGAGGTCGTGGCTGGCGGCGCGGTGGCGCATGTGTTCGGTTATCGGTGGTGCACTGGTCGTTGCGTTGGTCGGCTCGATTCTGTGGGCGACGC
>NZ_JBFAVC010000015.1:0-15481 GCF_040679595.1 Agromyces sp. NPDC052230 | reverse complement strand
CAACGCTTTGCTAGCCTCCGAGAATCACCCCTCGTTGCGATGACTGCTGGAATACAAGCCGCCGCTACTGTCCAGTTTTCGAGCGTCGTCGACACCCGAAAGGTGCCGGACCTGTCTGCGTTCCACAGACTGCTCGCGGCGACCCAACGGGCACTCGATTCTGAGGAGCTGCGCGGGGTGCTCTCAGAGCTACCGGACGAGCGCGCCGCTATGCGATCGCTCAACGCGCGGCTCGCGTCCTTACGTTTGCGCTTGGAGCGCGATGCTGCAAGCGGAGCCTGGCTCATCCAGCCGTATCACGGCGCCACATCAACGGCGACCGTCGAGTCCGACAAGGCGCTGCTCGGCCTGGCCCGTCTCGTTGAAGCGGATGGATGGCATCGCATCAAGGTGTGTCAATCATCAGGCTGCGATCAGCGCTACCTTGACCTCACGAACGGAACGCTCCGGAAGTTCTGCGACGCGCACCGGGTCGGACCTCGGTGCGAGGAGCGAGGATAGCCCTGGCACGCGATGCCTGCCTGCGTCATCCGTCCATCCACCCATACAGCAGTTGCGTGCGCGTCAAGGCGCTGGCGATGAGTTTGCGCGGCGGTGCAAGCAGTGACCACCTAGACGCCGTCGGCCCGTTCGACATGCTGGGCGATGCGCGGGAGTGGTGCTGGGGCTATTCCCGCATCGTCCGGCACCTGGCGGGCTGGAAGCGCGATGCGAGCGCAGCCCTGGGGAGGGCAACGATCACGGATCGTTGTCTCGCGCGTCGTCCGTTCTTCCCGAGAGACGGAGTACGCAGTCGAAGACTCCTGTGCCGTCGACAGTTACACCCAGGTCCGCATCCGGTTGCGACTTCACGGCAGTCTGGGTAGACAATCTGAGGGTACTCCGCAGGACTTGTCGTGCGATGTCAGGGGTGGGCTGATACGCAAACCCGAGGGCTCGGGCGATGTCCCACGTGTGCAGCACGGTGTTGCCGATCTGCGTCTCATAGGTCGTCGCCAACTCGACGTCACTTGGGCGGCCCTGATCTCGCTCGCGCTGATGCGCGGACGTGAAAGCGTTCTCCACGAGCAGCGCCGAGCGCCGATACCCCGCTTCGAGCCCACAGTCACCGTAGGACTCGGTGCCTGCCTCCAGGTCCGCCCGACGCCTCGGCGCCGACCGCTTAACGTCAGCGATCACTTCACCTGTCAACGTTGTGACCAATCGCTCGTTCCGGTCAACGAGGTGAATGTAGAGATCACCGAGGTCTCCAGAGATGCTGGGCACGGGGAGACGGAGGTCCCCGAGTGTCACTTCGGAGAGGAACGCTGCGAGATCCTCAGTCAGCGTGTGCAGAGTGGATACGTCCAACACCTTCTCCTTGCTCCCTAGCCCCGGGCGACCCTTCGGCGCTAGCCATGGCTGGTGATCTTGTGATTGGGGCCGGCTGCAATGTGCGCCGTGAAGGATGGACTACGCGGGACACCGCGCGCCCGTCAACCGTTGTGTTGGGCGCGCCGCGTTCGCGATGATCGCGGCTTGCAGCCACTCGGCTGCCCCGGGTCGAGTGTTCTCCTCGATACCGGCGCGGAACCGCCGGTCCTCGACGTACAACTCGCTCTTCTGGACGTGAAAGGCGTGATCCATCACGTAGAACCAGCGGCTGATATGCACTCGCTGCTGCTCGGCCACGTCCATTGCGTCTTCGCTCGCGGGCCCTGCTCCAGCGTCCATGAGTTCGAGGATTCGTCGCTCGATGGCCGCGTTGCTGGCATTGATCTGTTCCCAATCCTCCTTGGTATAGGTGGACGCCTTTCTGGCAGATTCCTCGTAGGCCGCAGTCTCGCCCCAACGGGGTTCCACCTCGTCGAGAAGTTCGTCCTCGTTGTCTGCGAATCTTCCCCACTGTTCTCGCTTGTCCGTGTCGGACATCGGAGACTGCATCCTTCTCTTGCTCATGGTGCCAACTCCCTTCCGATTGGTTCGGTTCGACGGTAAATGCTGACGTTGCGTTAGGGTCAACTGGCCAGAACGGGCGGAGCGAGGTGGTCATTTCAAGCGGAAGATTTCGACGATGTGCGGAGTATCGATCAGGGTGTGGGGTGCGAAGGCGTGGTACGCCCACACGTGTACCCATGCGTTGCCGGTGCGCAGAGTGAGGAAGCTCTTGAACATGCCCGGCCCGAGGTAGGTGAAGATCAGGAAGATCATCGACAGGGCGGCCGTGTGCGTGCTCGTCAGAACGGTCCATGCATCCCAGAAGTGCAACCCAGCGTAGGTGAGTCCTCCGCACAGTACGGTCGCGGTAGGTGAACCGGTGATCCGCAAGAAGCGTGGGATGAGAATCGCGTACACGAATACCATCGCGGGAAGCACCGCGCCGAAGAGGTAGAGCACGAAGGTCAATGCCGCACCGCGTGCGAGCAGTCCTGGCGTCAAGTCGAGGCTTGAAGGTTGGACCAAGATGATCTGGAAGCACGTCTCGACCAGGAGCACTACACCGATGACAAGCAGATCGTTCTTCCACGCTGTCGATCGCAGCCCAAGTTGGGTGCGGGAGTATCGGCGCCCGAAGTACAGCATCGGCACAATCGCATAGACCACGAAGTTGTATGCGGCCCATGCAAGCACCTCCGTCCGATCCAGGTGGGCGTGCGTTCCAAACAGACTGCCTGCCAGGTGCAGGCCAAAGGGGTGCCAGCCGAACGCCCGAGCCAGGAGGAACCCGCCGACCATACCGAGCACTCCGTAGGCGAGTAGGCCGAAGGTCTCCCGTACGGCCCGAGGACGATCCGGTGCGCGATCAGCCACCCGTGGGTCTGGTCGTCGCCGAGTGAGCCAGTAGACCAGTGCCATCAGGAGCAACACTTGGAGCAGCACAGCGTTCGTCTCCAGCAGAATTTCCCACGTTTCCAGTCCGGCGCGTGTGGGCCAGTCGAACGGGAGGCCCGCCGGGGAGGTCAGTGCAACGTAAGCGTTCGCACTCACCCAGCAGGCGATCGCCGCCCACAGACTCCAACGGCCGACGGGGCGCATGGGCCTACGGAGAGGACTGGTGGGTGAGGTGGGGATGCCGGTGTCAACGCTCATATTTCGCCTCGCGGGTCTTCTAGTACGGGCGTGCTAGTAGACTCATGGTAGCACACTCGTGATATAAAGAACTATGCCGAAGATCGTTGACCCTGACCAGCGTCGTCAGGAGCTGGCTCAAGCTGTATGGCGTGTGATCCGTCGCGAAGGAGTGGAGCATGCCTCCGTGCGCTCGGTCGCACGGGAAGCAGGGCTGTCCACTGGCTCCCTACGGCACTACTTCGGCAGCCAGTCCGAGCTGTTGGTGTTCGCGATGCGTATGGTGATGGAGCAGATCGAGGAGCGGGTCGCTGCCGTTCCACGCCCCGAGGACCCGTTGGCTGCGGCAAAGGTCGTGCTGGCCCATCTCCTGCCGCTGGACGCTGAGCGCAGGGCCGAGAACGAAGTATGGGTGGCCTTCACCGCTCGGGCCCTCGTGGACGAGCAGCTGGCCGCTCTGCGTGACGAGGCGTATGACCGCCTACGGCAGGCCTCCGAGCGCTGGATCGACGACATCCTCAACGGTGTCAGCGCCGATCACCGGCGCATCGAGTCTGCACGCCTGTTCGCACTGATAGACGGGCTGGCACTCCATGCTGCCATGCGCCCCGAACTGGCCACACCACATGAACTCTCGACGGTGCTCAATCATCACCTCGATCACGTTGCGGCTGCTCACCCGCAGACAGAAGCGGCCCTGCGCCCAGCTTCTGATCATGAGCACTGACCCGACCGACTTGGAGGTATCGACCATGAACGATTCAAAGAACTCGATCCAGCGTGCCGTCACGATCCTGGTGTATCGAAATCCAGGATCGGCCCACGACTATCTCACCGAGGTTTTCGGATTCACGCCAGGCAAGGTGACTCTCGATGCCGATTCAAATGCAGTTCATGCTGAGGTGGTTGTCGGCGATGTCACCATTTGGCTGCATCCCGAGAACGACAAGTACGAACTCGCCTCGCCGCAAAATATCGGTGCGGCGGCTGTGACCATGGCGGTCTTTGTGGATGATGTCGATGAGCACTACAGGCTGGCGAACGAAAAGGGGGCCCGAATCGTGAGTGAGCCCCTCGACCAGCCCTACGGATACCGAGAATACAGCGCCCGAGACTGCGAGGGGTTCTTGTGGTCATTCATGAAGGAGATCACGCCATGAACACTGCGCACCACGACCAGTCCGAGGCGGAGCCGGGTGGCGAGTTGGAGCAGTTCATTCATCGCTGGGCGGACGCCATCGTCACGAACGATGTGACGAAGATGGAGCGCTTCACCACCGGCAACTGAATTCTCATCGACCGACCTGGAGTGATCACACGTGACGCCTTCCACCAAGTTGTGCGCAGTGGTCAGCTCCGGCACAACAGCATGACCCACGAAGTACTCAGCTCGATCGGTACGGACCGATAGCCGTGATTCGCACGCGTGGACGCAACACGGGCGAGTTCCATGGCAGTCCCATCAAGGCCGACGAGTGGACCACCAACTCGATGGTAGACGGCGCCGACGGGTGGAGCTGCTTCCTGACGCAACTGACACCTGCGACTCCTACTGACCCTGGGGCTGAGGAGGCATAACGTGCCGGAAGCGATGCTGAGCGTTGCACGCGTCCGAGCAGACGATTGGCGCCGACTCCGCACCCTGCGCCTGGCCGCACTGGCTGAGTGGCCGGAGATGTTCGGTTCCACACTGAGCCGAGAGCGAGCGTTTGGTGAGGACGAGTGGCGTCAGCGCGCGCAGCGTCCTTCGACATTCCTGGCGTCACGTCATGGCGACGACGTCGGCCCCGCAGGCGTGCACGAGTTCGACGGTCAATGGACTGTGGTAAGCATGTGGATCGCGCCGGCCGTTCGCGGCTCCGGCATTGTCGACGCACTGATGGAAGCCTGCGAGAACACAGTTCGAGAGGCTGGATCAGACATGATCACGCTGGGAGTGTTGGAAGACAACCGAGCTGGCTGCAGCGCATACCACCGTCTCGGGTTTCGGCCCACTGGGCGTCGTGATCACGTTCGTCAGGATCGTTACGAGCTCTGGATGGCTCAGCCGCTGCGCGACGCGTGAGCGTGTCGCTCAACAACGGAGGGAAGGACGAACTTGTGGAGAAAGCACCTGTGTTCGAGCGAGACGGCTCAGAGCACTCGCACTCACCGCCCGAGGTCGAGTTGATTACCGTCGACGAAGTCGTCCTGAGCCGCCTGGTGGAGGTCGCGACGACCGATGCTGCGCCTGACGACGTGACTCCGCCGCTTGGTGACGGTTGGACGCCCGATCGTGTGGAGTGGCTGCGGGCGTTTCACCGACTGCGACGGGTAGGACTCGCGCACGGTGAAGAAGAAACTTCTGCGATACGCGTGGATGGCAGGATCGTCGGCGCAACGCGCTTGCACCGGTCCTCACCCGAAACCCCAGATCAATTGGAGTGCGGCATCTGGCTTGCTCGCTCTTCACGCGGTCTCGGTCTGAGCAAGACCGTGCTCCGCCTCCTCGCGAGCCGAGCGGTCTCGGCTGGCGCATCACGAATCGTGGCGCGCACAACGGCGGGTAATGCAGCGGCAATAGCCGTACTGAAACGCGCCGGCGCGAGGCTCCGCAACGGTCCTGACGGCGCGGTCCATGCGGTGGTCCCTCTCGATGAGATCGGGGTGGTCTCGGTCGCATCTCGAAGGACCGCCGGTGAGTCAATGGGCTCTCGGACGATGTCGGCGTGACCTCGGGGTGACAGCAGGTCGGGAGCGACAGGCCGAGGCGATGCCACGGCTGGCCCCGCCCTCTCCCAACGCATCGACGATACGGGCGGCTTCCTCGGTCATCCCGCGCTGCCGGCGCAGCGTGCTCGTCACCTTGGTGGGGGTGCTCATGTTCCGGTCGTTCGGGAATGCTGAGGGTTTGGTTGACTCGTTTCCTTATGCCGCGATGTGTTACCTGACTGCTGCGGCATTGGGCTCACGCCGTACGGGTGGATCATGATCGGCGTCAGCGCCGCCGTCATTCTCCTCGCTGGGCTCCTCAGGTTGGATAAGACCGCTGCAATCCTCGTCATGGGAGCCGGCTTCGCCGTATTCGGGTTCCTCCGCGGCACGGCGATCGACCGGCGCGAACTCGGGCTGCAGGTCGCCGGGTTCGTCGGCTTCGGTACGCTCGCGCTTTGGCAATGTCAACTTGGTTGAGGACCGGGATGGCGGTTCGATTCAGGACCACCGGCTCTCGGCGAGCGTGTCGGCCGGCAGGACAGACGCATCTGCGACAGCGCGGTCTTCAGGCACGTCAAGTGCGTGAAGTCGTGGCGCTCGGCGCCGGAGGGTGCTTGCACCGACTGACGTCCGCTGGGGGGATTAGAGTTCCAGAGTGCCTGGGGGAAAGGTTGAAGATGCCGAAGCCGATTGAGGAACTCACCCACGACGAGGCGGGGAAGATCAGTCATGTCGTTGCCACCCGTGTCGCCTCGGGTCCGGATCGGGAGTCGTGGGATATCAGCCTTTTTTCCCTTGCCAGGAATGCGCCACTGGCTCATGAGGTGTGCACCGCCGAGCTGCCAAACGCTCGAGACCTCGTGGGCCAGTTCACGACCGTAATGCTCGCACGGGTGGGTCTACGAATTGCGGGTGCCTGGTCGGCGGATGAGTCAAGTACGGTCTTGACCGCTCGAGTTGCGTAGACACGAACAACCAGAGACTATCTCCTCGGAAAACGTTTCCAGGAGTCGGCTCTAGTGAGGACTTGCTGACTGGTTATCAACCAACTCATGCTTTCAGCACCTGGCAAGGATGCCAGGTGTCTTGAAGGGATACGAATGCACAAATCAGTCAGGCTTGGATTGACGTTGACCGCGACTGCGTTGTTCGTGGCCGCCGCATTGGCGCTTCCGAGCCCCGCGTCCGCTGCCGAGCCCGAGGTCACCGAACCCGTCGTTGAAGCGGAGATGTCGTTCACCCCGTGGACGAAGGAGAACCTTGCGGAGCATGGTTACGAGCTTCGGAAGGATCCGGGGGGCGGATACTACGGCGTGCCGGTGGGCACGCCACGCGGGAGCAAGGTCGGGGCAACGGGGCCCATCCAAGAGAGCGGTGGCGTGACCACGTTCGGGGAGGTGACCGGCAACTGCGGGACGTCGTTCGTATCGTTCAGCGACTACAACACGATTCGATCGGGCTATTACATCTACCCCTCGAAGGGGGCACCGATCAGCCACGACTGGATCGTGCATACCTACTCGTCAATCGACCTTGAGTGGTATGACCTCAGCGGTCTTGCGCCCTGGGGGTACCAGTCCTGGCAGGCTACCCGCGACATCTCTACCCAGTACTTGCCCGGTTCGACTATCAGCGCTCAGGCCAGCGGCGAAGTCTTGACCACGGCAGGCATCTGCTCGTCGGGAATCCCCACGGCGGTTATCCGGCCATAGCGCCAGAGCCAAGCAGGCCCCACGTTCCTCGGAATGCGGGGCCTGCTTCTGTGGGTGGCCCGTTTCGCCGAAGGCCACGACCAGTTCGTGCGCCCATCCTGGCAGCTACAGCCCCGCTGGACCAACGGGGTGTCAGCTTGGAAGTCTTTGCCGCGCGTGGTTGAGCCGGTAGGAGGTGGTGTCGGTTTCGATGATGGTGCCGTTGAACGTGAGCCGGTCCACGATCGCCGCGCACAGGCGCGGATCGGTGAACGTCTTGGTCCACCCGGAGAACGACTCGTTCGATGCGATCGCGACGGAGGCTTTCTCTTCGCGTTCGGTGAGGACTTGGAAGAGGGGTTCGGCGCCGCGTCGGTCGAGTTCCATGTAGCCGAGTTCGTCGATGCAGAGCAGGTCTACGCGGCCGTAGCACGCGATGGTGCGGGCGAGTTGTTTCTCGTCGGCGGCTTCGACGAGCTCGTTGACGAGCTTGGTCGCCAACGTGAACTTGACCCGGTAGCCGCGTTCGGCGGCCGCGGTGCCGAGCCCGATGAGCAGGTAGCTCTTCCCGGTGCCGGAGTCGCCGATCAGGCAGAGCGGGTCGCCGCGGCGGATCCAGTCCCCGGTGGCGAGGGTGTGGATGGTGGCGGGGTTGATGTTCGGGTTGGCGTCGAAATCGAAGTCCCCGATTCACTTCTGCCCGGGAACCCGGCCGCCGCGACCCGGCGGACGAGGGATCTGCGGTCGCGGTCGTCGCACTCGGCCAACAACAGTTCAGCGAGAAACCCCTGGTAGGTCAGCTGCTCGCGTTCGGCGATCTTCACGGCTTCGTCCATGACCGCCCGCATCGTCGGCAGCCGAAGCCTACGGCAGGCTTGGTCGACCGCGGTCGCCGCGGCTTCCTCGGTCATCCCGCGTTGCCGTCGCAGCGTGCTCGTTACCTTCGTGGGAGTGCTCATGTTCCGGTCGTTCCCTCTCGTTCAGCGGTACCCGGCGCGCCGGTGGTACGGCGGGTGAGGAGCTGGTCGTATCGCGCCATCGACGGCATCGGGCGTCGATCGGGTGGCAGGCCAGCGATCACCGCGGCCGGGTCCGCGAACCGGCGTTGCGTGAGGCTGACAACTCGCCGCTCGTGACCGCGACCCTGTTCAATGGGATGACGGTCTGACCCGGACCCACCAGCGTGCAGGCGAGCTTCGACTGCGACGACGTCGGCGGATACTGCGCCGACGGTCAGCGCGGCCCGGATCCCGGCGACGACATCGTCGGGGCGCATGGTGCGGTGCAGCAGGAGCACGTCGATCAGCGCCCGGGTGCCCGCGGTGTCGCCGTCGACCTTGCGGGCGGCTTGCCAGAACGCTTCATGCGCGGCCGTGAACACCCCGGACGCGCGAGCCCGGGCCAAGGCCGTAGATCCGGGCAGGGCGCCGGGTTTGCGTTGGAGTACCTCGAGGTAGTGGTCGAGGTTGATCGACTCGCCGCCGCGGGTCACGACCCGCTCGTGCCGGCCGACCGGCTCGTGCCCGTCGAACACGACCAGCTCGGATGCGCGCAGCGAGATCCGCACCCGCCGGCCGATGAGGTGGGCGGGGACTGAGTGCTTCGCCATCCGCACCGTGACCAGCGCCGATCGGTCGACCCTGGGGTGGAGGATCAGGCCAGGGTCGAACCGTTCGAACGGCAGCGCGGCCAGCAGTGGCTGTTCGTCGGTGAAGTCCTGACCGACGGTTCGGAGCCGGGTGCCGATGCGCCTGCCGTTGTCGCGGGCGTCATACTCGCGGATCCGCTCGTTCAGTTCGGCGAGCGAGCTGACGGCGGGCATTGGGGAGAGCCAGGTGCGGCGGAACCGGCCGACTTCTCCTTCGACGCCGCCCTTCTCGTGGGCGCCGTCGATGCCGGGGTGGCAGTAGAACGCGTCGAACCCGTAGTGCGAGCGGAACAGCACCCACCGGTCGTTTTCTACTCGATTTCGGCTGCCGTACACGACCTTCTGCACCGCGGAGGTGAGGTTGTCGTACCGGATGTGCCGGGTCGGGATGCCGCCGATCTCCTCGAACGCGTCGACGTGGCCTTCCAGGAACGCCTCCTGCGACTGCGTCGAGTACACCCGATGCACCGACCTGCCCGAATGCGACAGCCGGAACGTGAACAGGTGGCACTTCGTCTTCACCCCGGCCAAGATCACCCATACCTCACCGAAGTCGACCTCGGCCTCCTCACCCGGCGCGTGCTCCTGCGGCACGAACACCTCGACGCGGCGGCCGGCTTCGAAATCGACCTGCGCCCGGCGCACCCGCACATAGTCCCGCACCGTCGAGTACGAGAGGTCGGTCGCGCCGTGCTCGTCCGCGAGCCGGGCCAGGATCCGGGTCGCGGTGTGGCGCTGCTTGCGCGGGGCGTCCAGATCCTGCCGCAGCATCTCGTCGATCGCTGCCTTGAATGGACCCAACCGCGGCGAGACCCGCGCCGGCGTTTTCCGTGGCGGTGGGTCGGCCCGTCACAGTGCGGTCCGGACGGTGTCGCGGCCCACCTGGTGCTTGCGGGCAAGGGCACGGATCCCGAGCCCTTCCACACGAGCATCACGGCGGATGCGAGCGAATAGGTCCACGCGACTTCCCATCTGACCATCCCTCGATTCCGCGCCGCATCATCGAGGCGCGGAACAACCGTCGAAGGTGGTCCCGAATCAAACCGTCACAACACACCGGGAAGGTGAAGGGTGGTCCCGAATCAAGCCGTCATCCCGGTCCTGAATCAAGCTGCCATAGTCACGCTTGCCGCCATGATGTCGGCGCCGCTGCTGTCCATGTACCTCGCTGCGGCAGCCGCTATCGGACACGCTGTATGGGATGTGATCTACTTCCTCCGTCAGAAGGTCGTCGACCGGTCAGTTACCGAGTTCTGTTTCGCGCTCGACCTCGGACTCGGCATCGCGCTTCTGCTTACCGCTTGGAACATCCTCCCGCTGTAGTCCACGGCGTACGACCCCTGTTGATACCCGCCCGGGCATCGACCGGGGGCATCGGCGTCGTGGACAAATCAACCAGCCGCAGGTGGCTCGCTGAGCGGGCCCCTATCTTGGATCAACTTCTCCACACCGTCCAGAATGGTGCGCAACCCGAAGTGATAGGCGCGCTGTGGGTCAGTGGCCGCGTTGTACTCCTGTCCGGTGGTGGTCCCGATCCGCGACGCGTGTGGGTACTTTGAGGAATCGACCAGTGCGGCGAGCACTGGCCCGGCTTTGCTCCACCACTCGCTCTCAGAATCGCCCGTCACCTGACTGGTGTCGGTGAGGTCGACCGCTACGCGTGCGGCAGACCTCACATGCTGAAGCACCAGGGTGAGTGTCAAATCGATCTCGACATCGTTGAGCCCGATCCCGTCGAGCTGACGGAGTTCAGTGTCGTACTTGGCGATCGTTCCGGGCCCAAGAACGGGCCGCGCCTCATCGACGGCGAGGAGCCACCGATGGCGGGTGAGCAGGCGCCAGTTCTGCTCGGCAACTGCTTCGACGGATTGTCGCCAGGTGACTTGATCGCCGATGCCCTCCGTGTCCTGGTACACCTCACCGTTGACCCGATCCACCATGAGGTCGATGAGTTCCGCCTTGCTGGGGACGTAGGCGTAGAGCGACATCGTTCCCACCATCAACCGCTCAGCGAGCTTACGCATGGACAGGTTGTCGATTCCCGTCTCGTTGGCAAGCTCGATCCCGGTGTCGAGGATGGTGTCCAAGCTCATGCCGGACCGCCCTGTCCGGTTATCGCTGCGCCAGAGCAGGGCGATGGACTTCAGCGGGTCGCCGCGTCCTGTGTGTTCAACCACGTCGTCTCGATTTTCGTCGGTCGGGAACATCTCTCTCGCCATGCACGTTACGATACAGTGTACGGTCGTATGGTGTACGATACGATGTACGGAGGTGTGACGGCATGAGAGCTGTCATTGAAGCGGAGGCAGTGGGTAAGACCTATGGACGAGGAGATGACGAGGTTGGACGTCCGCACGTACTCTTCGTCGATGAGCCCACCACGGGGCTCGACACACCCAGCGGCGCGGCGCGACCTGTGGCGTGCGCTCAGGTCGCTCGTCGCGGACGGCACAGCGATCCTGCCGACCACGCAGTATCTCGAAGAGGCAGACACCCTCGGACGACATCATCCTCTTGGATCGCGGACACGCCGTCGCTCGAGGGTCCGCAGACCATCTCAAGAGCATGGTCGGACCACCCGCGATTCAGCTGACACGCACCGCGCGATACCAGTCCTCCAAGGCGTCGATCCTTCCGCCACGCTCGACGACACGAGGACGACAGTGACGCTGCACGCAGGAGCAGAGAACCTGACCCGCAGCGTCCAGGCACTGGCTGGGATCGTCCTGCCCACCGAGGTCACGATGCGTAAGCCATCGCTCGATGAAGTCTTCTTGACCCTCACGGGACACGAAACGCAGGCCACCGAGGAAGTCAGCATGACCACCACATCAACTGCGCATCGCGCACCCGTTATCCCCGCGCCTGGCCTCTTCACAGCAGCATGGATCATCGCCGGTCGGACCGTCGGCTCCTGGCGTTCGCAGCTCGGGACCGTCGTCATCGTCTGGCTCTTCCCTGTCTTCGTGACATTGCTGTTCCTCGGACTGTTCGGTGGCGCGCTGCAGGTGCCCGAGGGCACAACCTATGTCGACTTCCTGATTCCAGGCATGTTGGCCGTCACGATGCTCTTCGGTTTGGAAACCACGACGCTGACTGCCGCTGCAGACGCAGCGCGCGGAGTCAACGACCGTTTCCGCTCCTTCCCGATCAACGCCGCGTCGATTGTCCTCGGTCGCTGCATGGCGGACACGATCAGCTCGCTGGTGAGCCTTGCAACCATGGTGACCTTTGGTCTGCTCATGGGCTGGCGACCGGAGCTGTCGCCCGGGTCCGCGCTGGCGGCCATCGCGCTCCTGCTGCTATTGCGCTTCTCGCTGCTATGGATCGGGCTCTACGTCGGGTATTGCGCTGCTTCTGTCGAATCCGTCGCGTATGTGCAGGTTCTCGTGTGGCCCATCGCCTTCTTCTCCAGCGTCTTCGTGAACCCTGCATCGACGCCGGCCTGGCTGGGCACGATCGCGGAGTTCAATCCTGTATCTGCGACAGCGACCGCCGTCCGAGAACTGCTCGGCGGAACCGCGTGGCCCACACTCAGCGTCGCAGGTGAGTATGCGCTCGGGCTGGCGCTGATCTGGCCCCTTCTTCTCACCGCGATCTTCCTACCGCTCGCGGCGAGGCGATTCCGAAACGGGGGACAGTGAAGGAACCGGAAGTCATGCAGGAGGTCCACAAGGAGCAGGCCGCGGTAGCGGCGATGTATCGGCGGCTCGACCAAGACCTAGCTGACGCACGCGATGCACATCGGCAGGCATTGGCGACTCCGATTGAAGACCCGCACGACTTGTACGCGCGGGACGTCGAGGTCGGGCGCCTGACTCGGATCATCAAAGAACGGCAAGTTGCCGAACACGCACTCTGCTTTGGTCGGATCGACACGACGAGCGGGGCCTCGATACATATCGGCCGTGTTGGTCTACGCGACGATGCCGGAACGCCCGTGCTCGTGGATTGGCGCGCAGACGCGGCCAAGCCGTTTTACGCCGCCACGGCAATCGCACCCGAGGGCCTGCGTCGCAGGCGACATCTTCGGCTAGATGGTCGCCGAGTCGTAGGGGTCAGCGACGAACTGCTGGATGGCTCCCCGCCCACGAGCTGTGATGTCGTCGGCGACGGACCTCTCGCAGAGGCGCTGGGTCAAGCTCGCACGGGCTACATGCGCGAGGCAATCTCGACGCTGCAAGCCGAGCAGGATGCGATCGTACGCTCGGCCAATCGTGGAATCACAGTTGTGCAGGGCGGCCCAGGAACCGGAAAGACCATCATTGCCCTGCACCGAGCGGCTTACGTCCTGTATGCCTTCCCTCACATGGCGGAACGCGGGGTTCTCGTCTATGGGCCCAACCGGCGCTTCCTCGACTACATCGGCGATGTGCTGCCGTCCCTAGGTGAGAACGATGTCGAGCTCTCGACTACGACGGACCTTGTCGCAGTCGAACCAAGCAAGACCGATGAGCCGACCCTGGCCGAGCGAAAAGGACGAGTTGACATGGCCGACGCTTTGGCGACATTCGTTCGAGCTCACCAGCCCGGCAAGAAACCGCTCACGGTGAGAATCGGGCACGACACACTTTCACTTGAGGCCGCTGTCATCGACAGCGCACGCCTCTCGGCGCTGCGGGATGCGCACGCGCACAATCCTGCGCGGAAATATTTCAAGGAGTACGTGATCGACGAACTCGTGGACCGGTTGGAGCAACGTGCTGCCGAGTCGCTTCAAGAGATTGATGCGGAGGTGGCTTCGGTACTGGGCATCGACCTCGACCGTGCTGTCGCGGCAGACCTGCAAAAGCTCGGATTCGCGGACGCGCCTGTTAGCGATGGGCAACCCGAGTTCGACCGCGAGAGCGTCCGCGCATCGCTCATGGAGGACAGCGACCTCGATTTGGTGGTCGATCGAGTCTGGCGGCCGCTGGACCCGCAAGCGATGTTACGGCGCTTCCTGGTCGAACAGGTCGACACGGGTGAGGCCTGGCTTGGCTTCACGGCTCACGACATCCAGAAGCGTGAGCAGGATGAGCAGTATCAACCAGGTCTGAGCAGGGCCGACCTGGCACTCCTGGACGAACTCCGGAGCCTCGTCGTTGGTCCTCCCGAGCGAACTTTCGGCCACATCGTGGTGGATGAGGCGCAGGAACTCAGCGAGATGGAGTGGCGGATGCTGATGCGTCGCTGTCCGTCGCGATCCATGACCATTGTCGGCGACCTTGCTCAAGCGGGTGAGCCAACAACAGTTCAGTCATGGGGGGCCGCGTTGCAGCCGTTCGTCGGTGACCGCTTCGAGCTGCACACTCTCACGGTGAACTATCGCACCACGACCGAGATCCTCGAAGAATCGGCACCGCTTCTCGCCGAGATCGCGCCGGAGCAGCGACTGTCTCAGTCGGTACGCCATGGGGAAATCCCTCGCGCGCTGGCGAGCAAGCGGGGCGAGATGGTCAGTGTCGTCCACGGACTCGTCGACCACGAACTGGAATCACACCCCGGCGAACTCATCGGTGTCATCTGTCCTGCGGTGAGCGTCACCGCGCTGAAGGCGGTCCTGAATGAGAAGGCGACGGTTGTGGCGGCACCGGACGTGCGCGGCCTGGAGTTTGACACGACAGTTCTCGTCGATCCGGCGGCAATCCGTGCTTCCCGGGCCGCGGGAGCACGCGACCTGTATGTCGCGATGACCCGTGCTACGAGGCGGCTCATCATCGTCGAGCCGGTCCCGGCCAGTACAGACATCGCGGCCCTCGACGTGTGAGGCACACACATCTGGATGACCGAATGGAAGGCGACCACGGAAACCGGAGGATCACGAAGTTCTCGCGATTACCCTCGGGCTTGTGGGAGGGGCTGGCCGGGCAGATACGCGTCGCGGGATTCGAGGTGCTGCGAGTGCCGCACGAGGGCATGATCGACGGCGCGAACGGCGTGACCGATGACGGGGCGCGCACGGTCGTGGTGCGGGAGAACATGGACCCTGCCGCGCAGGTCAAGACGTTCGCGCACGAGCTGGCGCGTGTGCTGATTCACGACCCCGACGACGAGGAGGTCCGGCATCATCGCGGTATCCGCGAGGTCGAAGCCGAGAGCGTCGCGCTGATGATCGGGGCCACGCAGTGATCATCCTCATCCACAACACCGAAGCCACCGTGATCGACCCCGACGGCACCATCCTCAGCGAACACCACATCGACCCGAACAGACCTACCAGCCCCGAACGAAAAACGGCTGAACCCGCGCCATCCGCGGGTTCAGCCGTTCACGATGTCCTGAGACATCGCAAACGTGGACCCAGGGGTGTCTGGGTTCAGGACTGAACCGTCCCCGGTTCTCTGCCGCTTCTATGCGGGTGCCAGCACCGGGTGTGATGGCGTTTCGAGGTCAGCGTAGTACGCAGCCTCGAACTCGT
>NZ_JBFAVC010000014.1:0-20497 GCF_040679595.1 Agromyces sp. NPDC052230 | reverse complement strand
GAAACCCGTCCCCCCACCCCAAAAGGCAGAAGAACACGGGGTTCAAAAATTGGCATTGAACATAGTGCACGCTGTTGAGTTCTCAAGAAACGGACGCACCTGAGTTTCAGCCTCACGGCCTGCCCTCAGGGCAACCTATCTATGGTACCACCACTCATGGAAAACCGGCCGGAAACCGGCAGCCGATCGAACGGCTACAGGCACAAGGCGGGTTGACGCTTCGTGAAGAAGTGGAGTTTCATCTTAGGCTTGAAATCACCGAGTCGCAATGCGCCTTCGAGGTTATTTGGCTAAGAAGACCGCCGTCTCGGCCGAGTTGCGCTGTGTCGTACCGACTCAGCCGCTTCCCGCACCGCCGTGGCGATGAGTAAGAATTTACGCGGATCCTGGAGTGGCGCCAAATCAGGCTCGCATCCCGGGCGTGTCGCGCTCCACGGCGTCCTCGAGTGCCCCGCGTGAGCGCCTGATCGGCGGCCGTTTCCGACGCTCAGTTCACCTCATCGGGGTGCGCGCTCACGCGCCCCTCGCGCTCGAGGCCCGTGATCGCCTCCATCTCGCCGTCGGTGAGCTCGAAGCCGAAGACGTCGAAGTTCTCCGCCATCCGCTCACGGCGATTCGACTTGGGGAACACGATGTGCCCGCGCTGCAGGTGCCACCGGATGACGACCTGCGCCGGGGTCGCACCGTGGGCGGCAGCGGCATCCGTCACCTCGGGGAGTTCGAAGAGCGGGTACTTGCCCTGTCCCAGGGGGCCCCAGGCCTCGATCGCGATCGCATGCTCCTCGGCGAACGCCGCCGTCGCGGGCTGCTGGTGGTACGGGTGCAGCTCGATCTGGTCGACGGCCGGCACGGTTCCGGTCTCGGCGAGCAGCCGCTCGAGATGCGGCACGAGGAAGTTCGAGACACCGATCGAGCGAGCGCGCCCCGACTCCCGGAGCTGCTCGAACGCCCGCCAGGTCTCGACGTAGCGATCGTTCGCCGGCGCCGGCCAGTGGATCAGGTACAGGTCGACGTACTCCATGCCGAGTCGCTCGAGACTGCGGTCGAACGCATCGAAGACCGACTGCGTGCCCTGGTCGTCGTTCCAGAGCTTCGTGGTCACGTAGAGCTCCTCCCGGGGGATGCCCGAGTCGGCGATCGCACGCCCGACGCCCTCCTCGTTCCCGTAGATGCGCGCGGTGTCGAGGTGGCGATAGCCGACCTCGAGCGCGTCCGTCACGATGCGTTCGGTCTCCCGCGGGTCGACGCGGAACACCCCGAAGCCGAGCTGCGGGATCGAGTAGCCGTCATTCAACTGGAGGCGGGGCACGGGAGGCTGGGTCATAGGCCCCATCCCACCACGCCGGGCGCGACATCCGGCGCCGGGTTCGCCCACCGCGAAGCGCGCGAGTCGAGCACCATGACACGGGGCCGCATACGATTGAGGGCTGTGCTTCCCGCGATCACCTATCCCCCAGAGCTGCCGGTCTCCGCCCAGCGTGAGGAGATCGCGCGCGCCCTCCGCGACCACCAAGTGGTGATCGTCGCCGGCGCGACCGGATCGGGCAAGACCACGCAGCTGCCGAAGATCTGCCTCGAGCTCGGACGTGAGTCGATCGCACACACGCAGCCCCGGCGGATCGCAGCGCGAACCATCGCCGAGCGCATCAGCGAAGAGCTCGGCGTCGAGCTCGGTGGACTCGTGGGCTACCAGGTGCGCTTCACCGACCGGGTGAGCGAGTCGACGCGCGTGAAGGTGATGACCGACGGCATCCTGCTGAACGAGATCCACCGCGATCGCGAACTGCGTCGCTACGACACGATCATCATCGACGAGGCGCACGAGCGCAGCCTCAACATCGACTTCCTGCTCGGGTACCTCAAGCGTCTCCTCCCCCGCCGCCCCGACCTCAAGGTCATCGTCACGAGCGCGACGATCGACCCCGCGAGCTTCGCAAGGCACTTCGCGGATGCATCGGGCACGCCCGCTCCCGTCATCGAGGTGTCGGGGCGCACCTACCCCGTCGAGCTCCGATACCGTCCGCTCCTCGCCGAGTCGTCGGGCGGTACCGGCGAGGAGGCCGACGACGAGGGTGCGGCCGCCGAGGACAAGGACGTGCAGCGCGGCATCCTCGAGGCCCTCGACGAACTCGAGCGCGAGTCATCCGGCGACGTCCTGGTGTTCCTCTCAGGAGAGAGTGAGATCCGCGACGCCGAAGCGGCGGTGCGCGCGCACTACGGGAGCAGGCGCGGTGGTGAGACGGAGGTGCTTCCGCTCTACGGGCGGCTGTCGTCGGCCGACCAGCACCGGGTGTTCGAGCCGTCAAAGGTCGTGGGCCTCCGGCGCCGGGTCGTGCTCGCGACCAACGTCGCCGAGACGAGCCTCACCGTTCCGGGCATCCGGTACGTCATCGACGCGGGCACCGCCCGAATCAGCCGGTACTCGGTGCGCTCGAAGGTGCAGCGCCTGCCGATCGAGGCGATCTCGCAGGCGTCGGCGAACCAGCGTTCGGGGCGGTCGGGCCGCACCAGCGACGGCATCGCGATCCGCCTCTACTCGGAGGACGACTTCGACCGGCGGCCCGCCTACACGGATCCCGAGATCCTGCGCACGAATCTCGCGGCCGTCATCCTGCAGATGGCCTCGCTCGGACTCGGCCAGATCGAGGAGTTCCCCTTCCTCACCCCGCCCGACAACCGCGGCATCCGTGACGGGCTCGAGCTGCTGCGTGAGCTGGGAGCGATCGAGGAGCGTGCCGTCGGCGATGGACCGCAGCTCACCCGGGTCGGACGGCAGCTCGCGCGCCTGCCGATCGAGCCGCGCTTCGCGCGCATGGTGCTCGAGTCGAAGGCGCAGGCCGTCTCCCGCGAGGTGCTCGCGATCGTCGCGGGTCTCACGATCCAGGATCCACGCGAGCGTCCGCTCGACAAGCGCGAGCAGGCCGACGGATTCCACGCGCGCTTCGTCGACCCGACCAGCGACTTCCTCACCCTGCTGAACCTGTGGAACCACCTCGAGGAGCGGCAGCGCGAGCTCTCGGGCAGCGCGTTCCGGCGCATGTGCAAGGCCGAGTTCCTCAACTACCTGCGCGTGCGGGAGTGGCAGGACCTCTACCGCCAGCTCGTGCGGCTCGCGAAGCCCCTCGGGCTGCACGTGGCATCCGGCGCCGGCGCGCCGAACCCCGACGGCATCCACCGGGCCCTCCTCGCCGGGCTGCTCTCGCAGATCGGGCTCCGCGACGACGCGAAGACCTCGGGCGGACGCGGCGGCGCGGGTGCCACGCGCGAGGCCGAGCGCAAGGGTCGCCGGCCGCAGGCGGAGTTCCTCGGCGCCCGGAACGTGCGGTTCATGGTCTTCCCCGGCTCGGCGCTGGCGAAGAAGCCGCCCGGGGCGCTCATGAGCGCCGAGCTCGTCGAGACCAGCCGCCTGTTCGCGCGCATGAATGCGGCGATCGATCCCGCGTGGGCGGAACAGCTCGCGAGTCACCTCGTCAGGCGTACCTTCAGCGAGCCCCGATGGGAGCGCCGGCAGGGCGCCGCCGTCGCCGACGAGAAGGTGACGCTGTTCGGCGTGCCCATCGTGGCGAAGCGGCGCATCCAGCTCTCCCGCGTCGACCCCGCGCTCGCGCGCGAGCTGTTCATCCGCCATGCCCTCGTCGAGGAGGACTGGGACTCCACGAGGCTCGACCGGCGTGTGTTCCGTTTCCTGCGCGCGAATCGCGAACTCCGGCACGAGCTGGGCGAGGTCGAGGAGCGGACCCGCCGACGCGACATCCTCGCCGGCGACGAATCCGTCGTGGCCTTCTACGAGGCGAGGTTGCCGGCGGATGTCTCCGACACGCGCTCCTTCGAACGCTGGTGGCGCGGCGAGCACCGGACCAGCCCCGACCTCCTGACCATGACCGCCGCCGACCTCGTGGGCGACGAGGCGGGGTCGGATCGCGGCGACGGGTTCCCCGACCGGTGGCGGCAGGGCGACCAGACGCTGTCGCTCGCATACCGGTTCGAGCCGGGCGCCGACGACGACGGGGTCACCGTGGTCGTCCCGCTCGTGCTGCTGCCCCGCATCGAGCCGACCGGGTTCGACTGGCAGGTGCCGGGGCTGCGCGACGAGTTGATCCAGGCGCTCCTCCGCACGCTTCCGAAGGTGCTGCGGCGGCAGGTGGTGCCCGCCGCCGAGTGGGCCGCGAAGATCGCCGCCGAGCTGCCCACCGGCCCCGAGGCAGGCGAGCCGCGAGAGCCGCTCGCCGCCGTGGTGGGACAGGCGATCCGCCGGCTCACCTACGCTCCCGTCGACGCATCCGACTTCGACCTCGACCGGGTACCGCCCCACCTGCGCGTGACGTTCCGCGCCGTCGACGAGCGTGGTCGCGTGCTCGGCACCTCGAAGGACCTGCGCGAACTGCAGGAACGCCTCGCCGATCGCACCCGCCAGGCCGTCGCGAAGGCGGTCACTCGCAACGGTGCGGTCACGGGCAACGGTGGCGGCCGACCGGAGCGCGAAGGGGCTGTGCCCGCGGCGGCCAGCCGTGAGGGCTCGGCCGCGCCCGCGCTCGCCGAGCGCGACGGCATCACCGCGTGGGAGTGGGACGAGCTGCCCGCCCACCTCGACACGCGCCAGGCGGGCAACGTGATCCGCGCGTACCCCGCGCTCGTCGACGAGAAGACGTCGGTCGCGCTGCGGCTCGTCGCCACGGCGGAGGAACGCGACCGGGCGTCGCGTCGGGGCATCCGCCGCCTGCTGGTGCTCGCCACGCCGACGCCCGTCGCCTACGTGCAGGAGCACCTGTCGAACGAGGAGAAGTTGTCCCTCGCGGCGAGCGCGTACCCCGGAACGCGGGCGCTCCTCGACGACTGCCTCGCCGCATGCGTCGACGCCGAGCTGCGCGCGCGCCACCCCGACGGGCAGCTGCGCACCCGTGCCGAGTTCGAGGCGGTGCGCGACGCGGTCGCCGCGAACATCATGGAGCGGATGTTCGAGACGGTCGCACTCGTTGCGCGAATCGTGCGCCTCTCGCGGGACGCCGACCGTGCGATCGCGGGTGCGTCGAGCATCCACCTGATGGCGGCCCTCGGCGACGCACGCGCACAACTCGAAGCCCTCGTGTCGTCGGGATTCGTGTCGGCCACGGGGCTCGACCGGCTACGGCACCTGCCGCGGTACCTCGAGGCGATCATCGTGCGCGTGCGGAAGCTCGTCGAGAACCCCGGGCGCGACCGGCAGGCGCTGAACCAGCTCGAGCCGTCGATCGCGGCGTTCGAGAAGGCCGGAGGGCGCATCCCCATCGACCCCGAGTCGCCAGAGCGGCTCGTGCGCGTGCGCTGGATGCTGGAGGAGCTGCGCGTCGGCCTGTTCGCACAGGAGCTGCGCACGGCCGAGACCGTCTCGCCGCAGCGCATCGCGAAGGCGCTCGCCGGCTGACACACCCCGAAGGGGTTGACGGCACCGGGCCCCCGGGAGAGAGTTGGAGCCATTCGGTGCCGTCACGGACCCACAGGTCCATCGACGGTTCAGGTCCGGTTCTGCAGAGTCGCAGGGAGAAAGATCTTGAGAAGAAGTCAGAAAGTCGGGTTCGGCATCGGCGCGTTGGCGACAACGGCGCTGATCGCGCTGACCGCCACCTCCGCATACGGGGCCGTGCCCACGGACACGAGTGAGTTGCGAGACGCGGTCACCGCCGACGCGATCATGGATCACCTGTCCGAGCTCCAGGCGATCGCCGACGCGAATGGCGGGACGCGCGCGAGCGGCACGCAGGGATACGACGAGTCGATCGACTACATCGAGGAGCTCCTCCTTGCCGCAGGCTACGAGGTGACCCGCCAGGACTTCCTGTTCAACTCCTTCCGCGAGCTCTCCGACCCGGTGTTCGAGCGGGTCTCGCCGGATCCCGTCGCCTACGTCGCCGGTGAGGACTTCTTCACGGCCGAGTACTCAGGCAGCGGCGACGTCACCGCGAACCTGCAGGCGGTCGACCTCGTACTGCCCCCCGGAGCGACGGCGAGCACATCGAACAGCGGCTGCGAGGCTGAGGACTTCATCGGATTCACCGCCGGCAACATCGCCCTCGTCCAGCGCGGCACGTGCGACTTCGCGGTGAAGGCGGCGAACGCCTACGACGCCGGCGCGGCCGGCGTCATCATCTTCAACGAGGGCCAGGAGGGCCGTACCGACACGCTGAACCCGACGCTCGGAGACCAGTTCAGCGACCCCATCCCGGTAGTGGGTACGTCGTTCGAGATCGGCAACGAGCTCGCTTCGCTCCTCCAGCAGGGCACGGTGTCCATCCACCTGAAGACCGACACGCTGATCGAGCTCGACGTGCCGACGACCAACCTCATCGCCGAGACGCCCACCGGCCGCGACGACCGCGTGGTGATGGCGGGCGCCCACCTCGACTCCGTGCCCGACGGCCCCGGCATCGAGGACAACGGCACCGGCTCGGCCACTCTGCTCGAGACGGCGCTGCAGATCGCCGAGCAAGACATCGCGCCGCGGAACACCATCCGCTTCGCGTGGTGGGGCGCTGAGGAGGCCGGCCTCGTCGGCTCGCAGTACTACGTCGACTCGCTGTCGAAGCGCCAGCTCAAGAACATCGAGCTGTACCTCAACTTCGACATGATCGGCTCGCCGAACTTCGCGCGATTCGTCTACGACGGCGACGGCGACGCGTTCGGCATCAAGGGCCCGAGCGGCAGCGACGACATCGAGCAGGTCTTCGAGGACTTCTTCGAGTCGGAGGGCCTCGCCTCGGAGCCGACCGCGTTCGACGGGCGCTCGGACTACGACGCGTTCATCACCGCCGGCATCCCGGCCGGCGGGCTCTTCACCGGCGCCGAGGGCGCCAAGACCGAGGACCAGGTCGCGCTGTACGGCGGCCTCGCGACGTTCGAGGGCGAGCCCGTGTCGTACGACCCGTGCTACCACCAGCCCTGCGACAGCATGGACCCGATCGGGGACGGCGCTGACGCGGAGCTCTACGAGGCGTTGAACGCCGCGTACGGTGGTGCGCTCGAGTACGAGGGCGTGATCAGCAACATCAACACGCAGGTCCTCGAGGAGATGTCGGACGCCGTCGCCCACTCGGTGCTCACGTACGCCATGTCCACCGCCTCGGTGAACGGCACCGCGAAGGCCTCGCCGAAGGCGATGGAGAAGGTCGGAGACCGACTCGGTTCCCACTTCCGCCGCTGACGCAGGGCATCTCGGGCCGGCCTCTCGCACCCTGGTGCAGGAGGCCGGCTTCGTGCACCCCCGTCGATAGAGTGGTCGCACCGTGGGCAGCTACTCCGATCTCCTCAGAACCTCGGGCGTCGCTCGTATCATCGCCGCCCAGCTGACGGCGCGGTTCCCGTCGGGCATGCTCTCGCTGGCGTTCCTCCTGCACATCGAGCGGCAAACCGGCTCGTACGGCGCCGCCGGACTCGTGCTCGCCGCCACCTCCCTCGGGCAGGCCATCGCCGGACCCCTCACCAGCCGCTTCATGGGTCGATGGGGCATGCGGCCCGTGCTCATCACGACGCTCGTGATCTGCGCGGCATCCGTCGTCGCCGTCGCGCTGCTCCCGCTCACGGTGCCCCTCTACATGGCCATCGGCTTCATCGCCGGCCTCTCGACACCGCCCGTGCAGCCCGCGGTGCGCACCATCTATCCAAAGATGGTGAACTCGCGGCAGCTCACGCCGCTGTTCTCGCTCGACGCGTCGGCGCAGGAGATCATCTGGGTCGTCGGCCCGGTGGTGACGACGTTCGTGTCGACGCAGATCGGCACGGTCTGGGGCATCCTGCTCGCCGCCGTGCTCATGATCGGCGGGGGCATCTGGTTCATCTCCTCGCCCGAGCTCGGTCGCGTGCGCATCCCTCGCTCCAAGCGACGGCTCGGCGTCGTGCTCACGCGTCCGCCGGTGCTGCTCGCGACGATCGTGGGCTTCCTCCTCATCGGCGCAGCGGCCGCGATCGAGGCGGGCGTCGTCGCGGCGTTCGACCACGGCGGCGCCGAGGCCGGCATCGTGCTCGCGATCTTCTCGGTCGGGAGCCTCGCGGGCGGGCTCTTCCTCGGCCACGTGCCGATCGGCCCCTGGTCGACCGCGCGCCGCATGTTCATCGTCTTCGCCGGCACCGCGCTCGCGGCGTTCGTGATGGACTTCTGGTGGCTCTCGGTGACGCTCTTCATCGCCGGCATCGGCCTCGCGCCCGTGCTGGCCGTGCTGTTCGCCATCGTCTCGGCGAGCGTGAAGTTCTCAGACACCGCCGAAGCGTACGGCTGGGTCGGCACCGGCCAGCTCATGGGCGCAGCGCTCGGGTCGGCGCTCGCCGGATTCCTCATCGACGGCTACGGCGCGCAGGGCGCATTCTGGGCGGCCACCGGTCTCGCTCTGCTGGGCTTCGTCGTGTCCGCACTCGGCCGGCGCTGGCATCCCGACCTCAGGGGCCGCGACCCGAGCCCCATTCCCGACACCGAACCAGTGCCGATGCAACCCAGTTGAGAAGGAGCCACGGATGCCGCAACCCATCACACCCGCACCGCGCCTGTCGCTCGACGACTGCGCCACCATCCCGCAGCTTGGCTTCGGGCTCTACAAGGTGCCGCCGTCCGACACCGTCCGCCTCTGCCGCGAAGCCATCTCGATCGGGTACCGCCACCTCGACACTGCGGCCTTCTACGGCAACGAGGAACAAGTGGGCGTCGCAGTACGCGAGGCCGATGTTCCGCGCGACGAGCTCTACGTCACGACCAAGGTCTGGAAGGACGACAACGGCTTCGACACGACCCTGCAGGCCTTCGACCGGTCGATGACACGCCTCGGTCTCGACCGACTCGACCTGTATCTCATCCACTGGCCGGTTCCGTCGACCGACCGCTACGTCGACACCTGGCGTGCGCTCATCCGCTTGCAGGGGGAGGGCCGCGTGCGCTCGATCGGCGTGGCGAACTTCCACGCGCACCACATCGAACGCCTGATCGCCGAGACGGGCGTGCAGCCCGTCGTCAATCAGGTCGAGCTGCACCCGTGGCTGCCGCAGGCCGAACTGCGCGAGTTCCACGAGGGCCGCGACATCCGCACCGAGGCCTGGTCGCCGCTCGCGCGTGGCCGCATCCTCGGCACGCCGCTGCTCGACGACCTCGCCGACAAGCACGGCCGAACCCCGGCGCAGATCGTGCTCCGGTGGCACGTCGAGCTGGGCAACATCGTGATCCCGAAGGCGTCGTCGCCCGAGCGACTGCGCGAGAACCTCGACGTCTTCGACTTCGCGCTGGACCCCGACGACCTCACGGCGATGGCGGCCCTGTCGACCGGTGAACGCACCGGCCGCGACCCCGATTTCGACTGACCCGTCGACGGGCCCGAGGGCCGTGCTTCGACGGCATCAGGCACCGCCGAACGAGCGGCGCACGTGGTTCGTTGTGGCCGTTCGGCGACTCCCAGCAAAGCGCAATCCGATCGTGACCCGACTCCCAGCCGAGGTCCAGACAGCGGATTCCCTCACCGCAATACAGTGAGCGCATGAGACGACTCGCACCTGCCGCGGCGGTGGCCGCGATCACCGCACTGCTCCTCGCCGGATGCTCCGTCGGCACGTCGGGCTCCGACGCGGAGGGCCCCGCGATCGAGGCGCCGTCGGGCGGCGTGATGCCGGAAGAGGGCCGGACCGACGGCGAGGCGGCGCAGGATGCGGCCGGCGGCTCGACCGAGTCGCAGCCGACCGACCGCAGCGTGATCACGACCGGGTGGGTGTCGATCACGGTCGACGACCCGGTGGCCACCGCCGAGGACGTCGCCCGGATCGCCGACCGTGCGGGCGGCCGAGTCGACAACCGGCGCGAGACACCCGGCACGGCCACGCAGCCGGCGAGCGCGTCGCTCACCCTCCGGATCCCCTCCGACGAACTCGACGCCACGGTCGAGGAGCTCCGCGGGCTCGGCACCGTCACGTCGGTCTCCATGGACTCCTCGGATGTCACGCAGCAGCGACAGGACCTCGATGCGCGCATCGATGCACTGACCGCGTCGGTCGACCGCCTGCGCGAACTCCTCGGCACGGCGACCTCGATCGCCGACCTCATCGCGATCGAGTCCGAGCTCACGACCCGCCAGGCCGAGCTCGACAGCCTCACGCAGCAGCGCGACTGGCTCGTGGATCAGGTGGACTACTCGACCCTCACCGTCGACCTGGTGACCGAGGATGTCGCACCCGACCCGGCACCCGACGACTTCTGGAGCGGGCTCGTCGCGGGCTGGAACGCGCTGGTCGACTTCGCGAAGTGGCTCGGCGTCGCGGTGGGCGTGCTCCTTCCGTGGGTGGGCGTGCTCCTCGTCGGCGCCGCGATCATCGTCGCGGTCGTGGTGGTCGCGGCCCGCAGCCGGCGGCATCGGACGGATGCCCCGGCCGCACCGACGACCACCACCGCCCCGACAGCGCCCGAGACTCCCCGGAGCCATCCACCTCGGGCGTAGTCTGGCGTCGTGAGCTCGACGCACGGAACCCTGCTGCACGACGACCTGCTCGAACGGATCCGCGAACGCGCGGCCCGGTACGACCGCGAGAACACCTTCTTCACCGAGGACCTCGCCGACCTCCGCGAGGCGGGATACCTGCGGGCGCTCGTGCCCGAGGAGCTCGGCGGACTCGGCTGGGGATTCGATGAGGTGGTGCGCGCGCAGATGCGGCTCGCCGGCGCCGCACCCGCGACGGCCCTCGCCGTGAACATGCACCTCGTCTGGACGGGTGTGGCGAAGATCCTTCGCGACCGCGGCGACGACACGCTGGAGTTCGTGCTCCGGGAGGCCGCGGCGGGCGAGGTCTTCGGCTTCGGCATCAGCGAGGCGGGCAACGACCTCATGCTGTTCGGCTCGCGCACGAAGGCGAAACCGCAGCCCAACGGCGGCTATCGCTACACGGGCCGCAAGATCTTCACCTCACTCGCACCCGCGTGGACGCGGCTCGGCACGATGGGGCTCGACTCCCTCTCGCCCGATGCGCCGAAGATCGTCTACGGCTTCATCGACCGCGAGGACCCCGACGTCCGCACGCTGGACGACTGGGACACCATGGGGATGCGTGCGAGCCAGAGCCGCACGACCGTGCTCGACGGCGCATACGCGCCGCCCGACCGCATCGTGCGACGGCTCGACCCGGGGCCGAACGCCGACCCGTTCATCTTCGGCATCTTCGCGAGCTTCGAGCTGCTGCTCGCCTCGGTCTACGCGGGCATCGGCGCTCGCGCGCTCGACCTCGCAGTGGCTGCCGCCCACCGTCGCACGTCGATGAAGCACGACGGCCGCTCGCTGGCGCAGGATCCCGACATCCGGTGGCGCGTGGCCGACGCGGCGCTCGCGCAGGACGCGCTCGAGCCGCAACTCGTGGCGATCGCGCGCGACCTCGACGACCTCGTCGACCACGGCGGGCAGTGGTTCGCGAAGCTCGTCGGCGTCAAGGTGCGGGCCACCGAGACGGCCAAGCAGGTCGTCGACCAGGCGGTGCGCGTCGCCGGCGGTTCCAGCTACTTCGCCGGCTCCGAACTGGGTCGCCTCTACCGTGACGTGCTCGCCGGAATCTTCCATCCCTCCGACGACGAGTCCGCCCACTCGACGGTCGCCACCGCCTGGCTCGGCCCCCTCGAGGAGTGAGGTCACGCGGTGACGCGGCGGCCATCGCACGGCCGATAGACTGGCCCGCGGGCGGCGATCGCCGCACCGCATTCTGGAGGTCGTAGTGAACGTCGTCGCATTCATCGTCGCCATGGGCATCTTCACATTCAGCCTGTGGCTCATGAGCATCGCCCCCGAGGTGGTGGGCTTCGAGGCCATCCTGTTCATGGCCGCCATCCTGCTGGCCTCCCTCGCGGTGGCGATTCCGGTGAACATCCTCGGCCGTTCCGACGGCGTCTGACCGGATGCCGCTGCCCTCCCGCGACACCCGGGTCACCTATCCCTCCGGCGCGCTCTCCGCGTCGACGAGGGTGCTGCACGTCCTCGAGGCCGATGACGGCCGTACCGCCGTGATCTGCGAGACCACGAGCTTCCATCCGGTCGACGCGGCCTGGCCCGACCAGCCCGCCGACACCGGCACACTCCACGTCCGCGGCGTCGCACACGTGATCCGCGACGCCGTCGTCGCCGCCACCGATGGCGCCTCGCTGCATCTCGGCGCCGACATCCCGGTACGCAAGGGCACCGAGGGATGGTCGTTCCTCGTCGCGCATCTCATCGACGCCGGCACCGACGTCGCAGAGGGCGACGAGGTGCGGATCGAAGCGGATGCCGCCACGAGGCGTGCGTTGTCGGCGGGCCACACCGCATGCCATGTGGCATCCCTCGCCCTGAATCACGTGCTCGCCGACCGCTGGACGAAGCCCGCACGTGAGGACGCGCTCGGCAGTCCCGACTTCGACGGCATTGCGATCGATACCTCGCGCATCGTGGCGAACGGCTCGGTGGACCGGTACCGCCTCAACAAGTCGCTCCGCCGGGCCGGGTTCGACGCCGCGTCGCTCACCGGCGACCTCGAGACCCTCGGCCGCGCGGTCACGGACGTGCTCGAGCAGTGGGTCGCATCCGGGGCATCCGTGCGCATCGAACGCGACGGCGATCTGCTCACCGACCGACGCTTCTGGGTCTGCGACCTTCCCGACGGCACGGCCCGCATTCCGTGCGGGGGCACCCACCTCGACTCCCTCGCCGAGTTCTCGGCCGTCGTGCCCGTATTCACCATGCGCGATGACGGCGGCACTGCCGTGCTCGAGATGACCACCGAGGCCCGTCTCCGACACTGAGTCGCCCGTGCCGGCGGCACCCGCCGACGGGGTTACGATAGCGGTCGTGGGTATCCGTATCGAGAAGGTCGATCTGCCCGGGATCGGCGTTCGCCACGATCTCGTCACCGAGAGCGGCCGGCGTATCAGTGTCGTGTCGCACCGCGACGGAGAGCGCGACCTCGGCGTGTTCGACGTCGACGACCCCGACGAATGCCGGGACTCCATTCCGCTGAACGACGACGAAGCCGCGGCGCTCGCCGACGTGCTCGGAGCATCCGTCATGCTCAGCCGGCTCACCAGCCTGAGCGACGAGACCGCCGGTCTCTACACCGAGCAGATCGCCCTGCCCACGGATTCGCCCTACCTGAACCGCACCCTCGGTGCCACGAAGGCCCGCACCCGCACGCACGCGTCGATCGTCGCCATCGTCCGCGACGCGGCGATCATTCCCTCGCCGACCCCGGCGGAGATGCTGCGCGCGGGCGACGTCGTCGTCGTCGTCGGCACCCGCGAAGGACTCGACGGGGTAGCCCGCCTGCTCGCCAACGGCCCCGACTGAGGCGGCCGCCGTGCACGAGACCACGCTGCTCCTGATCGAAGTCGGCGCGCTGCTCCTCGGCATGAGCCTTCTCGGGCGCCTCTCGCTCCTCCTCGGTATCTCGCCGATCCCCTTCTACCTTCTCCTCGGACTGGCGTTCGGCGAAGGCGGGTTCGTGCCGCTCGCGGCGAGCGAGGAGTTCCTGCAGACCGCGTCGGAGATCGGCGTCATCCTGCTGCTGGCCCTGCTCGGCCTCGAGTACACGGCCTCCGAGCTGTTCGACAGCCTGAAGTCGGCGCGCACCGCCGGCCTCGTCGATGCCGCCCTCAATGCCCTCCCGGGCGCCGCGCTCGCGCTGCTGCTCGGCTGGGGACCGATCGCGGCCGTCGCCCTGGCGGGCGTCACCTGGGTGTCGTCGTCGGGGGTGATCGCGAAGCTCCTCCGCGACCTCGGGCGCCTCTCGAACCGTGAGACGCCGGCGATCCTCGCCGTGCTCGTGATCGAGGACCTCGCGATGGCGTTCTACCTGCCGGTGCTCTCGGCGCTCGTCATCGGCGTGAGCCTCCTGCAGGGCGTGGTCTCGGTCGCCATCGCCGTGGCCGTCGTGAGCCTCATCCTCTTCATCGCCCTGCGGCACGGCCACTTCGTGTCGCGGCTCTTCCCCGCCGACGAGTTCGAGCCGCTGCTGCTCGGCGTGCTGGGCCTCACCATGCTCGTGGCGGGGCTCGCGGCCGAGGTCAACGTGTCGGCCGCGGTGGGCGCATTCCTCGTGGGCATCGCCCTCTCGGGGCGCGTGGCGACGAACGCGAGCCAGGTGCTGACCCCGCTGCGCGACCTCTTCGCCGCGACCTTCTTCCTCTTCTTCGGGCTCACGACCGACTCGTCGGAGCTCGTCCTGATGCTTCCCGCGGCGCTCGGCCTCGCCGCGGTCACGATCCTCACGAAGCTCCTCACCGGCGCCTACGCCGCCAGGCGAGCGGGCGTCGGCACGCTCGGCCAATGGCGCGCGGGCCTCACGTTGATCCCCCGCGGGGAGTTCTCGATCGTGATCGCCGGCATCGCGGTGGGGGCGGGAGTGAATCCCGCCCTGGCGCCACTCGCCACCGCCTACGTCCTCATCACGATCGTCGCGGGCACCTTCCTCGCGCGGCTGCCCGAGGCGATGTGGTTCCGCAGTCTCGTGCGCCGGCGAGCCGCCGCCCGCACGACGAGCACGGCGTGAGCGTGATCGAACGCCGCGGCGCGATCGCGGTTCGCGGCCTGGAGTGCCCGCGAGGGCGGTGAATCAGTCGGCCGGCTGCTCGGCAGCGGCCGCAGAATCCGCTCGATCTGCGGCTGCGAGCGCGTCGCCGTCGTCATCGCCGCCCTCGGCCAGGAGCTCGCGAACGCGCGGCACGACCTCGGTCGCGTAACGCTCGATGCTGCCCATCATGGCGTCGTGCGACAGGGTGCCGTTCGAGTACTTGAGGTCGAAGCGGGTCGCGCCGAGGGAGCGCATGGCCACGGCGATCTTCTGCGCGACCGTCTCGGGCGCGCCGGCGTAGAGGGCGCCGTGCGGGCCGGCCTCGTCCTCGAAGTGCTCACGGCTCACCGGTCCCCAGCCGCGCTCGCGGCCGATGCGGTCGATGAGCACCTTGTAATGCGGCCAGAGCGTGTCGAGCGCCTCGTCGTCGCTGTCGGCGATGAAGCCGGGCGAGTGCATCGCGATGGGTTGCGCGGGGTGGCCGAACTGCTCGAGCGCCCGACGGTACAGGTCGGCGAGCGGGGTGAAGCGCGCCGGGCTGCCGCCGATGATGGCGAGCACGAGCGGAAGGCCGTAGTTCGCGGCACGCACCACCGATTCGGGGCTGCCGCCCACACCGACCCACGTCTTCAGGCGCCCGTGCTCGACGGGCGGGTAGACGAGCTGGTCGGTGAGCGGAGCACGCAGCTTGCCCGACCAGGTCACCGGCTCCTGCGGCAGCAGTGCCGCGAACAGGTTGAGCTTCTCCTCGAAGAGCTCCTGGTACTGGTTCAGCTCGTATCCGAAGAGCGGGAACGACTCGATGAACGACCCGCGCCCGAGGATGACCTCGGCGCGGCCGCCCGAGAGTCCGTCGAGCGTTGCGAACCGCTGGAAGACGCGAACCGGGTCGTCGGAGCTGAGCACGGTGACCGCCGAGCCCAGGTGGATGCGCTCGGTGCGACCGGCGATCGCGGCGAGCACGACCTCGGGCGCCGACACGGCGAACTCGTGGCGGTGGTGCTCGCCGACGCCGAAGAAGTCGAGGCCGAGGCGGTCGGCGAGGACGGCCTCCTCGACGAGATTCCGGAGGACCTGGGCGTGCGGCAGCCGCGTGCCGTCGGGCCCTTCCGTGACATCACCGAAGGTGTCGAGCCCGAATTCGTAACGCCCTGCCATGTCGTTCCTCTGTCCCATCTCCGCGTCCATGCGAACGCAAGCTATACCGGGAACCCCCGTCACCGCGAGACTATTCCCCCGGGCCCTCCCGAGGCGAACGGCGTTGGGGGAATGCCGCCCACGCCCCCGGCGTTCCCGGGTATGTCGACGCATCCAACGTTGCGAGTGGTGCGTCGGCGAGAATGGAGGCATGGACGTGTCGGATCGGCCGGTCGTCGGGATCTTCGGTGCGGGCAAGGTGGGCACCGCCCTCGCCCGACTGCTCGTGGGATCCGGATACGACGTCCTCATCGCCGGCTCTCCCCGCCAGACCGCCCTCGACCTGCTCGTCGCCGTCGTCGCCCCCGGTGCCCGCGTGGCGTCACCTGATGAGCTCGTCGCGGCATCCGACGTCATCATCGTGGCCGTGCCGTTCGGCAAGGGGGGCACCGTGCCATGGGCGGACTTCGGCGACCGCATCGTCGTGGACGCCATGAACTACTGGCCGCCCGTCGACGGGCACATCGCCGAGATCGACGCCGACGAGCGCTCGACGAGCGAGATCAACGCCACGCGCAACCCGCTCGCCCGGGTCGTGAAGTCGCTGAACCACCTCGGGTACCACGAGATGGAGGACGACGCCATGGACCCCGGCTCGCCGCTGCGGCGCGCCCTCGCCGTGGTGGGCGACGACCCCGACGCCCGCGCCGTCGTGGCCCGCATCATCGACGACATCGGCTTCGACGCCGTCGACGGAGGCGAGCTCGCCAACGGCCGCGCGCTCGAGCCCGGGCATCCCGCCTTCGGTCGCGAGCTCTCGGCGCGTGAGCTGGCCGCGCTCGTCTCCCCTGCGGCGCACCTCGCGGCCTGAGCACGCGCTGCGTCGACGCGCCCTGCCGTACGCTGTCGCCAGGTGCAGCTGGGAGGGACGACCCCATGACGGATGCCGCGGAGCTCATCGCCACCCTCGAGGGCATGGCGACCGCCGAGGAGCGCAGGAAGTACGAGCGGTACTTCGCGCCCGATCCCGACGCGCCATTCATCGGGGTACGCATGGGCGCCGTCTTCGACCTCGCGAAGACCGCCGTCGGCCTGCCGGCCGACCAGCTCGAGGCACTCCTCGAACAGCCGACGCACGAGGTGCGCGCGCTCGCCTGCAGCATCATGGGCAAGTCGGCCGCGCACAAGAAGACCAGCGAGGAGCGGCGCGCACAGCTGTACGAGCTCTACCTGCGCCGGCACGACCGCATCGACCAGTGGGACCTCGTCGACCTGGCGGCACGCGACGTGGTCGGTGGATACCTGCTGCAACGCGAACGGAGCCCGATCATGCGGCTCGCGGCATCCGGATTCTGGCCCGAACGCCGCACGGCACTCGTCGCAACGTTCGCGTTCATCCGGCGCCGAGAAGTCGACGAGGTGTACGCCCTCGCCGAGGCGCTGGCCGACGACCGGGAGCCGCTCGTGCAGAAGGCGCTCGGGTGGGTGCTCCGCACGGCCGGCGACGTCGATCGCGACCGGCTCACCGACTTCGTGGAGCGGCACGCCGCGACCATGGCACGGGTCGCCCTGCGCGGCGCCATCGAGCACTACGACCCGGCGGAGCGAGCCCGCATCCGCGCGATCCGTTGATCGACGGAGCGGCGGATCACTCAGCCGAGCGCCTGCCGCTTCCGACGCCGGTCCCCGAGGTCGGCGACGCCGACGACGAACGCGATGGCGAGGAAGACCGCGACCGACACCATGCCGAATCCGTAGGCGTGGTGGTACGCGGTCAGGTCGGCGGACTCGGCCGAGCCGTTCTCGCGATAGATCGTCGAGTAGAACAACGCCAGCCCGACGGCGGTGCCGACGGCCGTGCCCACCCGCTGGGAGAGCTGGTTGACCGAACCCGCGAGCCCACCCTGCCTGACGGGGATGTCGGCGAGCGTGAGCGTCTGGTTCGGCGCCATCACGAATCCGCCCCCCATTCCGCCGATGGTCATCGCGGCCGCCATCGCCCACGGCGTGATCGCGGGCGGCGTCGCGAGCGCGGCGAGGACGAGGAGGCCCACGCCGCCGAGCACGGCGACGAGCCCCCAGACGACGAGGGGCCGGCCGAGGCGGTTCACGAGGCGGCCGCTGAGCCATGACCCGGTCGCACTCATGAGCGCGAAGCCGATGCCGACCATTCCGGCGTACACGGGCTCCAATCCGAGCCCGTGCTGGAGATAGAGCGTGGTCAGCAGGAACATGGCCGGAAGCGCGGCGAAGTACGAGCTGGCGAGCAGCGTGCCGTTGCGGAACGAGCCGACGCCGAAGAGCGCGAGCGGGACGAGTGGATGCTTTCCGGATGCCGCGTAGCGGCGTTCCCACGCGACGAACGCCGTGACGGAGATGAGGAAGGCCACGAGCAGCCACCACCGCGCCGGATTGTCGGCCGGCGATCCGGTCGTGAACAGGAACGGCCACATGAGCGCGGTCACGGTGATGCCGAAGAGGAGCACTCCGACCGGGTCGAGGGCGACCCGCCGTGGGGATCGGGTGCGAGTGCCGGGCAGCAGCCAGACGGCCAGCACGATGGCGAGGAGCGAGAGCGGCACGTTCATCCAGAAGATTCCGCGCCATCCGTCGACCGGGCCGCCGATGGCGATGGCGAGCCCACCGAGGGTCGGACCGAACGCGGTCGAGACGCCGATCGTCGCCCCGAACAGCCCGAACGCGCGCCCCCGCTCGGCGCCCTGGAACAGTTGTTGGATGAGGCCCACGACCTGCGGCATCTGGATGCCAGCCGCCACGCCCTGCAGGAGCCTCGCGACGAGCAGCGCACCCGAGCTGGGTGCGAGGGCGCAGGCGAGGCTCGTGATCGTGAAGAGCGTGAGCCCGATCACGAACAGTGCTCGCCGCGACCACCGGTCGCCGATGCGGCCGGCCGGCACGAGCGTGAGCCCGAAGGCGAGCACGTAGCCCACGACGATCAGCTGCAGCTCGGTCGAGGTCGAGTCGAACGCCTCCTGGATCGACGGGAGGGCCACGTTCACCTTGGTGAGATCGAGGATCGTGAGCGCGGCGACCGCCACGCAGACCCAGTACGCGCGCCACCGCTTCGCGGGATCGAGTGGGATCTCCGGCGTGGGCGGCGGGTTCGACATCGACACCACCCTATGCGCGGGCGCACCGGCGGCTCGAGAGCTTGCCCAGCGGGCGGAAAGCCGGCTGCCGAATTCCGGATGCCGCGTGCGTGTCGCCGCGGGCCTTCCGCGGTGAACCGGCGCTGCACGAGATCCCGTGGCTTGGCCAGCGCAGCGTCGGGCTTCGTCGTGAACGCTTGCTTTGACCGCTTCACGCCGCCGACCCCGGCCAGTCGCATGAGCCGTTCGTTCTGGTTGCGGCCGACCGCCCACCCTTGCCGGCGCAGCAGCGCGTGCATCTTCCTGCGACCGTAGACGCCATAGTTCTCCGCGTGCAGGCGAGCGACCTCCGGTACGAGCAACTCGTCACGAAACCGTCGCGCGGACGGGGCCCTGGTCTTGACGGCACAGTAGCCGCGGGAGGTGAGGAACCCACGAACTGCTGGGCGCAAGGCCCGGCAGATGGCCTCGACCCCGAAATGATCCTGATGCTCGTCGATGTCGCGGATCATCTCATCGTGGGACGGTCGAGTTCCTTGGCGAAAAACACGCTGGCGGACTTCAAGATCTCATTCGCGCGTTTCAGCTCGGCGATCTCACGCTTGAGCCGCCGGTTCTCCTCCGCGATATCGGTCGTGACGCCCGGACGCCCGCGTCGACCTCGTAGCGGCGCTGCCAGACCCGCAGCGTCTCGGGGCTCATGCCAAGCATCCCCGCGACATGACGGATCGCGGTCATCAGGTTCGGGTGATCCGGGCGCGCCTCCGCGAGCATCCGCAACGCCCGCTCGCGTATCTCAGATGTGTAACTGGCCGTCGGTTCCATCCTTGATCGAAGAGCGGAGCGAAACCCACGCCGAATCAACGGTGTCTTGCCGCTTCAAGCCCTGACTGCTCTAAGGACTGCCAGCACAGAGGGTAGCCGAGTATGCGCCTGAACGGATCACCGCGACGATCACGGATCGATGATGCCGATCCTGTCAGCGACGTTTCTCGATCGGCATCACGGCTTCAGTTGGGCCGGGTCGGCAGGGGATCGCGTTGCCAACTCGACCGTCCGCGTCAACGGGAGGATCCGCGAGTTCGGAGAGACCGATCTGGTTTGACTCTTCCGCTACGTCAACTTATAGCGTCGTGAGTAACGACAGGAGAAGAAGCCTATGGCACAACAAGGTGGTGGTCGCACAGGTCAAGTTGGAGCTTCATGCTGGCAACGCGGCGATGGTCGATCTTGGCAAGATGCTTGGCCCTCACGGCGTGCCGCCAATTGAGGTCAAGAGGCGGTACGACGCGGAGACCTCCCGATCCAGTGGAGAGGTCATCCCCGCGATCGTCATCATCTACGAGGATCGGTCCTGGGACCTACAACTCAAGACCCCTCCGACAGCGTTCCTCATCAAGCAACTTATCCGCGGTAAGGGTGCCGCACACCCCGGCCATGATCAGCCCTTGACGATCACTGAGAAGGAACTGGAAAGGGTCGCCCGGCGCAAACTGCCCGATCTGAACACTGACAATCTCGATGCTGCAATGCGGCAGATCGAAGGTACCGCTCGGTCGATGGGCGTCCGAGTCCAGAGGTGATCGGGGTGGCCCGCGCCCGATGTCGACGACGCACGAATTCTGGACGCTTGCGGCGGGGTGGTTTCCAGTGACGGTCGCAACGAGGACCATCCGAAAGGGGTTCTCGTATGTCTTCTCGTCGTGTTCGGAAAGGGCCGGGTCGCAGGCCGA
>NZ_JBFAVC010000013.1:0-34625 GCF_040679595.1 Agromyces sp. NPDC052230 | reverse complement strand
CTCACCCCCGTCGAGTTTGAGATGATCTACGTGACCGCAGAAGCGGCCTAATCACTGCAAACCCCGAGCGTCAACCAGACCGGGGGCCGACCCTCCCGACTCGACCACTGGTGGCCTGGTCCGTCTTGCGATCGCACTTTGCAAAGCCACTGTACTGAGCGGTGACCGCGCCATCTGCCGCTTCGATCAGCTCCACCTCGGTCGTGCCCGCCTTGCAGCCCCACTGCTCAGCAACGGCATCCCACGGAACCTGCTTCCACCATCGATACATGTCCGTCCAGTACACGTTCCACTCCGCCTGCGAGGCGCTCTGCGCCGGCGGCGTTGGTTCTGGATTCGCGGATCGGAACGAATCGAGCTCGCTCTCAGCGATGCGAGCCGCATCGTCCGGATCCGGCTGCGACGCAACCGCAGGCGCGTAACCAGCGCCCACGATCAGGGCTCCGATCGAGGCGGTCAAGATGACGATGTTCCGCAGCATTCGTCGCTGCAGCGTGGCGTTCTTCATGTGCCAACCCTTTCAACTTCATTGTCGACGCGAGGTCCTAGACGAACTCTCGTGAAGGGCCCCCCCAATGTGGCTCAATAGGGGAATGTCCGGCAGCGCCGAGAAGGTTCCAAGATCTGAGTCCGCGCAGAATTGCCGGGGGATCGTCCCGGACATGCGTAGCATTATGGAATGGACAGGGAAGACCACAGCGACGTTCCGTCTTCCGCCGAGGAGCCCCCGTACCAGGCGATCGCACCGAACCTCGATAAGCTCTCGCGTTCATCGTTCCAACCGGGCAGCGTAAGCCGGCGCCGAATCGGACGTGCAGCTTACGTGCTCGGCGTTCTGCTACTCGCAGTGATCGCCTTCGTCGCGTGGTCGATTTACCTCGCATAAACAACTCCGATCGTCACGCCAACGTTGAACTTCAGCGCGCCGCGAGGCATCCGGCCACAGGAGCGACGTGAGTGCAGCTTGAATCGTTTGCACAGTTGATGCTCCTCCCGATCGGCGGGGCCCTCCGCTTGCCCGCTCTCCCTGGATGGGTCGCGCGGTCGAAGGGTGTCCTACGCAGGTGCCAGGATCACCAACCGCCGATACAGAAAACCCCAGCCCCCACGAATGCGTGGGCTGGGGTTCTCTGCGGCGGTGCATCACTGATAGATACTCAAGGGTGCGTCGACTTGGTCGCAGCCCGCGGCAAGAGCTGAACGCCTCTGTCCGAGATCCGATGTGTCACCGAAGGCCGGTTCCCCTTCGGCGGTGGCGAGATCGCCCACTGCGGAGCCGAGAGCTTCTGCCTCCTGAAGCAGGTCCGCGTCGTCATGCATGGTGCGAAGAAGCTCGAAGCTCTTCGCGACGCTCGCAGCGACGACGTTGAAACTGTCCCTGTCGAGTGTGGCGTCTGCATACGCCCCCTGCGCATCCTCGAGCACTGTGAGCGCCACAGATACCGAGTGGCACAATCCGGTGTCGCCGTCCTCCGAGGCCGGCACGGCTGTTGGTGCCGCGGCGGTCTCTGCAGGTTCGCTCGGTTCGCTGGAGGCAGCGCATCCGGTTGCACCGATCAGCATTCCGCCCAGGAGGATTCCAGTGATGACGCGCTTCATGTCGCTCCTGCTCCTAGTAGTTCAGGGTTCCCTGGAATCGGACTATGGGGTCTGTGCTACTCGACGGGTTGCATGCACCACCGCGCCGCGCATCCATGCTGAAGCCCAGCGGCGCGATGTAGGTGGAACCGCTCGCCGAGTTGACGAAGGTGCCGGAGCTGCTGTCGTTGACGAAGGTGAGCGAGTTGGTGAACTGATTGCCGGTCTGCGGACTCCAGAGTCCCACGTTCGTCGAGGCACCGCAGGTCGGGATGTCGTTCGTTTGAATACTGATCGATCCGCCGGCGGAATGGTTGTAGACGGGGGAAAACCAGTACAGCACGTTCGATCCGGGCATGTAGTGGGTGAATCCGGAGCTGGCGGCGGATGCCGCTTGGGCGCCGACTCCGAGGAGCCCCATGGTCAGGACGAGCGCGCCGACGATCGTCTTGGTTCGTCGGGTGCGAATGCCCGTTCCTCGCTGAACCTCGGGACGGGTGGCATCGGTATCGAGTTCCTTCATCGCGTTGGTCACTTCTGGTTCCCTTCGAGGTAGTAGGTGCAGTTCGCGACATCGGCTTCGAGCGCGTCGGCGTCGTGGAGCCGGCTTTGGATTGCCGCGTCCCACTCCGCCAGGTCCTGCACGAGACGCTCGACTTCGGGAAGAGCGGTCGCGTTTCCGAGACGCTCCCGAGCGTTGTCCGCTGCCGGGACGTCGCCTGTACGGATGGAACCCGCAAGATTGTCTTCCCAAGCACACACGTAGTAGTACGCGGCGACCATCTGGAGGGCTCCGTCCTCAGTGAGTGAGCCCGGGGTTTCAAGGAAGCTCGGAGGACTGGACGGAAGGGTCACCCCTTCAGGAAGGATGTAGGGGTTCATCGCTCTTGCGTTAGCGGGAGCAGCGAGCTGGTCCCACGCTTCCCCGACTTCCTCGGCCGGTGTGAACCCAGGCTGGTCTGCTGCTCCCGCCGCCGCCGCGGCAGGGAGTGCGGCGCCAATTCCCAATGCCGCCACCGAGAGAATCAGTCCCCCAATGAGCAGCTTCCGCCGTTCCCGATCCATCCGTTTCATCTGCAACTCCTTCGTGCGATTCGGGCCCGGTAGTTCTGGCCGCGTCAATAGCTAACAGGGGGTGGTCCGGCTCATCGATACCCCCTTAGTCACATTCCTCCCCGGACGGTGCATCCGCCCTCGAGGAATCCGACGAATGCGACAAAGGTGGCATTCTCCGGATCTGGAGCGGTCTGAAGTTACCGCCGCGGCGTGGTGTCGATACCGTTGTCCGAAATGCGGAGGAGAACGCGTGTGATCGAAAAGACACGACCAACGGAAAGTCGGACCGTGCATGATGAAGTCCTCGAGGAGCTGAGAGCTCAACTGGTCGCTCGTGGCAGCACGCGTGCCAATGCGGAATCAGTGGATGGAGGTCTCGAGTTCCATGTGCGGTCCATCCTCGACGAAGCGCTCGCTGCGGTCGAAGGGTCTATCAAGCATCCGACGGTTTCCGTCGAGTACCACGACCTTCCTGACCTCAGTACTCACGGTGAGCGCTCAGCCGCCATGGATGTGGATCCCGCCGAACCACTGATGGCCGCCGAGATACTGTTCTCCGTCGCGCTGCCGTTGCTCGTCGCGCAGGTAACCGCCGACGGGAACGTGGGTCGAGAACTCGATGTCGCCCACGCGCTCCATCACGCCATCTGGCGACGCTTCCCACCCGGTGCTATCGCCTACGTCGAGGTACTCCGCGGGCGACTGCAGCAGTCCCAGTACGAGACGAGACAGCGGATCTCTCGCGAACTCCACGACCGCATAGCCCACGGAATCGCTGCGGGACTCCAGCGCCTCGAGGTAGCAAACACAACGAGGCCGGACGCGTCGGTCACCGCCGCCATGCGGATCCTTCGCCACGCGCTCGCGGACACTCAAGATCTCGCGCTCGACCTCCGCTCCCTTGTCGGCGATCGTGCGCTGCTTGAAGCGATCGACGAGTACGCCTACGCAACAGGCGGCAGTGGCGTGCTGCCAGTGCACGCCGTTGAAACCGGTGTGACCCGCCCGCTTACGCCGGTCGCTCGCGAGGAGATTTTCACGATCGTAATGGAGGCAACCCGGAATGCTCGCACGCACGCTGTGAACGCGACAGCCGTCGCCGTGCGCCTCGAATGGTCCCCGGCGAGGGTGGAAATCATGGTGACCGACGACGGCGACGGTTACGACGAGGGGAAGCTACAGGTCACCTCGCTCGGCCTTCGCGGCATCGCTGAGCGAGCTGCGCTCATCGGCGCGACAGTGGACTTCCTGAACGCCACGGGTGCCACCGGGCTCAGACTCACTCTCCCATTCGTCACACCACGCCACACATGATCAACACCTCTCCGATCCGCGCCGTCATCGCCGACGACCACGATCTCTTCCGTGACGGGATGAGAGCGATGCTCGCCGCCGCCACCGGCATCGAGGTCGTCGGCGAGGCATCCGACGGCAACAGAGCACTTGCTACGACCATCGCCGCGCGCCCCGACGTGCTGCTTCTTGACGTGGAGATGCCCGGCGCTCCGGTCCTCTCGACGATCACGCGTGTGCTTGCCGAGTCGCCGCAAACCCGCATTGTCATCGTCACCATGCACCGAGATCGAGTCCTCGCCAGCCACCTGCTCGCCGCGGGCGCGAGCGCATTCATCTCGAAATCGACCACCTCCGCAGAACTGATCGACACCGTCCGCCGAATCACTGCCGCTGCGAGCTCTACACGCACCAAGACGCCTCCACTCTCGGGGTCAGTGCTCTCCATGCGGGAGCGTGAAGTGCTGAGGCTGATCGGCGAGGGCCTCTCCAATCATGCAATCAGCCAACGGCTTTCCATCACGATTGGGACGGTGAAGCGTCACAACACTCACATCTTCGCGAAGCTCGGCGCGAGCTCACGCACCGATGCGGTAAGACGCGCCCGGGCCATGGGTGAGTTCTCAGAGCCAGGCCATGATGACTGAGCTCGCGCCCCGCTTGGCGAGGTGAGGTGATCTCACAACGGCGCAGGCCGCCTGGCCGCGCGCTCGATGCCGCTTTGAATCACGGGCGCGGCCAACTCTTGAGAATGGCAAGTGCGACTCATCTCCGGCTGGCAATGTGGAAATGCCCGCCCGCGCCGAAGATGATAGCGACGTCCTCATCAGCGTAACCGGGCGCGAACCTCCGAGGCGGTGGGGCGGGCTGGGCGTAGTAATCCTGCATCTTGTCGATGACCTCCTCGATGCGGGGCACCGTGTAGATGCTCGTGGTCCGGAGGTCGGCGTGACCGAGCACGACCTGCACCTCGGGAAGCGTCAGCACACCACTGCTGATCATCCTGGTTGCCGCCGTGTGCCGCAGGTCATGCAGCGTCCAGTTGGTGCCGAGCGCGTCGTTCGCGCGCTGGAGCACACGTCGAGTAGCGCTGTACGTGAGCGGACGCGACGGGCCGCGCCTCGTCCTCCACAGCGGACCGGCGACCGGACCCTCGAAGGTGCGCAGGTAACGTCCGAGCCAGGACAGCCCTTCCGGCGACAACGGGACCATCCGTCGCTCGCGCGAGCCCTTCGAGATGACCGACATGCGCTGTCCTGCCCAGTCGATGTCCTCGACGGTTGCGCCGAGTAGTTCTTCGGCACGCGCGCCTGAGCTGACGTAGCAGGCGACCAGCGCCCGGTCCCTGTCCGAGGGCATCTGCGCGAACAACTGGTCCCACATCGCGTCGGGGATCGACCTGGGTGCCACGCGCTGAGCGCGCTGGCGGTAGGCGCCCCTTCGGTGGGCGTGGCGGGGCTCAAGCGGGCTGCGGTGAGCGAGGGCGCGACGGCGCGATGGCGACTCCGGTACCGGGTTCACGACGGGGCCGTGTGCCCAGTGCGCGTGGAAGTCATAGAACCCGCGAACGGCGGCTAGCGTCAGGTTGATTGTCGCCGAGCCGTACCCGAGACCAAGGATCGGCTTCCCAGTCTTGAGATTCACCGCGGCTGCGAGTCCACGCTTCCGGCGCCGCTGCGGGTTCGGCGCGATCCGTAGCCAGCCAACGAGAGCGGACGTCTCCGACTCGGTGGCACGATCCCACCCGACGTCAAGCTGCCACAGGACACGGAACCACAGGAGCGCCGCGTAGCAGTACGACCGGATCGTACGAGGACTGTGGTCACCGACGGCCATGTACCCACCCACGCGCTCACGGGCTCCACGGCGTTCCCGTCCGCATCGAGCACCGTGTACGGTTCGTCGGGCCCTGGGCCGACGACGACCTGGCCGACCCGCTCCAACTCGATCTCGCCGGACCGGAGGCCGCGGCGTACGGGGTCTTCTGGGGTGGGTTCGCTCATGCGGGAACTCCTCGCAGGTCGCCGGTCAGGAACCGCACCACCGGTCTACCAACGCGCGGCGCCGCCCGAGACAACCAACACGCGGATGGTGCAGATAACTCACCACGATCTCGCTCCTCCAACGTAGGGCTGGTCGGCGCCTTTGGCGATGATGCCCTCGATGCCGGCATCAGTCATCGTCTCCATCCACTGCTGGGCCTCCTCGATGTCGGCCGTGACGGGCGACAGGTTCAGAGGTGGTGACCATTCGGCTGCCAGCTGCTCGAGCAGGCTCCGGCGCTCATCGAAGCGAAGGTGCCGAACATCGCGGCCGGCGACGGCGAGCACGTCGAGTCCGACGTATGACGCCGGCTGGGCAAGCGCGAGCCGTCTCGCGCGGTCCGCGCCCACGCTGAGGCGCTGCTGCAGGGCATCGAAGCTGAGCCGGCCGTCGATCCACACGACGGCTTCCCCGTCGATGATGCATCCCGCCGGGATCATGGCGGCCGCCGTGGACACGAGCTCTGGGAACGACTCCGACAGGTTCTTGACCAGAGGGACACTCCGGTGTCGTCGACGACGATGGCCTGCCTGAAGCCGTCCCACTTCGGCTCGTACCTGGTGCCGCCCGGCATCGCCGCCGGCCCCGGCAGCTCGCCGGCCATCCGGGCGAGTGCCAACACGGGCGGGACGATGAGCCCCTCGGGAATGCCCATCCCTCAACGGGCTATCGGCCGCTGTTGGCGCAGACATTTACGTAATACACTATTGTCATGAGCAAGCGCGAGACGATCAACGGTGTGCCCGTCACCGAGGAGCAGATCTCCGAGTGGGTCGCTGAAGCCGAGGCCGGCTATGACATCGAGGTGCTGAAGAAGCGCGGACGTGGGCGACCAGGGCGTGGAGCTGAGCCGTCGCAGGTCGTTGCGCTCCGTTTGACCAGTGACGAACTCGCGGCGCTGGATGCGCACGCTGCACGCGAGCACAAGACGCGGTCGGAGCTCATCCGGGACGCACTGGCCGCATACGCCGCGTGAACGTCCACGACTCCGCACTCAAGCACGGCATCAGCCCCGAGGACGCGACACAGGCAGCGTCATGGCCGATCTGGATCGAAGACCTCGACGACGACTCGCCCGGTCGCCAACTCCGACTCGGATTCGACACCCGAGGTCGATTGCACGAGACGGTCGTGCTGGTCTTCGACAGTGGGAACGAACTGGTGATCCACGCAATGAAGGCAAGGCCGCAGATGCTAGATCTCCTCCCCTGAAATCGAATCTGACCTAGATCGTCCACGCGTCGCCGGCGGACCGTGGTTCGGCTCACGAACGGTCTGACCCCGGCTACTCTCTCAGCATGCCAAGCCTTGGGACCACGGGATTCGATCGGGCACTATTACGTCCTCAGCGGCCCTCGCGGTTCAGGCTCACCCGTGCCGTGCCGGTTTCCGTTCGGGCCGCGGCGTATCTCGAAATCGGCCTTGCGGCCCTGGGGTTCCTGCTTCTGTGCACGACGCTCGTCTTCTTCGACTGGAACGCATACATCGCAGATACGGTCGGCCCCTACGAGCACCATGGCGCTGAACTCGAAGTCACTCCTGCTGGCGCGATTGCCACGGTGGTCACCGGGCTCGCACTGAGCTTTGCAGGCGTACTGCTCTCGGTCACTTTCGCGTTCGTAGCTCTGCGCGGAGCGAACTGGGCTCGAATCTGGATCACCGTCCTGTTCGGCCTCGGCGTGATCGCCCAGTTTGCTTCACCGATCGACTTCATCTCCGTGGCATCCGGCCTTCTGGAGTCGGTCGCGGTGATACTGCTCTGGTTGCCGTCCTCGAGTGCGTTCTTCCGATCCGTGAAGCTGGATCGGGCCGCACATCGATCGAAGCGACTGGCATAGGGATCGCTCCACGGACACCTGCATTCCCCAAGCCCAGGCGTCAGCCCTGCCGTCGGGCGGCGAGCGCGGCCTCGTACAGCTCCCGCTTGCCGAGGCCGCTCTCGGCGGCCACGAGCGCGACGGCGTCCTTCAGACGGGTTCCGGATGCCGCGAGCCCGAGCACCCGTTCGAGTGCGTCCGCGGCATCCGCGTGCTGCTCGGGCGCCCCACCCACCACGATGCAGATCTCGCCGCGCACGCCGCCTTCGGCCCAGGCGGCGAGCTCGGCGAGGCCGCCGCGGCGCACCTCCTCGTAGAGCTTCGTGAGCTCGCGGCACACCGCCGCCGGGCGCTCCGCGCCGAATGCGTCGGCGAGTGCCGTGAGGCTCGCTGCGAGCCGCGAGGGGCTCTCGAAGAACACGAGCGTGCGCCGGTCGCCCGCGAGTTCGGCGAGCCGTCGGGCACGCTCGCCCGCCTTGCGCGGCAGGAAGCCCTCGAACGCGAACCGATCGGTCGGCAGGCCCGAGACGGCGAGCGCCGTGATCACCGCCGACGGCCCGGGGATCGCGGTGACCTGGACGCCCGACGCCACGGCCTCCTGCACGAGCGGGAAGCCCGGATCCGACACGGTCGGCATGCCCGCGTCGCTGAGCACGAGGAGGTCGCGGTCCCGTGCGAGCTCGACGAGCTCTGCGGCCACCTTCCGCTCGTTGTGCTCGTGCAGCGCGATCAGCCGTGGGCGGTTCACGATGCCGAGTCCGGCCAGGAGGCGCTGCGTCACGCGCGTGTCCTCGGATGCCACGACCGAGGCCTGCTCGAGCGCCTCCCGAAGGCGGGCCGACGCGTCGCCGAGGTTGCCGATGGGCGTCGCGGCGAGGATGATCATGCCCCCAGTGTCTCAGGAGCGCGGCTCAGGGCGCGTCGGCGAGCGTTCCCTCCTCGGCGGCGACGAGCGCATCGATGGCGGCGAAGAACGCGGCGATGCCCGGCAGGTTCGCGCCCTTCTCGCGGGAGGCGGCGAAGTGCTCAGGCCGCTCCCACGTGACGATGTCGAGCCACTCGCCCTCGGGCAGCCGCACGAGCCGCGCGTCGACGAACCCCTCGCGGTCGGCGGCGAAATCGGCGAGCATTCCGGGCCTCGCCGCGATGAGCGCATCTTCATGGTCGGGTCGTACTCGGAATCTCGTCAGCTCGATCGTGGTCATGCCGCCGAACGTACCGTGCGGCACCGTCATCGCGTGCCCGATTACGCTGGGGCGCATGGGTGCTGAAACGGGGGCGACCGACGTGCGCGCGACGCGCGAGGACGCGGCATCCGTCGACGACGACACCCCCGAACCGAGTGCTGACACCGCCGCCGTCGCCGAGCGCCGCGGCACGCGCCTCGACGACTGGTGGGCGCGCGTGCTCACGACGCCCCGGCGCCGCGCCCTCTGGTACTGGGGCGGGCCGATCCTCGTCACGCTCTTCGCCGCCGTGCTGCGGTTCTGGAACCTCGGCCACCCGCAGGCGATCGTCTTCGACGAGACCTACTACGTGAAGGACGCGTGGACGCTCCTCCAGAACGGGTACGAGTCCGACTGGCCCGACGGCGCCGACGAGGACTTCGCGCGCGGCGACACCGGCATCTTCGAGGACGACCCGGCGTACGTCGTGCATCCGCCGCTCGGCAAGTGGATGATCGCGCTCGGCATGGCCGCGTTCGGCGCCGACAGCGCGTTCTGGTGGCGAGCGTCCACGGCGCTCGCGGGCACCGTCGCCGTGTTCGTGCTCGCCATGGTGGCCCGGCGGCTCTGGCCGTCGACGGTCGTCGCGGTGATCGCCGCGTTCCTCCTCGCGGTCGACGGCAACGCGATCGTGATGTCGCGGGTGGCCCTCCTCGACAACTGGATCATGCTGTTCGCCCTGCTCGGATTCTGGTTCGTGCTGCTCGATCGCGAGGACGCGCGGCGTCGTCTCGAGGAGCGGCTCGCCGCAGCCCGGGCCGCCGGGCGGGATCCCCACTACGGCCCGGCGATCTGGGCGCGCCCGTGGGTGGTCGCCGCCGGCGTCGCGTTCGGCGCGGCGTGCTCCGTGAAGTGGTCGGGCGTGTGGTTCCTCGCGGCGTTCGGCCTCTACCTCGTGGTCGTCGACGCCCTCGCGAGGCGGCGGGCGGGCGTGCCGTTCTGGCTCACGGCCGCCGTACTCAAGCAGGGGCCCGTGACATTCCTCCTTTTCGTGCCGGTCGCGGTGTACGTCTACGTCACCTCGTGGACCGGTTGGCTCATCACCGACGGCGGCTACTACCGGGGCTGGGCGGATGACCCGGCCAACGCGGCGACCGGATGGCTCTCCTGGGTTCCGCACGCGCTGCAGAGCCTCTGGCACTACCACGAGTCGGCGTACACGTACCACGTCGGCGTGCACGGCGACCATCCGTCGCAGTCCAGCCCGCTCTGGTGGCTCATCATGTTCAAGCCGACGAACATGTACTTCTCCGCCACCGAGGACGGGTCGGGCGGATGCGGCGCCGACACGTGCTGGGAGTCGATCATCGGCATCGGCAACCCGCTCATCTGGTGGGCGGCGGCCGCGGCATCCGTCTACCTCGTGTACCGGCTGGTGCGCTACCGCGAGTGGCAGACGGGCGCGATCCTGCTCGGCCTGGCCGCCGGTTACCTGCCGTGGCTCATGTACCTCGACCGCACGGTGTTCCAGTTCTACTCGATCGCGTTCCAGCCGTACACGATGCTCGCACTCACGGCGGTCATCGTGCTCATCCTCGGTCGCCGCGACGACCCGAGGTGGCGGCGGCTGCGAGGCGTCGCCGTCGTCGCGATCTTCCTCGGCTTCGTGCTGCTCGTGTCGGCGTTCTACTACCCGATCTGGACGGCCATGCCCGTGACGCCCGAGTTCCGGCAGTTGCACTTCTGGACGCCGAGCTGGGTGACGTGACGAGCGACTCGGGGTCGGATGACGCGGCCGGGAGGCGATCCGCGATGCCGATATGGATGCCCGGACTCGTGGTCGCGGCATCCGCGGCCCTCGTCTCGTGGCTCGTGCACCTCGCCGTGCCGGCGGTGCCCATTCTCACCGCTGCGGTCGCCCTCGGCATCGTCGTCGGGCAGGTGCCCGCGCTGCGGCCCGGGCTCACCGGCGGGCTTGCGCCCGGGTTCCGCGTGGCCGCGCGGCGGCTGCTGCGGCTCGGCATCGTGCTGCTCGGGCTGAAGCTCAGCCTCGTCGACATCGCCGAGCTCGGCTGGGTGTCGATCCTCGCCACGATCGCGGTGGTCGTCATCACGTTCGTCGGCACGATCGGGCTCGGTCGCGCCATGGGCCTGCCCGGACACCAGCCCGTGCTCGTCGCGAGCGGGTTCGCGATCTGCGGTGCGTCCGCGGTCGGCGCGATGGCGGCGACGGTGCGTGCCCGCGACGAGGAGCAGGCGGTGCCGATCGCCCTCGTGACGCTGTGCGGCACGCTCGCCATCGCGGTGCTGCCCGCGCTGTGGCATCCGCTCGGCCTCTCGGCGACCGGGTTCGGGCACTGGGTCGGCGCCGGCGTGCACGACGTCGGGCAGGTCGTCGCGACGGCGCAGCTCGCGGGCTCTGCGGCGCTCGCCGTTGCCGTGGTGGTGAAGCTCACCCGGGTGCTCATGCTCGCGCCGATGGTGGCGATCACCGCCGCCGTCGAGCGTCGGCGGGCGATCGAGCCGAGCGGAACACGCCCCGCGATCGTGCCGCTGTTCGTCGCGGGGTTCCTCGCGGCGGTGCTGCTCAACACGTTCGTGCCGCTGCCCGAGCCGGTACTGGTCGCCACCGACCTCGTGCAGACGGCGCTGCTCGCGACCGCGCTGTTCGCGCTCGGCGCCTCCATCCGCTTCGCCGAGCTCGCACGAACGGGGTGGCGGGCGCTCGTCGTGGGGCTCGCGTCGTGGATGCTCGTCGCGGCGCTCGCCTACGGCGCCGTGCTGCTCGGGTGAGGCTCGCGGGTCGCGGGTCGCGGGTCGCGGGTCGCACCGGTCGGCCGGGCCTTACACGGTGAGCACGAGCTTTCCCCGCACGGTGCCCGATTCGAACCGGGTGAGCGCGTCGGCGGCGCGCTCGAGCGGGAACACCTCGTCGACCACGGGCCGCACCTCCCCCGCGTCGATTCGGCGTGCGAGCTCAGCGAGGTCGTCGCCGCTCCGCCTCGCGGCGAGGGTGACGAGACGTTGCGACACGAAGGGGGAAACTGCCGCGACGCGGATCATGCGCCCGATCGGGCCGAGCACCTTCCCGCCCTTCCCCGACGAGAGCACGAGCGTGCCTCGGGGCGTGAGTGCGCGGCGCAGGCGTCCGAGCGGATGATCGGCGACGACGTCGAAGATCACGTCGTAGTGGGTGCCGCCGGCCGTGAAGTCCTGCGTGGTGTGGTCGATCACGTGGTCGGCGCCGATCGCGCGCACGTGCTCGGCCTTCGAGCCGCGGCACACGCCCGTGACCTCGGCGCCCATCGCCTTCGCGAGCTGCACGGCGAACCCTCCGACTCCGCCCGAGGCGCCGTTCACGAGCACATGCCGGCCGGGGGCGACGCCCGCGAGCCGGAGGCCCTGCAACGCCGTGGTGCCCGAGACCGGCACCGCCGCGGCGTGCACCACGTCGATGCTCGAAGGACGCGCCGCGACGAAGCCCTCCTGCACGGCGACGAACTCGGCGTACCCGCCCTGGTCGGACTCGGCGTACACGGCGTCACCCGCGGCGAAGCGGGTGACCCGTGCCCCGACCGCCGCGACCTCGCCCGCGACATCCCGCCCGATGGTCGGCCGCTTCGGCCGCCGCAGCCCGAACGCGAGACGGACGGCACGTGGCTCGCCGCGCATGATCAGCGCGTCCCCCGCGCTCACGCCCACGGCGCGTACGCGGATGAGCACCTCGTCGTCGGCCGGCACCGGCGCCGCCACCTCGGCGAGCGCGAGCACCTCGGGTCCGCCGTAATGGTGCTGCACGACGGCCCTCATGACGCGACCGCCTTCGTGTCGGCGGCGATGATGCGCACGACGACGCTGCCGGCCTTGTGGCCGGTGTCGACGATGCGGTGTCCGGCGGCGATGTCGTCGAGGGTCACCTCGCGCTCGATGGGCGGCCGCAGGGTTCCGGATGCCGCGAGCGCGCCGAGCTCCTCGAGATCGGGGACCTTGTCGGCATCCTTCCGGAGACCCGTGAACATGATGACCGCCCTCCGGCTGCCCGACTTCGACGTGAGCTGCTGGAGCATGATCGCGAAGGACGGCACGGTGGTGAGGTAGGTGCCTCCGGGCGCAAGCGCGCGCCGGCAACGGCGGAAGGTGCTCTTGCCGACGGCGTCGAAGATCACGTCGTAGCCGTCGCGCTCGGCCGTGAAGTCCTCGCCGGTGTAGTCGATCACCCGGTCGGCGCCGAGCGAGCGCACGAGCTCGACGTGGGCCGGCCCGCAGACCGCCGTGACCTCGGCACCGAGGTGCTTCGCGAGCTGCACGGCCGCGGCGCCGACGCTTCCGGAGGCGCCGTTGACGAGCACCCGCATGCCCGGGCGGACGTGCGCGCCGTCACGGAGGAAGGGCAGCGCGGTCAGGCCGCCGTCGCAGATGGCCGCGGCATCCGTCATGTCCACCGCGGCGGGAAGCGCCACGATCGCGCCCGTCTCGGCGACGATGAGCAGTTCGGCGTGCCCACCGGCGTCGACGCCGGTCGCCCCGAACACGCGGTCGCGGACGGCGAAGCGCGTCACGCCGGGGCCGATCGCGTCCACGACGCCGGCGAAGTCGGAGCCGAGCACCGGCCGTTTCGGTGCGCGGAGCCCGAATGCGAGCCGCGCGAACCACGGGGTGCCCGACCGCCCCGCGCTGTCGGACGCGCCGATCGAGGCGGCGTGCACGCGGATGCGCAGCTCCCCCGCTCGGGGCTCGGGTTCGGGCCGCTCGGCCACGGCGACCACCTCGGGCGGACCGTACCGTTCGTAGGCTGCGACTCTCATGATGCTGCTCCCTGCTGGTCTGATTCGGTGTCGGGGTATTGGAAGACGTCGTCGAGCGGGACCCCGAACACCCGCGCGATCTGGAAGGCCACCTCGAGCGACGGCGAGTACCGGCCCTGCTCGATGGCGATGACGGTCTGGCGGGTGACGCCCAGGCGCTTGGCCAGCTCGGCCTGCGTCATCTCGCCGTGCCGGAAGCGGAGCGAGCGGATGTCGTTCGTGACCCGCGTGGGCTTCACCACGTCGGCACGCCCTTGCGGTAGGCGACGAGCTTGGTGACGCTGAGCAGGATCGCCGAGAGCACGAAGCACAGGTAGACGGCGTTCGCGATCCAGAACCAGTGCACCTGGAGCATCGCGAGCAGGAGCGCCGCGAGGGCGCCGATCACGACGAACGAGTTGCCGACGCGTTCGCCGAGCCGGTCGATCTCCTTGTCCCGCACGTCGGGCGTGTTCGTCTCGCTCGGGTTCACGATCTCGAACAGGATGCGTCCGATGATCGCGGCGACGATCGCGCCGCCGATGGTCCACAGCATCGGCACCACGTAGTCGACCCGCTCGACCGGCGTGCCGGCGACGAGTTGCGGCAGCACGAGGGCGAGGTACACGCCGTACCCCGTGATCGCGACCACGAGGAAGACCCACGTGCCCTTCTCCTCGTATGACATGGCTGAGTCTCCTTCGCCGAGAGTGTGTCAAGAATGCTTGACATTCAGTGTCAACGATTATGGACACTGTGTCAAGCATTCTTTACACTCAGCCATCTGCCTGCAGGAGAACAGGCGGTCCACAGGCATCCGGCTACCCGATCCGTCCTGCAGATCGTGCGATCTCCTGCAGACCCTCCTGGAACAGGCTCGACCGCGCCTCAGTGACCCCCGAGCCCCGTCGGCGACCCCGGATGCTCCGCAATCACGCGATCGGCCGCGAACAGGTCGGGCGCGGCTCCCGACCCGTCGGCGAGGTCGGCGAGGATCCGCCCGACCACGGGCGTGAACTTGAAGCCGTGCCCCGAGAATCCTGCGCCCACGACGAGCGGTCCGAGCCGGTCGAGCACGAAGTGCTCGTCGGGCGTCGTCGTGTACGTGCAGCTGATCGGCATGACCTCGTCGGCATCGATGCCGGGCAGCCACTCCCGCGCGTAGCGCTGCAACGCCGCCAGCTGCTCGGGCTCGGCCTCGAAGTCGCGCGCGTCGGGGTCGACCACCGGCCCGACCCCGTGCCATCCGGCCTTCACACCCTCGCCGGGCGTGAGCATGCCGTAGACCGGCGAGAGCCAGTAGTCGTAGCTGTCGCCCGCGCCGGGGAAGTGGTTGAAGCTCGGCCATGCCATCGCCTCGTCGCGCACCGCGAAGTGCGCGGGCTGCTCCTGTGTCACCACGAGCCGCGGCAGCCGCTCGGCACCGATGAGCTTCGTCGTCCAGGCGCCCACGGTCACCACGGCGGTCCGCGCCTCGAACACCTCGGCGACTCCGGCATCGCTGATGGATGCCACGCGCACGAGCCCGTCGTCGACCACGTCGATGCGCGTGGCCTGCGTTCGGTGCCGCACGTCGGCCCCGGCAGCGGCGGCCGTCGCGTGGAGCGCCCGCACCGCGGCATCCGCCCGCACCCGTCCGGCCTGCTCGTTGAACAGCACGCGCGTGTCGAAGCGGATGCCCGGCCACCGCTTCGCCGCCTGCTTCGCACTCAGGAACTCGGCGGGGATGCCCGCTGCGGCGAGCGCGGCCTGCACGTCGTCGAACACGCCGCTCGGTCCGTGGTTGGCCACGCCGACGAGGTCGAGGAGCTCGGTGCCCGACTCGTCCTCGAGTTCGCGCCACAGCGGCAGCGCCTCGGCGAGCATGGCGACGTACGTCCCGTGGGCGTAGGCGACGTTGAAGTTGCGGGTGGCGCCGTGCGAGGCACCCATGCGATGCCCCGGCTCCCACCGCTCGAGCAGCACGACCTCGCGGCCCCGCCTGGCCAGCTGCCATGCCGTGGCGGCGCCCATGGCGCCACCGCCTACCACGATCGTCTCGACGCGTATCACCATGTGGCAGAGCCTAGGCGGGCGCCCTGAGGACTTCCGTGAAGTGCTCGACCACCGGGAACGGCTCGTAGAACCGGTGCAGGAGCTCGCGCCAGCGCACGTACTCGGTCGAGCCGCGGAACCCCTGCTCGTGGGCCTCGACCGTTCCGGGCCGCGCGCGGTCACGAATACCTGAGCCGCGCGCCAGAACATGGCGCGGCTGCCGGTTTTCGCAGACAACGCGCCAGATCGTCCTGCTTCCGCATCGCCGAGCGGCGCGCCGCGGCACGATGGAGGCATGAACGACGCCTTCGACGACACCGCCGCCCTCATCGTCATCGACGTGCAGCAGGGCTTCGACGACCCGTCCTGGGGCGAGCGCGACAACCCCGACGCCGAGGCCAACGTGGGCCGCCTGGTGCAGGCGTGGTCGGATGCCTCGCGGCCGATCGTGCTCGTACGCCACGATTCGCGTTCCTCGGGGTCGACGCTCGCGCCCGGGTCGCCCGGCAACGCGCTGAAGGACGTGGTGGCGGATGCCCCGCACGACCTGTTCGTGACGAAGCACGTGAACTCCGCGTTCTACGGGCAGCCCGACCTGCACGCGTGGCTCCAGGAGCGCGGCATCCGGCAGCTCGTGATCTGCGGCATCCAGACGAACCAGTGCGTCGAGACGACCGCCAGGATGGGCGGCAATCTCGGCTACGACGTCACGCTGCCGATCGATGCCACGCACACGTTCGACCTCGAGGGCCCCGGCGGCGTCCGTTTGACCGCGGCCGAGCTCGCCCGCGCGACGGCGGTGAACCTGCACGGCGGCGGCTTCGCACGCGTGGTCTCGACCGACGAGGTCGTGGGCGCGTGAGCCTCCGGCGGCGAGCGGGCACCGCCACGCGGCATCCGTTGCCCCGCGTTACGACGCCGAGCGGATGCCGCCACCGCACGCAGTAGCGTGAGCGCATGGCAGACCGCGAATTCGGCTTCAAGACCCGCGCCATCCACGCGGGCAACATCCCCGACCAGGTGACGGGGGCGCGGGCGCTGCCCATCTACCAGTCGACCGCGTTCGTCTTCGACGACACCGCGGACGCCGCCGCTCGGTTCGCCCTGCAGAAGTACGGCAACATCTACTCCCGCCTCGCCAACCCCACGGTCGCGAGCTTCGAGGAGCGCGTCGCGAGCCTCGAGGGCGGCCTCGGCGCCGTCGCCACGGCGAGCGGCCTGAGCGCGCAGTACATCACCTTCGCGAGCCTCGCCGGCTCGGGCGACCACATCGTCGCCTCGGCGAACCTCTACGGGGGCTCGATCACGCAGCTCGACGTGACCCTGCGCCGATTCGGCGTCGAGACGACGTTCGTGCGCTCAGCCGACCCCGCCGACTACGCCGCCGCGATCACCGACAAGACCAAGGCGCTCTTCGTCGAGACGATCGCGAACCCGTCGGGCGAGATCGCCGACCTCGAGGGCCTCGCCGATGTCGCGCGCGCGCACGGGATCCCGTTCATCGTCGACTCGACGATCCCCACGCCCTACCTCAACCGCCCCATCGAGTGGGGCGCCGACATCGTCACCCACTCGGCCACGAAGTTCCTCGGCGGGCACGGCACGACCCTCGGCGGCGTGGTCGTGGAGTCCGGACGCTTCGACTGGCACACCGACAAGTTCCCGCTGTTCGGTCAGCCGGTGCCGAGCTACGGCGGCCTGCAGTGGTCGGGCAACTTCGGCGAGTACGCGTTCCTCACCCGCCTGCGCGCCGAACAGCTGCGTGACATCGGCCCGGCGCTCGCGCCGCACTCGGCGTTCCTCCTCGCGCAGGGGGTCGAGACGCTGCCGTACCGAGTCCAGGCTCACGTCGACAACGCGCGCGACGTGGCCGAGTGGCTCGAGGCCGATCCGCGCATCGAGCACGTGTGGTGGGCGGGCCTGCCGAACCACCCGCACCACGATCGCGCGCAGAAATACCTGCCGAAGGGGCCTGGCTCGGTGTTCAGTTTCGAGGTCAAGGGCGGCCGTGCCGTGGGCCAGCAGCTCATCGAATCGGTCAACCTCGCCTCGCACCTCGCCAACATCGGTGACGCGAAGACCCTCATCATCCACCCCGCGTCGACGACGCATGCGCAGCTGAGCGAACAGCAGCTCGTCGACGCCGGCGTGCTGCCGGGAGTGGTGAGGATTAGCGTGGGCATCGAAGACGTTGAAGACATCATCGACGATCTCGACCAGGCCCTCACGGCCGCGACAGGAGGCACACGATGACGACGGCGACGGATGCCACGACCGACGACCTGGAGACCGTGCGACTCGTCAACGGCCTCTCGTGCGAACTGCCGGCGAGCTCCCCGCTCGCGAAGCTCCTGAAGTCGCAGCGCACCTGGGTCGGACCCGACGCCAAGCAGCGGCTGCGCATCCTCAACGCCGCGAAGTCGGTGGCCATCGTGGGCGCCTCGCCGAACCCGGCCCGCTCGAGCTACTTCGTGGGCACCTACCTGCAGCAGTCGAGCGACTACCGCCTCTACTTCGTGAACCCCAACGCCACCGAGATCCTCGGCCAGCCCGCGTACGCGAGCCTCGCCGACCTGCCCGAGGTGCCCGACATCGTCGATGTGTTCCGCCGCGCGAGCGACATCCCGAGCGTGATCGACGAGGCCCTCGCCATCGGCGCGAAGACCGTGTGGGTGCAGCTCGGCATCTGGAACGAGGAGGCCGCGCGCGACGGCGAGGAGCAGGGCCTCACGGTCGTCATGGACCGCTGCATCAAGGTCGAGCACGCGCGCTTCCACGGCGGGCTGCACCTGCTCGGCTTCGACACGGGACAGATCACCTCGCGCAAGACGCTGCGCTGACTCCGGCGGCGCCGAGCAGACCTCGTCGCCGTGCAGCGCATCGCGATGGCGCCGGTTGTCGAAGCTGTATCATGGGGGCGACCGCAGTCACCGCATCGAGGAAGTTGCGTACCATGGCGAGCCACGTCGACTCGACGCGCGCGCGCTCCGCTCGGTTCCGACGCCTGGCCGTTCTCCGGGGCCTCCCCGGCGTCCTCGCGGCCGCCTGCCTCGCCGGGTGGATCGGCCTCTTCCTCGCACTGCTGGCACGGTCGTGGGCTGCGTCGTGGATCCTCGCCGTCATCGTGTTCCTCGTCTCGGTGGCTCTGGCGCTGACCGCGTACTCGGAATGGCGGCGCCTTCGGATCGACCTCGGCAGGATCGGAGAGGTCGCGGGGCAGACGAGTGAACGGATGGCCGTGCTGAGCCACGAGATCCGTACCCCGCTCAGCCTCATCAAAGGCGCGAGCGACCTGCTGCTCGAAGGCACTCCCGGACGACTCAACGCAACCCAGGAGAAGTTCATGCGGACGATCGGCGAGAACTCCTCGAGTCTCGTGGAGCTGGCCGAGGACCTGTTGACCCAAGCCCGGATCGATTCGGGCATGTTCGACCTCCACCTCGACCGGGTCGATCTGCGCGCCCTGGCGAAGAGCACCGTCGAGGAACTTCGAACACTGCACCGTGTCGCGATCGCCCTCGACTGTCCCGGTGCCCCGCCGCGCGCCTGGGTCGACGCCAGGCTCATCAGGCAAGCCATCATCAACCTCGTGAACAATGCCGTGAAGGCGAGCCCCGAGGCGTCGACGGTGACGGTGCGGATCGTGAACGGGCCGGGCGAGGTGACCGTCTCCGTCTCGGACGACGGCTCCGGCATGAGCGACGTGGAGCGCAGTCAGCTGTTCGAGCGATTCGCGAGCGGTCACCCGCTGCGCGACGGCACGGGCATCGGGCTCGTGATCACCCGCCAGATCGCGCAGATGCACGGCGGCCGGCTCTACGTCGACACGATGCCCGATCGAGGCACCACGATCATCATGACGCTTCCCGCGCGAATGAATCCGGTGAACGACGATGGTCAGCGAAACTCCGCGCGCTAAGGCGCTCGTCGTGGACGACGAGCGGCAGATGATCGACATCGTGTCGTTCGCGCTCGAGACGCAGGACTTCGACACGGTGCAGGCTCTCGACGCCGAGACCGCGTGGCAACTCACGCGACAGCATGCATTCGACATCGTGATCCTCGACGTCATGCTGCCGCGCTCGAGCGGATTGACCCTGTGCCGCCGGATCCGGCTCGATTCCGACGTGCCGATCCTCCTGTTGACGGCGAAAGGAGAGGCGGCCGACCGGGTCGCAGGACTGGAGGCGGGGGCCGACGACTACGTCGTCAAGCCGTTCCACCCCCGCGAGCTCGCACTGCGAGCACAGGGGATCGTGCGGAGATACCGAGATCGAGGCGACGGATCACGGACTGTCGTGGGCGACCTCGTCATCGACCATCGCTCATCGACAGCGACGCGCCACGGCCAACGGATACCGCTGTCGCAGAGCGAGTTCAGGCTCCTCGCCACGCTCGCCACCCATCACGACGAGGTGCTCGGTTGGTCGTACCTGTTGCAGGCCGTCTGGGGCACCGACTCGCTCCTCGGCGGGCGCGAGATGGTGAAGACCGCGATCTACCGCCTCCGCGCCAAGTTGGAGGATGCTCCGACGGATGCGAGCTACATCGCGACCGTTCGCGGCCGGGGATACCGGATGATGCAGCGCCCCGACGACGGACGAACCTGACCCGGTACCCGACTTCGGTCACGAGACTGTGACCGAGCGTGCCCATTCGTGACCCACCCGACTCTCCCCGCGACCTACCGTGATGAGTGGCGCTCGATGATGTCGTCCGGGCGCTATTCCCCCCGATTTCACGAGACAGAGGATCACGACATGGGAAGAATAGCTGCCCCGGCGGCCGCACTGTCGGCGCTTGCGCTCCTGCTCGGCGGCTGCGCCGTCACCCCGAGCTCCGACGGCGCGGCTGCGGTCGACCCGGACGCACCGCTGGGCGGGAGCATCACGATCGCCTGCGGTGCGATGGAGGACTGGTGCCAGGCCATGGTCGCGGCCTTCACCGAGGAGACCGGCGTCGACGCCGACTTCGTGCGACTCTCGTCGGGTGAGACCGTTGCGCGTCTGGACGCCGCCAAGGCCGCGCCCGAGTTCGACGTCTGGCACGGCGGTCCCGTCGACGGATTCGGCGCCGCCCGTGACGCCGGCCTCCTCGAGCCGTACGAATCCCCGAACGCCGACGCCATTCCGTCGGAGTACCGGGATGCCGACGGCTACTGGACCGGCGTGTACGTCGGCGCGCTGGGCTTCTGCTCGAACCAGGCCGTCCTGGACGAACTCGGAGTCGACGTGCCGACGAGCTGGGACGACCTGCTCGATCCCCGGCTGAAGGGCCAGGTGTCGACCGCCCATCCGTCGACGTCGGGCACCGCCTTCACGACGCTGTGGACGCAGGTCACCCGCCTCGGCGGCGAGGAGCAGGGACTCGCCTACATGAAGCAGATGCACAACAACGTGCTCCAGTACTCGAAGAGCGGCACGGCACCCGGCCAGATCGCAGGTCGCGGCGAGGTGGCGGTGGGTCTCGTCTTCTCCCATGACTGCGTCAAGTACCAGAAGGAGGGGATGACCGACCTGGTCGTCTCATTCCCCTCGGAAGGCACCGGGTACGAGGTCGGCGGCATCGCGCTCGTGGCCGGCTCGAAGAACAAGCCGGCCGCCCAGGCGTACATCGACTGGGCCCTCACGGCGGACGCACAGAACATCGGGCCGACGGTCGGATCCTTCCAGATCCTGACGAATCCCGACGCGGTCGTCGATCCACGCATGGTTGTGCTCGACGATGTCGACCTCGTCGACTATGACTTCGCTGCGGCATCCGCCGCAAAGCCCGAGCTCACCGCCCGCTTCGACGCGGAGATCGCTGCCGCCCCCAAGGAGTAGCCGAACCCCCTGTTCGCTCGAACCGTCATGCGGGGCCGCACGGCCCCGCATGACGACCCGAAGGAGTACCCCCGTTGAGCATCGAAACCGTGGCTGCGCCGGTGGCGCCGAAGCCGTCATCCAGAACGAGCAGGCCCCCCGAGGTGCGGCATGACACCGCGACGCGAGTCGTCGCCGTCGCCGTCGTCGCGATCCTCGCGGTCCTCATCGTCATCCCCGTGCTGACGATTCTCTCGACGTCGGCGTCACGCGAGGGCCTCGCGGTCTTCGCCTCCATCTTCAGCTCCCCCGTCAACCGCCAGATCATCCTGAACACGGTGGTCCTCGGAACGATCGTCGGCGTCCTCGGCACGGCGATCGGGTTCCTCCTCGCCTATGTACAGGTCCGGATGGAGTTCCGCGGCAAGCGCCTGCTGCATCTCATCGCCCTGCTCCCGATCGTGTCGCCCCCGTTCGCCCTGGCCACCGCGGTCATCACGCTGTTCGGGCGGAGCGGCCTGGTCACGCGCGACCTGCTCGGCATCACGCCGAACATCTACGGACTGCCGGGTCTGACGATCGTCCTGAGCCTGTCGTTCTTCCCGGCGGCCTACATGAACCTCCTCGGCATGATGCGCAGCCTCGACCCGTCACTCGATGAGGCGGCGTCGGGATTGGGCGCCTCGAAGTGGCGGGTCTTCCGAAGCATCACCATCCCCATGCTCGTGCCGGGCTTCGCGAGTTCCTTCCTCCTCCTCTTCGTCGAGACCATCGCGGACCTCGCGAACCCGCTCGTCATCGGCGGCGACTTCACGGTGCTGTCGTCACGCGCGTACATCGCGATCACCGGCGAGTACGACGTGGCTTCCGGTGCCGCGTACTCGGTCGTGCTGCTCCTTCCCGCGGTGCTCGTCTTCCTCATCCAGCGGTACTGGGCCGGTCGGAAGAGCGTGGTGGCGGTTACGGGGAAGCCGGCCGGCCGACCGGACCTGATCACATCCCAGCCGGCTCGGATGCTGCTGCTCGCACCGGTCACCCTGTTCGCGGGGCTCATCGTCCTCATCTATGCGACCGTGGTCGTCGGTGGATTCGTCTCGATCCTCGGCGTCAACAACAGCTTGACGCTCGATCACTATGCCTACGTCCTCAGCGGGATCGGCTCGGATGCGATGGTGACGACGACGACGCTCGCCCTGATCGCCACGCCGCTGGCCGGCATCCTCGGCATGGCGGTCGCGTGGTTGGTCGTTCGGAAGTTGCGGCGCGGCCGATCCCTGATGGACTTCCTCGGCATGCTCGGCCTCGCCGTTCCCGGCACCGTGCTCGGGATCGGTTACGCGTTGACGTTCAACACCCCGCGCGGCGTCGGCGACGTCGTCCTCATCCCCGCGCTGGCCGGCGGCGGCGCGGTGTTCGGTGGTGTCGTCGCGATCGTCATGGTCTACGTGATCAGGTCGAGTCCGTCGGGGCAGCGGGCGGGCGTCGCGGCCCTGCAGCAGATCGACATGGCCATCGACGAGGCATCCGCCTCGCTCGGAGCTTCGGGGCTCACGACCTTCCGCAAGATCACGGTGCCGCTCGTGCGGCCGGCGCTGTTCGCCGGGCTCACCTACGCGTTCGCACGCTCGATGACGACGCTGTCTCCGATCATCTTCCTCACCACGCCGCAGACGAAGATCATGACCTCGCAGATCCTCTCCGAAGTCGACGCTGGGCGGTTCGGCAACGCCTTCGCGTACTGCACGATCCTCATCGTGATCGTCATGGGCGTGATCGGCATCCTCAACCTCCTCATTCGCGAGCGGCCCGTCGGCCGGTCCGCCGATGCACTTGCGACCTGACGCGAGCCCATGCCGCCGCCTTCCACGACAGCACGCACCATCCGACAGAGAGTAGAACCCCCGATGACGATCACCATGCATGACACGCCCGTCCGTGACGCCGGCGACACCGTGGGCCGACTCGTTCTCAACGGCATCCAGAAGGCATTCGGGAGCGCGGGCTCCAGAGTCGTCGCGGTGGACGACTTCACCCTCACCGTCGAGCCCGGCGAGTTCGTGACGTTCCTCGGGCCGTCCGGCTGCGGGAAGACGACGACCCTCCGCATGATCGCCGGCTTCGAGTCGCCGACCGCCGGCTCCGTCTCGCTCGACGACGAGGACATGGTCAGCCTGACTCCGGATCGCCGGCCGATGGGCATGGTCTTCCAGTCGTACGCGCTCTTCCCGCACATGACCGTGTTCGAGAACGTCGCGTACGGACTGAAGCTCAAGGGCCTGCCGACGAAGCAGGTGAAGGAGGAAGTCGGGTTCGCGCTCGCCTCGATGAGCCTGACCAACCTCGCGAACCGGGCACCGAACCAGCTCTCCGGCGGGCAACAGCAGCGGGTCGCGCTCGCCCGCGCCATGGTCGTCAAGCCGAAGGTGCTGCTCTTCGACGAGCCATTGAGCAACCTCGATGCCAAGCTTCGCGCGCAGATGAGGCTGGAGATCCGGCGCCTGCAGCGCCGTCTGGGCATCTCGAGCGTGTACGTGACCCACGACCAGGATGAGGCGATGAGCCTGTCCGACCGCATCGTCGTGATGCGGAGCGGGCGGATCGAACAGGTGGGCGCGCCCGACACGATCTACCGCCACCCCGCGTCGGTGTTCGTCGCCGACTTCATCGGGCGTGCCAACTTCCTGGATGTCGATGAGGTACGGGCGGATGCCTCGACGGGTCGCGCCAGCGCCACGGTGCTCGGGAGTCGGATCATCGTCGACGCGCACCCGAACGCGGTCGCGGGAAGTGACTGCGTGCTGCTCGTGCGGCCCGAATCCATTCGCGTGCGGCCGTTCGGCGACACCGAGGAACGGATCGCCGGGAACCACGGGAGGGTGCTCTCCGCCGTGTTCTACGGCGAGAGCGTGGAGTACGAGATCGAGACCGAGGTCGGCAACATCGTGGCCGTCGTCTCGGACCCGACGTTCACCGAGATCGCCCCGGTGGGCACCATCGTGGGGGTCTCGTTCGCGCCGGAGCGAGCGTGGCTCCTGCCCGCCGGGGACTGACTCCCGGACGACGCTGCGCTGACCCCGCGCATCGGGGCGGTCCACCGATCGTGGAGTGGCCTCTTGTCCGCACCCGCCCCGGGGCGGTGTGATCGAGGGATGCCCGACGATCTCGAATTCTCCGACGACCCCGCGCGACTCGACCGCGATCGCATCCACGCCTGGCTCTCCGAGGAGTCCTACTGGGCGGCGGGTCGTTCGCGGGCGAGGCAGGATGCCGCGGTCGAGGCGTCCCGCAACTTCGGCGTGTACGACGCCATCACCGGCGAGCAGCTCGGGTATGCACGCGTGGTCACCGACGGCGTGACGTTCGCGTGGCTCTGCGACGTGTTCGTAGCCACGGACGCCCGCGGACGCGGTGTCGGCGTCGCCCTCATCGACGGCGTCGTCGCGGCACTCGAGCCGATGGGACTTCGGCGTGCCATGCTCAGGACCCTCAACGCGCACGGACTCTCCGCGAAGTTCGGGTTCGGGCCGGTCGCCAGCCCGGAGGAGATCATGGAGCTCCGAGCCGGCTGACCCCCCACGCCGCAAGCACCAGGGAATCGCGCCGCTCTCGTGCGTCGGAGCGGCATCCGACGCACACTTCCTGCAACCGCCCGCCGGAACCGTGCGCGGAATGCCACGTAGCCTTGGGAGCGTGACAGCGTTCGTCTCAGCCCTCGACCTGTTCTCGATCGGGATCGGGCCCTCGAGTTCCCACACCGTCGGCCCCATGCGGGCCGCTCGGGCGTTCGCCGAGCAGCTCGCGAGGGCGGGGCTGCTCGAGCGAGTCAGCCGGGTCACGTGCTCGCTCTACGGCTCGCTCGGCGCGACGGGGCTCGGCCACGGCACGCCCGATGCGGTGGTCGCAGGCCTCGCCGGCCTGAAGCCCGACGACTGCGACCCCGACCAGGTGCGCGGCGCGTGGACCCGCTTGGGGCCCGAGTGTGCGACCGTGCACGTCGCGGGGCGGCATCCGATCACCATGACGCAGGGCGACGTCAGCCTCGAACCGCGCACGCGTCTGCCCGGGCACCCGAATGCACTCACGCTCCAGGCATGGGGCGACGACGAGGCCCTTCCCCTTGCCGAGGAGACCTACTACTCGGTCGGCGGGGGCTTCATCCGCCGAGAGGGCGAAGCAACGCAGGAGGGCGAGGCGCTGCGGCATCCGCTGCCCTACGACACGGCCGACGAGCTGCTCGCCCTCTGCGAGGAGCACGGCGTGTCCTTCTCCGACATCGCCCGCTCCAACGAGATCTCGGTGCACGGCGAGGACGGCATCGACGCGGGGCTCGACGCCATCTGGGCGGCCATGGCCCAGTGCGTCGAGCACGGGCTCGTCACCGACGGCACGCTGCCCGGCGGCCTCCGCGTGAAGCGCCGCGCGCCCGAGGTGCGACGCCGGCTCGAGGAGTACGACCGCGACGAGGCTGCACACACGAACGGCGTCCGCGACACGTCGACCGAGTGGCTGCACGCGTTCGCGCTCGCCGTCAACGAGGAGAACGCCGCCGGCGGGCGCGTCGTCACCGCGCCGACGAACGGTGCGGCCGGCATCATTCCCGCGGTCGGTCACTACTACCTGCGGTTCGTGCCCGGTGCGGATGCCGCCGGCATCCGCCGCTACCTGCTCACCGCCGCCGCGATCGCGTCGCTCGTGAAGAAGAACGCGTCGATCTCGGGCGCCGAGGGCGGATGCCAGGCCGAGGTCGGCTCGGCCTGCGCGATGGCGGCGGGCGGCCTGTGCGCCGTGCTCGGGGGAACCCCTCGGCAGATCGAGAACGCCGCCGAGATCGCCATGGAGCACCACCTCGGACTCACCTGCGACCCCGTCGCCGGCCTCGTGCAGGTGCCGTGCATCGAGCGCAACGCCATCGCCTCGTCGACCGCGGTGTCGGCCGCGAGGCTCGCGCTGCACGGCGACGGCACGCACGTCGTCTCGCTCGACACCGTCATCGAGACGATGCGCCAGACGGGCCTCGACATGATGTCGAAGTACAAGGAGACGAGCGAGGGCGGACTCGCCGTCAACGTCATCGAGTGCTGAGCGAGGCCGCACGCACGTGCCGGAATGCCCGTGTCCCCCGATCGGGTCGTCGCGCCCGCGCGGTGCGGTCTGACAACCTGTGCTGGTGACCCCAGAACCCTACACACCCGACATGCTCTTCGGAGCCGGCCTCATCGGCATCATCATCGGCCTCGTCGTCTACCTCGCGATCCTGGCCCTGAGCCTGTGGATCGGCTACCTCATCATCAAGGCCGCGGTGCGGAACGGACTGCGCGAGCACACGCTGTGGCTCGAGCAGCGTCGGGGACCGCTGCGCTGACGGGCAGGCGTCGGAGTCCCGGCCGACGCCCGCCCGGGCTCAGCAGGCGCAGGTGATGTCGTGGTTGATGTGGGCGTCGCCCGCGAGTCCGTCCTGCGCGACATTCGTGAGCGCGTCGGGCGGCAGTTGCGCGAGCCCGTCGGCCGTGTCGAACGCGAAGCCCTCGCGCACCCAGTACTCGAAGCCGCCGATCATCTCCTTGACCGGATACCCGAGCAGCGCGAACTCGAGCGCGGCGCGCGTGGCGCCGTTGCATCCGGGACCCCAGCAGTAGACGACGACCGGCGTTCCGGACGGGATCCGCTCAGCCGCCTCGGCGGCGATGCGACGGCGGGGCAGGTGCATCGCGCCCGGCACGTGCCCCTGCGCCCACGACTCGTCACTGCGCGTGTCAACAAGTACGAAACCGGGCTCGGGCGCGGCGAGTGCGGCCGCGACATCCGACACGTCCGCCTCGACGGCCAAACGTCCGCGGAAGTGGGCGATGGCGTCGGCCTGGGTGGCCACGTGCTCGAAGAGGTCGGATGCCGCGTGCGTCATGGTCTTGGTCATGACAATCACCCTCGCACCGGCGGGTCGGCGAGGGCGCGTGAAATCACGCCGTCGTGCCGCGAGATCCCGCCAGCGTCGCGGACGGCCGGACGGGTGGGCGTCAGTCCGTCGGGCCAGGCCTCAGACGACCGGTGCGAAGAACGCCGTGGCCGCCGCCGCGAGCGCGACGAGGTCGTCGACGTGCGCGAGCTCGCGAGCGGAGTGCATCGAGAGCAGCGGCGTGCCGACGTCGACTGTGCGGATGCCGAGGCGGGTGGCACTGAGCGGCCCGATCGTGGAGCCGCACGGTATCGCGTTGTTCGATACGAACGGCTGCGTCTCGATGCCGGCCTGGCGGCAGGTGCGTGCCCACAGCGCCGCGCCGACGGCGTCGCTCGCGTACCGCTGGTTCGCGTTGAGCTTGAGGAGCGGCCCGCCGCCGAGTCGCGGGCGGTTCGACGGATCGTGCCGCTCGGGGTAGTTCGGGTGCACGGCGTGCCCGGCGTCGGAAGAGAGCAGCCACGAGTCCGCGAATGCGCGTCGGCGGTCGCTGTCGTCGGAGCCGAGTGCCGCACCGATGCGCACGAGCACGTCCTCGAGGAAGGGTCCGCTCGCCCCTGAGCGCGACTCCGAGCCGAGCTCCTCGTGGTCGAATGCCGCGAGCACGCTCACGTGCTCGGCCTCGGGGGGTGCCGCGAGCACCCCGACGAGTCCGGCGAACACCGACGAGAGGTTGTCCATGCGGCCGGCCGCGAAGAACGCGTCGTCGAGCCCGAATCGCTCAGGCGCCTGCGTGTCGGCGGCGAGCAGGTCGTGTCCGCCGACGTCGCCGAGTTCGATGCCCGCGATGCCGGCGAGGTGCGCGAGCAGGTCGCCCGCGGCGGCCGCGCCCCACACGGGCTGCAGGTGCCGCTGCTTGTCGAGCGTGAGCGCCTTGCTCACGTCGCGGTCGAGGTGGATCGCGAGCTGCGGGATGCGCAGGAACGGACCCGTGCGCACGAGGTGCTCGGCGCCGTCGCGGGTCACGATGCGGCCGGCGAGTTCGAGCTCGCGGTCGAGCCATGAGTTCAGGAGCGGCCCGCCGTACACCTCGACGCCGGCCTGCAGGAGGCCCTCGGCGGTCGGCGACGGGCCGGGCTTCAGCTTGAACGACGGCGAGTCGGTGTGCGCGCCGAGGATCCGGAACGGCGTCCGGCTCGTCGCACCCTCGGGCTGCACCCAGGCGATGACGGCGCCGTCGCGGACGACCACGCGCCTGCCCGGGGTCGCCGGCCACTCGTCGCGTTCGTCGAGCCGCTCGAAGCCGTCGGCCTCGAGTCGCGCGGCGACCGCGGCGGCGGCGTGGTACGAGGACGGGGATTCCCGGATGAAGTCGGCGAAGTCGGCGATGTGGGCGTCACGATCAAGCTCAGGCACCCCTCCATCCAACACCCCGCCACCCCGGCTACGCGAACCGGACGACCGCCTGCAGGCGCGAGCGCACCTCCATGACCTCGGTGCCGCCGAGGTGCGCCGAGCCGGGGAACCCCTCGCGCACGGCGCTTGCGAGCCGTGAGCTGCGCACGAGTGCGACGACGGCCCCGCGGATGCTTCCGCCGAGCTCGAGCGGTTCCGCGGCGTGGTCGTCGGGCACGACGATGACGAGCGCCGTCGGCTTCACCCGGGCGGCCCGACCGATGGCCTTCGCCCGCGCCGCGAGCGCCCGGAACGGACGCTCGCCGCCGAGCGCCTCGCCCACGAGCTCGCCGCGCTTGAGCGCGACGGGCGCGCCCCAGTCCTCGGACTGGATGGCGAACAGGCCCGTGGGGCCGAGCACGAGGTGGTCGAGCTTCGGCGGCAGGCCGGGGCCCGCGGCCTCCGTCGCCACATCGTGCCAGACCGTGTAGGCGATGCCGAGGGTCGAGAGCGATCGGGCGGTCGCCTCCTCGGCGAGCGCGTCGGCGAGGATGTGCCGGATGTCGCGGGGCGCACTGCGCACCAGCGCCGGGTCGTAGGGGTCGTCGAGCGTCACGCCGCGGCCCGCCCACTCTCGGATCCGGTCGAGGTAGAGCTCCCGAGTCAGCCCGCCCGGATGCCCGTAGGAACGTGCGAGCGGCCGCGAGTCGCGCGGCCGGCGCGGAGCGGCCGGCGCCCACGCCTCGCGGGCGGACGACGGCATCGAGCCCACGGTGCCGCGGTCGAACGCGGCCCTCGCCTCGGGGGTCCCGACGAGCAGCCACGCGCGCTGCACGGCGTGGAACGTGGCCGGGTCGCCGCCGGTGTCGGGGTGCGCATGGCGCAGGGCCCGGCGGTACGCCAGCCGAAGGGCTGCGGCATCCGCGTCGGCGGGAACGCCCAGCACCTCGTACGGGGAGTCGGAGAGCGGACTATCGGGCAAGGGCATTGGCTCGCTTTCAGGTGTGCGACCACGAGACTACCGCCGCAGGCTCGGTGATCGCCGAGACGTGGCGTTCCCCGGCCTGAGCAGGGCTCGGCGCTAGACTCCGGGCAGGCGCGGCCGTGCCGCGAGGGGAGGCATCGGCATGCTCATCGACGTGAACTACTGGGCGGTGGCGATCGCGACGATCTCGACGATGGTGATCGGATCGATCTGGTACACACCACGGGTGTTCGGCAACTACTGGATGCGCGTCGCCCGGGTCGATTCCGGCGATCGCAGCGCGGTGGCGCCGATCGTGACGACCGTCATCGTGAGCTTCGTCTCCGCGTGGGTGCTAACGCTCGCGACCCAGGTGGCCTGGCTTGCTTTCGGCGGCAGCTACCTGCTCCTCGCACTCCTCACCGGCATCCTGCTGTGGGCGGGCTTCACCGCCGCGCGCTTCATCACGCACGACGCGTTCGAGGGACGTCCCGCAGGGCTCACCATCGTGAACATCGGGCACGAGCTGGTGACCGCGGTGGTCATGGCGCTGATCATCGGCGCCTGGCCGCCCGCGGGCACGGTCTGAGCGGCGGATGCCCCGAGCCGCCGTCGCGCGGCGGGCTCAGGCCTCGGCGGGCAGCATCAGCATCCCGTCGTCGATGAGCGCGCGAACGGCGGGCAGCAGGTCGGCGGAGAGCGCCACCTCGTCGACCTCGAGGAGCTGCGCGATCGCCGAGACGATGGCGCCCACGGTGAGCGCGCCATCGCACGCGCCGACGAGGGCCGCGAGCCCGGTGTCGAGGTCGACCACCCGGCCGAAACCGCCGCCCTGTCGCAGCAGCATGGCCGTGGGGTCGTCGTCGCCGGGCCAGTAGTGGCGCTCCTCGGTGACGTCACCCGCGACCGTGAGCCGGGTCGCGGAGAGTGCGTGGTCGTCGAGCGACGCCTGCCGATCGTGGGCCGCAAGGCAGGCGGCGAGATGCACGCCGAGGCCGCCCGGGCTCACGCCGAGTGGCCCGTGCCGCCGTTCGACGCGGGCGATCCTCGTACGCTCGGCGGGCGAACCGGACGGGCGCCGCAGCAGCACGTACCCGAAGCCGATCTCCCGTACGCCGCGGCGCTCGAAGTCGTCGAGCCACGCGTCGTAGAGCCGATCGAACTCGGCCGTGCCCGGTCGGGTGCCGCCGTCGCGGATCCACGTCTCGGCGTACTCGGTGATGCGCTGCACCTCCCGCTCCACGATCCAGTACTCGAGGTCGCCCGCCCAGTCGCGCACCGGGTCGAGCGCGTCGACGCCGTCGCGGACCTCCCAGTTGCCGAGGAACTGCGCCACGCCGCCTGGGCGCAGGTGCGCGGCGGCATCGCGCATCATCGCCTCGACGATCGCATCGCCGACGAGGCCGCCGTCGCGGTACTCGTACTCGGGAACGCCGGCCGCTCGCGGCGTGATCACGAACGGCGGATTCGACACGATGCGATCGAATCGCTCCCCGGCGACCGGCTCGAACAGGCTCCCGAGCCGGAACTCCACGCCCTCGATGCCGTTGAGCTCGAGGTTGAGGCGCGCGAGCCGCAGCGCCCGCCCGGAGATGTCGGTCGCGACCACCTGCGACGCGAAGCGCGACGCGTGCATCGCCTGGATGCCGCAGCCCGTGCCGAGGTCGAGCACGCGCTCCGCCGGGGTGGGCAGCATGAGCCCCGACAGCGTCATCGACGCTCCCCCGACGCCGAGCACGTGCTGCTCGCCGAGCGGCCCACCGAGCGCGAGTTCGCCGAGGTCGGAGATGATCCACCAATGCCCCTCGCCGCGGGCGTCGCTGAACGCATAGGGTCGCAGATCGAGTCGGGCGCGCACGGATGCCCCACCCGCATCGCGCGCGACGAGGCCGAGCTCGGTCGCGCCCTCCAGGCCGAGCGACGGCAGCGCGGCGACGGCGTCCGCGGCCGGCACGGGCAGAGCCAGCACGAACAGCTCCGCGAGCGTCGCGAGGGCGGCGGATGCCCCGTGGCCGACCCGTCGGGCCTCGAGCATGCGGCGCGCCGGCACGCGTTCGCCGCGATGCAGTGCGGCAGCGGCATCCGCCCCCCAGAACGCTTCGAGCGTCTCGACCGTGAACGCCGCCGCATCGAGATCTGAACGCAGGAGCGCGAGGAGCTCGCCGGTGCGCCGCTCGGCTGCGGTCGGCGGGAGTGCGTCGTTCACTGCACCATTCAACCGCACCGCCGACCCGCGAGATGGTCACGTGGGCGTCATCTGTCGTCCATCTGAGGACGACCGGTGTAACCCGAGCGTCACACGCTCCACGTAGCGTTGGTTACGATCGAATCAAGCGAGGGGAGGTCGCGACATGGCTGAGGCATCGACGTTGGAACGCCTGCGGCAAGACGCACGCGACGAACTCGCGGCGCTCATCGAGCTGCGCTGCCGGCTCGGCGAAGACCCGTGGGTCTTCCTCCCCGAGCTCCCCTCGGTCGACGAGCAGGTCGTGGCGACGCTCCGCGAGGAGCGGCTCCACTCCGACCGCTGGAGCCCGGCACGGGCTCGCGCGTACCACCCGACGGCGCGCCGTGGCGACGCCGCGCGCTTCGAGTACGAGCTGCTCCGCGAGATCGCCCTCGACCACCCCGACCTCAGCACGGCGGTGTGGTCGTTGCTCGATCGCATCGAACGGCTGAGCCGTTAGCCCGTCCGTCCTTCGTGCGGCTCAGCCGTCGACTCCCAGACCGGCGAGCTCCTCGGCGCGGTGCACGGGTAGCGCGCACACGAATGCCCGGCACCGGTAGGCGGTCGGCCGCTGGTCGGTCGCGATGCGTCCCTCGAACAGCTCGAACCCGGCTGCGGCGAGCTCGCGCGCCTGCGAGTCGGTGACGATGGTGGCGACGGATGCCTCGTGCCGACGCGTCGCCTCGAGGAGTCTTGCAGCCCCAGGCTCGACCCCTTCCTCGGGGCGGCCGTCGGGAACGACGGTGACGAGTTGCACGAGTGGCGCCGCAAGCCGTGCCATGACCGCGAGCGCCCCGCCGAAGGCGATCGGCCGTTCGACGGCCATGCCTGCCACCGAACGCATCGCTCGCTGGGCGAGTTCGAGGTACCCGTCGCCCGCGCCGAACGCGTAGAGCCGCCACGCGGCATCCGCGCAGGCCGTGATGCCCGACGGCGTGGCTCCCTCGGCGGGATCCGGCGGGAGCGCCAGACCTCGGGCGACGAGGACGGGGTCACCGCCGGTCGGCGCCGCGAACGGTACCTCGGCATCGGCGGGCGCCGCGGCCCCGGCCGCATCGATCAGCTCGCGGGCCGCCGTCGCGTACCGGGCCTCGCCGGTGGCGGCGGCGAGCTCGAGAAGGCCGCCGGCGAGCATGCCCGAGTCCTCGAGGGTCGCCGTCGCGGGCGAGAGCACGCCGTCGAGCGACGCGCGCACGAGCGAGCCATCTTCGCGTCGATGGTGCTCGAGCAGGGAGTCCGCCGCACGTCGTGCCGCCGCGACGGCGTCGGTACGGTCGAACACGAATCCCGCCCGAGCGAGCGCTCCGATCGCGAGCCCGTTCCAGCCGGTCAGCACCTTCGTGTCGAGGGCGGGAGGCTCGAGGCCCTCACGCCCCGCGGCGTCGCGGTGATAGTAGCCACCCTCGTCGCGCTTGCCATCGATGATGCTCTCGGAGTCCTGGGCGCTCGCGAACCCACCCGATGGCAGTTGCATGCGCTCCGTGAGGAACCCGATGACGCCGTCGGCGAGCCGTTCGACGAAGTCAGGCGGCGTCTCGCCGCGACCGAGTTCGGCTGCGACGCCGAGCAGCAGCGCGTTGTCGGTGAGCATGCGCTCGTAGTGCGGCTCGCTCCAGTCCGCGCGGGTGGCGTATCGGAAGAACCCGCCCTCCACGGGGTCGCGGAGCGGCGAGGCGCCCATGCGCTGGAGCGTCCGGGCGGCGAGCTCTCGACCGTCGGCCCCCGACAGGGTGAGGAACTCCAGCACGGGCGCGACCGGGAACTTCGGCGCACCTCCGAACCCGCCGTGCACACGATCCTCACCGGCCGCCAACGCGCCCGCGGCCGACTCGAGTCGGGCGGGATCGGGCAGTTCGCCGGCGGTGTCGGCGACGGATGCCGCGTCCAGCGCCTGGGCGACGGCGTTCGCCGTCTCGTCGAGGTCGCTGCGACGCTCCCGCCAGGCCTCCGCGACGGCGGCGAGCACGTCAGGGAAGGCGGGAACTCCGCGGATGCCCCGCGGAGGGAAGTACGTGCCCGCATAGAACGTGCGACCCTCGGGTGTCGCGAACACGGTGAGCGGCCAGCCGAGTTCACGGGTGAAGGCGGATGCCGCGGCGAGAAAACTCGCGTCGACCTCGGGATGCTCCTCGCGATCGACCTTGATGGCGACGAACCACTCGTTGATGAGGCGAGCCGTGTCGGGATCGCTGAAGCTCTCCCGCGCCATGACGTGGCACCAGTGGCACGTGGCGTAGCCGATGGAGACGAGCACGGGCACATCGCGTCGACGCGCCTCGGTGAAGGCGTCCTCACCCCACGAGAACCAGTCCACCGGGTTGTCTGCGTGGGCGCGGAGGTATGGGCTCAGCGCGTCCTTCAGGCGGTTCGGCATGCCCTCAGCGTAGAGCGGATGCCGCGGAACGCTCACGGGCTTGACGCCACTCGGTTAAACCAAAGAGAGCCGCCCAACCTTGGGCGGCTCTCTTCGAAAGAATGTCCGGCGGTGTCCTACTCTCCCACAGGGTCGCCCCTGCAGTACCATCGGCGCTGCGAGTCTTAGCTTCCGGGTTCGGAATGTGTCCGGGCGTT
>NZ_JBFAVC010000012.1:0-52561 GCF_040679595.1 Agromyces sp. NPDC052230 | reverse complement strand
ACACTCCTGCACCAGCTCCGGCCGGTACGCCAACGCCAACCTCGCCACAACACTCTCCACCCGCTAAGTGTTGCGACCACCGCGAGAACCCAAGGATCCGCTTGCGGACATCCGGCGAGGCGGCACCATTCGGTGCGTTGCGGGGTGTGTACGAAAATGCTCCCCGCGTTAGGCACACGAGCGGCGGGCGCCCCACCAGGGGACGCCCGCCGCCGCTGTGGTCAGCGATCACTCGCTGTGGTTGGTCCTCCCCTCACGACGAGCGCGGGCGATGAGCGCGGCGCCGCCCAGGCCGAGCAGCAGCAGTGCGGCTGCGATCGGACCGGTCGGGTCGTTCACACCGGTGTCGGCGAGTCCGCCGCTCGGCTTCACCGGCTTGGCCGGCTTGTCGTGCTTGGCGGGCTTGGCCGGCTTGGCCGGGCACGGCTCGAGCGTGAAGTCCACGCTGGCGTGGAGCTCGAACTCGTCGTCCTCATCGGCCCACACGCCATGCACCCATGCCGTGTAGTCCATGCCCGGAGGCAACGGCGCGAACTCGATCTCGGCCATGTGCGACGCGCCGGCGGTGATGGTCCGGATGCCGTCGTAGGCGGTTCCGTTCATGTCACCACTCGCGGTCACCCACACGTCGTACTCGACGCCCTCGACGAGGTCGGAGAGACGCACGAGCGCCGACCCTTCCTCACCGTAGGCCGGGCACTCAGTGACCACCACGGAGATCACGGGCTGGCACGGTTCGACGACGAACTCGGCCATCGCCGTCACGTCCTCGTGTTCCGTCCAGGTGATGGTGAACGTGTACGTTCCCGGCGGAAGGTCGCCGAACGGCACGTCGAGGGACTCGGACGGCGCCGTGAGCGTGTCCTCGATGAGGACGTCGCCGCCAGCGAGGCTCCAGTCGTAGTCCTCGTCGACGATGAGGCCGAACAGGCTCACCAAGGCCGTTCCGTCGTCACCGAGGCTGCAGCCCGTGGCCGCGGCCGTGACATCCAGTTCGCTGACGCACTCCTCGACCGTGAATGTCGCGGTCGCCGTCACATCTTCGTCCTCGGTCCAGGTGATCGTGAACGTGTACATTCCAGGAGGAAGGTCACCGAACGGCACGTCGAGCGACTCGGACGGAGCGGTGAGCGTGTCCTCGATGAGGACGTCGCCGCCCACGAGGCTCCAGTCGTAGTCCTCGCCGACGACGAGGCCGGACAGGCTCACCAAGGCGGTGCCGTCGTCACCAAAGCTGCAGCCGGTCGCCACGGCGTCGACATCAAGCACGGGGCACTCGTCGATCGTGAACGACTGCTCGTCGATCAGCTCCCAGCCGTCTCCGATGGTCGATTGCTCGACCGTGATCGTGTAGTCGCCCGGTGGCAGCGAGGCGCTCCCGTTGACCGGCCCGGCCGTGCCGGAGAAGGTCCAGGTCGCGACGTCGTTGTCCTCGGAGTCCCAGATGATCACGCGGTAGTCGAGGTTCGCCTGCAGCGGCCCGAGCGTCCATTCGATCTCCCCATCGGGCCCGTAGAAGTCGATGCACGAGGTCACCGTGATCATCAGGTCGGGCACGACGGTCGGCATGACGCAGTCGTTCTCGTAGATCGCCTGACCCTCGGCATCCCAGTTCAGGCCCGGGAAGTATGCGGGCTCCTCGCCGCCGTCGTCGTAGTAGAACGGCGGGATGATGTCGCCCCACTGCTCCTCGATCTCCGGGTAGAAGATCGGGCCGGTGTGATCGGCGTGACCCGAGACGTCGCCATCTGCGGCAGGCTCGTTGATCACGTAGGGGTTGCGGTACGACGCGGTGGCGTGACAGATCTCCACCTTGTCGACGACCTCTTCACCCGGTGGCACGAGGAGTGCGACGACCGGAGCCTCGACTTCAGCCGCGGGAAGCGCGGCTTCGGCGGCGGCCGCATCGACAGGCGCCTCGGCGGGCACGGCGGCTTCCACGGCAGGTGAAGCCGCGGGCTCCTCGACGGGTGCGGGCGTGGGCTCCTCGACAGGCGCCGGTGCCGGCTCCTCGACGGGTGCGGGCGCGGGCTCCTCGACCGGAACCGATTCCGACTGCTCCGCCACTGCCTGCTCCGAGGCAGCGGGTGGCAATTCGTCAGCGGCGGCGGGTACGGCAGCCAGAGCCGTCATGCCCCCCAAGGCCATCGCTGCGACGACGGCACCAGCCAGTGTCGTCCGCCAACTGCGACGGGCCTCGATCGTGTCCCCTGCGGGTCCGGACGGGTCTCGTCCCCCCGCGCGACGCCAGGCGTCGCGACTTGGTGTGTTCACTGGTCCCCCTTGATCGGAACTCGCACGGCTCGGGTCCGCGCGTCGACGGTCAACGGTGGCCGCCATGCCTTCGATGCAAGCACCGGGGCGCGGATGACTGGAAGGGGCATGAGCGGGTGAGTGGAGGGTGAAACGGGTATGAAAAATGCCGATCCGCCCCTCATTCGGGGGTCTCAGTCGAGGATCCCGAGGGTCCGCGCTCGCTGTACGGCACCTTCACGGGTCGTCACGCCGAGCTTCCGGTAGATGCTCCGCGCCTGCGTCTTGATGGTGTTCGGTGAGACCGAGAGCTCGAACGAGATGCGCTGCTGCGTGTCGCCCGCCGCGAGCCTCGTGAGCACGATGCGTTCGCGCGGGCTGAGCGTGTGCGGCGGTCCGTCCTCGCCGTTCGGGAAGCGGCTGATGATCGCATCGAGCAACATCTGAACCGCCCCGGGGTGGGGTCGGTGCGTCGATCGGTTGTGGAGCGCCGAGAGGTGGGCACGGGGCAGGACGCCGAACGGCCGGACGGACCCCACGGGCGCGGCCAGCGCGAGGGACCGCTCGAAGAGGGTGTCGGCCGTGGTGCGGTCGCCCACCATGTCATGCGCGCAGGCGACGATGAGCAACGCGAGTGTCCCCGTGCGGGGCGCGTGGCCGTCGCCCATCTCCAGGCACGGCTCGAGCAGCTCGATCGCGTTCGCGGGCTCGCCCGCATCGAGTGCCAGCCGCGCCGACCAGGTGGCAGGGCACTGGATGTGTCTCGGATCCGACGAGATCCGCGTGATCTCGGCTCGGGCGGCGACCGCTTCCTGTCGGCGCACGAGGAGCGCGATGCGGGCGTCGTCGTGCATCATGCCGGGAAGGTTGGGTTGCTCCCATTCCTTCGTGATGAGCTGCAACTCCTGCAGGATCTCCGCCACCTCGTCATCGTCGGCGCCGCGCAGCGCGGCGAGCTCGGCCAAGGCGATCGGTTGGTATTCCGTGCCGACGGTCTCTGCGATGAGGGCTGCGAGCCGCTGCTCGAATCCGTCGACCCCACCGTGCTCGATCGCCATCGCGATGGCGGCCAGCCTCAGCGGAGCGGCGGCGAGGCCGCGCGCCTGCGACTCCACGCCCGCTGCGCGTGCGTTCTCGATGAAGGCCTCGGCGCTGCGGAGGCTGCCGGCGCGAAGATCGATCAGCGCGAGGCATCCGCTCGCCTCCGCTCGGAGTTCGGGCGACGTGCGAGTGCCGGCGACGTGGAGCGCGCGGAGCAGGATGCCTCGTCCGTCGTCGAGCCTCCCGCCGAGCGTCGCGCACACCCCGTCGTTGAGGAGGATCAGCGCTTTCAGCTCGATCCGAGCGGCGAACGGCAGTCTCGCGGTCACGAGCTCCCGGCTTGCCGAGGCGAGCAACTCTCGAGCGCGTGTGAAGCGGCCGAGTTCCCGGAGCGGCAGCGATCGCACCACCGGCGCCAGGACCCGAAGAGCGGGGTCGGATGCATCTGCGGCGAGCAGTTCGTCGGCGGCATCGAGGTACGGCTCGGCCGCGTAGGGATTGCTCGCTCCGGGTATCCGGAAGCTCGTGGCCAGGCCGAGGAGTGCAGCCGGATCACGCGACCATTCCTCTTCGGGCATCCGCGCGACGTCGGCACGCAATCGAGACGGCTCGGCGCGCATCACATCGCGCCACGTGAGGGGCGCGGGGCGTCCCCACGTGTCCCGTATCGAGGCCATGACTCACCCCCGCTCCGTCGCGAACCCGTCGCCAGTCTATGGGCGGGGCCCGATTCAATGCCGAGGGGTTGACGCGCGTCGGGTTCGCCTTGATCCCCGGAGATGTAAGTCGTACATTGATGTTCAATAAAGGAGGATGTCGTGGCGAACAGCGCACCCCAGGCGTCGGCCAAACGCGCCGACGCTCGACGGAACATCGAGGCCATCCTGGATGCCGCCGCGATGTGCCTGAGTCGCGATGCCGACGCCAGCATCGCCGAGATCGCCCAGACTGCGGGTGTTGGCCGCGTCACGCTCTACGGCCACTTCCCCTCACGTGCCGCGCTCATCGACGCGGTGGTGGCGCGGGCGATCGACGAGGGCGACGTGGCACTCGGGGCGCTCGACCTGAGCGGCGACCCCCGGGCAGCGCTCGTGCGACTCATCGGGCGCAGTTGGCTGACGCTCGTGCAGATCGGGGCGCTCGTCACGGCGGCCGAGACTGCGCTCTCCGAGGAGCGGATGCACGAGCTTCACCAGCGACCGGCGTCGCGCGTCGAGATGCTGGTGGAGCGTGGCCAGGCCGAGGGGGCCTTCCGCATCGACCTGCCCAGGTCGTGGCTGGTCGGCACCCTTCACCGCGTGATGCACGGCGCTGCCGCGGAGATCGAGGCCGGGCGCCTCGCTCCTGACGACGCGGCCTCCGTGATCGCGGCGACCGTGCTGGCCGCGTACACCCCGCCGGGCGAGCCCGTCCCGCCGGTGGACACGTGGGCGCGGCCGTGACCGTCGCAGAGCCGGCTCGCTCCGTCCAGGGCAGCCGGATGCTTCGGCGCTGGCCCACGGCATTCGGCGTCGTCTTCGCGGCATCCCTCATTGCGGCGTACTGGTTCGGGTTCGCCGACACCGAGCGGATGTCGCAGGTGCTCACCGCGGCGGGCTTCATCTACCTCGGAGCGGCGGCCCTGGGGCTGAGAACGTCGGCGTGGCCGTTGTTCGCGCTCACCATCGTGCTGATCACGGTCGGATTCTTCATGCGAGCGTTCGACCCGTTCTGGTGGATGCTGGGAATCGCGGGCGTACTGGTCGCCGTCGGGCTCGCGCGCGGATCGTGGCGACCGTTGTGGGGAATGCCGCTCGCGTTCGGCGCCATGGCGCTCATCGCTGCCATCGCGATCGTCGCGTCGCTGCTCGGCCAGCCGTGGGCGGCCATGCTGGTCGCCGCAGGGCTGCTGGCGCACGCAGCGTGGGATGTGTTCCACCATCGAACGGGCCGGGTGGTCGTGCGGTCGCTCGCCGAATTCTGCGCCGTCCTCGACTCGCTCCTGGCCGTCGGGATCCTGGCCGCGGCCCTCCTGGGATAGGGTCGCCCGGTGGCTGGCTCATCCCTCATTGGACCGCGGATTCGAACCGCGACGCCGGCGGATGTCCCTGCGATCGCACGTATCTGGCACGAGGGATGGGCCGACGGTCATGCCGGACACGTTCCAGAGGAGCTGTACCGGCACCGGACCGCCGAGACGTATCCGCCGCGGGTGCTCGAGCGGATCGGGCAGACGTGGCTGGCTGAACGCGACGGCGTCGCGCTCGGCTTCGTCGTGGTGATCGACGATGAGGTGGAGCAGGTCTACGTGGATGGGGCCGCACGCGGCACCGGCGTCGCGACCATGCTGCTCGAGAAGGCCGAGTGCGTGGTCGCCGAGACCGGCCGCGAGCGTGCGTGGCTCGCCGTCGTGGCCGGTAATGCCCGGGCGCGGGCGTTCTACGAACGATCGGGTTGGCGCGACGCGGGCGCGTTCGATTACGAGGCCGAGACGGCGGCAGGATTCGTGCTCGTGCCGTGCCGCCGCTACGAGAAGCACCTCCGCGGCCGGTGAGTGCCGGAGCCCGGCACTCACCGATCGGTCGCGCGGATCAGATCAGGTCGCGGGAGTCTGCGCGACGTCGGCGGAGAAGGAGTGCGCCGCCGAGGCCCAGCAGCACGAGCGCTCCCGTGACGAGCGGAGCGATGCCGTCGACACCGGTGGCAGCGAGTGCTGGCTTGGTCGTTGTCGCAACGGGGCATGGCTTCACGGTGAAGTCGGCCTGCGCGACGAGGTCGAGCGATTCGATGGGCGTGAAGCTACCGCCACCACCGCCCAAGAACGGCGGCTCCTCCCACGGTGTCGTCGTCCAGACGCCGGCGACCCCGATGGTGAAGTCCTGACCGGGCGGGAGCTTCGAGACGGAGAGCTGCGACGTACCGTGCTCGTCGGCCGTCACGAGATGGACCCCGCCGTAGGGAGTGCCGTCGGCGTCGCCGCGGTCGGTGACCCGCACGTCGACCTCGACGCCCGCGACGAGGTTCGAGAGGGTCACGAGCGCCGAGCCGGTGCCGCCGGGCACCGTGCACTCCGTGACCTCGACAGTGACCTCGGGCTGGCAGGGTTCCACGGCGAAGCCGCGCCAGTCGTAGACGGGAATCGGCACGTTCTGCCATTGCGCATACACGTAGTAGTTGCCCGGGGGGAGGCCCTCGCTGACGGCCTGCTCGCTCGTGCCGCCCGCCGTGAACTCTTCGAACAGGGAGACGCCGATGCCCTCCACCCAATAGCCGTACAGCTCGCCCTCGACCAGGTTCGTGAAGCCGAACGTCGCCGTTCCGTCGGCGCCGGTGCTGCAGGTCATCACGGGCTCGTTGACATCGAGGTCGGGGCAGGCGCCGATCGTGAAGGCCTTTTCGTCGATGTTGCGTCCACCGGTCTCGCGTTCCACGGTGTAGAAGATGGTGTACTCGCCCGGGTCGAGCGCCACATCCGCCTCGAACTGGGTGCCGTCGAGATATGTGGCCTCGTAGACGACGGCGGCGGCGGCATCCGTGATCGTGATGAAGTCCTGGTAATAGGGGTACATGTCGCGGACGAGGTAGTGCAGCGAGCCCTGGCCGTAGTGCCCGGCGCAGTCGGTGATCTCGATCTCGAGCGTCGAGTCGAAGCCCGGCTCCTCCTCAGCCGCCGCGGGCGTGGCGATGCCGACCGCTGCACCGATCATCGCCAGTCCGGCGACGAGCATCCCCGCGAGGCCGGCGCGCCACCGCGCGACCGAGGACGGAGGGCGGAACGTGGGATGACGCATGGAGCACTCCCTTCGGGCGCGGGGAATCCGAGCGTCTCTCAAACTAGGGGTGTCACGCCCTGCGCGAACGTCCCCAGTTCGGGGCGCCGCCCGCGGCAGTGGCGTCGCACCCGCCGCTTAGGGTGAATGCATGAGCATGCACGGTGGTGGGGGGATGCCGCCGCCCGGGGCCCGGCCCGCCGGTGGTCGCGGAGGCGGGCCGCGCTCCCGCATCTCCAGCGGCGATGTCGAGGCGCAGCGCGCAGAGAACGCCGACGCGCCGAAGATCCCGCACCTGCTGCGTCGCGTCGCCGACCTGTTCGCGCCGCACAAGGCGGCGCTCATCACGACCGTGGCGCTCGTGCTCGTGGGCGCGGCCCTCAGTGTCATCCCGCCGCTCCTGACCCAGCGCGCATTCGACGACGGACTGTTCCCCACCGGGCCCGACGGTGACGCGACGGGCCCGAACCTGCCGGTGCTCAGCACCGTGGTCGCGGCGATGATCCTCGTCTTCCTCATCTCGGCGCTGCTCGGTGTCTGGCAGACGTGGCTCACCGCGACCATCGGCAACAAGGTCATGGGCGCACTCCGGGTGCGCCTCTTCACGCACCTGCAGGCGATGGAGCTCAGCTTCTTCACCCGCACCAAGACCGGCGTCATCCAGTCGCGCCTGCAGAACGACGTGGGCGGCGTGGCATCCGTGCTCACCAATACCGTCTCGAGCGTGCTCGGCAACACCGTCACCGTGCTCGCGGCGTTCGTCGCCATGCTCCTGCTCAACTGGCAGCTCACGGCCATCGCGCTCGTGCTCATGCCGTTCATGGTCATCGCGCAGCGCCGGGTCGGCCAGGTGCGCGCACGCATCGCCGGCAAGACGCAGGAGTCGCTGTCGGAGATGACGGCGATCACGCAGGAGACGCTGAGCGTCTCGGGCATCCTGCTCTCGAAGAGCTTCACGCGGCAGCAGAGCGAGATCGAGCGCTACGCCGACGAGAACGGCAACCAGATCCGCCTCCAGGTGAAGCAGCAGATGACCGGGCAGTGGTTCTTCGCCATGGTGTCGATCTTCATGTCCTCGATCCCGGCGATCGTCTACCTCGTGGCCGGGTGGCTCATCGGGGGCGGGCTCGCCGACATCACGGCCGGCACGATCGTCGCGTTCACCACCGTGCAGGCACGCCTGCTGTTCCCGCTCATGGGGCTCATGCGCGTGGCGCTCGACCTGCAGACCTCGAGCGCGTTGTTCGCGCGCATCTTCGAGTACCTCGATCTGAGACCGGCGATCACGGATGCCCCCGGCGCCCGCGACGTGGCATCCGGAGCCGCCCTCGGCCGCGTGGAATTCGAGGACGTGACCTTCCGCTACCCCGACGCCGACGACGACTCGCGGCCAACGCTCGACCGCGTGAGCTTCAGGATCGAGCCGGGCCAGTACGCGGCGTTCGTCGGGCCGTCGGGTGCGGGCAAGACGACGGTGTCGTACCTCGTGCCGAGGCTCTACGAGGCGGCGGGCGGTGTCGTGCGGTTCGCCGGAGACGACGTTCGAGACCTCCGGCAGGAGTCGCTGATCTCGAACATCGGCATCGTCAGTCAGGAGACCTACCTCTTCCATGCGTCGATCGCCGAGAACCTGCGATACGCCAAGCCCGATGCCACGGATGCCGAGCTCGAGGCCGCGGCGCGTGCCGCGAACATCCACGAGACCATCGCGTCGTTCCCCGAGGCGTACGACACCGTCGTGGGGGAGCGCGGCTACCGCCTCTCCGGCGGTGAGAAGCAGCGCATCGCCATCGCCCGCGTGCTGTTGAAGGACCCGGCGGTGCTCGTGCTCGACGAGGCGACGAGCGCGCTCGACACGATCAGCGAGCGGGTCGTGCAGCAGGCGCTCGACGACGCCTCGCGCGGTCGCACGACCATCGCCATCGCGCACCGCCTCTCGACCGTGGTCTCGGCCGACGTGATCTTCGTGATCGTCGGCGGTCGTGTGGTCGAGCAGGGCACGCACGCCGATCTCATCAACGCCGGCGGCGTGTACGCGTCGCTGTACCGTCAGCAGGAGGAGCGCCCGGTCGTCGAGGCGTGATGACCGTCGGCCGTCGGCCGCCAGTGATGGCCGCCGACGCGCGGGATTCGTATACTCCCGGGTGTGATCGACGTGGCCATGCTCCGGGAAGCGCTCGAAGGCGAGGTGTTCAGCCCCGACTCGCCCGGCTATGAAGAGGTACGTCGCCCGGTCAATCCCAACTACGGGGACGCGCATCCGCAGCTCGTCGTGCGGTGCCGCTCCACCTCTGACGTCGTCGTCGCCATCGACCACGCGAGAGCCACCGGCATGCGCATCGTCCCACGCGGCGGCGGCCACTGCTTCGCGGGTCGATCGACCACCGACGGAATCGTGCTGGACATGAGTGCGATGAACGGTGTCTCCGTGGCCGACGGTGGGCTCGCAACGGTCGAGGCAGGCGCGCGCCTGGCAGAGGTGTACGCCGCCCTGCACGCGCATGGGCGAACCATCCCGGCCGGTTGCGGCGAGACGGTCGGCATCGCGGGCCTCACGCTCGGCGGTGGGATCGGCCTGCTCGGGCGTACGCACTGACTCACGTGCGACCGCCTCGTCGGCGCGGAGATCGTCTTGGCGGACGGGCGCATCGTGGAGTGCGACGGCGACCACGAGCCCGACCTCTTCTGGGCGCTCCGCGGGGCGGGTGGTGGCCAGTTCGGCGTGGTCACCTCGCTGCGTTTCGACACCGTCGACGAGCCGATTGCCAGCCACATTGAGGCCGTCTGGTCGGCCGTTGCACCCGGAGACGTGATGTCGGCATGGCAGGAGTGGGCTCCGGATGCTCCGGCCGGCATCACGGCGAACCTGAGCGTCGTGGCAGAACCGGGCGAACCGACCACCATCGCACTCATGGGCGCCTCGTTGCTCGGTCACGCCGTCACCCGAGATGTCCTGGAGGAGTTCAGCGCCGCCGCCGGTGTCGCCCGTGTGAACGACATCCACCCCGCCGAGTCCTACTCCCGGTTGAAGAGCACACTCGCCGCACACCAGGACCCCAGGGAGGACGACGCGGTGGGGCTCTGCATCAGGTCGGAGTCCTTCTCCCGCTTGATGCGGCCGAACACGATCGAGAGCCTCTTGGCCGAACTCACGGACGGCACGAGCACCGCGCGACGACAGCTCAACTTCACGGCGATGGGTGGCGCCTACAACCGCGTGGCCGAGTCCGCGACCGCGTTCGCCCACCGCGATGAGCGCTTCCTCCTCGAGCACATCGAGCCGATGGCCGGCAGCGGCTGGGTCGACCGCTCCTGGAAGATCGCGCATGCCGACGGGTCAGGACGCGTCTACCCCAACTTCCCCGACCCGCAGCTGGACGACTGGCCCAGGGCGTATCACGGCGGCAATTTCACCCGGCTCGCGACGGTCAAGAACGACTACGATCCCGACCGGCTCTTCGATTTCCCGCAGTCCCTCTAGGAGCGTGCGGCGAGCATCTCCTCCATGAGCGCGATCTCGGACGTCTGGCTGGCGACGACGGAGGTCGCGAACGGCACCACCACGTCGTCGGTCGACCGCGCGAGCACAGCCTCGGCCATCTCGAGCGCGCCGTCGTGGTGGGCGATCATGAGTTCGAGGAACCGTCGCTCGGCCTCGACGCCCGACGAGGCGCGCAGCGCGTCGATCTGCTCGGCCGTTGCGAGTCCCGGCATCGGTGCGCCGGGCGCGTGGGTACCGGCGTCGGCGGCATGCGCGGCGTGTCCGTCACCGTCACCGTCACCCTCACCGTCGCCGTCGCCACCGCTGCCGTCGTCGGCCGGCCGGGTCATCCACGTCATCGACGGCTCGGAGCCCGCCTGCGAGAGCCCCCACTGCCGGAGCCATCCGTACAGCTGGCCCGCCTGCTGGGCCTGGGTCGTCGCGATGTCGTAGGCGAGCAGGCGCACGTCGGGATCGTCGGTGGCGTCGCGAACGATCATGGCGAGCTCGACGCCCTGCTGGTGGTGGGTCTGCATGTCGCGGGCGAAGCCGGCCTCGGCGCTCGTCGTCGCGGGCGGTGCCTCGCCGAGCGTCGACAGGCGGCCGACCGCGAACGCCACCACGGCCACGACGATGAGGGCGACGGATGCCGCGACGATCGCCGCGGCGCGGCCGGCGCCGCCTCCGCGGACGGGACCGGTTCGGCCGTCGCGAACGGCCACGCCGTCGCCCGACGCGGTCACGAGACCTTGCCGGGGCCGTCCACGGCGCCCGTGCAGAAGGCGCCGGGCTCGGGCACGCTCTCGCTCTGCCAGTACTCCTCGATGAACGCGCCGATGCGGGGATCATCGACCTCGTCGACCTGGAGCTGCGTGTTCCAGCCGCTCAGCACGATGGGCGACGGCAGTCCGTCGAAGGGGGAGAGGATCACGTAGGTCGACGGCAGTTTCGCGCGCAGCGCCGACACGTCGTCGTCGGGGAGGGCCGGGTCATAGGTGATCCAGAGCGCGCCGTGCTCGAGCGAGTGCACCGCGTTCTCGATCGGCACCTGCTCGGTGTACACGCCGCAGTTGAGCCAGGCGGGATTGTGGGGGCCGCCGGCGGGCGGGGTCTGCTCGTAGTCGACCGCCGTCTCCACGTGCGTCGACTCGTTCTCGAACGTCTCCACGCCCTCGACCTCGGTGCCATCGCCACCGGCGGAGTACGACGGCGGCTGCGGCGTCAGCACCACGCTCGCCACGATCAGTGCGACGATCGCGACCGCGCCGACGATGGCCGCGCCGATGCCGATGCGGCGGTTGCGCTTCGACCGCGCCTCGCGACGGCGGTGCTCCTCGAGCTTGCGCGCGCGGTCCTCGGCTCTCTGCTGCTTGATCGTCAGCTGCTTCTGCTGCTGCTTCGCCTTCGGGGGAACGGGCGGGGTCGCACTCACGCGGTGGCCTCTCTCGCAAGGTTGTCGCTTCAATCATACGAATCATACGAACGCATGGGCTGGGAGAACCCTCCGGATGCGGCATCCGACCGGAAATGCAGCATCTGCGACGTTGGCGGCCTCAATCGCACGTACTGCATTTCCCGATCGTCGCGCCTGCGGCATCCGCGCGGCTAGGCTGAGCGCGTGCTCTCATCCATGCTGTGTTGTCGTCGCTGAGACAGGCGACCCCTTTCCAGCGTCGCGCACCGCACCCGGGGCATCAGACGCACTCCACACAAGGAATGAACACCGGCATGAAGTATGCAGAGACCATCGTCGATCTCGTGGGCAACACCCCGCTCGTCAAGCTGCACCGCGTCACCGAGGGGGTGACGGATGCCACGGTGCTGGTGAAGCTCGAGTACCTGAACCCGGGCGGCTCCTCGAAGGACCGCATCGCCGGCCGCATCATCGATGCGGCCGAGGCCGAGGGCAAGCTCAAGCCGGGCGGCACGATCGTGGAGCCCACGTCGGGCAACACCGGCGTCGGGCTCGCACTCGTCGCCCAGCAGCGCGGCTATCGCTGCATCTTCGTGTGCCCCGACAAGGTCGGTGAAGACAAGCGCAACGTGCTCACGGCGTACGGCGCCGAGGTCGTCGTGACGCCCACCGCGGTCGCTCCCGACAGCCCCGAGTCCTACTACGGCGTGTCCGACCGCCTCGCGCGCGAGATTCCCGGCGCCTACAAGCCCGACCAGTACTCCAACCCGAACGGCCCCCGCTCGCACTACGAGACCACAGGCCCCGAGATCTGGCGCGACACCGACGGCAGGGTCACGCACTTCGTCGCCGGCGTCGGCACGGGCGGCACCATCACCGGTACCGGCCGCTACCTGCGCGAGGTGTCGGGTGATCAGGTGCGCATCATCGGCGCCGATCCCGAGGGCTCGGTGTACTCGGGTGGCACCGGCCGCCCCTACCTCGTCGAGGGCGTCGGCGAGGACTTCTGGCCCACGGCGTACGACCCCAGCGTTCCGCACGAGATCATCGCCGTCAGCGACGCTGAGTCGTTCGACATGACGCGGCGCCTGGCCCGCGAGGAGGGCATCCTCGTCGGCGGCTCGAGCGGCATGGCCGTGGTCGCGGCGCTGAAGGCCGCGGCATCCGCAGGCCCCGACGACGTGATCGTGGTGCTGCTGCCCGACGGTGGGCGCGGCTACCTCGGCAAGATCTTCAACGACAAGTGGATGCGCGCCTACGGGTTCTCGAACGCGCCCGAGGGCGACACGGTCGCCGAGCTGCTGGCCGCCAAGGCCGACCGCACGCCGCCGATGCTATACGTGCACCCGAACGACACGATTCGCGACGCGATCGACCGCATGACCGACGCCGGAGTGTCGCAGCTGCTCGTGCTCACCACCGAGCCGCCCGTGGTGCTCGGTGAGGTCGTGGGCGCGCTGCACGAGGAGGAGCTGCTCGACCTCGTGTTCTCGGGCAAGGCGAAGCTCACCGACAAGGTCACGACCGTCATCGGCGACCCGCTGCCCCAGATCGGCGTGAACGAGCCCGTGGCATCCGCTCGCGCCGCCTTCGCCACCGCCCCCGCGATGCTCGTCACCGGCGGCGGCAAGGCGCTCGGCGTCATCAGCCGCTCCGACCTGCTCAGCTACCTCTCGGCCTGACGGCCTCCCCTCGCCAGCACTTGTTTGCAGGAGATCGGACGTTTTGCAGGAGGCATCCGCGGAGCCGGTCCTGTATATCGAATGAAGTCCTGTGGAAAAGAGGAACAGACGATGAATATGCACGACGACGCACGCTTCGACACCCGCGCCATCCACGCGGGTCAGGACTTCGACCCGACCACCGGCGCGGTCATCCCGCCGATCTACCAGACCTCCACCTTCGTGCAGGACGGCATCGGGGGCCTGCGCGGCGGCTACGAATACTCGCGCGGCGGCAACCCGACGCGCACGGCGCTCGAGACGCAGCTCGCGGCGATCGAGGGCGGCATCCGCGGCCTCTCGTTCGCCTCCGGCCTCGCCGCGGAGGACGCACTGCTGCGCACCGTGCTGACGCCGGGCGACCACGTGGTGATCGGCAACGACGTGTACGGGGGCACGCACCGGCTCGTGCGCCGCATCCACGGCGCCTGGGGCATCCGTCACACGACCGTGGACACGAGCGACCTCGACGCCGTGCGCGACGCCGTCGAGCTCGGCACCACCAAGGTGCTCTGGATCGAGACGCCGTCGAACCCGCTCATGAAGATCAGCGACATCGCGGCGCTCGCCGAGCTCGGCGACGAGGCCGGCGTGCTCGTGGTGGTCGACAACACGTTCGCGTCACCCGCGCTGCAGCAGCCGCTCGCGCTCGGCGCCGCGGTGGTCGTGCACTCCACGACGAAGTACCTCGGCGGGCACTCCGATGTCGTGGGCGGAGGTCTCGTCTTCGCGGCCGGGCAGGAGGAGCTCGCCGAGAGCGTGACCTTCACGCAGTTCGCCGCGGGTGCGGTGTCGGGTCCGTTCGACGCGTTCCTCACCTCGCGCGGCATCAAGACGCTGGGCATCCGGATGCAGCGGCACAGCCAGAACGCCCTGGCCATCGCGCGACGGCTCGACGAGCACGCGGCGGTCGAGCGCGTGTTCTACCCGGGGCTCGAGTCGCACCCCGGACACGAGCTCGCCGCGCGCCAGATGTCGGGCTACGGCGGCATGCTCTCGATCTCGCTCGCGGGAGGGGCGGCAGCAGCTCGTCGATTCGCGGAGTCGACGTCGCTGTTCCAGCTGGCCGAATCGCTCGGCGGGGTCGAGTCGCTCGTGAACTACCCGTCGGAGATGACGCACGCGTCGGTGAAGGGCACCGAGGCGGAGGTGCCCGAGTCGATCGTGCGCCTGTCGGTGGGCATCGAGGACGTCGACGACCTGCTCGACGACATCGACCAGACGCTCGAGCGCCTGTAGCGGCATCCGTTCGCGGCGTGCTCGCTCGTTCGCGGCGTGACGACGTTTCGCGCGGTGGAGGACGCCGGCAAAGGGTCGTCGCCCGTCAATGGGGCGTCGCGTGGAGTAGGAATTCCGCTCGTGGCAGGATGTTGTCGAAACCTGTCAAGCCTGCCACGGCGCGTGTCGGTCGCAACCTCCAGAATGAACGGGTGACCACGAACGACACCGGCGCACCAGTCGTCGCGCAGCAGCACCACGGCGGTACCCTCGGGCTCGGGCAGGGCACGGCGCTCTACATCGGCAGCGTGCTCGGCACCGGCATCCTCGTGCTGCCCGGCCTTGCCGCGGCCGCGGCAGGCCCCGCGTCCATCCTCGCGGTTGCCGCCGTGCTCGTGCTCTCCATCCCGCTCGCCGGCACGTTCGCCGCGCTCGCCGCACGTTACCCCGACGCCGGGGGAGTGGCGAGCTTCGTGCGGCGCGCCCTCGGCGGCACGGCCGCACGCATGACCGGATACTGGTTCTACTTCGGCGTCTGCGTGGGCGCTCCCGTGCTCGCGATCCTCGGCGGCGAGTACGTCGTCGCCGTGCTCGGCGTCGACCGCGCCGCGGTGCCGATCATCGGCTTCGCCGTCTTCGTGCCGCCGTTCATCGCCAACTGGTTCGGTGTGCGTGTCGCCGGCTGGGTGCAGTTCGCGCTCACCGGCCTCCTCCTCGCTGTGGTCGTGGGCGTGGTGGCCGTCACGTTCCCCGCGGTCGACGCCTCGAACTTCGAACCGTTCCTGCCGAACGGATGGGGCGGCGTGGGCCTCGCGATCAGCCTCTTCGTGTGGGCGTTCGCCGGCTGGGAGGTCGGCACCCATGTCGCGGGGGAGTTCAAGAACCCGCGGCGCACGATCCCGATCGCCACGGGCATCGCCATCGTGCTCGTCGGCGCCGGCTACCTCGCGCTCCAGTTCGTCACCGTCGCGGTGCTCGGCGATCGGGCCGGCGACGGGCAGGCGCCCCTGGTCGATCTCGTCGAGACGACGCTGCCCGGCATCGGGCCCGTGTTCGTCGCGATCATCGCCGCGATCGTCACCTTCGGCGTGATGAACGCCTACCTCCCGGCGTTCGGCAAGCTCGGTGCGGCACTCGGCCGCGACGGCGACCTGCCCCGGTTCTTCGCGAATGGCGCCGCCGACGGTGAGATCCCGCGGCGCTCGCTCGCGCTCACCGGGGTGCTCATCGTCGTGTACTTCGGCCTCATGCTCCTCAACAACCTCGATCTCACGGGGTTCATCCTCATCCACACGAGCAACATGGTCGCGATCTACGCCCTCGGCATGGTCGCCGCGACCCTGCTGTTGAAGCGCTGGAGCTTCGGATGGTGGCTCGCGGTCGTCGCGACGATCATGACGGCCGGCCTGCTGGTGCTCGCCTGGGCGAACCTCCTCGTGCCGCTCGTGCTAGCCCTCGCTGCGGTGCTCGTCACGGTCGTGCGCCGACTGCGGAATCGCCGGGCGGATGCTCCGGCACATCCGGTCGACCTCGAACCCGAGCCGGCTCTGATCGTCACGAGCGCCCAGCGACAGGAACCCGAGTGACCGACTACCGCGCCCACTTCGACGCCGAGATCGACTTCGCGAACGGAGGTGGGCTGCGGGCCGAGGGGTTCCGGCTCGACCTGCCGTCGGCCGACCTCGACGAGGATGCGATCGGCAGGCTCTTCGTGCGGCATCTCGGGCTCGCGCTCGTGGGCCGAGTCGCGTTGTCGAACCTCGTGATCGTCGAGGAGCCGCACCGGGGGTCGCGCGGCATGGACGACGTCGGCACCGACGGCGAGGCGGCCGGCCATGCGGCATCCGCTGCACCGGGCACGTTTCGCGGCGAACTCGTCGACCTCAGCCACCCCATCCGGGCCGGGCTCGTCACCTACCCCGGCATTCCGGCGCCGACCATCACGCCGCACCTCACTCGTGAGGCGTCGCGCGAGCACTACGCGCCCGGCACCGAGTTCGCGATCGACCTCATCACCATGGCGGGCAACACGGGCACGTACCTCGACAGCCCATACCACCGGCACGCCGAGGGCGGAGACCTCGCGAGCCTCTCGCTCGACGGCCTCGTGGGGCTGCCGGCCGAGGTGTTCCACCTCACGGATGTCTCGAGTCGAGGCATCCCCGCCGAGGTCTTCCTCGATCGCGAACTCGCGGGTGCGGCGGTGCTTCTGCACACCGGATGGAGCCGTCACTTCGGCACGGCTGAGTACGCGCACGGGGCGCCGTTCCTCACGGAGGCGGGCGCCCATCACCTCGTGGAGGCCGGCGTGGTGCTCGTGGGCATCGACTCCCTCAACATCGACGACGCCGAGTCGGGCGGCGCCCGGCCGGCGCATACCATCCTGCTCGGCGCCGGGGTGCACGTGGTCGAGCACCTCACCGGGCTCGACCGGCTGCCGCCCCGCGGAGCGCGCTTCACCGCGGCGCCACCGCGCGTCGAGCGATTCGGCACCTTCCCAGTGCGCGCGTTCGCGGAGCTGCCGGCACGATGAACGCCCCCGGCAGCGTGCCCGGCAGACCGCGCCAGAGCAGATTCTTGACCTCAAGTGCGCTTGAGGTCATACGCTCGAGCGCATGAGTGTTGACGAAGCGAACGTCACCGGCCAGATCCCGGTGATCGTTCGAGAACGTGTGCTGGGTCCGACCTACCGGTGGATCAGCATCGGAATGTGCACCCTGGTCTTCCTCGCCGCCTTCGAGTCGATGGCCGTGACCGCGGTGATGCCGGCGGTCGCCGCCGACCTCGATGGGCAGGCCCTCTATGCGCTCGCCTTCGCCGGACCATTGGCCGTGAGCGTGATCGGCATGATCGTCGCGGGCAACGCCGCCGACCGCGGAGGCCCACGGCTCGCCCTCTACACCTCGGTCGCGCTCTTCGTCGTCGGGCTCCTCATCGCCGGCACCGCGACCGACATGTGGCAGCTCGTCATCGGCCGGCTCGTGCACGGACTCGGCGGCGGTGGACTCACGGTCGCCCTCTACGTGATCGTCGCCCGGGTCATCCCGTCGGCGCTGCAGCCGAGCCTGTTCGCCGGGTTCGCGGCCGCATGGGTGGTGCCGTCGCTTGTGGGGCCCTTCATCTCGGGTGTCGTGGCCGACAGCGTCGGCTGGGAGTGGGTCTTCCTCGGCGTCGTCGGACTCGTGGTCCCGGCGCTCGCCATGGTCGTGCCGAGCCTTCGTCGCATGAACATGGACGCCGCCGAGCAGCGGCCGCCGTGGCGCATCTCGCGCATCGCGTGGGCGACGCTCGCGGGTGTCGCCGTGCTCGTGCTGAACCTCTCGACCGAGGCCACCGGATGGGCGGGCTGGGCGCTGCCGCTCGCCGCCGTCGTGGTCATCGCCGTCGCCGTGCGGCCCATGGTGCCGCGCGGCACGCTCCGCGCCGCGCGCGGGCTGCCCGCCACCGTGCTGGTCCGCGCCACCCTGTCGGGCGCGTTCTTCGGTTCTCAGGTGTACCTGCCGCTCCTCCTCACCGGTGAGCCGTACCTCCTGAGCACCGCCATGGCGGGACTCGTGCTCACGCTCAGCGGTGTGGCCTGGGCGATCGCCTCGCAGGTGCAGGGACGCAACCCCGAGCGACTCAGCCACGAGCTGTGCCTGCGCATCGGGCTCAGCCTGCTCGGTGCCGCGATCGCGGGTTCGCTGCTCGCCACCGTGCTGGGCCTGCCGCCGTACGTCTTCATGATCACGTGGGCGTTCGCGGGTGCAGGCATGGGCATCATGTATCCGCGAACCACCGTCATGGGCCTGCAGTCCTCGAGCCTCGAGAACCAGGGCTTCATCAGCTCCGCCATGACGGTCGCCGACGCGCTCGGCGCCGCCGTGACGATCGCGCTCTCGGCCATCGTCTTCGCGATGCTGCTGCCACTCGGCGCCGTCACCGCCGTGGCGGGAGGCATCGCGGTGGCCCTCGCGGTGTGGGCGATCGGCCTCTTCACAGGGCTCCGCGCGCACGTCGAAGCGCCCGAAGCGGCGGCGATCGAGATCGACTGAGCATCATCCGCGGATCGAGCGGATGCCACACCTCAACGAAGGAGCCTTCATGCGCGCCGTCCTCGCCGACCGGCCGGGCCCACCGGGCGTCCTCCGCCTCACGACCCTGCCCGACCCCGAGCCGGGTGCGCGGCAGGTGCGGGTCGCCGTCGAGGCATCCGCCATCACGTTCGTCGACACGATGGTGCGCGCCGGCAACGGTTTCGGTCCACCCGTGACGTTCCCTGCGGTACTGGGCAACGGCGTGGGCGGTGTCGTCGATGCCGTGGGCGACGGCGTCGACCCCGGATGGCTCGGTGCACTCGTCGTCACCGCGACGGGCGGCGCTGGCGGCTATGCGAGTGCGGCGCTCGCCGACGTGGCCGACCTGCACCGCATTCCCGACGGACTCGACGTACGAGCGGCAACGGCCCTGCTCGCCGACGGGCGCACCGCCGTGGGCCTGCACGAGGCGGCGGCGGTGCGTCCCGGCGACGTGGTGGTCGTGTCGGCTGCGGCGGGTGGCGTCGGCAGTCTCCTCGTGCAGCTCGCGACCGCGAGCGGGGCCCGGGTGATCGCCCTCGCGGGCAGTGACACGAAGCTCGAACGGGCACGCGCGCTCGGCGCGGCGGTCACGCTGAACTACCGCGAGCCCGACTGGCTCGACCGACTCGACGCCGCGGCGCCCGATGGACTCGACATCGTCTACGACGGCGTCGGCGCCGACCTGACCGCCGCCCTCGCCGCTCGCGTGCGCGGCGGTGGACGCTACCTGCAGCACGGCGCCTCGGGCGGGCGCTGGGGCGAGCTGGATGCCCCGGCGCTCACGGAGCGAGGTGTCGCGGTGATCTCGTTGAGCGAGATCGGCAGCACGCCGGAAGAGCTCTTCCGGCTGGTCGAGCGGGCCCTCGAGCTCGGCGCCCGCGGCGAACTCCGACCCGTCATCGGGCAGACGTTCCCGCTCGAACAGGCCGCCGAGGCGCACGCCGCAATCGAGGCGCGCACGACCGTGGGCAAGACGCTGCTCCTGCCCTGAGCGGATGCCCCGCGAGGGCCGGGATCGGATGCCGCTGCGTCGCGTCGCCCAAGGGCGCGGTGCAGTGGCATCCGTCGCCGCCGTGGGTGAGGATGGAGGAATGACCGCTCCCGCGCACTCCCTCCGTGACGGCAACCGGATTCCCGCGATCGGTCTCGGCACCTACGGGCTCAACGAGCAGGCCGGGGTGGAGGCGATCGTCTCGGGGATCGCCGACGGGTATCGGCTCATCGACACGGCGTACAACTACGGCAACGAGGATGTCGTCGGCGAGGCCATCAGGCGCTGCGGCGTCGATCGCAGCGACCTCATGATCACCACGAAGCTTCCCGGCCGTCACCACGGCTTCGAGGAGACGCTCGCGAGCCTCGACGAGTCCCGGCATCGCCTCGGGCTCGACTGGGTCGATCTCTACCTCATCCACTGGCCGAACCCGCGCATCGACAAGTACGTCGACAGCTGGCGCGCGATGATCCGACTTCGCGAGAAGGGGCTCGTCCGCTCGATCGGCGTCTCGAACTTCACGCCCGCGATGCTCGACCGGCTCGAGCGCGAGACGAGCGTGGTGCCCGTCGTCAACCAGGTGGAGCTGCATCCGTACTTCCCGCAGGAGGAGCTTCGCGCGTACCACGTCGAACACGAGATCCGCACCGAGAGCTGGAGCCCCCTCGCCAAGCGCACCGAGCTCCTGAAGGAACCCGCGATCACCGCCATCGCCGCCGAGCACGGCGTCTCGCCTGCGCAGGTGGTGCTGCGCTGGCACGTCGAGCTCGGCTCGGTGCCGATCCCGAAGTCGGCTCACGCCGAGCGACGGCGCGAGAACTTCGACGTGTTCTCGTTCAGCCTCTCGAACGCCGAGGTCGCGTCGATCTCGGCGCTCTCACGGGGTCGGTTGTGGGGCGGCGACCCCGAATCGCACGAGGAGTTCTAGGCGTCTGGTGCGTCGCCGCAGCCGTCAGGCTCGACCTGCGTGCGGACGACGCGGCGCACCGGCACGCGCACGCAGGGCCTTGTCGAACGCGTCGACGGCGATGAGGATCGGCATCGACGCGATCGCGACCACCCAGCCCCAGAACGGCGGGCTCTGGTGACCGATGGTCATCGCGATCGGCGGGACCCAGAGCACCACGAGCGAGAAGACGACCTCGACCGAGGTGGCCGGGATGAGGAGCCGGTTCGTCGTCCAGCCGAGAGCTCCCGGCCACTTCGTGGAGGACCGGCAGGCGAACGCGTTCGCCGTCTGCGCGGCCACCACCGTCATGAACGCGGCACCCGAAGCGGCCATGAGGTCGGCCCCCGTGGGGAACGCCTCGCCCGGTCGCCACCCCAGCGAGACCAGCGACACCAGGAACGCCACCATGGTGAGGGCCGCCTCCAAGGGACCGAGCACACCGAACGCGCGCCGCAGCACGGTGGCGTTCATGAGCCGGCCGCGCACGGGTGGGCCGTCGAGCAGGTGCTTGGCAGGCGGCTCGGCTCCGAGCGCCACGGCCGAGAGGGTGTCCGTGCCGAGGTCGAGGGCGATGATCTGCAGCACGCCGAGCGCAAGCGGGAACTGGCCACCCGAGAGAGCCCACACGAGGAACGGCGCAAGCTCGGCGACATTGTCGGTGAGGTGGTAGGTGAGGAAGCGGCGGATGTTCACGAACGTCGCCCGCCCGTGCTCGATGCCCGCCACGATGCCGGCGAACGAGTCGTCGAGCAGCACGAGGTCGGCCGCCTCGCGCGCCACGTCGGTGCCCGAACGTCCCATCGCGACGCCGATGTCGGCCTCGTGCAGGGCGGGCGCGTCGTTCACACCGTCACCCGTCATCGCCACCACGTGGCCGCGCGACCGGAGCGCCCGGGCGATGCGGAGCTTGTCCTCGGGCGAGACGCGTGCGATCACGGCGCCGTCATGATCGAGCAGCGCCGCCAGGTGCTGGTCATCGAGCGGCAACGCGTCGCCCAGGAGCACCGGTGCGCCAGGCAGGCGCAGCCCGACCTCCTCCGCGATGGCCGCCGCGGTCACCGGGTGGTCGCCCGTGACCATCGCCACCTTGACCCCCGCCCGACGGCACGCCTCGATCGACTCGCGCACATCGTCGCGCGGAGGATCCTCGAGCCCGACGAGTCCGAGCAGGCGCAGGCCGTCCTCGCACTCCTCGAGTGATCGTGGGGTCCGGTCGCCACGTGGGGCGGATGCCACCGCGAGGACGCGCAGCCCTCGTGCCGTGAGCCGCTCCAACGCCCGGTGCGCGTCGGGGTCGTCGACGCACAGCGGGAGCACACCGTCGGGCGATCCCTTGACCACGACCTCGTCCGCGAGCACCACGGCCATGCGCCGCCGCCGCGGGTCGAACGGGAAACGCAGCTCGGCCGACACATCGGCGCGGTGGTACCGGGTGTCGAACCCGAGGCGTCGGGCGAACGTGTCGAGCGCGGCCTCCATGGGGTCGCCGTGGGCGCGCCACTGCCCGGCGACCTCCTCGGCGTACCCGGTCGAACACCGGGCGCCGGCGATGGCGAGGGCATGGAGCGGCTCCGAGACATCCGCATCCGACCACCGCAGGTCTGCAGTTGGGTCGTAACCGACGCCGTCGACCGTCACCGCGCCGGCAGGTGACCACGCCTCGACCACGGCCATCTGGTTGCGGGTGAGCGTGCCCGTCTTGTCGGTGCAGATGAAGGTCGTCGAGCCGAGGGTCTCCACGGCCTCGAGGTTGCGCACCAGGATCTGACGCTTCGCCATCTGCTCCGAGCCCCACGCGAGCGACAGCGTGACGGTCGGAAGCAACGCCTCGGGAACGAGGGCCACCGTCACGCCGATCGCGAAGACGAGGGCGGACTGGATCGGATTGCCGATGAGCACCGAGATGAGGAGGAACCCCGCACCGACCGCCACGGCGATGGCGGCGGTGACACGCACGACGCTGTGGAGTCCTCTCGTGAGGGGCGTGTCGGGCTTTGTGGTCGACGTCGTGAGGCGGGCGATGCCGGCGAGTCGAGTGGCGGCGCCGATGCCCGTGGTCACGGCGCGTGCATCGCCCTCGACGACGAAGGTGCCGGCGAAGAGTCGCTCGCCCGTTCGGACGGCGGTCGCAACGCTCTCGCCGGTGAGCAGCGACGTGTCGACGAGCAGCCGATTCGCCGTGACCGCCGTTGCATCCGCCGGGATCCGGTCGCCGGCTTCGAGCAGCAGGAGATCGCCGACCACCACGTCCTCGGCTTCGATGACCTGCCGGCGTTCGTCGCGCCAGACCGAGACGCGCGTCGGGAGGAGGGCCTGCAGCCGATCCGCGGCCCGATCGGCGCGCGCCTGCTGCACCGCTGAGAACACCGCGTTGAGCACGATGACGGCCACGATGGCGATGGAGAGCTCGGGCAGTCCCGCGAAGAACGCCAGGATGGCGGCGACCCAGAGCATGATCGCGAAGAAGTGCGTGAGTTCGCCGAGCAGCCGCCGAACCGCGGAAGGGCGCCGGGCGGCAGGCAGCCGATTCGCTCCGCCCTGCTTGTGCCGCTCCCCGGCCTCCGCTGAGGTCAGCCCGGGCGCCACGGTCCCCGACATCACCCCTCCTCACGTGCCATCCAGCGTAGAGGGAGCCGTGACGCCGGCGCCGCCGGCAGCGCCCATCCGACTGTCGACCGTCGGCGCTAGGGTCGATGAGTGAGCGATCCGACGATGAACGAGGCTGCGGAGGCATCCGCTCACCCGGTGCTCGCCGATGGCGCGACGGGGCCCCTGTCGAAGCCGTATCGGTGGCTTTCCATCGGCATGTTCTCGCTCATCTTCCTCGCGGCATTCGAGACCATGGCCGTCACGACGATCATGCCGCTGGTCGCTCGCGACCTCGACGGCGTGGCACTGTTCGCGATGGCGTTCGCGGTGCCGTTCGCGGCCGGAGTCGTGGGCATGGTGCTCGCCGGCAATTGGACCGATCGGGCCGGGCCGCTCCCGTCGCTCGTCACGTCGGCGGTGCTGTTCGCGGCCGGCCTGCTCATCGCCGGCGCCGCCCCGAACATGGTGGTCTTCATCCTCGGGCGCTTCGTGCACGGGCTCGCCGGGGCCGCCGTCATCGTGCCGCTGTACGTGATCGTCGCCCGGGTGTACCCCGAGGTGCTGCGCGCCCGTGTGTTCGCCGGGTTCGCGGCGGCATGGGTCATCCCGTCGATCGTGGGCCCCGCACTCGCCGGGGCGGTCGCCGAGGCCTCGAGTTGGCGCTGGGTCTTCCTCGGTGTCATCGTGCTCATGCTGCCGGCGGCTGGCATGATGCTGCCGCCCATCCTGCGGGTGCGCGACCGGGTGGGCGGCGACACGACGGTGCCGTGGAGCCTCGGCCGCGCCGGATGGTCGGTGGTCACCGCGGGCGCAGCGCTGGCGCTCTCGCTCGCCAAGGAGCTGCCCGAGCCGTGGCGCTGGCTCGTTGCGGCGGTGGCGATCGCGCTCGCGGCCATCGCGGTGCGGCCGCTCACGCCGCCCGGCACCCTCCGCGCGGCGTGGGGGCTGCCGGCGACCGTGCTCCTGAAGCTCATCGTCGCGGGGGCGTTCTACGGCGCCGAGATCTACCTGCCGTACCTGCTCATCGAGCGCTACGAGTTCTCGCCGAGCCTCGCGGGCCTCGCGCTCACGGGTGCGGGGATCAGCTGGGCGGTCGCCTCGTGGCTCCAGGGACGTCTCGGCAACCGGGTCACGACCACGCAATCCGTGCAGCTCGGCACCGTCCTCCTCGCGGCGTCGCTCGTCGTGGTGCTCCTCGTGGCGGTGTTCACGTTGCCGCCCGTGCTCGCCTTCGTCGCGTGGACGCTCGCCGGCGCCGGGATGGGGTTCATGTACCCGGGCTTCTCGGTCGCGGTGCTGCAGCTGTCGCCGAAATCGGCGCAGGGCTTCAACAGCGCGGCACTGTCGATCGGCGACTCGCTCGGCGCCGCCGTCGCGCTCGCGTTCACGGCGCTCGTCGCGGGCGCCGTCGTGGGCGCGCCGTTCGCGGCGGAGTTCGCCGTGACGCTCGCGATCGGCGTGGTGGCCGTCGTGCTCGCGCCGCGCGTGCGGCCTCGCGTCGAGGCATCCGCTCGCCCCTGACGCTCGCCGGAGCCAGTGCGCCCCAGGGGGCTGCTCGCCACGCCTCGCGTCCACATCGGCGGATATACGATCCGGCTCGCCGGGGTTCGGCCCGGGCAGCCGGCGCGCCGGATCGTATATCCGCAGAAATCGACGCGAGCGGCCTACGAGCGAGCGGATGCAGCGAGCGGATGCCCCGAGCGGATGCCCCGAGCGGATGCCTCGGCGTCGATGTGTGACGTCACCCGCCAACCGGGCGCGAGCGGGCTCCGCAGCGATGTGACGTCACATCTGTGACAGTCACATTCCCACGACGGCGTGCATAATGGAGGCGCCGGCATGTGTGACCGTGAACATGCCCAACTTCGAACGAGGCCGTCGTGTCAGTGGAGCCGCAGCGGGGCCGAGCCCCGAGCATCCGCGATGTCGCGCGCCTCGCGGGCGTCTCTCACCAGACGGTGTCGCGCGTGCTGAACCACCATCCGAGCATCCGTCCTGAGACCAAGCAACGGGTGCTCGACGTCATGGCCGAGCTCCAGTACAAGCCCAACCGGGCCGCGCGGGCCCTCGTGACGAGCCGCTCCCGCACCATCGGCATCCTGTCGGCGTCGAGCACGCAGTACGGTCCGGCGTCGAGCATCGCGGCGATCGAAGCGGCCGCTCGGGCTGCCGGCTACTGGGTGAGCACCGCGAACATCGAGTCATCCGACGCCGGCTCGATCGCCGATGGTCTCGCACACCTGGCCGCCCAGGGCATCGAGGGCCTCGTCGTCATCGCGCCGCAGGTGCGCGTGTTCGACACGCTCGCGCAGCTGTCGATCGACGTGCCGTACGTGACGCTGCAGTCCACCGGCCGCGATCCCGACCACGCGATGTCGGTCGACCAGATGGCCGGCGCGCGCCTCGCCACCAGGCATCTCATCCAGCTCGGTCATCGCAGCATCTACCACCTCGCCGGGCCGCAGGACTGGATCGAGGCCGAGGCGCGGATGCGCGGATTCCTCGACGAGATGGGCGCCCACGACGTGCCCACGACGGCGCCGATCCTCGGCGACTGGACGGCCGAGTTCGGCTACTACGCCGGCCGCGAGCTGCTCACCGTTCGCGACTTCACGGCGATCTTCTCGTCGAACGACCAGATGGCCCTCGGCCTCATGCACGCCATCCGCGACGCGGGCCTCGAGATCCCACGCGACATCTCGATCGTCGGATTCGACGACATCCCCGAGGCCGCGCACTTCTGGCCGCCGCTCACGACCGTGCGGCAGGACTTCGCCGAACTCGGACGCCGCTGCGTCGCGCTGCTGCTCGGCGACCTCGACCCGGCGGCGCCCGACTACCGCGGCACGATCGTTCCCGAACTCATCGTGCGGGCGTCGACGGGTCCGGCCGCGTTCTGAGGCCGTGGCTCTGCGGGCGGAGAGCTCGCGGCAAGGGAGCGGATGCCCCGACCCCGACGCCGTGGCACCCGGTGCCGTTATCGTTCCGTGACCTCGGCGAGTTGACAGCCGCCGGAAACGTGTGGCTAACATGAGGACTCGTGTGAACGGTCACATTGGGAGCGTCACATGATCGACAGCCCGCCAGCAGCACGCACGCCCTGACGAAGGAGTCCACGCCGTGAGCGTCCCGCCCGCCGAACAGAGCCAGCGCACCGAGCACGCGTCAGGCGACGCGCCCGGTGCCACGCCCGGCGACGGCGAGCGCTACGTCATCGGCGTCGACTACGGCACGCTCTCGGGTCGCGCCCTCGTGGTGCGCGTGAGCGACGGCGCCGAGCTCGGCAACGCGGTGCACGAGTACGAGCACGCCGTCATGGACACGACCCTCGCCTCGGGGCCGGCCGCGGCATCCGGAACCCCCGTCAGGCTGGCACCCGACTGGGCGCTGCAGGACCCGGCCGACTACGTCAGCGTGCTCAAGCACGCGGTTCCCGCCGCCGTCGCGGCCGCCGGCATCGACCCGGCGCAGGTGATCGGCATCGGCACCGACTTCACCGCCTGCACGATGGTGCCGGCGCTCGCCGACGGCACGCCGCTCAGCGCCCTCGACGAGTTCGCCGACACCCCGCACGCCTACGTGAAGCTCTGGAAGCACCACGCCGCCCAGCCGCACGCCGACCGCATCAACGAGCTCGCGCACGAGCGTCAGGAGCCGTGGATCAACCGCTACGGCGGCCTGATCTCGAGCGAGTGGGAGTTCGCGAAGGGCCTGCAGCTCTTCGAAGAGGCGCCCGACGTCTACGCCCGGATGCACCGTTGGGTCGAGGCCGCCGACTGGATCGTCTGGCAGCTCACCGGCGAGTACGTGCGCAACGCCTGCACCGCGGGCTACAAGGGCATCCGCCAGGACGGCGTCTACCCGAGCCGCGAGTTCCTCGAGGCCCTGAACCCCGCGTTCGGCGGCTTCGTCGACGAGAAGCTCGACCAGCCCATCGGCGAGCTCGGCGACACGGCCGGTCGCCTCACCGCCGAGGCCGCCGCCTGGACCGGCCTTCCCGAGGGCATCGCGGTCGCAGTCGGCAACGTCGACGCCCACGTCACCGCTCCGGCCGCCCAGGCGACGCAGCCCGGCCAGATGGTCGCGATCATGGGCACGTCGACCTGTCACGTCATGAACGACGACCGCCTCGTCGAGGTTCCCGGCATGTGCGGCGTCGTCGACGGCGGCATCGTCTCTGGGCTCTACGGCTACGAGGCCGGCCAGTCGGGCGTCGGCGACATCTTCGCCTGGTACGTCGACAATCAGGTGCCCGCCCGGTGCTTCGAGGCAGCGGATGCCGCGGGCCTGTCGATCCACCAGCACCTCACGAACCTCGCCTACGCCGAGCCTGTCGGCGCGCACGGCCTCATCGCCCTCGACTGGCAGTCGGGCAACCGCTCGGTGCTCGTCGACCACGAGCTCTCGGGCCTCGTGCTCGGCACGACGCTCACCACCCGCCCCGAGGAGGTCTACCGGGCTCTCCTCGAGGCCACGGCCTTCGGCACGCGCGTGATCGTCGAGACGTTCGCCGAGGCGGGCGTCCCCGTGACCGAGTTCATCGTCGCCGGCGGGCTGCTGAAGAACCCGCAGCTCATGCAGACGTACGCCGACGTGCTGCGCCTGCCGATCTCCACGATCGTGAGCGACCAGGGTCCGGCGCTCGGGTCGGCGATCCACGCGGCGGTCGCCGCAGGCGCGTACCCCGACGTGCGTGCCGCGGGTGCGGCCATGGGCGGCGTGAACCGCAACCGGTACATGCCCGACGAGGCATCCGCTCGCGCCTACGACCGGCTGTTCGCCGAGTACCAGCTTCTGCACGACCAGTTCGGCCGTGGCGGCAACGACGTCATGCGGCGCCTGCGCGCCCTGAAGCGCGAAGCGCACGGCACTCGCGAGCCCGCGCCGACGGAGCCCGAGCAGCTCGCCGCGGAGGTCTCGGCGTGAGCAGCTACGGACCCCAGATCGAAGTCGCCATCGCCCGCGTGCGTGCCGACGTCGCGAAGCTGCACGCCGAGCTCACCCGCTACGGGCTCGTCGTGTGGACGGGCGGAAACGTGTCGGGCCGCGTGCCCGGCGCCGACCTGTTCGTGATCAAGCCGTCGGGCGTGAGCTATGACGAGCTGGCGCCCGAGAACATGATCCTCTGCGACCTCGATGGCAACGTGATCCCGGGCACGCCGGGCAGCGAACGCGCCCCCTCGAGCGACACCGCGGCGCACGCGTACGTGTACCGGAATATGCCCGAGGTCGGGGGGGTGGTGCACACGCATTCGACGTACGCGACGGCGTGGGCCGCGCGCGGCGAGGAGATTCCCTGCGTGATCACCGCGATGGCCGACGAGTTCGGCGGACCGATCCCCATCGGACCGTTCGCGATCATCGGCGACGACTCGATCGGACGTGGCATCGTCGAGACCCTCACCGGCCACCGCTCACGCGCCGTGCTCATGCAGAACCACGGGCCGTTCACGATCGGCGCCAGCGCACGTGACGCCGTGAAGGCCGCGGTCATGGTCGAGGATGTCGCGCGCACCGTGCATCTCGCTCGCGAGGCCGGGCCACTCGTGGAGATGCCGCAGGACGCGATCGATCGCCTCTACGACCGGTACCAGAACGTGTACGGGCAGGCCTCTGACACCCGCCGAAGCACCCCTGCACCCGCCACCCCTGCACCCGCCGCCTCCACACCCGCCGCCTCCGCACCCGCCGCTCCCGCCACAGCCCCGACCCCCGCCCCCGCCACCGAGGAGACGACCGCACGATGAGCCGCACCCCGCTGCAGACGAGCCTCGACACGGCCGAGGTCTGGTTCCTCACGGGCAGCCAGAACCTCTACGGCGACGAGACCCTGCGACAGGTCGCCGAGCAGTCGCAGGCGATCGCGCAGCAGCTCGACGCGGCATCCGACGTGCCCGTGAAGGTCGTCTGGAAGCCGGTGCTCAAGGACTCGGACTCGATCCGCCGCAGCATGCTCGAGGCCAACGCGGCCGATGGGGTCATCGGCGTCGTCGCGTGGATGCACACGTTCAGCCCCGCGAAGATGTGGATCGCCGGACTCGACGCGTTGCGCAAGCCGCTCGCGCACCTGCACACCCAGGCGAACGTCGAGCTGCCGTGGGGCGAGATCGACTTCGACTTCATGAACCTCAACCAGGCCGCGCACGGCGACCGCGAGTTCGGGTACATCCAGACCCGCCTCGGCGTGCCGCGCAAGACGATCGTCGGCCACGCGTCCGACCCGCGCGTGCAGCGCGAGCTCGGCACGTGGCAGCGCGCCGCGGCCGGCCTCGCGGCATCCCGCACCCTGAAGCTCGCGCGCTTCGGCGACAACATGCGCTACGTCGCGGTCACCGAGGGCGACAAGACCGAGGCCGAGCTGCGGTTCGGTGTGCAGGTGAACACGTGGGGCGTGAACCAGCTCGCCGACGCTGTGCACGCGACATCCGACGCCGACATCGACGCGCTAGTTGCCGAGTACGCAGACCTCTACGACGTCGTGCCCGAACTGCGGAAGGGCGGCGACCGGCACGAGAGCCTCCGCTACGGCGCCGCGATCGAGCTCGGCCTGCGATCGTTCCTCGAGGAGGGCGGCTTCGGCGCGTTCACCACGAGCTTCGAAGACCTCGGGGCGCTGCGGCAGCTGCCCGGCCTCGCGGTGCAGCGGCTCATGGCCGACGGCTACGGCTTCGGCGCCGAGGGCGACTGGAAGACCGCCGTGCTCGTGCGCATCGCCAACGTCATGGGCGCCGGCCTCCCCGGCGGCGCGAGCCTCATGGAGGACTACACCTACGACCTCACGCCCGGCGACGAGCTCATCCTCGGTGCGCACATGCTCGAGGTGTCGCCGTCGCTGACCACCGCCAAGCCGAGCCTCGAGATCCATCCGCTCGGCATCGGCGGCAAGGAGGACCCCGTGCGGCTCGTCTTCACGGCCGACCCGGGTCCGGCCGTCGTGGTCGCGATGAGCGACCTGCGCGACCGGTTCCGCCTCACCGCGAACGTCGTCGAGAACGTCGCGCCGCGGCATCCGCTGCCGAACCTCCCCGTCGGCCGCGCGGTCTGGAAACCCGCCCCCGACTTCCAGACCAGTGCCGCGGCGTGGCTCACGGCCGGCGCCGCCCACCACACCGTCATGTCGACCGCGGTCGGCGTCGACGTGTTCCGCGACTTCGCCGAGATGGCGAAGGTGGAGCTCCTCGTCATCGACGAGTCGACCACCCTCCCCGACTTCCAGCGCGAGGTGCGCTGGAACCAGGCCTACCACCGCCTCGCGCAGGGCCTGTAGCCCGGCCGGCCGAGAGGCCCGCCACCCCGGCCGGCCGAATGGCCGACCACACCACAACTCAACAGCTTGCGGCATCCGTACCCCCTCGGATGCCGCGGGGGATCGGCGTTCATGGACGACGCCCATCCGACGGTCACCAAGACAACGACGTCCAGACGGACACAGTCCTGACGGACACAGATGGACACAGTGAAAGGACACACCGTGAAGAACACGAAGAAGGTGCTGCTCGCCACGCTCGCGGCCGGCTCCATGCTCGCGCTCAGCGCGTGCGCCGGTACGACCGGCGGCGGCGGCGACGGCGGCGGCGACGGCGGCCTCATCGGCGTCGCGATGCCCACCAAGAGCTCGGAGCGCTGGATCCAGGACGGCAACGCCGTCAAGGAGCAGCTCGAGGAGCAGGGCTTCACCGTCGACCTGCAGTACGCCGAGGACGACATCCCCACCCAGGTCTCGCAGATCGAGAACATGATCACCAAGGGTGCCGAGGCGCTCATCATCGCCTCGATCGACGGCACCACGCTCTCGCAGGTGCTGCAGGACGCGGCCGACGCCGAGATCCCCGTCATCGCGTACGACCGGCTCATCCGCGAGTCGGAGAACGTCGACTACTACGCGTCGTTCGACAACTACAAGGTGGGCGTGCAGCAGGCCACCTCGCTCCTCAACGGGCTCGGGCTCACCGACCTCGAGGGTGAGAAGGCGGCGGATGCCCCGGCCGGGCCGTTCAACATCGAGCTGTTCGCCGGTTCGCCCGACGACAACAACGCCACCTTCTTCTGGAACGGCGCGATCGACACCCTGCAGCCGTACATCGACGAGGGCACCCTCGTCGTGAAGTCGGGCCAGACCGACTTCGAGCAGGCCGCAACCCTCCGCTGGGACGGCCAGGTCGCGCAGAGCCGCATGGAGAACCTCCTCACCTCGTCGTACTCCGACGGGTCGACGGTCAACGCGGTGCTCTCGCCGTACGACGGCCTGTCGCGCGGCATCATCTCGGCGCTCACCGACGCGGGCTACTCGGTCGGCGAGGGCTGGCCGATCATCTCCGGCCAGGACGCCGAGCTCGACTCGGTCAAGGCGATCAACTCGGGTGAGCAGTTCGCCACCATCTTCAAGGACACGCGCAACCTCGCCGAGGTCGCCGTCGACATGGCCACGGCGATCCTGAACGATGAGGAGCCCGAGGTCAACAACACCGAGGACTACGACAACGGCGTGAAGGTCGTTCCCTCGTACCTCCTCGAGTCGCAGATCGTCGTCAAGGACAACGTCACCCAGGTCCTCGTCGACAGCGGCTACTGGACCGAAGAGGAGATCGGCTAGCCAGTCGATCGTCGCGACCGGCCGGTGGGGGGACTACGATTCCCCCACCGGCGGGTCCCGTCACCGGCTGGTCCGGCCGGTCCGGCAACGAAGCAGGAGCAAGGATGACCACCAACATTCTCGAGATGCGCGGCATCACGAAGACGTTCCCGGGTGTCAAGGCGCTCGCGAACGTCACCCTGTCGGTCGAGCGCGGTGAGGTGCACGCGATCTGCGGTGAGAACGGCGCCGGCAAGTCGACCCTCATGAAGGTGCTCTCGGGCGTCTACCCGCACGGCACCTACAACGGCGACATCGTCTTCGAGAACGAGACGGTGGAGTTCAAGGACCTCACCGACAGCGAGGCCAAGGGCATCGTCATCATCCACCAGGAGCTGGCGCTCAGCCCGTACCTGTCGATCGCCGAGAACATCTTCCTCAACAACGAGCAGCGGGGCCGCGGCGGCCTGATCGATTGGAACAAGACCAACTTCGAGGCCGCGAAGCTCCTCGCCCGCGTCGGCCTGCGCGAGAACCCCACGACGAAGATCATGGAGATCGGCGTGGGCAAGCAGCAGCTGGTCGAGATCGCGAAGGCGCTCTCGAAGGAGGTGAAGCTCCTCATCCTCGACGAGCCCACCGCCGCCCTCAACGACGAGGACTCCGACCACTTGCTCGACCTCATCCTGCACCTCAAGGGGCAGGGCATCACGTCGATCATCATCAGCCACAAGCTGAATGAGATCAAGAAGGTCGCCGACTCCGTGACCGTGCTCCGCGACGGCAAGACGATCGAGACGATCGCGAAGCAGGATGTCACGGAGGACCGCATCATCAAGGACATGGTGGGTCGCGACCTCGAGCACCGCTACCCCGACCACACGCCGAACATCGGCGAGGAGCTGCTCCGCGTCGAGGACTGGACCGCGCACCATCCGCAGGACACGACGCGGGTCATGGTCGACCGCGTGAACCTCAACGTGCGGGCCGGTGAGATCGTCGGCATCGCCGGGCTCATGGGGGCCGGGCGCACCGAGTTCGCGATGAGCCTGTTCGGTCAGTCCTACGGCTCCCGAATCTCGGGCCGCGTGTTCCTCCGGGGCAAGGAGATCAGGACCCGCACGGTCGCCGAGGCCATCGAGCACGGCATCGCCTACGCCACCGAGGATCGCAAGACGTACGGCCTCAACCTCATCGAGGACATCAAGCGCAACATCTCGATGGCATCGCTGAAGAAGCTCGAGAAGTACGGCCTCGTGCACGACAACGAGGAGTACGCGGTCGCCAACGAGTACCGCAAGTCGATGAACATCAAGGCGCCGAGCGTCATGGTGAAGACGGGCAAGCTCTCGGGCGGCAACCAGCAGAAGGTCGTGCTGTCGAAGTGGATCTACTCCGACCCCGACGTGCTCATCCTGGATGAGCCCACCCGCGGCATCGACGTGGGTGCGAAGTACGAGATCTACTCGATCATCAACCGGCTCGCCGCGCAGGGGAAGGGCATCATCGTCATCTCCTCCGAGCTGCCCGAGCTCCTCGGCATCTGCGACCGCGTCTACGCCCTCTCCGAGGGGCGCATCACGGGTGAGCTCCCCGTCGAGGAAGCCACGCCCGAGGCGATGCTCAAGCTCATGACCATGGAAAAGCCCCGCTAGCCCGCGCACGCGGACCCACGCGGATACCCACATTCCCAGGAGACATCATGTCGAATCCCAACACGACCCAGACACCGGAGTCGCAGGCCGTCGGGGCGAACATCAACCCCGTCGAGAACCGGTTCACCGATCGCCTGAGCCACATGCTCGCCGACCTCGGCAAGAACGGCATCTTCATCGCCCTCATCGCGGTGGTGGTGCTGTTCTCGTTCCTCACCAACGGCATCCTGCTGCGCCCGCAGAACATCTCGAACCTCGTCGTGCAGAACGGCTACATCCTCGTGCTCGCGATCGGCATGGTGATGGTCATCATCGCCGGCCACATCGACCTCTCGGTCGGGTCGGTCGCCGCATTCGTCGGAGCCGTGTCGGGCGTGTTCGCGGTGCAATGGGGGCTGCCGTGGTGGCTCGCCGTCATCCTCTCACTCGGGGTCGGTGCGCTCGTCGGGGTGTGGCAGGGCTTCTGGATCGCCTTCGTCGGCATACCCGCGTTCATCGTGACGCTGGCCGGCATGCTCATCTTCCGGGGCCTCGCCCTCGTCGTGCTCGGCAACGCGAACATCGGCTCGTTCCCCGCCGAGTACCGCGCACTCGGCAACGGCTTCCTCTCCGATGTGTTCGGCGATCTCGATATCGACCCGCTCACGCTCGGCGTCGGCGCACTGGCGATCATCGCGCTCGCCGTGCAGCAGGTCCGCACCCGCCGGGGTCGCCAGAAGTACGGCCAGGACGTCGAGCCCATCGTGTGGTTCGTCACGAAGCTCGTGCTCGTGTCGGCCGCGATCGCCTTCTTCGCCTACTCGCTCGCGTCGTACAAGGGCATCCCGGTGACGCTCATCATCCTCGCCGTGCTCGTGCTCGTGTACGGCATCGTGATGAACCGCACGGTGTTCGGCCGCCACATCTACGCGATCGGCGGCAACCGCCACGCGGCCGAGCTGTCGGGCATCAAGACACGTCGTGTCGACTTCTGGCTGTTCGTCAACATGGGCGTGCTCGCCGCGCTCGCCGGCCTCATCTTCACCGCGCGCCTGAACCTCGCCGGGCCGAAGGCCGGTGACGGCTTCGAGCTCGAGGCGATCTCGGCGGCGTTCATCGGCGGCGCGGCCGTGCAGGGCGGCGTCGGCACCATCGGCGGCGCGATCATCGGTGGCCTCATCATCGGCGTGCTGAACAACGGCATGTCGATCCTCGGCATCGGCATCGAGTGGCAACAGGCCGTGAAGGGTCTCGTGCTGCTCCTCGCGGTGGCGTTCGACGTGTACAACAAGCGGCGGTCGGGCGGGCAGTAGGGCCCGCCCGCGGGGCCGCGGTATCCGCTCGCGGTGCGTCCGTTACCGCGGATATACGATCCGGCGCGCCGCGCGCGGCGTGAATACGCCGGGGTGTCGGATCGTATATCCGCAGGATTCGACGGATGCCGCGGCGGCTCGGTTACCGAACCGGCGCGAGTCGCCGCAGGATTCGACGGATGCCGCGGCGGCTCGGTTACCGAACCGGCGCGAGTCGCCGCGGCATCAACTCAGCCGGCCGAACTCGCCTGCGCGCCCGCGGCCCACGCAGGCAACTGCTGCAGGGTCCAGCGGTTGCCGTCGGGGTCCTTCAGCGTGACGAACCGGCCCCATTCCTGCTCGTCGACGCCCTCGGCTTCCACGCCCTTGGCGCGAAGTTCTGCCAGCGCGGCGTCGGCGTCGGGGATCACGACCTGGATCACGTCGAGCGTCCCGGGCTCGACCATGCTGCCGAGTCCCACGCCGATGGCGATCGAGCACGCCGACCCGGGCGGCGTGAGCTGCACGAAGCGCAGGCCCTCGTGCACCGTGGTGTCGTGGTCGGCGTTGAAGCCGAGCTTCTCGACGTAGAACTCCTTCGCGCGGTCGACGTCGGTGACGGGCACGAAGATGAGCTCGATCTTCCAGTCCATAGTTGCTCCTCGATACAGTGTGCGGGGCGATCCGTTCGGCTGGATCGCATACCGACAGCATCTCGCAGCATCCGGTCAGTTCATGTCCGGATGCCACGCGCATCGACCTACCCGACGCACACGGAGGCGCCAATGGACCTCGGCATCCACTACTGGAACTTCACCCACCCCGATGGCGACACCGCCATCGCTCCGCACCTCGCGGCGACGGCCAAGGCGGCGGATGACGCGGGCCTCGCGCTGTTCTCGGTCATGGACCACTTCTTCCAGATCGACCAGATGCTCGAAGCGGAGGACCCGATGCTCGACGCGTACACCGCGCTCGGGTTCGTCGCCGGGCACACGATGCACATCCCGCTCGCGACGGTCGTCACCGGGGTCACGTACCGGCATCCGGCGCTGCTCGCGAAGGCAGTCACCACGCTCGATGTGCTGTCGGGCGGGCGGGCCTGGCTCGGCATCGGTGCGGCCTGGTACGAGCGCGAGCACCTCGGCCTCGGCGTGCCGTTCCCGTCGCTGGCAGAGCGGTTCGAACGCCTCGAGGAGACGCTGCGCATCTGCCTGCAGATGTGGAGCGACGACGACGGCGTGTTCGAAGGCACCCACTACCGGCTCGCCGAGACCCTCAATCGCCCCCGTGCCCTCGGCCGGCCGCATCCGCCCGTCCTCATCGGCGGGACCGGGGAACGGAAGACGCTCCGCCTCGTCGCGAAGTACGCGGACGTGTGGAACGTCAACGTGACCGAGCCCGACGAGATCCGGCACAAGATCGACGTGCTGCGCGCGCACTGCGAGCGCGAGGGGCGTGACATCCGGGACATCCGCATCACCGCCCAGGGCGGGCCGCTCGACCCGGCGGCGGATCCCGACGGATTCCTGCGCCACGCCGAAATCCTCGCCGAGTTGGGCATCCAGCACATCCAGGTCCGGGTACAGCAGCCCGATCCCGTCGGCTTCGTCGGTCGCATTGCCGACGACGTGCTGCCTCGGCTGCGGGAGATCCGGCCCGTCGCCCTGTAGCAGGGGCGTCCCCGGGTGCGAGGATGGGACGCATGGCACTGCACATCACCGGGGACCCCGCAGCCGATCAGCTCCTGAGCGACGACGCGTTCGCGCTGCTCGTCGGCATGCTGCTCGACCAGCAGGTCGCGATGGAGACCGCATTCGCGGGTCCCGAGAAGATCCGCGAGCGCACGGGATCGATCGAGCCCGCGGCGATCGCGGCGCACGACCCTGACGCGTTCGTCGAGGTGTTCAAGCAGACGCCGGCGGTGCATCGATACCCCGGCTCGATGGCCGGTCGCGTGCAGGCGCTCGCCGCGGCCGTGCGCGACGAGTGGGGTGGCGAGGCATCCGCCATCTGGACGCAGGGCGACCCCGACGGCGCCGAGGTGCTCAAGCGACTCAAGGCGCTGCCGGGCTTCGGCGAGCAGAAGGCGAAGATCTTCCTGGCGCTGCTCGGCAAGCAGTGCGGACTCGAGGCGCCCGGATGGCGCGAGGCCGCCGGGCATTACGGCGAAGAGGGGTTCCGCTCGGTCGCCGACATCGTCGACCCCGAATCGCTCGCCAAGGTGCGGGCCACGAAGCAGGCGGCGAAGGCCGCCGCGAAGGCCGCCAAGGGCTGAGCTCGCGCCGCAGCCGCCGAGTCGGGGGCGGCGCCGTATGCGGACGCCGGTGCAGTCGACCCCCTCGGCTGCGCGCCGCGAGCGCGCCCGCTGCGCCACTTCGACTGGCGCGGAGGGCGCCGATGTGGCGCAGCGAAGCGTCGGCAGAATCGGGACGACTGGCTCGGAATTCACACTTGTGAGCGCTCACAAGTGAGCGCTAACATCCGAGTGCAGCCACGACGAACTGACTGCCCGGCGCACCAGGAATCCCAGCAAGCAGCACTCCGCCGGCCCCACTGAACAAGGAGGTTCACCCCTGATGAAGAAGCTCATCGGACTCGCCGCGGCCGGCGCGATGCTCGTCGCCCTGGCCGGTTGCGCAAGCGAGGGCGGCGGTGCCGCCGAGGGCCCCAAGCCCCTCGACGAACTCGTCGTCGGATTCGCGCAGGTCGGCGCGGAGAGCGGCTGGCGCACCGCCAACACGAAGGACATCCAGGCCGCGTTCAAGGACGCCGGCATCGAGCTGAAGTTCTCCGACGCCCAGCAGAAGCAGGAGAACCAGATCAAGGCGATCCGCTCGTACATCCAGCAGCAGGTCGATGTGATCGCCTTCTCGCCGGTCGTCGAGACCGGGTGGGACGCCGTGCTCAACGAGGCGAAGGCCGCGGGCATCCCCGTGGTGCTCACCGACCGCGCGGTCGACTCGAAGGACGAATCGCTCTACGTGTCGTTCCTCGGCTCCGACTTCGTGGAGGAGGGCAAGAAGGCCGGTCAGTGGGTGCTCGACGAGTACGCCGACACCACCGAGCCGGTCGAGATCATCCAGCTCGAGGGCACCACGGGTGCGGCTCCCGCGATCGACCGTGCCGAGGGCTTCGCCGAGGTCATCGCCGACAACCCGAACCTCGAGGTGGTCGCCAGCCAGACCGGCGACTTCACTCGCGCCGGCGGCAAGCAGGTCACCGAGGCGCTCCTGAAGTCGAACCCGGGCGTCGACCTGATCTACGCCCACAACGACGACATGGGCCTCGGCGCGATCGAGGCGATCGAGGCGGCGGGCCTGAAGCCCGGCGTCGACATCAAGATCGTCACGGTCGACGCGGTGAAGGACGGCATGCAGGCCCTCGCCGATGGCAAGATCAACTTCATCGTCGAGTGCTCGCCCTTGCTCGGCAAGCAGCTGATCGAGATCATCAAGCAGGTCAACGACGGTGAGACTCCCCAGAAGCGCATCATCACCGAGGAGACCACCTTCACGCAGGAGCAGGCGATCGAGGCGCTTCCCGACCGCCAGTACTGAGTTCCGGTGAGCGGATGTCGCGGCTGCGGCATCCGCTTACCGAACGCCTCGGCGGGTGCGCGGTCGTCCATGCCGCGCACCCGCCTCCGAGGTCCGAACCCGGGCTCCACCCGCGATACGCAGCACCACCAGCTCGATGGAGAGACACGTGAACCAGGCACCCCCAACCCCGGTCGTCGAGATGCGAGACATCTCGATCAGCTTCCCGGGCGTGAAGGCGCTCGACGGCGTCGACTTCCGGATGTTCCCCGGCGAGGTGCACTCGCTCATGGGCGAGAACGGCGCCGGCAAGTCCACGCTCATCAAGGCGCTCACGGGCGTCTACGGCATCGACGCCGGCACGATCACGCTCGCGGGCGACCGGGTGTCGTTCTCGGGGCCGGCGCAGGCGCAGGCCGCCGGGATCTCGACGGTGTACCAGGAGGTGAACCTCCTGCCGAACCTGTCGGTCGCCGAGAACATCATGCTCGGCCGTGAGCCGCGCCGGTTCGGCTCGATCGACTGGCGCGCGATGCGCCGACGCGCGACCGAGCTGCTCGCGGGCCTCAACCTCGACATCGATCCGGGCTCGCTCCTCGGCGACCATTCGCTCGCCGTGCAGCAGCTGGTCGCCATCGCGCGTGCGATCGACGTGCAGGCGAAGGTGCTCATCCTCGACGAACCCACCTCGAGCCTCGACGCCGACGAGGTCGCCGAACTCTTCCGCGTCATCCGCTCGCTCAAGGAGCAGGGCGTCGCGATCCTCTTCGTCTCGCACTTCCTCGACCAGGTCTACGAGATCTGCGACCGCCTCACGGTGCTGCGCAACGGCAAGCTCGTGGGGGAGTACCTCGTCGACGAGCTGCTGCGCATCGACCTCGTGCAGAAGATGATCGGCAAGGAGCTCACCACACTCGACGACCTCGAGCAGCGCGCCCGCTCGGTCGTCGTCGACGACTCGGATGCCGCGGTGTTCGTGAATGCGGCAGGGCTCGGGCGTCGCGGTGCCATCAATCCGGCCGACCTGCCGATCGCGGCGGGCGAGGTCGTGGGCCTCGCGGGCCTGCTCGGATCGGGCCGCACCGAGTTCGCCCGGCTCCTCGGCGGCATCGACCGGGCCGACACGGGCGAGCTCACCATCGGCGGCACGCCGACGAAGCTCCGCACCCCGCGCCAGGCCATCTCGCATCGCATCGCATTCTCGTCGGAGAACCGCCGCGACGAGGGCGTCGTCGGCGACCTCACGGTGCGCGACAACATCGTGCTCGCCCTGCAGGCCGACCGCGGCTGGTTCCGGCCGATCCCGAAGAAGCGGCAGGACGAGCTCGCGCAGAGCTACATCCAGGCCCTCAACATCCGCCCGGGCAATCCCGACGCGCTCGTGCGCAACCTGTCGGGCGGCAACCAGCAGAAGGTGCTGCTCGCCCGGTGGCTGGCCATCGCACCCCGGCTCCTCATCCTCGACGAGCCGACGCGCGGCATCGACATCGGCGCGAAGGCCGAGATCCAGAAGCTCGTCTTCAACCTCGCCGAGAACGGCATGAGCGTGCTGTTCATCTCGGCCGAGCTCGAGGAGGTGCTGCGCCTCAGCCATCGCATCGTGGTGCTCCGCGATCGGCACGTGGTCGCCGACCTCGAGAACGACGGGCTCACCGTCGACTCGCTCCTCGCGCTCATCGCCGACGGCTCGGTCGAGAGCGACGAGCCGGTTCCGGATGTCGCAGCCGGGGCATCCGTCGCGGCAGCCGGCCCTTCGACGGGCTCAGGGCACGATCGCTCGCAACCACCCACCGACCCCACCAACCCCACCATCGAAGGAGGCGCCCGATGAGCGCCCTGCTCGCCCGCATCGTCGCGCACCGGCTGTTCTGGCCGGTCGTGATGCTCGTGGTGCTGCTCGTGATCAACCTGGTCGCGTTCCCCGGATTCTTCACGGTCAGCGTGCGCGACGGGCATCTGTTCGGCAGCCTCATCGACATCCTGCGCAACGGCGCGCCGACGCTCATCATCGCGGTGGGCATGACGCTCGTGATCGCCACGCGCGGCATCGACCTCTCGGTCGGCGCGGTCGCGGCGATCTCGGGGGCGGTGGCGTGCTCGATCATCCTCGGATCGCCCGAGCCCGGCAGCCTCGCCACGGTCGCCACGGCGGTGACGGTCGCGCTCCTCATCTCGCTCGTGCTCGGCGTGTGGAACGGATTCCTCGTGGCGGTCATCGGCATCCAGCCGATCATCGCGACCCTCATCCTGATGACGGCGGGCCGGGGCGTGGCGATGCTCATCACCGAGGGGCAGATCCTCACCGTGAACAGTCCGCCGTTCAAGTTCCTCGGCTCGGGCTTCTGGCTCGGCGTGCCGATCGCGGTGATCATCGCCGCGGTGGTCTTCGGCGTGGCCGCGCTCATCACCCGGCGCACGGCACTCGGCATGTTCATCGAGTCGGTCGGCATCAACCCCGAGGCGAGCCGCCAGTCGGGCGTGCGGGCGCGAGGGTTGCTCTTCGTCGTGTACACGTTCTGCGCGTTCTGCGCGGCGATCGCCGGGCTCATCCTCACCGCCAATACGGCCGCTGCGGATGCGAACAACACGGGCCTGTTCATCGAGCTCGACGCGATCCTCGCGGTCGTGATCGGTGGCACCTCGCTCGCCGGCGGCCGGTACTCGCTGCTCGGCACGCTCGTCGGAGCGCTCGTGATCCAGACGCTCGTGACCACGGTGTACACGGTCGGCATCCCGCCGATCGCGACGATGGTGTTCAAGGCCGCGGTCGTGACCGTCGTGTGCCTGCTGCAGTCGCCGACCACGGCCGACGCGTTCAGCGGGTTCCGACGAAGGCTCGCCGTGCGCGCCGGCAAGGGGGTGGCGGCGTCATGACGAAGCTCATCGAGGCTCCGGCCAGGCCGGAGCAGCCCGCGGGCCCGGGCAGGGGTCGGCGCGGCAGCGGCACCGGCCCCGGGGCATCCGGCCGCAACCTCGGCAGCGGCATCCGGAACCTGATGACCAGCCCGAAGTACGGCCCGGTCATGGTGACCGCGGTGCTCTTCGTCGCCGTGTTCGTCATCGGCGGCGTGCGCTACCGCGGGTTCTTCTCGGGGCAGGTGTTCCTCAACCTGCTCGTCGACAACTCGTACCTCATCGTGCTCGCGGTGGGCATGACGTTCGTGATCCTCACGGGCGGCATCGACCTCTCGGTGGGTGCGGTCGTGGCGCTGAGCGGCATGATCGCGGCGAGCCTGCTGCAGTCGGGCTGGTCGCCGGCGACGGTCATCCCGCTCATCCTGGTGCTCACGAGCGTGCTCGGCCTGCTCGTGGGCCTCATGATCCACGTGTTCAAGGTGCAGCCGTTCATCGCGACGCTCGCGGCGATGTTCCTCGCGCGCGGCCTCTGCTACGTGATCAGCCAGAGCTCGATCTCGATCACCGATCCGACGTTCGTGCAGCTCGCCGTCGCGCGCATCCCGCTCGGCGGCGGCCTGTCGATCACGCCGAGCGTCATCATCGCGCTCGTCGTCGTCGCGCTCGCCGTGTGGGTGCTGCACGCGACGCGCTTCGGGCGCACCGTGTACGCGATCGGCGGCGGCGAGACATCCGGTCTGCTGATGGGCCTGCCGGTGGCACGCACGAAGGTGCTCGTCTACGTGATCTCGGGCTTCTGCTCGGGCCTCGCGGGCGTGCTGTTCACCTTCTACACGCTCTCGGGCTACCCGCTCACGGCGATCGGCACCGAGCTCGACGCGATCGCCGCGGTCGTCATCGGCGGCACGCTGCTCACCGGCGGCTACGGGTTCGTGCTCGGGTCGGTGCTCGGCGTGCTGGTGCTCGGCGTGATCCAGACGATCATCACGTTCGAGGGCACGCTGTCGTCGTGGTGGACGAGGATCTTCATCGGCGTGCTGCTGCTCGTCTTCATCATCCTGCAGAAGGTGCTCACGGCCAGGCGGCGCTGAGGCTTCGGAGCTGAGCCTGCCGGGCCGGAGCATCGCCGGGCGGGATAATCGACGGGGAACGATCGCGCCGGCGGCGCGAGACAGGAGCGCGGCGCGAGTGGGCGACCGAGACGACAAGGCGCGGGTCGCGACGATCTTCGACGTCGCAAGGTTGGCCGGCGTGTCGCACCAGACCGTCTCGCGCGTGCTCAACGACCTGCCGAACGTGCGGCCCGCGACGCGTGCGCGCGTCGAGCAGGCGATCAAGCAGCTGCGGTACGTGCCGTCGCCCGCGGCCCGGGCCCTCGTCACCCGCCGCACCCGCACGCTCGGCCTCATCGTCACCGGCGCCCCCGACTACGGCCCGTCGTCGACGGCCCTGCACTTCAACGAGGCCGCGCGTGACGCTCGCTATGCGGTCATCACGGCGAGCATGCTCGAGACGGATGCCCCGAGCCTGCGTTCGGCGGCCGAGCTCCTCGTGCGCCAGAACGTCGAGGCCATCGTGCTCATCGCCGCGCAACGGGAGGCGCTCGACGCGCTCGACGGGATCGAGCTCGGCGTGCCGATCGTGGCCGTCGCGTCCGAGGATCGCGGCGAGATGCACCGCGTCTGGCTCGACCAGTACGCGGGGGCCCGACTCGCCGTCGAGCACCTCATCGGGCTCGGGCATCGCGAGATCCGCCATGTCAGCGGCCCCGCCAACTCGATGGACGGTGCGGAACGCGTGCGAGGTTGGACGGCCGCGCTCGCCGAGCTCGACCTGCCCGCCGGCCAACCACTCGTGGGGGACTGGTCGCCCGGGAGCGGCTACGTGCACGGCCGCGCCCTGGCTCGCGACGCCGAGATGACCGCCGTGTTCGTGTCGAACGACCAGATGGCGCTGGGCGTCATGCATGCGCTCACCGAGGCGGGGCTCTCGGTGCCCGGCGACGTGAGCGTGGTCGGCTTCGACGACATCCCCGAGGCGGAGTACTTCGCCCCGCCGCTCACGACCGTGCGCCAGGACTTCGACGCGCTCGGCCGTGACGCGATGGCCGGCGTGCTCGCCGTGCTCGGCGACGACGAGCGGCTGATGCCGCCGCCGCGGGTGCCCGACCTCGTGGTGCGCACGAGCACGGCGGCGCCGAGCCGCGACCGGGTGGCGCTCGGGCGCTGAGGCGTGCGCCGCCTCCGCGGCTACCGCTGCCGCACGGCGTACGTGACGTGCGTCACCATCGGCGAAGGTTCCGCGCGGACCTGCTCCAGTGCCACGCGGCCCGCGTCCACGCCCTCGAACAGGCGGATTCCGGCGCCGAACAGCACGGGTGAGAGCGCGATCGAGAACTCGTCGACCAGGCCGGCGTTCACGTACTCCAGGATCGTCGCCCCGCCGCCCGCGATGCGGACGTCGCGGTCGCCGGCGGCCTCGCGGGCCTGGTCGAGCGCCGACTCGATGCCATCGTTGACGAAGTGGAAGGTGGTCCCGCCCGGCCGCTCCCAGGGGTCACGCTGTTCGTGCGTGACGACGAAGACCGGCGTGTGGAACGGCGCCTCCTCGGGCCACATCTGCTCTCCGGCGTCGAACATGCGCTTGCCCATGACGCTCGCGCCGGTGCGCTCGAACGTCTCTCTCGCGATGTCGTTGTCGCGCCCGTCCTCGCCGCCCGTGCCGAGCTTCAGGTTCTCGCGGAAGAAGCGCTGCCGGAATGCCCACCGCTGCAGTTCCATCCACTGCTGCCCCATCAGTTCCCCGGCAGAGCCCGGCGCGATGAACCCGTCGAGCGACATCGTCACGCTGAAGAACACCTTGCCGGCCATCAGTCGTCCGCTCCCGTCCGAGCGAGCTCGGCGACGTACGCAGCCAGGTTGGCCAGGGTCTGCCGGCCGCCCTCGATCGCGTGGTACTTCTCGACCGCCTCGTCGCGCAGTTCCTTCGTGGGGAACAGCGTGCGCATCTCGAGCCGGGTCGTCGCGCCGTCGCGCTCGAACGTCAAGACCGACTCGAAGGCGTCCGGGTCGTCCCGTGACTCACCGTGCAGCATCGCGATCCGCTCGGGTGGGGTGATCTCAGTCCAGGTGATCCACTCCTGGTAGTCCGTCCCGTCGGGTCCGTGCATCACGAAGTCCCAGTCGCCGCCGACGCGGAACTCGAACGACCGCGTGGTCGTGGTGAATCCCTCCGGCCCCCACCACTGCGACAGGTGCCGTACCTCCGTGAACGCCTCGAACACCAGCTCACGTGGGGCGTCGATGACTCGAGAGATGACGATCTCCCGGTCGGCCGTGGCGGGCTGCGCCAGTGCTCCTCGTTCCGTCGTACCCATCAGTTCTCCTCTTGTCGTTCCTGCTTCAGCTCTTGCACATACGCGTCGAGCCGGTCGAAGCTCTCGCTCCAGAACCGCTCGAACCCGCCGGTCCACTCGTGAACCGCTCGCAGCCCGCGGGCGTCGAGGCCGTACAGCCGCTGCTTGCCTGCCTTGCGGTCTCGCACCAGCCCGACCTCCCGAAGCACACGCAGGTGCTTGGACGCCCCCGGCTGGGGTATCCCCAACTCCTGGGCCAACTCGGTCACCGGCCGCTCACCCGCCCGCAGCAGCACCAGGATCTCCCGGCGCCGCGGCTCGGCGATCGCGTTGAAGACGTCCGACGTCGTCGCTGCTCGTGCCATGGTGACGATCATATACCCATATGGGCACGCGTCAAGTAATGGTTGATCGCCGGGTGGCCCGTCTCCGTGGCATCCGCTCAGTTGCTCAGTCGACGAGGAACCCGGCGATCGCGAGCGCCATGGTGCGCGGCTCCCACCGATGCTCGGCGGCCGCGATGGTGCGGGTCTCGGCGTTCGGCATGGTGTCGACGAGGGATGCCGCGGCCGACGTCATGATGGGCAGCGTCTCGTCGCCCACCAGCGCGAGCGTCGGCTGCACGATGCCCGCGAAGAGCTCGGCGCGCGGCGCGGACTGCGTCCAGGCGAGCGATTCGGCGTCGGGCTCGAGGCTCGGTGCGATGTCGAGCATCGTCTGCCAGGCCGGGCTCTGCTTTGCGCCCTCGAGCCACTCGGGCGGCATGTCGGCCATGTAGACCTCGAGCGTGCCCTCACGGTCGCCGGCTGCGATGCGTTCGCGGAGCTCCTCGAGGAACACGCCGCCCTCGTGGCCTTCCTCGGGGTCGAGCGGCACCTCGAAGAACACGAGCTTCGACACCGGCAGTCCCGCCGCCGCGGCCGCGAGCGCGATCGACCCGCCCGAGGAGTTGCCGAACAGCGCGACCGCGTCGTCGGCGCCCTCGGTGAGCTCGTCGGTGAGTGCGCGCAGGTCGTCGATCGTCTGGGCGAGGGTGATCGGGGCATCCGCCGGGCTCTCGCCGCGCCCGCGGCGGTCGTAGTTGACGACGGTGAACCCGTGCTCGGCGAGGTGGTGCGCCATCTCGACCGTCACGGGGTCGAACCCGCGGAACTGCATCGCACCGCCGACGAGGATCACCGGCGGCCCCGCGCCCTCGACGTCGTACGCGATGCGCGTGCCGTCGGCGGATGTCACGAACTCGCTCATGTGGCCCCCTTGCCTCGCCCACAGGCTACGCGCGTCGCCCGACATCCCTCCAGACGTCGAGCCTCGCGAGCGGATGCCGCGGCCCCCGATCTGGGGCATCCACCCGCCGCTCCGACACGCGCTCGGCCGCCCGCCGATGTCAGTGGGTGGTGGCAGGGTTGAGGTCACAACACCATATGTAGGGGTCGGTGGGGCGCTTCGCCCCAAGGGTTCGTGCAGCGGCATCCGTGCGACACGCCGCGACACGCCCGACATCCGTCCACAGGCCAACGAGATCGCGATCTCACAGGCTGTGGATAACACGGGTGTCATTCGCGAGAATCCGCCGATCGCCGCGACATCCGTCATCCACAACCGGTGGAAAGACCGGTGGATAACTACACGGATGTAACTACATCATGTTGTGGCCGTTCAGTTCCGCAGCCACTAGATGTAGTATTGAAGAAGCGAATCAGCAACACCGGGGGCGGGCTCCTCCGAGCTCGAGAACAACGAGGGGAAACCATGACGGTCACGGTCTACACCAAGCCTTCCTGCGTCCAGTGCAACGCCACGTACCGGGCGCTCGACAGCAAGGGCATCGAGTACGAAGTGCTCGACGTCACGTCCGACGAACATGCCCTCGCGCAGGTCAAGGAGCTTGGCTACCTCCAGGCGCCGGTGGTCATCACCGACGAAGACCACTGGTCGGGCTTCCGCCCCGACAAGATCGCCGAGCTCGCCTCGCGTCTCGCCTGAGAACGACGTCGGCCTGACCTCGAGCGGCACCGTCCTCGAGATCAGGCCGGCGGACAACACCAGCGCAGACGATCCCCGCACCACACCCCTCCTCGATCGGCAGCACCCCCACCACTGCGGGATCCCGGCGAAGGATGCATCATGACGAATCTCGTCTACTTCTCGAGCGTCTCGGGCAACACCGAGCGCTTCATCGAGAAGCTCGGCCGCCCCGCGGCACGCATCCCGCTGCACGCGAGTGACGAGCCGCTGCGCGTCGAGGAGCCGTACGTGCTTGTCGTTCCCACCTACGGTGGCGGCGACGGCAAGGGCGCGGTTCCCAAGCAGGTCATCAAGTTCCTGAACGACCCGCACAACCGCTCGCTCATCCGTGGCGTCATCGCCGCGGGCAACACCAACTTCGGTACGGCCTACGGACTCGCCGGCGACATCATCGCCGGGAAGACCGGGGTGCCGCACCTGTACCGCTTCGAAGTATTCGGAACACCCGACGACGTTCGCGCCGTCAACGATGGATTGGACGCATTTTGGTCACGACAAGCACCGCAGCAGACGCAGCAACTGACGGCGTAGCGCTCATGGAGGCACCGCGCACGAGCGTGGCGATGGATTACCACTCGCTCAACGCGATGCTCAACCTCTATGGGCCCAACGGCGAGATCCAGTTCGAGAAAGACAAAGAGGCCGCGCGCGAGTACTTCCTGCAGCACGTCAACCAGAACACCGTCTTCTTCCACTCGCTGCGCGAGCGCCTCGACTACCTCGTCGAGAAGGAGTACTACGAGAAGGAACTCCTCGACCTGTACTCGTTCGAGTTCATCCAGAAGCTCAACGACCTCGCGTACTCGAAGAAGTTCCGCTTCGAGACCTTCCTCGGCGCGTTCAAGTACTACACGAGCTACACGCTGAAGACCTTCGATGGCAAGCGATACCTCGAGCGCTTCGAAGACCGAGTGGTGATGACCGCGCTCGGCCTCGCCCAGGGCGACGAGCAGCTCGCGGTCGACCTGGTGGAAGAGATCATCGGCGGCCGTTTCCAGCCGGCCACGCCCACCTTCCTCAACACGGGCAAGGCGCAGCGCGGCGAGCTCGTCTCATGCTTCCTGCTGCGTATCGAAGACAACATGGAGTCGATCGCCCGCGGCATCAACTCGGCGCTGCAGCTGTCGAAGCGCGGCGGCGGCGTGGCGCTCTCGCTCAGCAACATCCGCGAGTCGGGTGCGCCGATCAAGCAGATCGAGAACCAGTCGTCGGGCATCATCCCCGTGATGAAGCTCCTCGAGGACTCGTTCTCGTACGCCAACCAGCTCGGCGCTCGCCAGGGCGCCGGCGCCGTGTACCTCAGCGCGCACCACCCCGACATCATGCGGTTCCTCGACACCAAGCGCGAGAACGCCGATGAGAAGATCCGCATCAAGACGCTGTCGCTCGGTGTGGTCATCCCCGACATCACGTTCGAGCTCGCGAAGAACAACGAGGACATGTACCTGTTCTCGCCGTATGACGTCGAGCGCGTCTACGGCAAGCCGTTCGGCGACGTGCCGCTCACCGAGAACTACCGCGCCATGGTCGACGACCCGCGCATCAAGAAGACGAAGATCAACGCGCGCCAGTTCTTCCAGACGCTCGCCGAGATCCAGTTCGAGAGCGGATACCCCTACATCGTGTTCGAGGACACGGTGAACAAGGCCAACCCCATCAAGGGCCGCATCAACATGTCGAACCTCTGCAGCGAGATCCTGCAGGTGAACACGCCGACCACGTACAACGAAGACCTGTCGTACAACCAGATCGGCAAGGACATCAGCTGCAACCTCGGTTCGCTGAACATCGCGCTGACGATGGACGGCCCCGACTTCGGCAAGAGCGTCGAGACGGCGATCCGCGGACTCACCGCGGTGTCGAACATGTCGCACATCTCGTCGGTGCGTTCGATCGAAGACGGCAACGACAAGTCGCACGCCATCGGGCTCGGCCAGATGAACCTGCACGGCTACCTCGCCCGCGAGCGCATCTTCTATGGCAGCGAAGAGGGCATCGACTTCACGAACATGTACTTCTACACGGTGCTGTTCCACGCGCTGCGTGCGTCGAACACCATCGCCATCGAGCGCGGTGAGACCTTCGAGGGCTTCGAAGACTCCAAGTATGCGTCGGGTGAGTTCTTCGACAAGTACACGGATGCCCCGTGGGTGCCCGCCACGGCGAAGGTCACCGAGCTCTTCGCCGACGCCGGCGTGCACATCCCCACGCAGCACGACTGGCAGGAGCTCAAGGCCTCCATCCAGGAGCACGGCATCTACAACCAGAACCTGCAGGCGGTGCCGCCCACCGGCTCGATCTCGTACATCAACAACTCGACGGCCTCGATCCACCCGATCGCGTCGAAGATCGAGATCCGCAAGGAAGGCAAGATCGGCCGCGTCTACTACCCGGCGGCGTTCATGACGAACGACAACCTCGAGTACTACCAGGACGCGTACGAGATCGGCTACGAGAAGGTCATCGACACCTACGCCGCGGCGACGCAGCACGTCGACCAGGGCCTCTCGCTCACGCTCTTCTTCAAGGACACGGCGACGACCCGCGACATCAACAAGGCGCAGATCTACGCGTGGAAGAAGGGGATCAAGACGATCTACTACATCCGCCTCCGGCAGATGGCCCTCGAGGGCACGGAGCTCGATATGTGCGTCAGCTGCACGCTCTAGTGAGTATTTCTCACTTTCGGATGTCTCGAACGAAGGATTAGACGGATGACCCTCACTGACCCGGTCAACTCGGCCCAGAACGACCCGGCACACACCGGCGGCAAGCTGAAGCTCGTCGATCACGTCAACGCGATCAACTGGAACCGCATCCAGGACGACAAGGACCTCGAGGTGTGGAACCGCCTCGTGAACAACTTCTGGCTGCCCGAGAAGGTGCCGCTGTCGAACGACGTGCAGTCGTGGGCCACCCTCACGCCTGAGGAGCGGACCCTCACGATGCGGGTGTTCACGGGACTCACGCTGCTCGACACGATCCAGGGCACGGTGGGCGCGGTCTCGCTGATTCCCGACTCGCTGACCCCGCACGAGGAGGCGGTGTACACCAACATCGCGTTCATGGAGTCGGTGCACGCGAAGAGCTACTCGTCGATCTTCTCGACGCTGAGCTCGACGAAGGAGATCGACGACGCCTTCCGCTGGTCGGTCGAGAACGAGAACCTGCAGAAGAAGGCCGCGATCGTCATGGAGTACTACCGTGGCGACGAGCCCCTGAAGCGCAAGGTCGCCTCGACGCTGCTCGAGTCGTTCCTCTTCTACTCTGGCTTCTACCTGCCGATGTACTGGTCGTCGCACGCGAAGCTCACCAACACGGCCGACCTCATCCGCCTCATCATCCGCGACGAGGCCGTGCACGGCTACTACATCGGCTACAAGTTCCAGCGGGGGCTCGAGCTCGTCGACCAGGCCAAGCGCGACGAGATCAAGGACTACACGTTCTCGCTGCTCTACGAGCTCTACGACAACGAGGCGCAGTACACGCAGGACCTCTACGACGGCGTCGGCTTGACCGAAGACGTGAAAAAGTTCCTGCACTACAACGCGAACAAGGCCCTCATGAATTTGGGGTACGAGCCGATGTTCCCGAAGTCGGTCACCGACGTGAACCCGGCGATCCTCTCGGCGCTCTCGCCGAACGCGGACGAGAACCACGACTTCTTCTCGGGGTCGGGGAGCTCGTACGTGATCGGCAAGGCCGTGAACACGGAGGACGAGGACTGGGACTTCTAGGTAGAGAGAATGTAGGGGCGCTCCGGAAAGGCCGCCCTGGTCGCGATCAGGCGTCTCCTGAGGCAACGAACTCGCATCGCACCACACATCGCAACCCCGATGCAGGAATCACACGCAGTCGTGGAGGGAAGGATCGTCCCGTTCCGCCGATGAGAGTTCCATGAAGCACCCATTGCACACAGCAGCTTGTGGAGGCTCACATTGGCACGTTGAACAGTCCGGGCATTTGGGGGCGTCGCATCGGTCACAGTGTTCGATGGTCTCGTCAACTACGAAGACGAGTCCGCAGGCAGTCCGCGCGCATTCCCACTCGACGCGCTCCCAGACGGGCTTTCGTCCGAAACGCTGCACGGGGCGAATTACGCCGAACGCATACGTCCCGGTCTCGTCGAGGGCGACCTCGGCGCGAAGATCCTGTTGCGCCCACCCCGACGCGAACTGCAGCCCGCCCGCCAACCTTCCTGACGCGCGTCCGTCACGCGAAGCCGCTTCGGACACCATTAGCGCAAGGTCATGCTGTACCCGACCGCGCGCAGGTACGAATACGTCGTCCCCACAGGCTCGCGCAAAGGTTACAACGCCACGACGATCGAGGACGACTAGCGTAGCCTGCTCGTCGCTTGCGACGATCTCGGCTGCACGCATTGCGACGGCGGCGCGAGACGCTCGCACTGCGCTGTAGAGTTCCGACAACGCTGCGGCGGTAAGGGAGCCTTCACCAATCGCCGTCGCGGGAATGAGAACTTCGGCTGCGAAGGCGTCGGCCACCCTTTCTTCCACCTTGGTGCCCTCGCGTGTTGTCAGAGAGTGACGAACACTTGCCCATTGCGCATGTTGACGCTGCACATGATGCCCATATTCGTGAACGATGGTGAACGCATCCCGCTCTGCTGTTAGAGCGGGATGGATGAAGATAATCGCCTGACCGCCGAGGCTCGGCCGATAATAACCAAAAACTGAGCATCCAGCCTTCGGCGAAGTGTCATATTCGACCCGAACCTCCGGGTGCTCTTCGAGCGCCCGCTCAGGATCGTTGCCCAGCGCCGGAATTGAGACCAGGCCTCGCTCCGCCTCCCAGCGAACGAGTTCAACTGCGATTGCGCGGTAGTTGCGGGCTACCAGGTGCGATCGAAACCAAGATTCCTCTGCCATCATCGGGCCGCCCGCCCCATTAGCGTTCTATGAATTGCGGCTCCCAGCCGCGCAGGAATCGTGCCATCCGATCTTGCAGCCAGTGCGAACTCTCGCTGCACCAGTGCGCGCGCCTCTGCTTCGGAGACGCCATACATGGACGAGATCGCCACCAAGTCGTCTTTCACGCTTGGTGACAAGAGAGCCGTCGTAGCCTCATCGCCTCCTGCCGAAAGGAGCGTCGAGGGGTCGACATCAGCCCAGTCCGCTATGCAGTTGAGCTGTTGTTCGGTCGGGGCTGCTTCTCCTGAGAAGAGCATTACCGCATCCGGAGTCCCCAAGTTAAGCAAACGAGATATGTCCCCGACCCCTACGCCCACGCTTCGAAGACTCTCAGGATCCAACGGCGAGAAACCGACCTGCGGCGCGGGCCAAACGTTGAGGCAGATTGACTCCCAGCGGTCCACCATCGCGTCGCTGGCGCTCTCGAGATCCGCTTGTTCGATGTTGGAACTCACCCATTGCAGGGGCAATTGGCCGCCAGCTTCAAGGGCATGCTCTGCCGCCCGGACTGCTGCAGGGAGTAGTAAGGCGCCGAAGTTGCGATGAAGTAGGTGCCGACCGACCCCGGTCTCGCGCGTTGGCCAGACTGAAACCTCAATGCCCAACGGCGAGGTTGGCACAGCAAGTGCTGGGGGGAAGCTTGGTTCCGATGGCAGCGTGGCTGGCCAAACGAGTACGAATGTATCTGCCACGCCGGCAATAACGCCGAGAGCGAGAGCTTCGCCGTTCCATGAGAGCAGCCAAAGTTGGCCGACAGACACGTCATCTCCTGCGTGCGAGAGCCATGCCTCAGAGGGTCGGCCCCCGGTCTGGTTGACGCTCGGGGTTTGCAGTGATTAGGCCGCTTCTGCGGTCACGTAGATCATCTCAAACTCGACGGGGGTGAG
>NZ_JBFAVC010000011.1:0-77616 GCF_040679595.1 Agromyces sp. NPDC052230 | reverse complement strand
GGCGGCGGGCAGCAGGCTGAACGCGATGGTGATGCCGGCGATCGCCGCACCGGGCTGCTCGACGACGGTGGATCCGGTCGACTCGGCGTAGCCGGCTCATCTCACTGCGCGTCGTGGAACAGGCGCGGAGCGAAATCGATCAGGTTCTTCTGCCACGGGTCCCAACCGTGCGGGCCCATGGTGATCCCGTCGAACTCGAACTCGATGCCGGCCGCCTCCATCTGCGCCATGGAGTTCATCGCCCCCGGGTAGACGAAGTCGGTGATGTCGCCGATGTACATGCGCAGCAGGTCGGTGCCTGCGTTGATCGCCTCGACATCGAGTCCGGCGGTCGAGCCGAACCCGGCGGAGAACAGCCCGATGTACGCGAACGCACCCGGGTTCGCCTTGAGCATCCCGGCCGTGCGCGCACCACCGGCGGACAGCCCCGCCATCGCACGTTGCGCCGGATCGGTGCTGAGGTGGTACCTCGCCTCCGCTGCCGGGAGCAGGCTGCCCAGGACCTCCGCGTTGAAGTTCGACACGTTGCCGTTCGGCATGACGACGATCATCGGCTCCGCCTCACCGTCCCGGGTGAGGTTGTCGAGGATCTGCTTCGCACGACCCACCTCGACCCAGTCGGTCCAGCTCTGCCCGCCGCCGTGATTCAACACGAACAGCGGATAGGGCTCGGCGCGATCGGGGTCGTACCCCGGCGGCGTCCAGACGTACGCGCTCCGCTCCTGGCCTACGACGGCACTCTGGTACGTCAGCACGTCCAGCGTCCCACCCTCGCCTTCCAGAACATCGGCGAGCAACCGCGACTCCTCACCCTCGATGAAGAACGTGCTCCACGCCGGCTCCGAGGTGACCTTCGTCGGGTTGGAGGTGTCCTTGGTCGACACCCGGTCGACGATCAGCCGGTAGTAGTACGACCAGGGGTCCAGCGGCCCGACGGTGGCCCGCCAACGATCGCCGACCTTGTTCATCTCGACGCGAACCCAGCTGCCTCCCGGGCCCCAGTTGGCCCAGACCGAGACGTAGTCGGCATCCGCGAAGTCCGTCGTGGTCTCGAAGGTGACGAACCCGTCGTCGGTGATCCACGGCGTGGGCGTCGTGCCCTCGGCCGGCGGCTCGAAGCGTGCCTCGAGGGCCGTGTGGCCCTCGCTGAAGCCGGGGTCTCCGGTCTCCTTCGGACCATGGAACAGCCGCGGTGCGAAGTCGACCAGGTTCTCCTGCCACGCATCCCAGTTGTGGCCGTTGTCGGGGTTCACGCCGTCGAACTGGTACTCGAGGCCCAGTGCGTCGAACTGCGCCATCGAATCGAAGGCGTCGTTGTAGGCGATATCCGTCTTGTTTCCGACGTAGAGGCGGAACAACGTGGTGAGGTCGTTGATCTCCGCGACCGGGACATCCGTGATGTCGCCGAAGCGGCTGGGACCGGCGCCGAAGACGCCCACGTAGGCGAACTCGCCGGGGTGGTCGCGCAACACCCGGAACGCCTGCACGCCGCCCATGGACAGGCCCGCCAGCGCCCGATCCTTCTTGGCGTTCGAGACGTGGTAGGCGTCGCGGACCGCAGGGATCAGGTTCTCGAGCAGCTCGGTGGTGAAATCGGGCACGTTGCCGTCGCCCATGACGACGACCATGTCGGCGAGCGCACCGGACAGACTCAGGTTGTCGAGGATCTGCTCAGCCCGACCGACCTCGGTCCAGTCCCGATATCCCTGCCCGCCGCCATGCTGGAGGTACAGGACGGGGTACGGCTTGCCGTTGGTGCGGTATCCCGGGGGCGTCCACACCAGGGCCGAGCGCTCCTCGCCCGCGACGTCGCTGTGATAGGCCAGCGTCTCGACGGTGCCGGCGGCCTCCGGGGCGTCGGCCAGCAGCGCCGCCGAGTCGCCGGGAACGAAGAACGTGCTCCACTCCGGTTCCGAGGCGACCGTCGTCGGATTGGTCGGATCCTTCAGGACCTTCGAGTCGTCGCCGGTGACCTGGTAGTAGTACAGGCCCGGGGCGAGCGGCCCGAAGGTGGTCGACCAGTTGGCACCACTGCGTGAGAGCCCGATCTGGCCCCAGTTGGCGGACGGCGCGAAGTTGCCTTCCACGACCACCTGGGACACGGGCCCGACCGCGGCTTCGACGGCGGCGGCGGGAATGGTGAAGCGGATGTAGCCGTCGTCGAGCTGCGTGAGCCATGGGTCCTCGGCCGCAGCAGGCTGTGTCGCCATGAGGGTGCTCGCGACGACGGCCATCGCCGCGAGTATGGACGCCGATCGGCGCCATCGGAGGGAACGCCGCGGCCGGCGCTCCAGTGCAGTGATCTCCATCGATCCTTACTTCCTCTCAACTCGGTCCCGACTGAACGGGACGCGGGGTGGAACACCACGGAGAAGCCAGCCGTGCGGCTGGCCGAAGCGAGGTCTGACACCGACGCGCAAGGCGGAACGTGGAATTTACAACGTCGTAAATCGACCTCGCGTTCATGCTGCTCGAAACCGCGAGCACTTGTCAAGGATTGATTTCCAACGTTGTATTCACGCCGGAAGCCTGTCATCCAGCCGAGACGGAATCCCTCAGCAGACCGGCCAGCGGCTCCCGCACGCGGCTCTCACGGAACGCGAACGCATCGGCGAGGCGCTCCGCCTCATCGGGCTGCACGCCCTCGAACGCGCGCGCGAATTCGTCGACCATCGCCTCCGCCAGCATCACATGGCGGATGTGGCCGTGGATCCAGCGATGGGCTCCCCAGGGGTACGGCTGGAACTCGGGGAACTCGGTGCGGAAGAGCGCTTCGACCGGCTCGAGGATGTCGCGGACACCGGCGTCGGTGGAGCCCCACGAGTCCACGCCGAGCCGAGCCTTCTTCTCGATCACGGGTGCGATCCGACGAAGGTATGCCGAATCCGGGTCCGCGTGGACGACTCCCTGCAGACCGATGTCCTTGTACGTCCACAGGGCCCAGCTCGCCTCATGCCGCCGGTAGATCTCGAGCTGGTCCTGCAGCAGTCGATAGCGCTGCGCGTCACGGGCGGGATCTCCCGTGTAGACCGGTCCGAACTCGCCCACCCAGATCGGAGTGCCCGTCTCCCGCATGTAGGCCGTGCGCTCGAGGAACGTCTCCTCGACGACATCGCGATCGACGAACTTGCCCCGACTCTCCCCGGGGTACGGCCCGCCGTCGACGAACCCCGGAAGCGCGTAGTCATGGGCCGTGTAGACGCAGTTCGGCATGGGGTCGCCCAGCTGGTCGAATTGCGTCGAATAGCGGTTGCCGTCGAGGAACAGGATGTGTCGCGGGTCCACCGCGCGGATCGCCGCCTCGAGACGCTCGTAGAACGGTCGGATGCCGTCGCCGTGGGCGTCGGCAGGCTCGTTCACGGGGTTGTAGCCCGCGACCCACGGGTTGTCCTTGTAGCGCTCGGCCACGTGCTCCCAGAGGTTCACCACACGGTCCTGGAACTGTCGCTGGCTCCAGAACTGGGCCCACTGGGTCGGGTTGTCGCTGTGCCAGTGCTGGTTCTGGGCACCGGGAAGCGCATGGAGGTCGAGGATGGTGTAGATCCCATACCGTGCGCAGCTGTCGATGACCGTGTCCAGGAGTCGGAAGCCCTCCTCCTTGATCACGAACGGAGCATCGTCATCCTCGAAGTGCCGGTAGTTGAACGGCACGCGCAACGAATTCAGACTGAGGCCGCGGAGGAAGGCGGCATCCTCGTCGGTGAAGAACACCGAGAGGAACCGATCGAAGAACCGGGTGTATCCCTCGTCACCCAGCACCCGCCGCAGCGCCCGTCGCTGCTGCGACTCGGTGCCGGGGTATCCGGTGATGAAGTTCTCCATGTTCATCCAACCGCCGAGCCCGAAGCCCCGCAGCAGTACCGGGGTGGCCCCCGCCATGATGCGGGTGCCCTCGACCCGCAGGATCTCCTGTTCCATGACGGATGTCCCGGTCATGCGAGCGTGAGCGCGGACCACGAGACCGGCGGCAGCGTCACCGTCACGACACCCTCGTTCACTCGCGCGGAGTCGTTGTCACGGAGCGACACGCGGTCCTGGGCGGCGAGCGTGTTGACGGCGTGGATGTCGTCGTCGTGGAGGGTGCGGAACGACTCGATCGCGACGTCGCCGAGGATACTCGTGTCGATGTCGATCGACACCTCCTCGTGGAGGCTGCGGTTCACGAGGAACACGGCGGTCGCGCCGGTGTCGGGATCGTGGGTCGCCACGGCGTCGACGATCGGCACGTCGCCGTAGAGATCGGTTCGGGCGGTCGGGCAGTCGAGCTTGAGCTCCAGGGTGACTCCACGTGCGAGCGCGGACGTCACCGAGAAGGGGAAGAACGTCGTCTGCCGCCACGCCGGGCCGCCAGGCTCCGTCATGATCGGCGCGATCACGTTGACGAGCTGCGCCAACGAGGCCGAGGTGACGCGATCGGCGTGGCGGATGAGCGAGATCAGGAGACTGCCGAAGACGACCGCGTCCACGACCGAGTAGGCGTCCTCGAGCAGCCGCGGAGCGACCGGCCAGTCGTGGACGTCGGTGATCTTGTCGACCTCGTTGTACCGGGACTGGTACCAGACGTTCCATTCGTCGAACGAGATGTACATCGTCTTCTCGCTGCCGCGGACCGCCTTCACGTGGTCGGCCGTGGCCGCGACGGAGTCGATGAAGCGGTCCATGTCGACGGCCGACGCGAGGAAGCTCGCATAATCGCCGTTCTTCGGCTCGTAATACGCGTGGCACGAGATGTAGTCGACATCGTCGTAGGTCTGCTCGAGCACGACGCGCTCCCACTCGCCGAACGACGGCATGTGGGCGCTCGAGCTCCCGCAGACGACGAGCTCGAGGTCGGGGTCGACCTGGCGCATCGCCCGCGCGGTCTTCGACGCCAGTTGGGCGTAGTCCGCGGCCGTCCCGTGACCGAGTTGCCATGGCCCGTCCATCTCGTTCCCGAGGCACCACATGCGGATGTCGTGCGGGTCGCCCGTGCCGTTGGCGATGCGCCGGTCGCTGAGGGCGGTGCCCGACCGGATGTTGGCGTACTCGAGCACGTCGAGCGCGTCCTGCACGCCGCGGGTGCCGAGATTCACCGCGTACATCAGATCGCTCCCGACCTTCCGCAGCCACGACGTGAACTCGTCGAGCCCGACCTCGTTCGTCTCGGTGGAGTGCCACGCGAGGTCGAGTCGGCGTGGCCGCTGATCGCGAGGTCCGACGCCGTCCTCCCACCGGTACCCCGAGACGAAGTTCCCGCCGGGATAGCGAATGGTGGAGACCCCCAGTTCGCGCACGAGGTCGATGACGTCGGTGCGATAGCCCTCATCGTCGGCACTCGGATGGCTCGGCTCGTAGATGCCGTCGTATACGCATCGGCCCAGGTGCTCCACGAAGGAGCCGAAGAGCCGGCGATTGACCGGGCCGACGACGAAGTGGGGGTCGATGGTGAGATGTGCGCGCTTCATGGTCCTCAATGCCTGTTGTGTGATGACGGGGGCGGATGTTGCGTCGGCGCCGGTCACGTCACTTCAGACTGCCGATCGCGAGCCCGCCCTGCCAGTATTTCTGCAGCGTCAGGAAGGCGATGATCAGCGGGATCACCGAGACGAGTGAGCCGAGGATGATGATGCTCCAGAGCGACGTGCTCCCGGCGTTGTTCGCCGATGCGATCCCCTGCCAGAGCCCGATGCCGACCGTCACCGGGAAGAGGCGGTTGTCCGAGAGCATCGCGAGCGGGAGGAAGTAGTTGTTCCACGAGGAGACCACCGAGAGCAGGAGCACGGTGACGATGGCGGGCCGCAGCAGCGGGAGCGCCACCTGGACGAAGATGCGCAGCTCGCTGGCGCCATCCACCCGGGCGGCATCGATGAGTTCGTCCGGCACCGCATCGCGGGCGTAGACGTGCATGAGGTAGACCCCGAAGGGGTTGAGCAGCGTCGGCAGGATGACCGCCCAGATCGTGTTGGTCAGCCCCAACTGGGAGAACATGATGAATGTGGGAATCACGAGCGCCGTCGCCGGCACCATCACCGATCCGAGGAGGATGGCGAACGCAGAACGTCGACCGGCGAACCGGTACTTCGCGAAGCCGTAGCCCGCCGTCGCGGCGAGGATCGTCGCCCCCACCCCGCCGACCACGGCGTAGAGGGCCGAGTTCACCAACCATCGTGCGTAGATGCCGTCCTGGAAGGTGAACAACTGCACGAGATTGCCCCAGTAGTCGACGTTGTCGGCGAACCACAGCGCGCTTCCGCCGCCGAACAGCCCCGAGGCATCCTTCGAGCTGTTGACGATCACCCACCAGAACGGGATGAGGAAGTAGACCAGCAGGAACCCGAGCATGACCTGGAGCGGGAGGTACCGCGGTGGGCGGCGCTGCGGACGGGCAGCGGTGAGAGCAAGTGCAGTCATGAGAGAAAGTCCCCGCGCTTCCGGGTGAGGAACAGGAAGATGTAGACGCAGACGAAGACCACGGCGCCGAGTGCGAACGAGATCGCCGATCCGTAGTTGTAGTTCGCCAGCGCGAACGCCTGTTGATAGGCGTACATGTTGGGCGTGAAGTCGGCCGTGATCGCGCCGGCGGCCAGGTAGCGAAGGATCTGCGGCTCGTTGAAGAACTGCAACGTGCCGATGAGGGCGAATACGAGAATCAACACGAGAGCCGGGGCGATCAGCGGGATCTTGATCCGCAGGATGATCTGCCATTGGTTGGCGCCGTCGATGCGAGCAGCCTCGTAGAGGTTGGGGTCGATGCCCTGCAGCGCGGCGTAGAGGATGATCATGTAGTAGCCCGCCCACTGCCAGATGACGATGTTGAGCAGGCCGACGAAGATGAGGTCGCGACTCAGGAAGTCGGGCGCATTCGCGCCGAACAGCCCGAACACCTCGGCGAGCGGCCCGAAGCTCTTGCTGTAGAGGAACCCCCACATCAGTGCACCGATGACCGCCGGGATCGCATACGGCAGGAAGATCATGAGCCGCGAGAAGCGCGCGAACGACGTCGTGACGATGTCGAGGACCAGCGCGACGGCGAGCGAGACGAGCATCTGGGCCGGGATCAGCACGATCGAGAAGCGGATGACGAACCAGACGCCGTCGAGGAAGTCGGGATCGGTGAACGCCTTGGCGTAGTTGCCGAAGAGCACGAACCGCGTTCCGCCGATCATCTGGTTCTGGAACAGGCTGAGGTACAGCGCGTAGAAGAGCGGCGCGACGAGGAATGCGACGAAGACGATTGCGAATGGGAACAGGAATGCCCAGCCGGTGAGGTTGTGGCGGGCAGTGCTCCCCCTGCGGGATCGCACGCGTCCCTCGGTCTGAACAGGCACGTCTTCGATGAGGTCGACGGTCATGGGGTACTCCGGTCGGGTTCGGTGGAAGGGACGTGTGCGGGCCGGCCCGCTGGGCGGACCGGCCCGCGGCTCTCACGTCACTCGACGGTGAATCCCTGCTCCTCTGCGTAGGCGACGACGTCGTCCTGCAGCAGGTCGGCCGCCTCCGAGCCCGTCACCGCGCCCTCATTGATGGAGGCCAACTGCTCGGTGAAGGCATCGAAGTAGTACTGGCCGAACGGGGTGTACGTCATGCCGGTGTAGGCGTTGGCCGCCGGCACGTACACCTCCTTGTTGGCCTGCTGCCCGTCGAAGAAGGGGACCTCGTAGTTCTCGAAGTCCGCGGAGTTCAGCACGCCCTGGTTGAGCGGGAAGATGACCTGGTTCTGCCATCCGTCGGCGAGCGAGGCCTCGTCGGCGTAGACCCCGAACGCCACCTTGGCCGCGAGCTCCGGGTCCTTCGCCTGGCTCGTCACGGAGAACGCCGATCCGCCCCAGTTGACCGACACGGGGTTGGCCGCATCCCACTGCGGAAGCGGTGCGACCGCCCACACGCCGGCGTCCTCACCTTCACCGACGCCGGCGCCGGTCAGGTATCCGGGTGCCCACGCTGCAGAGATGTAGGTCGCGTAGTCGCCACCGATGACACCGGCGATGTATTCCGGCGTGAACTGGTCCTGCGTGCCGACGAGGCCCTTCTCGACGAGGCCGGCCCAGTAGTCGAGCACCTCCTTGGAGGCGGGATCGTTGAGGGCGATGCCGATCGTCTCGGGCGACGCCGCGTCGTACGTGAACGGCTGCGCCCCGTTCTGGTACTGCAGCGCCATCATGACGGCGGGCACGTTCGCACCGAGGTCGCCGAACAATGGCCCGCCCGCGTCCTTGACCTTCTGTGCGGCCGCCTCGTACTCGGCCCAGGTGGTGGGCGGCACGACACCGTACTGCTCGAAGACGTCCTTGCGGTAGATCATCCCCATCGGGCCACCGTCGACCGGAGCGCCATAGATGCCGTCGCCGACCGAGACGTCCTTCCAGGCGCCCTCGCTGAAGTCGTCCTTGACGTCCTCGTAGCCGAAGTCGCGGATGTCGACGATGCCTTCCTGCACCTGGAAGGTCGGGATGCGGTCGGCTTCGATCATGATCACATCGGGTGCACCGGTGCCCGCCGTGATGGCGGTCTGGAACTTGTCGTACTCGTCACCGCCCTGACCGACGTTGGTCCAGCACACCTGGACTTCGTCGTTCTGCTCGTTGAAGTTGTCGACGACGAGCTCCATGTTCGGATACCAGGCCCACATGGTCACCACCGGGAGGTCGGCCTTCGGAATGCTGTTGGTGCAGTTGGTGGCATCGTTGCCGCCTCCGCCGCCATCGTCGCCGGCGGTGCAGGCGGTCAGGGTGCCCGCGAGCACGAGCGTCGCTGTGACGGCTATGACTTGCTTGGTCTTCACTGTGGTGTTCCCTTCGGAAGCGTGGACGTCGTTGTCGGTGCATTCCCGGAGGCGGAAGGGCGGCATCAGCTGCGAGGGGGCTGCAGCACCGTGTTTCCACGCGGGATGTACAACGTTGTACTTTCAACGTTGAACAGAGGATAGCGCGTTGCGAGCCGCGCTTGTCAAGGACTTCTTCGGATGGTCAGTACTCGACGTCGGGCGCACCCAGGCGATCCAGAAGTTCCTGCATCGCCGCGTACGCCTGGTCGCGGTACGCGATCAGGTCGGGCAGGCGCTCCGCGGGCGTCGAGAGGAAGCCGCTCCCGGTCTTCACGCCGAGCTCGCCGCGCTCCACCCGCTCGGCCAGTGCGGCGGGCCGGATGAACCGGTCGGGATACGCGTCATGCAGCGATCGATAGCAGAAGTCGTAGACGTCGAGGCCGGCCATGTCCGCGATCGCGAACGGCCCGAAGAACGGCAGCCGGAATCCGAACGTGGTCCTCGCGATGCGGTCGACCGATTCGGGAGTCGCCACTCCCTCTTCGACGAGACGCGCCGCTTCGCTGAACAGCGCGTACTGCAGCCGATTCAGGACGAAGCCGGTGACATCCGGGATCTCAACGCCGGTCTTCCCGCTCTGCTCCAGCAGCTCGATCACCCGCGGAGCCACGTCGGGGGCGGTGCCGTCATGCGGAATCACCTCGACGCCGGGAATGAACGGCGCGGGATTGCTGAAATGCACGCCGAGGAAGCGCTCCGGTCGAGTGACCACCTCCGCCAGGGTTCCGATGGAGATCGTGGAGGTGTTGCTGCCGATGACCGCCTCCGGTCGCGTCGCCTCGCTGATGCGCCGCAGCACATCGTGCTTGAGCTCCAGGATCTCGGGGACGGCCTCCTCGATGAAATCGGCTTCGGCGACGGCGGACTCGATGGAGGTCGCCGCCGCCACCGCCGCCGCGAGACGATCCGCCGAGTCCGGGGGAAGGAGACCGCGGGTCGCGAAGTCGGCGGCCTCGCGAATGATCCGCTCCCGGCTCCGGAGCGCCTGGTCAGCGGAGGCGTCGGCGAGGAGAACCTGCCGGCCCGACAGCGCGAGCACCTGTGCGATCCCGCCGCCCATGTACCCGGATCCCACCACGGCGACCTTCGCGATCATTCCGGCACCCCTTCGCTGCGGGCGATCGGGTCGCCCTCGATGAGCGCGACCTTGCGCGCCGACGGACTGCTCGGGTCGAACCGGAGATCGAGCCACTCGTCGACCAGCTTCTTCGCGAGTTCGATGCCGACGACCCTGGCCCCCATGGCCAGAACCTGGGCATCGTTGCTGAGCACGGATCGCTCGACCGAATAGCTGTCGTGCGCCGTGACCGCTCGGATGCCCCTCACCTTGTTCGCGGCGATGGCCACGCCGAGACCGGTGCCGCACACGAGCAGCGCCCGATCCGCATCACCCCGCACCACCCGGTTCGCCGCCGTGATGGCGACGAGCGGATACGGAGTGGTGTCGGCCTCGCCCACACCGATGTCGATGACCTCGTCGACCCGCGGGTCCGCTTCGAGCATCTCGCGAAGCACCTCCTTGTAGGCGAGTCCGGCGTCGTCCGCTCCGACCACGATCTTCCAGCCCATCAGACGATCCCCGCTTCTCCGCGCGCCCGCACCGTGGACGATGCGGCATGCGTCTCGGCGGCCACCGCCCGGACGATGATCGCGAATGAGATCGCCCCCGGGTCGGGATGCCCGACGCTGCGCTCGGCGAGCGGCCTCGCCCGGCCGAGCTTCGGCGAGAGTGATGCCGTGGCCTCGGCTGCCGACGACGCCGCGTCGGCGGCGCTTCGCAGTGCGGCCGGCACCGGGACGCCGCGGGCGACGGCGTCGGCGAACGTGTCGCTGAAGGGGACGATCGCATCGACCATCGTCTTGTCTCCCACTCGTGCGCCGCCGAGTTCGACGATCCGGTCGCGCGCGGCGACGAGCGCGGCCACGAGGTCGTTCTCACCGTATGCATCGGCGTCGCCGAACGACGCACCGAGCGAGCGCAACGCCGCTCCCCACAGCGCGCCGGAGGTTCCACCGGCGCGCTCCGACCAGGCCTCGCCGGCCTCCTCGAGCACGGTGGCGAGGCCGGCGCGGGCGCCCGCCGCCTGAGCGGCATCCGACGCGGCCGTCAGTCCCCGCAGCATCCCGATCCCGTGGTCTCCGTCTCCGGCCACCGCGTCGAGCCTGCCGAGTTCCTCGACCTGATCTTCGATCTCGCTCCGAGCCGCCGCGAGGAGTCGAAGCGCGTGGGCCGCGGCATCCGCGGAACCCTCGGAAACCGACCTCGAGCCGTTCGGGGCCGGCGGCTCCTCGAGGCTCGACGGCGTGACCAAGGGGCGCACGTCGGGGCCGACCGCCATCGCCCCCTTGCGGTACGCGGGCGTGTAGGCCGGCGCATGCCAGAGTTCCTCCAGCTCGGCGTCCAGCCAGCACAGCGTGAGCGAGACGCCCGCCATGTCGAGACTGGTGACGAGCTCCCCGCACTCCGGCTCGACGATCTCGAGTCCGGCGGCGTCGAGCTCCTGCGCAACGTACCGGAAGAGGACGAAGAGCTCTTCGTACTTCACGGTCCCGAGCCCGTTCACGATCACCGCGACCCTGGAACCGGCCGCGACAGGGCGCTCCTCGAGGAGCGGCTCCAGCAACGTGCGTGCGAGCTGCGGAGCCGACTGCAGCGGCACGTCCCGGATGCCGGGCTCCCCGTGGATCCCGAGGCCGACGGACATCATCCCCTCTGGCACCGTGAAGAGCGGTTCGCCGCCACCTGGGAGCGTGCACCCCGAGAAGGCGACGCCGAGCGTACGCGTCCGGTCGTTGGCGATACGTGCAAGCCGTTCCACCTCGTCGAGGGAGTCGCCGCGCTCGGCTGCCGCTCCGGCGATGCGGAACACCACGAGGTCGCCCGCGATGCCGCGCCGCCGCTGGGCCTCCGACTGCGGCGCGCTCGCGACGTCGTCGGTGACCAGGACGGTGCGGGCGTCGACGCCGTTCTCGCGGAGCCGCCGCTCGGCCTCGCCGAAGTGGATGACATCACCGGCGTAGTTCCCGTAGCTGAACAGCACCCCGCCGCCGGTCTCGACCGCCTGTGCCACCCGGAACGCCTGGCCCGCCGACGGCGAGGTGAAGATGTTGCCGCAGACGGCGCCGGCGGCGAGGCCCAGGCCGACGAGTCCGGCGAATGACGGGTAATGGCCCGAGCCGCCGCCGATCACGACCGCCACCTGTCCGGGAGCGAGCGGATGCCGCCGGATGACGCCGCCGTCCACGCGCTGCAGTTCGCCCTGGTGCGCGAGGACGAGTCCGTCGAGTGCGTCCTCGACGAATCGATCGATCTCTCCATGGATCCGCGTCATCCGACGCCACCTCCGTACTGTTGCGTGACGCGGCTCGTGCCGAGGAGGCGCGGCCGCCGTGGGAGCACCCGGGTGCGCAGGTAGTCGCGATTCGCGGCGCTGACGCTGAGGCCGTCGCCGCCGTAGTGCTCGGTGCAGATCACACCCTGGAACCCGGCATCCAGGGCGATCCGGAGGGCGGAGCGGTAGTCGATCACCCCGTCCTCGAGGTACGACGGAGTCGTGGTGACGCGTGCGCCGCCCGGCTCCTCGTCGCGGTGGTAGTTCTTGACGTGCCAGAAGTTGGCGTACGGCATCGTCGCCTCGGCGACCTCGCGCCAGCTCTCGATCGGCCCGTGGAGCCGCACGAGGTTTCCGATATCGGGATTGAGGCCCACCGACGGCGACCCGATGTCCTCCACGAGGCGAACGGCGGACTCGGCCGAGCCGAGGAACGTGTGCTCGTACAGTTCGAGCGAGAGCAGGATGCCGAGCTCCTCCGCGTGACGGCCGAGCTCCTGGAAGCGCGCGACCGCGAGGGCCCAGGCTTCGGCGTCGCCCATCCGATCCCGATGGCCCGGCACCGTCCAGAACCAGAGCTGGCGCTGCTGCTCGGGCGTGAGCGGGCGATGAAGGCCCACGGAGACGACGCCGGAGCCCAGCTCGGCCGCCACGTCGATGCATCGGTGGGAGTAGGCGAGGTTCTCAGCACCGACCTGCTCGTCGATGACGCTGCGGCGGATCACCGACATCGACAGCGGCGCGAGCGCGGTTTCGGCGAGGGCGGTGCGAAGCGCGGCGACGTGCGACGGGGCGAGGTCTCCGTAGGCCAGCCAGGTGTCCGTCAGGTCGACCGCGTCGAACCCGAGGTCGGCGACCTCGAGCAGGTCCTCGAGCCACCGGCCGACGGTCTCCTCGTCGGCGTGCCGCGCGTCGGGCGGGGCGGCCCTGAACGGGAGCATCGCGGCGGCGATCGGCCAATCGTCAGCGGTCAGCGGCATCCGTGCTCCTCGGGAATCGAATATCGTGCACGATACACGATTCGAGGACGAGGACGCAGGGATCGATGATCCCGCAGCTCAGGAGCCGGTGAGTTCCCCCAGCGCGCGCGATCGCACGCCCACGAGGTGACGCCGCATTGCGGCTTCCGCGGCAGAGGGATCCCCGTCGGCGATCGCATCGCGCACGGCGGTGTGCTCGGCGATGGTCGCGTCCGCGTCGGTCACTCCTCGGCCGGAGAACAACCGGAACCGCTGGAACTGCCCGCCCAACGCGTCGTAGGCGTGGGCGATGAACGCGTTCCCGGTGCCCGCGATGACGGCACGGTGGAATCGGCGGTCGGCCTCGTAGTACTCGCGGAACAACTCGAACGTCGGGCCCCGGGGCGCGTCGGCGAGCGCCCGGATCGTCGCGTCGAGGTCGGACGCGAGATCGGTCGTCGGATGCCGCGACGCCGCCGTGCCGGCCGCGGCCGGCTCGATCAGCAGGCGGGCGTCAAGGAGTTGGCCGAGCTCGGCGGGGGTGAGCTCGGGAGCGACCCGGTAGCCGCGCAGTGCCATCCGCCGTACCAGCCCCGTCGACTCGAGGCGGGCGAGCGCTTCCCGGATCGGGCTCGTCGACACGCCGAGCTCACGGCTGAGTGCGTCGATCCCGAGGGGAGCGTCGGCGACGATGTGGCCGTCGACGATGAGTTCGACGAGCCGGTCGTAGACCTCGTCGACCACGAGCCGGGGCCTGATCGCGCCCGGGCGAGTGGAACCGCTTCCGTCCGTCCTCACCTCGGCATCCTACTGTGATGCACTCCGCGGAATGGGGTGGCGCACTGGGCCGTGCAGGGCGAGCGGGTCGGCCGAATCGCTGGAGTACAGTGGCCGCTGGGGTACGCGGAGGGACGGAGGCGCCGATGGGGGCAACGCTGCACGATGTTGCGCGGGTTGCCGGCGTGTCGATCAAGACGGTCTCGAACGTCGTGCATGAGTACCCGCACGTGCGACCCCAGACGCGGGAGCGCGTACTGAGCGCCATTCGCGAGCTCGACTACCGTCCGAATCTCTCGGCGCGCGGGCTCAGGTCCGGACGGACCGGCGTCATCGGGCTCGCGGTGCCGGCCCTGCGCGAGAACTACTTCGCCGAACTCGCCGATGCGGTGATCCGCGCTGCCGAGCGCCGCGGCCTGAGTGTCCTGATCGAGCAGACCAACGGCGACCGATCGAAGGAGCTCCTCTCGCTCGGCGGCGGACGACTCCACCTGACCGACGGCCTCCTGTTCAGCCCGGTGAGCCTCGGGCAGAAGGATGTGGATTCGCTCCAGGTTCCGATCCCCCTCGTCCTGCTCGGCGAGCGGATCTTCGGGGGCCCGACGGACCACGTGACGATGCACAACACCTCGTCGGCGCGGGCCGCCGTCGAGCACCTCCTCGAGCTCGGTCGCACCCGCGTCGCGCTCGTCGGCGCCCCCACCTCGACCGACGACGACGCGAGCTCCGCCACCCTCAGGCAACTGGGCTATCGCAAGGCGCTCGACGCGGCGGGCATCCCCGAAGCGGCCGAGCTGATCCGCGTCGCCGAGCCGTGGAACCGTGAGAGCGGAGCGGATGCCGTTCGCCGCATGCTCGACGAGGGAGTGTCGTTCGACGCCGTCTTCGCACTCAACGACACGCTCGGCCTGGGCGTGCTCCGAGCCCTCGGCGAGGCCGGGATCCGGGTGCCGGAGGAGGTGGCCGTCATCGGCTTCGACAACATCGATGAGTCCCGGTTCTCCGTCCCCTCCCTGTCGAGTGTCGATCCCGGCCGGGAGGAGATCGCCGAGAATGCCGTAGCGCTGCTCCTCGAGCGGATCGGGGAGAAGGCTGAACGTCGCCCGCCCCGTCAGATCAAGCCCGACTTCCGGATCGTGGCCCGGGAGTCGACGGGTGTGCAGATCACGCCCTGACCAGAAGCCCGGCTCACTCCCCCGCATCGCGCGGCCGCGCGGGCGGCGTGACGTTCCCCTGGGCGCGCGCGGCGTTCCGGGCCGAGACCTCCGCCAGCCGCTTGAGCCGCTCCCGCTCGAGCGGCGCCGCGAACGCGGCCCACATGAGCAGGGCCGCGCCCACGCCGACGAGGATCCCGCCGACGGTGTCCGAGATCCAATGCGCGCCGAGGTACGTGCGGCTCAGGGCCATCAGGAGCGTGTAGGCGGCCCCGAGCACCCACACCCACGCGTACGGCACGATGATGCCGATGGCGACCGCGATGGTCGCGGCATTCGCCACATGCCCCGACGGGAATGACCCGAAGTCGCTGAGCACGATGATGTCCTCGGGCCGCGCTCGCCCGAACAGGTTCTTCAGCAACTGCACCGCGCCCGCGCTCACCGCCGAGGCCGCCAGGAAGTACAGGGCAGCCCAAGGTCGCCGAGCGACGAGCAGGATCAGGGCGATCCCGATCGGCACGATGAAGACGCCGACGATGCCGCCGCCCAGGCCGTTCATGAAGTACGAGACCACGTCGCCCACCGGCCCCCGGAACGCGAGGACGTCCTCGGCCCACTCCTCGTCGAACTCGAACGCCAGGTCACCCGAACGCACGGTGACGATGAGGCCCATGAGCGCGGCCGCGATCACGGCCGAGACGCCGCTCACGATCGGGACGCGGCGCCCGAGCCGCTGCGCCTTGGCCTCGCGCTGCTCCGGCCGCAGGTCGTCGGCGATCGTCGGGGTCGGGTCGTGACCCGTCGCCTCCTGGGCGGTGTCGGGCGCCTCGGCGGGCTGCGCCGCAGGGTCGTCGCGTTCCGTCATCCCACCACGTTAGTCAAGGTCGGGAGCGGATGCCGCAGCACGTCGCCGTGGCATCCGCTCGGCTGGTGGCATCCGCTCGGCTGGTGGCATCGCTCGCGTGGTGGCATCCGCTCGCCCGCGCGCTCATTCGCACGCCCGCGCGCTCATCCGCACGATATTGCGGATATACGATCCGCCACGCCGCCGAACCCGCCTGCGGCACGGCGTGCCCGATCGTATATCCGCAGGAATGAGCGCGAGCGGATGCCGCCGCGAGCTGCCGCGGCATCCGCTCGGCTCGGGGCATCCGCTCGTGGGAAGGCGCCGCCCTCAGTCGCTGAGCGGCGGCACGGTCTTCGGCCGCACGAGCGCCCACAGCGCGACGATCGCGACGGACGCGGCGAGCAGCATGACGAACGCCATGGGCACCGCGCTGCCGACGCCGAGCAGGCCGATGAGCGGCGAGATCAGCCCGGCGAGCCCGAAGTTCAACGCGCCCAGGAGCGACGCGGCCGTGCCCGCCTCGGCGCCGTGACGCGCGAGCGCGAGCACCTGCACCGCGGGGAACGAGAAGCCGCAGGCGAGGATGTAGAACCACAGCGGGATCGCGGTGCCCCAGAATCCCGCGCCGTTCGAGTCGAGCACGATGATGGCGATCGCCATGCTGAAGTGCACGAACGTGGCGGCGGCGAGGATCCATTGCGGCGGCACCGGCCCGCGCATCAGCCGAGAGCTCGTCTGCACGCCGACGATGACGCCGATCGAGTTCACCGCGAACAGGAGTCCGTACTCCTGTGCGGAGAACGCGTAGAGCTCCTGGAACAGGAACGACGAGGTCGACAGGTACCCGAACAGCCCCGTGAACGTCATGCCGCCGATGATCGCGGCGCCGAGGTAGACACGGTCGCGGAAGAGCGCGCTGTAGCGGTCGCGCAGGGTCGAGTGACCGGCGACGTGCCGGCGCGACTCGGGAAGCGTCTCGACGATGAGGAACGCGACGGCGCCCACCACGACGACGGCGTAGGCGCCGAGCACCCAGAACACGCCGCGCCAGTCCATGACGCCCAGCAGTTGCGAGCCGATGACCGGCGCCAGCACGGGGGCGAGACCGTTGATGAGCGCGAGCCGCGAGAGCATACGCACCAGCGGCTTTCCGCCGAACAGGTCGCGCACCATCGCCATCGCGACCACGCCGCCGGCCGCAGCGCCGAAGCCCTGCAGCAGGCGGAACACGCTCAGCCAGACGATGTCGGGCGAGAGTGCCGCGCCGACGGATGCCGCGATGTGCAGCACCGTGGCCAGGATCAGCGGGAGCCGGCGCCCGACCTTGTCGCTCCACGGGCCGACGATGAGCTGGCCGAATCCGAACCCGATCATCGTGCCCGTGAGGGTGAGCTGCACGGCGGCGGCGGAGACGCCGAGCTCGTCCTGCAGCACGGGGAACGCAGGGAGGTAGAGGTCGACCGTGAACGGGCCGAGGGCGGTGAGCGCACCGAGCACGAGCACGTAGACGAGGCGTTGGCGACGCGTGAGGAGGTCGCCCGGGTGCGCCGGCGCCGTGTAGTCATCGGGCCGGATGATGGGGATGGAGGAGGTGGAGGACATGCGTGTTCCCGAGCGTGCTGGAGTGCGGCGGCGCGCGCCCTCGGGCGCCGGGAGACAGAACGACGGCGTCCGGTGCTGGACGCCGTCGCGGGGCGATCTCGGCCGCGAGGCCTCGAATCGATTCGACTGTCGTCCAGTGTAGCGGCAGCACCCCTGGTGGGAACAAGTCGATCCGCCACGTCGGTGTCGGAGAACGCCGTCCGCGCCGGTCGGACGCGGGCGCTCCGGTCAGTCGCGCGCCGCGGCCAGCGGGTCGGCGAGCAGGGGTGAGAGCGCGGCCTCAGCCGCCCCGATCATGAGCCGGTCCTCGCCGAGCGCCGCGACGCGGATCGAGACCTCTTCGAACGCGGCCGCGACGGTCTGCGCGCCGACGGCCTGCTCGAGATCGGCCGGGTCGCTCTCGGCGACGGTCGCGAGGAAGCCGCCGAGCACGACGAGCGACGGGTTCAGCACGTTGATCGCGTTCGACAGGGCGGTCGCGAGGATGTGTCGCTGCCTGGCGAGCTCCGCCGCCGCCTCGGGTGCGACCGACGCGGCGAGCGCGGCGGCGAGCGTCGGCTCGTCGGCGCTCGCGAGGCCGACGACGTCGAGCAGCCGGGATCGGCTGACCTCGTCCTCGAGCACGCCGCCCTCGGCACGGCGGTCGGCGGGGTCGGCGATGCCGGGTCGGTTCTGGCCGAACTCCCCTGCGTATCCTCCGGTGCCACCAACGAGCCGCCCGTGCACGACGAGTCCGCCGCCGATGCCGCTCGCGCCGCCGTTGAGGTAGACGAGGTCGTCGACGCCGCGTCCGGCTCCGAACAGGTGCTCGGCGTGGGCGCCGAAGCTCGCATCGTTGCCGACGGCCGCGGGCAACCCGGTCGCCTCCTCGACGAGCGCCCGCAGCGGGGCATCCGTCCACTCGAGATGCGGCGCCCAGCGCACGAGGCCGTCGGATGCGCGCACGAGGCCCGGCACGGCGAGCCCGATGCCCACGAGGCGGGCTCCGTTGAGCTCACCCGCCACCCAGCGTTCGAGCGTGGCGGCGACGAGTTCGGCGGTCTCCTCGGGGCTCGGCAGGTGGTCGACCTCGATGCGCTCACGCACGGGGATGCCGCCGCCCAGCCCCACCGCGGCGATCGTGATTGCGTCGACCTCGGGGTTCACGGCGAGCACGAGCACCCCCGGATCGGGCGCGACGACGGGCGAGGGGCGTCCGACCCGGTTGGTGGGATCCGGCGGCTGCTCCACGACGTGGCCGAGCTCGACGAGCTCGGCCACGAGGGTTGCGACGGTGGAGCGGTTCAGTCCCGTGAGCGCCGTCAGGCGGGCTCGCGACATGGCGCCCTCGAGGTGCACGAGACGCAGCACTTTCGAGAGGTTTCGACGGTGCACCCCGTCGAACGTCCCGCCCCGGTCATTCACGCGTCCACTCTAGGGGCGGCGTGGCGGGTCCGATCCCGCCACGCCGCAATTTGTTGCGCTTGACCCCATATCGGAACCGTCGTATATTCAAGGTGTCCAGATCACTTTCGACGTGGGTGTCGAAACTTTCGAGAGGTTCAAAGATGAACAGACGCAGCATCGGCCGCATCGCGGCGCTCGGCGCCGGCGTCGTCCTTGCCGCCGGCACGCTCGCCGGCTGCAGTGGCGGTGCCGAGGGCTCGGATGACGGATCGGTCAGCCTGAGCTTCTGGCACAACTCCACCACCGGCCCCGGTCAGGCCTTCTGGAAGGAGGCCGCCGCCGACTTCGAGAAGGCCAACCCCGGGGTCTCGATCAAGATCCAGTCCATCCAGAACGAGGACATGGACGGCAAGCTCCAGACCGCCCTGAACTCGGGCGACGCTCCCGACATCTTCATGGCACGCGGCGGCGGCAAGCTCGCCGCGGTCGTCGAGGCCGGCCAGGTGCAGGATCTCACCGACCGGATCACGGACGAGACGCGGGAAGCGGTCGGCGAGGCGGCCTTCCAGGCACTCTCGGTGGACGGCGCCGTCTACGGCATGCCAATGTCGATCCTCCCCGGCGGGTTGTACTACAGCAAGGACCTCTTCGCCCAGGCCGGCGTCACCGAGACCCCCGCCACGATCGACGACCTCGTGCAGGCCACCGACAAGCTCAAGACCGCAGGCGTCGGCCCCATCGCCCTCGGCGCCAAGGACGCCTGGCCGGCCGCGCACTGGTACTACTTCTTCGCGCTTCGCGAGTGCTCGCAGGATGTCATCGCGCAGGCGGCATCCGACCCGACGTTCGAGGACGACTGCTGGCTGCGCGCCGGCGAGGCCCTCGAAGAGTTCGCGGCCGCCGAGCCCTTCAACGAGGGCTTCCTCACCACGTCCGCGCAGCAGGGTGCGGGCTCCTCCGCCGGGCTCGTGGCCAACCACAAGGCCGCGATGGAACTGATGGGCGCATGGGACCCGGGCGTGATCGCATCGCTCACGCCCGACACGAAGCCGCTCCCCGACCTCGGCTGGTTCCCGTTCCCGGCCACCGCCTCGGGCGAAGGTGACCCGGCTGCCATGATGGGCGGCGTCGACGGCTTCAGTTGCCACGTGGACGCGCCCGACGAGTGCGCCGACTTCCTCAACTTCGTGATGCAGCAGGAGTACCAGGAGGCGTACGCCGAGGCGTTCGTCACCCTCCCGGCCAGCAAGGACGCACAGGGCGTCGTCACCGACCCGGCCCTCCAGGACGTGCTCGCCGCGTACGAGGACGCACCGTACGTCTCCGTCTGGCTCGACACCCTCTTCGGGCAGAACGTCGGCAACGCGCTGAACGTCGCCGTCGTCGACATGCTCGCCGGCAAGGGCGATGCGCAGGCCATCGTCGACGCCGTGAACGAAGCCGTCAAGAAGGGCTGAGGACACACAACATCATGAGCGTTCGCACCTCTCCCAGCACGGGACGAGTCGAGGCGGACGACGCGCGGGTCGGGGACGGCGTGCCGTCCCCGACCCCTCGTCGGCGCGACGGCGGGACGTCATCGACGAAGCGTCGGCCGCGTCGTGATCGGCGCAAGACCCTCGAGATCGTCCTGCTCGTCGGCCCGGCACTCCTCGTCTTCGTCTCATTCGTCATCTTCCCCGTCATCATGGCCGGCTACTACGGCTTCTTCCGCTGGAAGGGCTACGGCGACCCCACCGACTTCGTCGGCCTCGAGAACTACATCACGATCCTCCAGGACCCCTCGTTCCACGAGGCCCTCTGGCACAACGCCGTCATCGTGGTCATGTCGCTCGTCTTGCAGGGACCAGCCGCGCTGCTGCTGGCACTGCTGCTGAACCGACCGATGCGCGGGCAGTCGCTCATCCGCGTGCTCATCTTCGTTCCCTATGTCATCTCCGAAGTCGTCGTCGGCACGGGCCTGGGCCTGATGCTCCAGAGCCAGGGCGCCGTGAACGGCGTGCTGGAAGGCGCCGGTCTCGGCTTCATCGCCCGCGACTGGTTGGCCGATCCCGACATCGCCATCTGGACGCTCATGGCGATCATCACCTGGAAGTACATCGGCTTCGCCGTCATCCTCTTCCTGGCCGGACTCCAGGGCATCCCGCAGGAGCTCAACGAGGCCGCACAGATCGACGGCGCCTCGTACTGGCAGATCCAGCGCCGCATCACGTTGCCGCTGCTTTCGCCGACCATTCGCATCTGGGCGTTCCTGTCCATCATCGGCGCCCTGCAGCTCTTCGACCTCGTCTACATCATCTGGGGCCAGTACGTCGCGTCCACCGCCGGCACGTCCACCATGGCGACCTACATGGTCGTCAACGGACGCAATGCCGGCAACTACGGGTTCGGCAGCGCCGTGGCCGTCGTCCTCTTCCTGATCTCCCTCGCTGTCGCCCTCGTGTACCAGCGATTCGTGCTGCGCCGTGACACCGCGGGTGCCCTGACCGAGAGGAACGCGCGATGAGCGCCTCCATCGCCCTGCCGCGCGTACGGCCACCACGCGGGAACGGCCGGCTGCCGTGGGGCAGCCCGGTCGTGTACTTCATCGCCCTCGTCGTGATCGCCCTGCTGCTGGCACCCATCGCCTACATCATCATCGGCGGCTTCCGCACGAATTCGCAGATCACCGTCGACCCGGCGGGCCTGCCGTCGCCCTGGGTCGCCGCGAACTACCTCGACGTCCTCGCCGGTTCGACGTTCTGGACCGAGGTCCTCAACTCGACGATCGCCGCCGTGGCCACCACCGTCGGCGTGGTCGCCCTCGGACTGGCCGCGAGCTACGTGCTCGCCCGCTATCGGTTCCGCGCGCGGGGCGTGCTGTACGCCATCTTCGCCGCAGGGCTCATGTTCCCGATGACGGTCGCGATCACCCCGCTGTACCTCGTCGTGCGGAACCTGGGCCTCGCCAACTCGCTCGGCGGCGTCATCCTGCCTCAGATCGCGTTCGCCCTTCCGGTGACCGTCATCATCCTCGTGCCATTCCTGCGCGCCATTCCCGATGAGCTCGAGGAGGCCGCGGCGATCGACGGCTGCTCGCGCCTCGGCTTCTTCTGGCGCATGGTCATTCCGCTCGCCCTGCCAGGCGTCATCACGACCGGCATCCTGGCGTTCGTCGCAAGCTGGAACAGCTACCTCCTGCCCCTGTTCATCCTGAACCACGAGGCGAGCTACACCCTGCCACTCGGCGTGCAGGCGTTCGCGTCGCAGTACTCCGTCGACACCGCGAAGGTGCTCGCCTTCACGTCGCTGTCGATGATCCCCGCGCTCGTGTTCTTCAGCATCTTCGAGCGCCGCATCGTCGGCGGCCTCACGGGGGCGGTGAAGGGATGACGCAGCAGTACCTGCCGGCCGAAGACATTCGACCGGCGACGGATGCCTCGTGGCGCGACGCCACCCGGCCGGTCGACGAGCGCGTCGACGCCCTCGTCGCCGAGATGACGCTCGACGAGAAGCTCGCCCAGCTCTACGGCGTGTGGGTCGGAGCATCGGACGACGGCGGTGCCGACGTCGCTCCGCACCAGCACGAGATGGACGACCACATCGATCTCGACCAGCTGCTCCCCGCCGGGCTCGGGCAGCTCACGCGCCCCTTCGGCACCGCACCGATCGACGCGGCCGCCGGCGCGCTCTCGCTCATGCGCACCCAGGAGCGCATCGTTTCGGCGAGCCGGTTCGGCATTCCCGCCCTCGCGCATGAGGAGTGCCTCGCGGGGTTCGCAGCCTGGGGCGCGACCGCCTACCCGGTGCCCCTGTCGTGGGGTGCATCGTTCGACCCCGAGCTCGTCGAGCGGATGTCGCGGCGCATCGGCGCCGACATGCGATCCGTCGGCGTGCACCAGGGTCTCGCGCCCGTGCTCGACGTCGTGCGCGACGCCCGCTGGGGCCGCGTCGAGGAGACCATCGGCGAGGACCCGTACCTCGTCGGCACGATCGGCACCGCGTACGTGCGCGGGCTCGAGGCATCCGGAATCGTCGCGACGCTCAAGCACTTCGTCGGCTACTCGGCGTCGAAGGGCGGACGCAACCTCGCACCCGTGTCGGTCGGGCCGCGCGAGCTCGCCGACGTGCTGCTGCCACCGTTCGAGATGGCCGTGCGCGAGAGCGGGGTGCGTTCGGTGATGAACGCGTACACCGACCTCGACGGTGTGCCCACCGCCGCCGACCGCACCCTGCTCACCGAGCTGCTCCGCGACACCTGGGGCTTCGAGGGCACGGTCGTCGCCGACTACTTCACGATCGCGTTCCTGAAACTCCTGCACGGCACGGCCGAGTCGTGGGCGGATGCCGCGAGCGCGGCGCTCGAGGCCGGCATCGACGTCGAGCTGCCCACCGTGAAGACGTTCGGCGAGCCGCTCCGCCGCGCTGTGGAGGAGGGCGTCGTGGCCGAGTCCACCATCGACACGGCGCTGCGCCGGGTGCTCCGGCAGAAGGCCGGCCTCGGCCTGCTCGACTCCGATTGGTCGCCGGTGCCGCCGGCGCTCGCGGGCACCGAACTGGCCGACCTCTCCGACACCGACGCGCTCCGCGGCCGCATCGACCTCGACTCCCCCGAGAACCGCGCGCTCGCTGCGCGGCTCGCCGAGGAGGCGGTGGTGCTCGTGAAGAACGACGGCACCCTGCCGCTCGCGGCATCCGTTCCCCGCACGATCGCCGTGATCGGCCCGAACGCCGACGACCCGTACGCCATGCTCGGCTGCTACTCGTTCCCGGCGCATGTCGTCGTGCAGCACCCGGGCGTCGCGATGGGCATCGAGATCCCGACGGTCCTCGAGGCGATCCGGGCGGAGTTCCCGGGCAGCGACATCCGTCACGCCGTCGGCACTTCGGTCGACGGCGGCGAGACCGAGGGCATCGCCGATGCGGCGGCGCTCGCGGCATCCGCCGATCTCGCGATCCTCGTACTCGGCGACCGCGCCGGCCTCTTCGGCCGCGGCACGAGCGGCGAGGGCTGCGACGTCGAGACGCTCGACCTCCCCGGCGCCCAGCAGGAGCTGGTCGACGCCGTGCTCGCGACGGGAACCCCCACCGTCGTGACGCTGCTGACCGGGCGGCCGTACGCCCTCGGTCGTGCGGTGACGGATGCCGCCGCCATCGTGCAGGCGTTCTTCGCCGGGGAGGAGGGCGCGCCGGCGATCGCCGGTGTGCTCAGCGGTCGCGTGAACCCGAGCGGACGCCTGCCGGTGTCCATCCCCGCCGGCTCGGGTTCACAGCCGACCACCTACCTCGCGGCGCCGCTCGCCCGCGCCAATGGCGTGTCGAACGTCGATCCCTCCGCGGCCTTCCCGTTCGGGCACGGCCTCGGCTACGCGACGTTCGAGTGGGAGTCGTTCGCGGGCGACGAGGCGCAGACCGGGGTGGACGGCGAGGCGACCGTGCGGCTCCGGCTGCGCAACACCGGTAACCGTGCCGGCACCGAGGTCGTGCAGCTCTACCTGCACGACCCGGTGGCCTCCGTCGTGCGGCCGGTGCAGCGACTCGTCGGCTACTCGCGGGTCACGCTCGAGCCCGGCGGGGAGGCCGAAGTGCGCTTCACCGTGCCGGCCGACCTCGCGGCGTTCACGGGGCGCCGTGGCGAGCGCATCGTCGAGCCCGGCGAGATCGTGCTGAGTGCGGGTCGCTCCAGCGGCGACCTCCCGTTCGCGCACACGGTGCGGTTCGTGGGCTCGACCCGCCGGGTGGATCACACACGGCGACTTCACGCTGAGGTCGCCGTCGTCCACGGCTCGCGCTGATGGGCCGGTACCGCAACCCGGTGCTGCCTGGTTGTCATCCCGACCCCAGCGTGTGCCGTGTGGGCGACGAGGTCTTCCTGGTGACGTCGACGTTCGAGTACTTCCCGGGCCTGCCGGTGCACCGGTCGCGGAACCTCGTCGACTGGGAGCTCGTCGGCCACGCGGTGCATCGACCCGAGCAGCTCGACCTGTCGACCGTGCCGGCGTCAGGCGGGCTCTTCGCGCCGACGATCCGGTACCACGACGGGCGGTTCCACGTCGTCTGCACGCTCGTGCACGGCGAAGGTCGGCAGGGTCACTTCCTCGTCACGGCGACCGACCCGGCCGGCCCCTGGTCTGATCCGGTCTGGCTCGACGACGTCGACGGCATCGATCCCTCCCTGACGTTCGACGATGGACGGGTGTGGCTCTGCGGCACGCGACTGGCCGACCCCGGCGCGTGGGAGGGGCAGACGGATGTCTGGCTTCGCGAGCTCGATCCCGTCACGTTCGCGCCAGTCGGGCCCGAGCACCTGCTGTGGCGCGGCGCACTCGTGGGCGCCGTCTGGGCGGAGGGACCGCACCTGTTCCGCCGCGACGACCGGTGGATGCTCCTCGCCGCGGAGGGCGGCACCGATCGCGACCACGCCGTGTGCGTCGCCTTCGCTGACGAGATCACCGGGCCCTACGTGGGCGACCCTGCCAACCCCCGCCTCACGCATCGCGATCTCGGCGCCCGTGCCGAGATCGTGAACGTCGGCCACGCCGACCTCGTCGAGGCATCCGACGGCCGCACCTGGGCGACCCTTCTCGCAGCCCACACCGTCGACGGACTCGCAAGCCTCCTCGGGCGACAGACCCACCTCGTGCCCGTCGCGTGGGAAGCGGGTCGGCCGCTGTTCGCGCCGGGTGTCGGCCGCGTGCAGGCGGAGGTCGAGGCCGACGGCGTGCCCGACCAGGCACCTGCGCCAGCGGTGGTGCGCGACGATTTCGACGTGGCCGAGCTCGACCTCGAGTGGAACACCCTCCGCACGAGCGGCGGCGATCGGATGTCGCTCACTGCGCGCCCGGGCCACCTGCGACTGACCCTGGGTCGCACCCGACCGACCGAGCTCGGGCCGCTCTCGTTCGTCGGTCGTCGCCTGCCGTGGACCAGCGGCCGGTCGACGACGGTGGTCGAGCTGTCGGATGCCGCGGACCCGATGTCGGCGGCCGGACTCCTGCTCCGCCACTCCGAAGACGCGCACCTCGCGCTCGTGGTGCGGCGTGATCCGACCGATGACGGCACGGTGCGCGTCGAAGCCACGCTCGCGGCCGACGGCAACACGCACACGCTCGGCTCGATCTCCGTGCCGGCCGACGGGCCCGTGGAGCTCTCGCTGCAACTCGACGGGTTCCACGCGGAGCTCGAGGCGCGGACCGACGCGAACGGCCCCTGGTCGCCGGTCGCCGCCGCCGACGTCATGCCGCTCTCCCCCGACGTCGCCGGCGGATTCGTCGGCGCATGGATCGGCATGCTCGCCGTCGGCGACGGCACGGGCCACGCCGACTTCGACCGCTTCGAGTTGGTCGCGGCCTGAGCCGACGAGCTCCATTCGGGGAAACCTGCGTCAGAGGCATCCGTCGCTCCTGTCCACTTCTGCGGATATACGATCGGGCGCGCCGGTCCTGCGGCCGATTTCTCGGGGTGGCGGATCGTATATCCGCAGAGTCGTGCGCGTACACCGGCCCGTGCCCGAGCCTGAACCCGTGCCCGTGCCCGTGCCCGAGCCCGAGTCCGAGCCCGTGGCCGAGCGAGTGGGCGCGGCTACGCGGCGGCCGGCGGCGCCGTGCTCTCGCGCACGACGAGGCTCGTCGCGAGGTCCATGCGCGGGGTCGCCTCCGCCGAGCCCTCGCTCAGCCGGATGACGAGGCGCGCGGCCTCCTCGCCCATGCGACGGAGCGGTTGGTGCACCGTGGTCAGGCGCGGTGTCAGCCACTGCGCGAGTGGAATGTCGTCGTAGCCGACGATCGACACGTCCTCGGGCACGCGGAGACCGAGCGTCCGGGCCGCCTCGATGGCGCCGAGCGCCTGCAGGTCGCTGCCCGCGAAGATGGCCGTGGGACGATCGGACGAGGAGAGCAATTCGCGAGCGTGGTCGCGGCCGCCGCTCATGTGGAAGTCGCCGAAGCGGATCCACTCCGGCCGGATTTCGAGCCCCGCGGAGTTCATGGCGGAGCGGAGGCCGTCGAGGCGGGCGAGGGAGCACATCATGTCCTCGGGTCCGGTGATGGCCGCGATGCGGCGGTGCCCGAGCTCGATGAGATGGCGCGTGGCCATGAGTCCGCCCGACCAGTTGGCCGAGCCGACCGACGGCGCGTCGGGCGATGGGTCGCCGGCGGGGTCGACGATCACGAACGGGATCGCCCGCGAGCGAAGCCGCTCGCGGTACTCGGGGGCCAGGTCGGAGAAGACGAGCACGACGCCGACGGGCCGGCGCCGCATCACGCCCTCGATCCATTCGGGATCAGGCGAGTGCCGGCTGCCGCTCACCGTGAGCACCACGCTCAGCCCATGCTCCTGCGCGACCTCCTCGACGCCGCCGATGACCTCCATCGACCAGACGCTCTCGAGTTCGTGGAAGACGAGTTCGATGAGGTCGGCCTTGGGCTGGGCGCGCGCACCGCGACGCTCGTACCCATGCTGTTGCAGCAACTGCTCGACGCGTGCCCGGGTAGAGGCCGCGACATCAGCGCGGCCGTTGAGCACCTTCGAGATGGTCGACAGCGAGACACCCGCCTCCAACGCGATCTCGGCGAGCGTCACGCGCCCGGGTGCGGCATCCGTCTGCATGTTTCGAGTCTAACGACGAAAGTCCCGAGAGCCACGGTTGCAAATCCGCGCGGCGGACTCGAATTCGCGGGTGAAACGCGACGGCCCGTACCCAGACGACTCCAACGGCGGAGTTTGTGGGAATGAGGAACAAATAGGGTGCTCGCCGACTTGCACCGACGGGTGTCCGAAGGTTATGTTTTCTACGCCAACAAATCATCGACGACGCTGAGAGGCGGATCATGGCCAGCGCCCCGACCCGTGACGACAAGTTCTCCTTCGGTCTCTGGACCGTCGGCTACAACGGCACCGACCCCTTCGGCGGCCCCACACGGCATCCGCTCGACGTGGTGCACGTCGTCGAGAAGCTCGCCGAGCTCGGCGCCTTCGGCCTCACGTTCCACGACGACGACCTGTTCGCGTTCGGCTCCTCCGACAGCGAGCGCCAGAAGCAGATCGACCGCCTGAAGCAGGCGCTCGCCGACACCGGGCTCATCGTGCCGATGATCACCACCAACCTCTTCAGCGCGCCCGTCTTCAAGGACGGCGGCTTCACCTCGAACGACCGTGCCGTGCGCCGCTTCGCGCTCCGCAAGGTGCTGCGCAACCTCGACCTCGCCGCCGAGCTCGGGGCGAAGACCTTTGTCATGTGGGGCGGCCGCGAGGGCGCCGAGTACGACGCGGCCAAGGACATCCGCTCGGCCCTCGAGCGCTACCGCGAGGCCGTGAACCTGCTCGGCGACTACGTGACCGACAAGGGTTACGACCTCCGCTTCGCCATCGAGCCGAAGCCGAACGAGCCCCGCGGCGACATCCTGCTGCCGACCGTCGGCCACGCGCTCGCGTTCATCGACTCGCTCGAGCGCCCCGAGCTCGTCGGCCTCAACCCCGAGGTCGGCCACGAGCAGATGGCGGGGCTCAACTTCGCCGCCGGCATCGCGCAGGCGCTCTACCACGACAAGCTCTTCCACATCGACCTCAACGGCCAGCGCGGCATCAAGTACGACCAGGACCTCGTCTTCGGCCACGGCGATCTGCACAACGCGTTCGCGCTCGTCGACCTGCTCGAGAACGGCGGCCCCGGCGGTGGCCAGGCGTACACCGGCCCCCGTCACTTCGACTACAAGCCGTCGCGCACCGAAGACGAGACCGGCGTGTGGGACTCGGCCGCCGCGAACATGCGCACCTACCTGCTGCTGAAGGAGCGCGCGGCGGCGTTCCGCGCCGATCCCGAGGTGCAGGAGGCGCTCGAGGCCGCGAAGGTGCTCGAGCTCGCGCAGCCGACGCTCGGCGAGGGCGAGTCGTACGACGACCTGCTCGCCGACCGCGCCGCCTACGAGGACTTCGACCCGTCGGTCTACCTCGGCGGCAAGGGCTTCGGGTTCGTCCGCCTGCAGCAGCTCGCGACCGAGCACCTGCTCGGCGCTCGGCGCTAGGCAGGCCACATGGCACTGGTCGCCGGCGTCGACTCGTCGACGCAGTCCTGCAAGGTCGTGATCCGGGATGCCGCGACCGGGGCGCTCGTACGCTCGGGCCGAGCCGCGCATCCCGACGGCACCGAGGTCGACCCGGCCGCGTGGTGGGGCGCCCTGCTCACGGCCTTCGCCGACGCGGGCGGGTTCGACGGCGTCGAGGCCGTCTCGATCGCAGGACAGCAGCACGGCATGGTCGCGCTCGATGCCGAGGGCCGTGCCATCCGCGACGCTCTGCTGTGGAACGACACCCGGTCGGCGCAAGCGGCGCGCGACCTCATCGACGAGGTGGGCGCCGCCGAGTATGCGCGCCGAACGGGCGTCGTGCCCGTCGCGTCGTTCACCGCCACGAAGCTGCGCTGGCTCCGCGACGCCGAACTCGAGAACGCCGCCCGGGTCGCCGCGGTCGCACTCCCACACGACTGGCTGACCTGGCGCCTGCGCGGGTTCGGCCCGCAGGGCGAGTCGCCCCTCGGTCCGGTACTCGACGAGCTGACGACCGACCGCTCCGACGCGAGCGGCACGGCCTACTGGAGCGCGGCCGGGTATGACCGCGACCTCCTCGAGCGCGCCCTCGGCCACGACGCGGTCCTCCCCCGTGTGCTCGGTGCCGGTGAGGCGGCCGGACGCACCCCCGACGGCATGCTCGTCGGCCCCGGCGCGGGCGACAACGCCGCGGCCGCACTCGGCCTCGACGCGGCATCCGGCGACGTCGTCGTCTCGATCGGCACGAGCGGCACGGTGTTCGCGGTGACGGATGCCCCCGTCGCCGACGTCTCGGGCACCGTGGCGGGCTTTGCCGATGCCACGGGTCGGTACCTCCCGCTCATCGCGACGCTGAACGCCGCCCGCGTGCTCGACGCCACCGCGCGACTCCTCGCGGTCGACCACGCCGAGCTCGGACGCCTCGCGCTCGAGGCCGAGCCCGGGGCATCCGGCGCCGTCCTCGTGCCGTACTTCGAAGGCGAGCGCACGCCGAACCTCCCGGGCGCCACGGCGTCGCTCACGGGCCTCACCCTTGCGAACACCACGCGTCCGGCGGTCGCCCGCGCGGCGATCGAGGGCATGCTCTGCGGCCTCGCCGACGGGCTCGACGCGGTACGCGGCCAGGGCGTCGCGGCCGAGCGGGTGCTGCTCATCGGCGGCGCCGCGCAGAACCCCGCGGTGCGACGCATCGCCGCGCAGGTCTTCGACGTGCCCGTGGTCGTGCCGGCCCCGGGCGAGTACGTCGCCGACGGCGCCGCGCGCCAGGCCGCGTGGGTGCTCTCGGGCGAGCGTCCGGGCTGGCCGGTCGAGATCGCCGAGGAGGTCGCCCCCGACACGCGGCCCGAGATCCGCCGTCAGTACGCCGAGCGCGCGGGGGCCGTCGCGGCCGCGGCGAGCGCCTGACGGAGCGGAGAGACCCGTGCTTCGGCGTGCCACCGTGGCATCCGCCCCCGCCCATCGCCTCGTCGACGCGACCGTCACGGTGCTCGGCCCCGACCGACGACCGCTCGCCGACGCCGACGTGACCGTCGAGCAGACCCGACACGCCTTCGTGTTCGGCAACATCGGCTTCGACCTCATCGCCCTCGCGAACGGCGAGGGGCAGCCCGGCGACGATCAGCTCGCCGCCGACTGGCTCGACCTCTTCAACACGGCGACGCTGCCGTTCTACTGGGCCGAGTTCGAGCCGGTCCGTGGCCGACCGCGAACCGAGCCCCTGCGGCGGGCCGCCGAGTGGTTCGCCGCGCGGGGCGTCGCGCTGAAGGGGCATCCGCTCGCCTGGCACTCCCTCGCGCCCGACTGGCTCCTGCCGCTCGCGACCGACGAGGTCGAGGTGGCGCAGCGGGCGCGCATCCGCCGGGAGGTCACGGAGTTCGCAGGTCTCATCGACACGTGGGATGCGATCAACGAGGTCGTCATCATGCCGGTGTTCGACAAGGAGGAGAACGGCCTCACCCGGCTCGCGCGGGCACGCGGACGCATCCCGACGATCCGGCTCGCGTTCGAGGAGGCCCGCGCCGCGAACCCCGCCGCGACGCTGCTGCTCAACGACTTCGACCTCTCGAGCGCCTACGAGTGCCTCATCGAGGGCGTGCTCGAGGCCGGCACGCGCAAGCCGTCCTGCGACGCCCTGCACGCGCTCGTGAAGGGCGAGTGGTGGCTGCCCCCGACGACGCTGCGAACGGATGCCTCGGGCCGCGTGTCCGTGGCCGGATTCGCCGGCGACTACGAGGTGCTGACGGGCGGCGCGGCGACGACGTTCGCGCTGGCGCCCGGCGCTGAGGCATCCGTCACGGTGACGTTGGAGCCCGCGCGCGGCTGACGCGCCGCGCCGTCACGTCAGCGCGACCTCGACGATGTCGGCCAGTTCGGCCTCGCGCCCGGTTCGCCGTGCGTCCTCGAAGCGTTCGGCGTCGGGCCCGGCCAGCAGGCGATCGAGGTGGGGCTCGTAGAACGACATCGGCGATCGCGCGGGCAGGCCCTTCCGCGCTCGGATGCCCTCGGCGGCGCCGAGCATCCGGCCCGCGCGCTCGATGTCTCCGGAGGTCTCCGCGACCGCGAACAGGCCCTCGAGCGCATCCGCGATCCCCTCCTCATGCCCGATCGTCGAGACGAGCAGGAGCTCCTCCGCGAAGCACTCGCCCGCAGACCCTGCCTCACCGCCGAGCAGACGTGCCCATCCCAGGTGACTCAGCGAGACCGCCTGGCCGAGGAGGTCCTCGATACGACGCGCCTGCGCCAGGCTCGTCTCGAACTGCAGCTCCGCCTCACCGCCTCGGCCCCGTGCCAACTGCATGCGGCCGACCATGACCCCGACCACGGCTCCGGCGAACGCGTCGTCGTATTCCTCGGCGAGCTGCAGGGCACGGCGGGAGTTCTCCTCGGCGGCGTCGACGTCGGGCGGTCCCTGGGCGAACTGCGCGACCGCCAGCGCCGCGAGTGCGAGGGACTCACCACGTCGGTCACCCTCATGCCGGAAGTAGTCGGCGCACCGGGCCAGCGCGGGAACCACCGAGAAGTCGGACGACCGCCAGTAGCTGATGGCGTTGATGCAGTACTCGGCGATGATCCGCGAACGCTCGGTGAGTTCTGCATCGTGCTCGAGGAGACGGCTCATCCACGACCGGATCTCACCGGCCCGGCCGCCACCCCACCAGAACGTGTACATCGGCCACGCCAGCTCCGCGACGTCGTCGAACCGCTGCGATTCGAAGAGATGCTCGACCGCTGCGCGCACCTCGTCCTGTTCCTCCAGGAGGCGCGTCACGCGCTCCACCTGGCCCTGCCAGGTGCCGGAGGATCCGGCCGCGATCGCGAGTCCGACGTAGAAGGCGGCATGCCGGTCCTGCGCTTCGGTCAGGCGTCCGCGTTCGGCGAGCTGATCGCGCCCGTACTCGCGGACCGTCGCCAGCATCGTGAACCACGGGCGCGAGCCACGGTCCTGCTCGCGTACGAGACTGCCGTCGACGAGCGCGCCGAGCGCGTCCACTACGTCGACGCCGGCCCGCCCGTCGGCCATCCACTCGACCGCGTCGAGGCCGAAGCCGACCCGGAACACGCCGAGGCGTTGCAGCAGCTCCGCCTCGCCCTCCGGGAGCAGCTTCGCACTCCAGTCGATCGTGGCCCGGAGGGTGCGCTGACGCTCGGGAAGGTCGCGAGCGCCCGTGACGAGCAGGGGGAGGGCGTGGTCGAGCCGTTCCACCAGGGCCGAGGTCGTCAGCACGCGGAGGCGCGCGGCGGCGAGCTCGAGCGCGAGCGGCGCGTTGTCGAGCGCCTCGCAGATGGCGGTCACCTCCGCCGCGTTGCCCGCATCGAGCTCGAAGTCGGGTTTCACGGCCCGGGCCCGCTCGACGAACAACTCGACCGCCGTCGCCGACGGAAGTGGCCCGAGTGGCACGTTCTGCTCGCCGCGGACCCGAAGGAGGATCCGGCTCGTCGCGAGCACGGAGGCCTGCGAGCCCTCGAGCAGCAGTCCCGTCAGCTCGGGCGCCGCATCCACGACCTGCTCCACGTTGTCGAGCACGATCAGCATCCGGCGGCCGGCGATCGCGTGGCGCACCTTCTCGGCCAGCGGCAGGTCTCCGGCGTCGCGTATGCCGAGCGCGTTCGCGACCGCCGTGATCGCGAGCGCGGGGTCGAGCACGGGCGCGAGGTCGACGAACACGACCCCGTCGGGGTACGACGGCTCCACTTCCCGGGCGGCCGCCACCGCCAGGCGGCTCTTGCCGATCCCGCCGGGACCGGTGATGGTCACCAGCCGGTGGCGATCGTCCGTCAGCATGCCGGTGATGCTGCCGAGCTCGTCGACCCGGCCAACCAGCCGCGTCAACGGCGACGGCAGGCGCACGACCTCGGTCGAGAACACCTCCGTCGCGGGCTCGCCGAGCGCGTCGTCACGGCGACCCGCGGCGTCGAACCGCTCCGCCAGGAGGGTCGCGAGGTCGGTGGTGACGAGCGTGGCGAGCTCGGCGGCATCCGTGAACGCCACGTACGACGCCCCATCGTCGCGGCGGATCCGCTCGAGCAGCGCGTCGAGCCGTTCGTGCCGGTGCTCGGTGCGCTTGAGGTAGATGAGCTTGGGGATGTCGGGCGCCAGGTTCCACTCGTCCTCGAGACCCGAGACCTCCTCGCCCGGGGCGACCCAGCCGTACTGCTCCCAGTAGATGCCGACGAAGATGTCGCTCTGTTCGAGGTACGCCCGGTACAACGACCGCGGCGGATGCGGCCGGGCGCCGAGTTCGAACATGACGGGCGCCAGCGCAAGCCGCTCGATCGCCGATCGCACCGCGCGACGCTCGTCGGCGAGCTCCCGGAGCGTGGAGCTGACGAACACGCGCAGGCGCTGGTCGGGCGTACGGATCCCCCGCGGCGTCGGCCCCATGCTGCACAGTCTCGTTGGTCGCCCAGGGCATGTCCACCCGTGCGGCTACCCAAGAACGGTCGACAGGCGGGCGAGTTCCGCGCCGGCTCGCTCGAGCCAGCGCAGGGGCTCGGCCATCGCAGCCGCACCGCCGCCCGCGAGGTCGGCCAAGGCGACGGATGCCGCGAACCCGCGCGGTTCGGCAGCGATCGCGCCGGCCACCAGCGCGGTCGGCACGCCCGCGGCGCGCGCGATGGCCGCGACCACCGTGGGCGCCTTGCCCGCCTCGGACTGCCCGTCGAAGCGGCCCTCCCCCGTGATCACGAGGTCGGAGCCGTCGATGGCAGCCCCGAGCCCGATCGCCGCCGCCACGAGGTCGGCCCCGCCGGCCATCTCGGCGCCCCACGCGAGCAGCCCGAACCCGGTGCCGCCCGCGGCTCCGGCGCCGGGCAGTGCGGCGAGCTCGCTCAGTTCCTCGGGCATGAGCTCGGCGAGCCGCTCCAGATTCCGCTCGAGCAGCTCGACGGTCTCGGCATCCGCTCCTTTCTGCGGTCCGAACACCGCAGCGGCGCCGTATTCGCCGAGGAGCGGATTCGTGACGTCGCCGAGGATCACCGCGCCTCCCGCCGGCAGCGACCTGAGCTCGGAGAGGTCCACGCGCACGAGCGCACGGAGCCCGCGGTTGCCGAGCCCGACGGGCGCGCCCGAGGCATCCGTGAACCGTGCGCCCAGCACGGCGAGCGCACCCGTGCCGCCGTCGGTCGAAGCGCTGCCGCCGAGGGCGAGCAGCAGCCGGGACACTCCCGCATCGAGGGCCGCGGCGATCGCCTCGCCGAAGCCGGCCGTGTGCGCGTCGAGCGGCGCGAGCGGTTCGAGCAGCGTGATGCCCGACGTCGCGGCGAGCTCCACGACGCCCGTGCGGTCGGGGAGCAGCACCCAGTGCGTCGCGACGCGCGCAGCGTCGGGTCCGGGGCCGCGCACCGTCACCGGCAGGCGTCGAGCGCCTGGCACCGCGGACTCGAATGCGTCGAGCGTGCCCTCGCCGCCGTCGGCCATGGGCCGCAGCACGAGGTCGTCGGCCGGATGCACCGAGCGCCATCCCGAGGCGAGGGCGGCAGCGGCATCCGCAGCGCTCGCCGTGCCCTTGAACGAGTCGGGTGCGATGACGACGCGCGTCACGACGCGTCGAAGGTCGGCGCCGGCACGTGCGACAGCCAGTCGAGCGCGCGCGTGAGGAGCTCGCGATGCGCGGCCGATTCGTACGAGCGCACGTCGTGTCCGAGCGCGTCGTACACGAGCCGCGAGCGGCCGATCTCGCGGGCCCACACGAGAGGGTGCCGCATACCGTCCTCCTCGTGCTCGGCGATCGGCTCGATCACGGCGTCGAGGCGCAGACCCGAGTAACGCTCGTCGAAGACCGTGAAGTCGGTGAGTCCATCGGCGATCGGGTGCGAGCCGGCGACATGCACGAGCGCCTCGCCGATCGGCGGATGCCACGACACGTCCTCGATCCAACGTGCGCCGAGGGCGTGCTCGAAGGCAGGCACCTCGGGCAGGCTCGCCGCCGCCACGTGCATCGCGAGGATCCCGATGCCGCGATCGAGGGCGGCGTCGAGGCCGGCGGATGCCGCGGTGATCTCGTCGTCGCGCGCCGGACCCGGGTCGGGCGCACCCTCGGGCAGCGGCATGGTGGGGCTGCCGGCGTTCACCACGAGGAGGTCGGCGTCGCCGAGGTTGGCGAGTCCGCCGAGCAGGTCGTCGCTCACGTCGACGCGGTATCCCGCCCCGGCGACGATGCCGGCAAGGGCGGCGCTGGTCTCGGCGAAGGCGTGCCACGGATCGGCGTAGCGGCCCGAACCGCTGAGGATGAGCGCCCGCATCTCGCCTCCTCCGGTCTCGCGTCGATCGTAACCTGCCATGGTGGTCGCCGTCATCGTCCGAGCACCAGGGCCCAGTCGAACGGGCCGAGTCGCACGGATTCGACCCGCTCACCGGTCACGGCGTCGATCCCCGTGATCGGCACCTCCACCTCGCCGTCGTGCTCGCCTCCGTGGTTCACGAGGGTCACGAGCTCGCCGCGTCGGGCGACCTCGACGTGTTCGGGCAGCCCGTCGACGACGGGCCCGATGCCCGCGTCGGCGAGCACGTGGTCGACCATGGCGAGCGCTCCCGCCTCGTCGGGCACGGTCGCGAGGTAGCGGGCGACACCCGCTCCGGCGGAGCGAGCGGTGAGGGCCGGATGCCCCGCCCGGCGGCCGCTCGTGAACACGGCCTCGACCGTGGCATCCGTCGCCTCGATCTCCTCCGCGAGGAGGGTGCCCACCTGCTCGGGGACGAACTCGCCGACGAACCGGGCGTCCCGCTCGCCGGGCGCGGCGGCCGGTGCGGAGGGTGCGACGAGGGCGCCGAAGTCCTCGAGGCGGATGCCGCAGAGCCCGCCGAGTTGGGTCAGGAATCCGCCGTCGCGGAACCGGTCGAACTCGTCGACGACGTCGGTGAAGGGGCCGGCGAGCAGATGCCCGCCGCCCTCGACGAACGACGTGAGCGCCGCGGCATCCGCCCTGCGCAGCAGGTAGAGGAGCGGTGCGATCGCGAGCGCGTACCGGCCGTCGACCCGCGACGGCGGCACGATGTCGACCTGCACGTGCCGGCGGTGCAGCGCGCGGTACCAGCGCTGCACGATCGCGAGGTAGTCGACCTGGTTCATCGGGTGATCGGATGCCTCGACCGCCCACCAGTTCTCCCAGTCGAACACGAGCGCCACCCGCGCGTCGCTGGTGCCGGGCGCGGCCGTGGGCAGCGTGGGAAGTGCCGCGAGTTGCTCGCCGAGCGCGACCACCTCCCGCCACGTTCGCGTGTCGGTGCCCGCGTGCGGGAGCATCGCGGAGTGGAACTTCTCGGCGCCGGCCATCGACTGCCGCCACTGGAAGAACAGGATCCCGTCGGCACCCCGGCCGATCGCCTGCGCGCTCAGCGCAGCCATCTGCCCGGGCGCCTTCGGCGCGTTCGACGGCCGCCAATTCAGGGCATTGCTCGCCTGCTCCATCAGGATCCACGGCACCTCGGGCTTCAGCGACCGCACCAGGTCGCGCTGGAACGCCGCCGCCCGGAACGACTCGGGGTCGTTCGGGTCGGGGTAGGCGTCGTCGCTGATGACGTCCATGTGCTCGGCCCACTGCGCGTAGTTCGCGGGCTTGAACGCGCCCATGAAGTTCGTCGTGATCGGCTGCGTCGCCCCGGCCGCACGCAGGAGCTCACGCTCCATCAGGTAGCACTCGAGCAGCATGTCGCTCGTGAACCGGCGGTAGTCGAGGAGCTGGCCGGGGTTCACGCTGTACGGCGCCATCCGCGGCGGGAGCACCTCGTCGAAGGACGGGTAGCGCTGCGACCAGAAGCTCGTTCCCCAGGCGTCGTTGAGGGTCTGGATGTCGCCGTAGCGGGCGGCGAGCCAACGCCGGAACCCGTCCCGCGCGGCATCCGAGAAATCCATGTTCAGGTGGCAGCCGTACTCATTGTTCACGTGCCACATGACGACCGCCGGATGCCGCGCATACCGCTCGGCGATCGCGGTCACGACTTCGCCGGCGAGGCGGCGGTATACGGGCGAGGACGGCGCGAAGTGCTGCCGACTGCCCGGCCAGTACGTGGCGCCGCGATCGTCCTGCGGCAGCATCTCGGGGTACGCGGCCGTCGCCCACGGCGGCGGCGACGCGGTCGCGGTCGCGAGGTCGACCGCGATGCCGCCCTCGTGCAGGAGGTCGATCACGCGGTCGAGCCACCCGAAATCGAACTCGCCCTCACGCGGCTGGAGGCGCGACCACGAGAAGATGCCGAGGCTCACCATGGTGACCCCGGCCTCGCGCATCCGCGCGGCATCCTCGGGCCACACCTCCTCGGGCCACTGCTCGGGGTTGTAGTCGGCGCCGTAGTGCATCGGATCTCCATGTCGTCGTGGTGCGGAGGGGAACGGCACGAGTGGGCGAACTTGGCGGGCCCGCAAGCGGATCTGCGCCAGGTTCGCCCACTCGTGCGAGCGGATCGGCGGGTCAGCCGAGGATGACACCTGCCTCGGTCATGAACTGCTGCACCGCGTCGTCGACGCTGAGGGCCCCGAGGCCGATCGACTTGCCGAGGTCCCAGAAGGTCTGCTCGAGCGAACCGTAGCCCACGACCGGCACGGGCGGCGCCTCGCCGATGCGGTCGGCGACCGACTCGAGGTAGTCGGCGACCTGCGCATCGACACCCTCGAGCGTCGTGCCGGCGAGCTTCGTCTCGGAGGCCGGGAAGCCGAGCGTGGTGCCGAAGACCTCGCCCGCCTGCTCGCTGTTCACGACGAAGTCGAGCCACATGGCCGCGGCCTCGGGGTGCTCGGTGGTCTTCGAGATCGCCATCTGCAGGCCGGCCTGGCGGTACAGGTCCTTGGCGTCGGTCTCGTCGGTGGGCGGCGCGACCAGCGTGATCGACGCGGCTCCCGAGTCGGCGAGGTATCCGCCGAGGAAGTTGCTCCAGCTCGCCTCGCTCGCGGTGAGGCTCGCACCGAAGCCCGACTTCGGCGTGAGTTCCTCGAGCTTCTGCTGCGGAATCGCCACGCCGTTGCGGGCGGCCGCGCCCGACTCCCAGAAGTCGCGAAGCTCGTCCTCGGTGAAACCGAGCTCGCCGTCCTCGGTGTAGAGGTTCTTGCCCTGCGCACGCAGCACGTTCTCGAATGTCTGGATGCGCTGGGTCATGTCCGTGCCGCCGTAGATCGCGCCACCCGTGGCCTCGGTGACCGACGCCATCCACTCGTCGTATTCCTCGGACGAGGTGCCGCCCTCGTACGGTTCGACGCCCGCCTGCTCGATGAGGGCGTCGTTGAGGAAGACCGCCCACGCGCTGTAGCCGGTGGGCAGCGAGTACTGGGTGCCCTCGAGCTGGCCGGTCTGCTTGAGCCCGTCGTCGAACGCGTCGAAGTCGATGTACTCCGACACCGTCTCGAGGTCGAGGAGCAGTCCGGGCTCGGCGTACTCCCGGAGGTACGAGTCGGAGAACTGCCACACGTCGGGGAGTCCCCCGCCGGCCGCCTCGGTCTTGCGCTTCTCCCAGTACGACGGGAAGTCGGTGAAGTTGCCCTCGATCGTGATGTTCGGGTGCTCCTCCTCGAATGCGTCGATGAGGTCCTGGTAGCGCTTGGCCCGATCGTCGTTGCCCCACCAGGTGAAGACGAGCGTGACCTCCTCGTCAGGATCGTAGGCGGAGGCCGGCTCGGGATCGCCGGCGCAGCCGGTGAGGGCGAGGGCAGCCGCACCGGTGAGGGCTACCGCGGCGAGCATGCGCTGCCGGACTCGGGTCGTGAACATCGGGTTCCTCCAGGACGTCATCGTGCTGTGTGCAGGGGGTGCGCATCTCGATTGGGAAAGCGCATTCCCGCACACTAGCCCGACACGTTTCATTCGTCAATGGCTCCAGGACGGACTGCGCATCAGCAACGGAATGGGCGAGAATCGGCCGCATGCTCATCTCCGTGGGGCACGGCCGTCTGGAGCGCGACGAGTTCGCCGATCTCCTGCGCGCCGCGGGGATCGAGGCGCTCGTCGACATCCGGCGTTACCCCGGCAGCCGTCGCAATCCCGACGTCGCCCGTGAGGCGATGGCCGAGTGGCTTCCGGCATCGGGCGTCGCCTATCGCTGGGAGCCCCTCCTCGGCGGACGACGCCGCCTTCCACCCGAGGCTCCTCGAGAGGACCCCTGGTGGCAGGTCGAGCAGTTCGCCGCCTACGCGGCCTACACGCGCACCGCCGAGTTCCAGGCGGCGTTCGCCGACCTGTCGCAGCAGTCCGCCCGCGCGCGCACGGCCATGATGTGCAGCGAGAGCGTCTGGTGGCGCTGCCACCGACGGCTCGTCGCCGACGTTGCGGTGCTGCAGTTCGGCGAATCGGTCGAGCACCTCATGCACGACGGAGGGCTACGGCAGCACGAGCCCGCCGCCGGTGCCCGCGTGCGGGGCGACGGCGCGGTGGTGTGGGATCGCATCGACGCGGCCGACGCGTGACCGCGGCCACACCTCGACGCCGTCGGACCTCAGCATCAGCCGCTGCCGTCTCCCTCCCGCCCGCGCCGCGGCCGCTCGGGCGCCGCGACGATCGCCAGTGCCACGCACCCGAGCGCGGGAACCACGAGCGGCGCGAGCTGCCACGTGACCACGACCGCGAAGACGCCCGTCGCCAGCAGATAGGCGGCGCCGACAGGATCGTCGCGGATCGCCCGCGGCGCCCCGCGCATCGCCCCGAACCAGCCGAGCCGCGGCGTCCAGCGACCCGCAGCCGTGAACAGTACGAGCACGAGCGCCCCCAGTCCGGCCCAGCCGACGAGAGCCACCACGGGGCCGCCCGGCAGCACGCCCGTCGACGCGAGGTCGATGTCGAGCGCCAACACGGCTGCGAGCATGGCGGATGCCGCGCCGACCCCGATCCCGCCGACGAGCGACGCCTTCACGTCCCGCCAGAACCAGCCGAGCGCCGAGTCCTCGGCCCGCAGGTACCTGCGGAGGTGGCGCACGCCGGCCGCGAGCGCGGCGGGGAGCGTGATCACCGGCAGCGACACGAGGCTCACGAGGATGCCGACGAGCAGCACCTCGCCGAGGAGGCCGAAGGCGCTGCGCGCCCCAGGGAAGCGCGCGACCGCAGCGGATTCGTCACTCGTCGGGCCGCTTCCCGAGAGGGCGGCGCGGTGGGCGGCACGGCGAGCGCTGCGTCGTGCGGACTGATCGGAGGCGCGGGACATCCGGAACCTACCCTTTCAACCCCTGCGTCGCGACGCCATCGACGAGGAAGCGCTGGAACACGATGAAGAAGATGAGGATCGGCAGCAGCGCGAGGAACGACACCGCGACGGTCGCCCCGTAGTCGGAGGTCGCGGTCGCGTCGTTGTAGAGGCGCAACGCGATCGGCAGCGGATACTTCTCGGGACTGTTCACGTACAGGAGCGGGCCGAGGAAGTCGTTCCAGGTCCAGATGAACGTGAAGATCGCACTCGTGATGAGGGCGGGCTTGATGAGCGGCAGGATGATCGACACGAAGATGCGAAGGTGCCCGGCCCCGTCGATGCGGGCCGCCTCGTCCATGTCGCGTGGGATGTTGCGGATGAACTGCACGATGAGGAAGACGAAGAACGCCTCGGTGGCGAGGAACTTCGGCAGGATCAGCGGCCAGTACGTGTCGACCAGTTCGAGCCGGTTGAAGATGATGTACTGCGGGATGATGATCACGTGGAACGGCAGCAGCAGCGTGCCGATCATGGCCGCGAACAGCACGGCCGCCCCCCGGAACCGGATGCGCGCGAACGCGTAGGCGGCGAGCGCCGACGAGATGAGCGTGCCGATCACGGCCATCACCGCGATGAAGAGGCTGTTCGCGAAGAAGCGCCAGAGCGGGGTGCCCCCGATGCCCTCGACGACCTTGATGTAGTTGTCGATCGTCGGACTGTCGGGGAGGAGGCCGGGGTTCTGCCCGAACTCGCTCGACGGCTTGAAGGTCGCGAACACCAGCCACACGAGCGGGTAGAGCACCAGGGCCGTGAGCGCGAGCAGCAGCACGAACCAGATGATCGTGTTGACGGTCTTGCGCTTGACGCGGCGTCGTTGCGGGGCCACCGGCTGGAGCTCCACCTCGAGCAACTCGGGGCGCGGGGTCTCGATCGTGGAGGTGCTCATCGGTTCTCTCCCGCGTAGTGCACCCAGGACTTCTGGGTCTTGAACAGCACGAAGGCGATGATCGCCACGACGATGACGAGCACCCAGGCCATCGCCGAGGCGTAGCCCATCTGCAGGTCGGCGAATCCGCGCTTGTAGAGGTAGACGGTGTAGAAGTTCGTCATGCCGGCGGGCCCGCCCGAGCCGTTCGAGATGATGTACGCCGAGGCGAACACCTGGAACGCGTTGATGGTCTCGAGCAGCAGGTTGAAGAAGATCACGCTCGAGAGCATCGGGATGGTCACCGACCGGAACTTGCGCACCGGGCCGGCGCCGTCGACCTCGGCGGCCTCGTAGAGCTCCTGCGGGATCTGCTTGAGCCCCGCGAGGAAGATCACCATCGGGGCGCCGAACTGCCACACCGCCAACAGGATCATCATGGGGATGACGAGCTGCACGTTGCCGACCCAGCCGCCGATCTCGATGCCGAAGACGCTGAGCGTGCTGTCGACGGGGCCGTCGGTCGAGAACATCGCGCGCCACACGATCGCGACCGACACCGAGGCGCCGATGAGCGAGGGTGCGTAGAACGACGAGCGGAAGAATCCGCTGCCGCGGTTGCGGTAGTTGAGGAGCATGGCCACGGCGAGCGCGGCGGCGAGCTTGATCGGAGTACCGACGAGCACGTAGACGAGCGTGATCTGCACCGACTGCAGGTAGTTGGGGTCCTCGGTGAACATCCGCACGAAGTTGTCGAGCCCGACCCATTCGGGCTCGGTGAAGAGGTTGTACTTCGTGAACGCGAGGTACAGGGAGTAGATCATCGGGCCCACCGTCAGCCCGATGAAGCCGATGAGCCACGGCACCAGGAAGCCGTAGCCGGCCACGCTCTCGCGGCGATTCGCCGCCCGCTTGCCGGCGCTCATGGGCGCACCGCCGGCGCCCTGGTCGCGCTGCACTCGGCGCGTCGTTCGACGCACGCTGCTCGATCGGGCCTCGGCCGTCACGATCGATTCGGTTTCCGTGCTCACGTGGTTCTCCGGTTTCCTGCGAGAACAGTACCCGGGCCCGGCGGGGTGTCGCACACCGGGCCCGGGAGACTGCGCCGGTCTTACTGGTTGAGGACGACGTCCATCTCGTTGAAGAACTGCTCGACGGCGTCATCGACCGTGATGGTGCCGAATCCGAGCTCCTGTCCCAGCTGCCGGAACTTCTCCTCGAGCGAGCCGTAGCCGACGATCGGCACGGGTGGCGCGTCGCCGAGCCGGTCGGCGATCGAGGCCTCGTAGTCGCGGATCTGCTGACCGAGCGGGTCGAGTTCGGCCCCCTCGAGCATGGTCTCGGAGGCGGGGAGCCCTCGGTTGGTCCCGAAGATCGCGCCCGCCTCGGGGCTGTTCACGAGGAAGTTCACGAGGGTCGCCGCCGCCTCGGGGTGGTCGGTGCCCGCCGAGATGGAGTGCAGCATCGACGGCTTGAGGTAGAGGTCCTTTGCACCCTCCTCGGTCACCGGCGGGGCGATCAGGCCGAGTTCGGTGTACTCGGCGCCGAGGTTGCCGAGGTAGCCGGCTCCGAAGTTGTCCCACGTGAGCTCGCTCGCCGTGAGCGCGGCGTCGAAGCCCGAGACCGGGTAGATCTCCTCGAGGCGCTGCTGCGGAATGGTCGAGGAGCGAACGGCGTCGCCCTGCCCCCAGAACGCGGCGAGGTCCTCCTCGGTGAAGTTCGGCTCGCCGTCCTCGGTGAAGAGATCTTCGCCCGTGGCACGCTGCTGGATCTCGAAGTTCTGGATGCGGCCGGTGTAGTCGGTGCCGCCCCAGAGCCCTCCGCCGCCGGCCTCGGTGACCTCGGCCATCCAATCGGCGTAGTCCTCCCAGGTGCCGCCCTCGAACTCCTCCACCCCCGCCTGCTCGAGGAGCTTGGGGTTGGTGAACAGGCCCCACGCGTTGGTGGAGGTCGGGATGCCGGTGGTCTGGCCGTCGACGACGCCGATCTGCAGGATGTTCTCGCTGAGCGGCTCGGTGTCGATGATGCCGCCGAGGTAGGGCTCGAGGTCGAGGAGCAGGCCGTTCTCCGAGTACTGCCGCAGGTACGAGTAGTCGAACTGCATGACGTCGGGAAGCCCGCCGCCGGCCGCCTCGGTCTGGCGCTTCTCCCAGAACTCGGGGAAGCCGAGGAACGACGAGTTCACGGTGATGTTCGGGTACTCCTCGTTGAACGCGTCGATGGCCTCGTCGTAGAGCGCCGCACGCACGTCGTTGCCCCAGAACGCGAGGTTCAGGGTGACCTTCTCGTCGGGATCGTAGGTGGATGCCGCCTCCTGTCCGCCGGCGCCACCGGTGGCGCACCCGCTGAGCGCGAGGGCTGCGCTCGCCGTGACTGCCGCGGCGGCGATCGCCATGCGGTGTCGATGAAGATCGAACATCATTGTCCTCCCGGAAACGTCGTTGTCTGCTGTGTTGGGGGTCTGCTCTGGGAAAGCGTTTACCCTAATGTACTCGCATGGTTTGAGACGGTCAACAGCAAGGGAAAAATCGTTTCAATCCCCAACGGATGTCGCGGTGCCGACCTCCTCGGCAGGCGCTGGGCGCGGGCGCCGCAGACGACTGGCGGCGCGTCAGCGGGGCCGCAGGTCGGTGACGGGACTCTCGAGGCTGCGCCGCCGATCGACGTCCTCGCGGAGCGTCTCGGGGGTGACCACGCGACCCGTCGCCGCCGAGGAGTAGATGGCCGTGACGATCTCGAATGAGCGCGCCGCATCCGTCGCCGTCGACGGGAGCGGTCCGCCCGAGCGCAGCGCGGCGGAGATGTCGCGGATCAGCGGGTCGTGCCCGCTCGCCTCCTCGACATCGGGCAGTCGCCAGCTCGCCGCCACGTCGGCAGGCACACCGGGCGCCGGCGTGATGCGCCAGTGCTCGTGACCGTGGCCGTAGAGGTGGTCGACCGTGACGGTCGCCCGCTCGGTGTCGATGCGGATCGAGCTCGTCTCGCGCGGCGAGAGTGCGCTCGTGATGACGGATGCCACGGTGCCGCCCGCGAACGTCACGACCGCCGTCGAGACATCCTCCGTCTCGGTTTCCCGCCCGAGGCGCCAGAGCTGTCCCTGCGCGCTCGCCCAGTCGCCGAGGAGCCAGGCGAGCAGGTCGAGCTGGTGGATGCCGTGACCGAGCGTGGGCCCGCCGCCCTCGGTGGCCCACTTGCCGCGCCAGGGCACCGCGAAGTACGCCGGGTCGCGGTACCACAGGGTCTGGCAGGTCGCGACGAGGGGTCGTCCGAGCGCACCCGAATCGAGAAGTCGGCGCACCTGGGCGGCGGCGGAACCGGTGCGCTGCTGGAAGACGACCGCGAGCCGGCGATCGTTGCGGGTGGCGGCATCCGTCATCGCATCGAGCTCGTCGAGCGACAGCGCGGCGGGCTTCTCGCATACGACATGCGCGCCCGCGTCGAGTGCGGCGATCGCCTGCTCGGCGTGCACCCCCGGAGGCGTGCAGATGTGCAGCACGTCGATGGCGGCGTCGGCGAGGAGCCGCTCGAGGGATTCGGCGACGTTCGGCACGTTCCAGCGCTCGGCGAACGCGCGGGCATTGGCCGGGTCCCGGTCGACCACGGCGACCAGCTCGGCGTCGGGCGTGGCGGCGAGCGCCGAGGCATGGGCATTCGCGATGGCGCCCGTGCCGACGATCGCGGCGCGCAGGGGGGCGGTGTCGGTCATCGTTCTCCTTCGAATGCGGCCGCGACCACCGCGGCTCCGGCGTCGGCGAGGCGCTGAGCCCGCTCCGGATCACTCGGGCCATCGGCGATCGCGACGCCGTACCGCAGCGACATGGTCGCGCCGGGCTCGATCACGTGCTCCTCGCTGAAGAACGGCGCCGGGCACAGGGCCGCGAAGTCCTCGGAGCGCGCGAACCACTGCGGCGGATGCTGCAGGTTGCCGGGGTCGTCGACCACGACGACGGTGGAGGCGGCGTCCGACTCGTCGTGCCGTCCGCTGAACGCCATCCAGGTCGCGCGGGTGCCTCGCAGCTCGTCGCCGCCGGCGACGCCAGGGGCGAGCACGGTGCCGCCCGTGAACGAGCGCGGCCCGCGCCAGAAGAGCCCGCCGTAGCCGGCGTTCTCGCGGCCTCGGGTGGTGGGTGATCCGATGGGAATCGCGCGGTCGGTCGTGTTGGTCATGCGGGTCGCGAAGCCGAGCACCCACGCGTCGTCGTCGATGACGGATGCCGCGAGCGAGCGCTCCTCGTCGAAGATCGTCTCGCCCTCCTGCGTGACCCATTCGAGGCGTTCGACCGCGCCGACGGCGCCGGAGGTCGTCGCCGCGACATCCGCTTCGATCTCGTCGAACCGGAGGTGACGCTGCTCGCCGTTGTTCGGCAGCTGCACGTAGCCCTCGCCGCGCACGAACGTCGGGCCGCCCCAGAAGTTGTCGTCGCCGACGACGGGCAATGACCAGGCGAGCCCGGTGTGCCAGACGTGGTCGTGCGGGCGGTAGAGGGTGACGGTCTCGCCGCCGAGCGTGCGGAGCGGGCTGAAGTATGGCCGCGGTGACTCGACGGTGTGGTGCCGGGGACGGAAGACGTACTGGGCGAGGAGCCCTCCGTCGGCGTGGAACACGAGGCGCCGGTCGTCGCCGTCGATGCGGAGTTCGGGCATCGGGCTCCTCGGTCTCGGCGACATACGCGCGTGTGCGGATGCCGTGCGCGGCTGGGAAAGCGCTATCCAGCCTACACGCTCGGCAGATCAGGCGGCCGGTTCCAGCACCCGCGGACGAAGCGGATCGTCGTGTTCCACGACGATCGACGCCCGAGTGCGGGGCGACTCCTCCGCGAGATAGCGGCGACACGCCGCCATGTACCGCGACGCGTACGCGATTTCGGCCGCCTCGCGACCTCCGAGATGCTCGGCATCGCGGTCGATCCCCCGCCGCTCGGCCCGGTCGATCGAGCTCTCGAGGTAGACGACCTCATCCCAGTACCGGCGCAGCTCGCCGCGCTGCACGAACGTCGCCGCGAAGAGCACGATCGCGTCGGCCGGCGCCGTGGCGAACTCGCGCACCACCTCGTCGGTGACGAGATCGTGGACCCGCACCGCGTACTCCCGCGATCCCCCCGGCCCGAGCGGCCGGAGCGCGAGGTCGCGAAGCGAGTCGAAGTCGTAGGCGTCCTCGTAGTAGCCGAGCGCAGACTCCCGCCCCTGCCGGTAGCGGATCGCTCGGACGTGGTGGAATCCGTCGGAGTCGAGGAGGATCGCCGGTCGACCGTGGGCGCGGATGCGTTCGGCCAGCTCCTCGGCGAAGGTGCTCTTGCCGGCGCCGCAGACGCCGTCGAGCCCGACTCGCAGCGGATGACCCGGGTCGCGGTCGCAGAGGAGGCGAGCCACGGCGTCGAGCACGGACGATCGCATCACGTCACCAGCGTATCGGCGGCGAGCTCGATGGGCCGCTCCAGCCCCCCGACCCGCACCGTGGGCCACCGTGGGTCCGCGGTGAGCACCTCGAGACCGTCGGGCCCGATCATCACCGTGTCCTCGACCTTGGCGCCCGGCGCCGTCGGGTTCCACGCGAAGGCCTGCCCGGCCTGCACGACGTCGCCGATGCCGGGGATCGCGCGCGGGTCACGCCCGGCGTAGCCGGCCGCGCCGCCCTGGTGGTGGCGGCGCCACTCGTCGGGGTCGAATCCGTGCCGCGCGTACGCCGCGATGCCCGCCGCGAACACGTCGGCGAGCGTCGCGTCGGGGCGGATGGCCTCGAAGTACGCCACCTCGACGTCGAGGATCCGCCGCGAGGCATCCACTTCCGCGGGGTCGGCGGCGCCGAACCGCACCCACCGCGTCGCGTTCGCGATGAGGCCGTGCCGCCGTCCGCAGGCCACGAGCATGGCCCGATTGCCGAGTGGCGCGAGGGTGGGCAGCGGATGCCGGTAGCCGAGCCTCGATCGCCCGGCCACGAGCGTCACCAGCGGGTCGATTCCGTGAGCGGCGAGCGAACCCGCGAGGCGTGCGGCCACGTCGCGCTCGGAATCGTGCGGGCGGGACGCCGTCGCGGCATCCGTCAGCACCTCGGCGACCTCGCGGCAGAGCGCTCGGTACCGGGCGAGTTCTCCGGGCAGGAGCGAGGCACGTGCCGCCCGGAGGTCGGCCGCGGCGTCCGCCTCGTCGAGTTCGGCGAGGCCCTCGGGCACGAGCGGCTCGTGCCACGGCACGCGCACGAGGTCGACTCCGGATGCCGCGTCACCGAGCTCCTCGGCCAGCAGGCGGTCGGCTTCGTTCGCGAACACCCGCAGCTCGTCGCCGTCGCGGCGCACCACGACCGCCACGACGGGGTCGGCGGCGAGCGAGACGTGCGTGCGGGCGCCGTCCAGGTACCAGGCGACGGCCGTGTGCGAGCGCAGCACGATCGAGCCGGCGCCACGGCGGTCGAGGAGCTCGAGCATGCGCTCGCGCTTGCGAGCGCGGTCGGTCGCGACCGGCCCCAGCGACTCGGAGACGGTCAGGGTCAAGGGTTCGTCCTCTCGACGACGGGGCCGGCGGGCGGAGCGGTGCTCTCCCGCGCCTCGAGACGGGGGCGGTACAGCACGGTGTGCTCGATGGGGCCGCCGGCGATCAGCGTGCGCAGCCGCGCCCACACCTGGGCGCCGAGCTCGCCGCGCGGCACCGAGAGGCTCGTGAGCCGCGGCAGCGCGAACCGTGCCATCGGCACGTCGTCGAACCCGGCCACCGAGAGGTCGCCGGGAACGTGGACGCCGAGCTCGCGCAGGCGGGTCATGAGGCCGAGGGCCGCGAGGTCGTTGTAGGCGATGACCGCCGTCGCGCCGCGCTCACGGGCGGCGAGCACGGTGTCGGCGGCCTCGTAGCCGTCGTCGAGCCGTGAACCGCCGGGCAGCACCTCGATCTGCACGTCGGGATGGGCGGCGAGGGCTTCGTCGACGCCGCGCACCCGTTCGGCGTTCGAGGCGCTCGCGGTCGGTCCGCCCAGGTACGCGAGCCGCCGATGCCCGAGCGCGTGCAGGTGGTCGACGAGGTCGCGGATGCCGCGCACGTAGTCGACCCCGACGATGGGCACGTCAGCGCCCGGCAGCTGTCGATTCACGACCACGACGGGCGCGACGCGGTCGACGACGCGTCGCAGCTGCGCCTCGGGCATGCGGGGGGCGCACAGCACGAGCGCGTCGCAGCGATGACGCGCCTCGAGCGCGATCGCCTCCTCCTCGTCGACGCGCTCGGCCGTGTCGGCGACGAGCACGCGGTATCCGTCGGCCGCCGCGGCGAGGCTGAGCCCCTGCAGGATGCCCTGGAAGAGCGGGTTGCCGAGATCGGGCACGACCATGGCGATGGTGTCGTTGCGGCCGTGCACGAGGCTGCGGGCGGCGGCGCTCGGAGCGTAGCCGAGTGCGGCGATGGAGGCCTGCACGCGACGCACGATGGCGGGGTCGACGGTCTGCTTGCCGTTCAGCACCCGCGACACCGACGCCTGCGAGACGCCCGCGTGCGCGGCCACGTCGGCGATGGTCACGCCCCGGCTTCGCTCGCCCATGCCCACCCCTCTCGTGCCGCGCCCAGTGACGGCCTTCTCGTTCCCGTTCGGATGCCCGGTGCTCGCCCGCGAGGCGGGAAACCGGTTCCTCAGTCTAGTCGCCGAGTTGCCGACGACCTCGGACATCGCTTAGGCTGCAGTCGAGAAAGCGGTTTCTCAGCACGCGGTGAACGCAGCCGCGATCACCGGCCGCATCGCGGCCCCAGGGGCAAGGAGCGTGGATGCGGGTCGTCGTCACGGGGTCGTCGGGCCGGCTCGGCCGAACGCTCAGCACCGGGCTCGCGGCATCCGGGCACTCCGTCGTCGGCGCCGATCGCACCCCCATGGGCCTTCCCGGCATCGAGGAGCGGGAGATCGACCTGCTCGACGAGCACGCGGCCGAGGCGCTCGTCGACGACGTGCGCCCCGACGCCCTGGTGCATCTGGCCGGCATCGCCGTGCCCTTCAGCGCCCCCGAGTCGCAGATCCTCCTGACCAACGCGGCACTCGCCCACTCCGTGCTCGCCGCAGCGGCCCGAGCCGAGGTGGCGCGCGTGCTCGTCGCCAGCAGCCCGACGGTGATCGGCTACGGCAGCCCCGAGTGGCGTGCGAGCGCGGTGCCGATCGACGAGACGCACCCGCGCGAGCCTTCGAACGCCTATGGGCTGTCGAAGCTCCTCATCGAGGAGACGGTGCGCATGTTCTCGCGCACCGCCGCGGGGGCGTACGGCTTCTTCCGGCCCTGCTACGTCGTCTCGCCCGAGGAGTGGGCGGGCGCACCGACCCAGCAGGGCCACACCATGCGCGAGCGTCTCGACGATCCCGCTTTGGCCGCCGTGAGCCTCTTCAACTATCTCGACGCCCGCGACGCGTCCGCCTTCGCCGACGCCTGGCTCGCCGCCCCGCCCGAGGTCGTCGACGGCGAGGGGTTCTTCGTCGGAGCCGCCGATGCACTCGCGCGACGGCCGGTCGCGGAGCTCTGGCGCGAGCTCGTGCCCGGCCTCGGTCCCGGCGCAGACCGACTCACCGGGACGCGACCCGTCTTCTCGATCGAGAAGGCCGCCGAACGGCTCGGCTGGCGCCCCGAGCGCAGCTGGCGCACCGAACTCGTCGCGGCCGATGCATCCGTCGACACCGAGGCGTCCGTCGACGCCCCCACCGCCGTGCTCACGCCGAACACCGAAACGAGGACCGCATGACCGCACCCACCCGCCGCCTCGACTTCGACGGCGTGCTCTTCTTCCCCGTCACGCCGTTCACGGCGGGCGGCGCCGTGAACCTCGACGTGCTCGCCGAGCACGTCACGAGCCGACTGCCGTTCGCGCCGGGCGGCATCTTCCCCGCGTGCGGCACGGGCGAGTTCCACGCGCTCTCGGCCGGCGAGGCCCTCGACGTCGTGCGCGCAACCGTGCAGGCCGTCGACGGGCGCGTCCCCGTGATCGCCGGCGCCGGCGGCCCGCTCGGCCACGCGATCGAGCTCGCCCGCGGCGCGGCCGAAGCCGGCGCCGACGGCCTGCTGCTCCTGCCGCCCTACCTCGTGTCGGGCACCACTGCAGGGCTCGTGGCCTGGGTCGAGGCCGTGGCAGAGGCATCCGACCTGCCCGTCATCGTCTACCACCGCGGCACCGCCCGGTACACGCCCGACGCGATCACCCGGCTCGCCGAGAACCCGAAGGTCGTCGGCTTCAAGGACGGCGCCGGCGACATCGGCCTCGCGCAGGAGATCGTGCTCGCCGCGGGCGCCAGCGGCCGCGAGCTGCTGTTCTTCAACGGCCTGCTCACCGCCGAGCTCAGCCAGGGCGCCTACCGCGGCATCGGCATCCCGCTGTACTCGTCGGCGGCGTTCGCGATGATCCCCGAGCTCGCGGCACTGCACTACCGCGCCTACGTCGACGGCGACGAGGGCACGCGGATGTCGCTCCTGCGCGAGTTCTACACGCCACTCGTGCGGCTCCGCGACGAGACCCCGGGCTTCGGCGTGTCGCTCATCAAGGCGGGCCTTCGGCTGCGGGGGCTCGACGTGGGCTCGGTGCGTCCGCCGCTCGTCGATCCCACGCCGGAGCAGGAGTCGCGGCTCGCCGCGATCCTCGAGACCGGGCTCGCGCTCGCCGAGCGGCACGCGCCGGCAGGGGCATCCGCCCGGTGACCGCGACCATCGCTCGCCTCGCGACGCGACCGATCCGCGTGCCGCTGCGTCGGCCGTGGGGACCCGACGTGCGCGCCCTGTCGCTCGTCGAGGTCGTCGTCGAGGACTCCGACGGCGCGACGGGATACGGCTTCTCGTGGACGCCGTCGATCGGCGCCGCGGCCGTGCAGGCGCACCTCGACCACGACATCCGCCGGTTCGCGCTCGGGCGCGCCGCCGACGCATCCGCCCTCTGGCAGCCGCTCTGGGAGCACCTGCACGAGGGCGGCGGCGGGGGCATCACCACCATCGCCATGGCCGGCCTCGACCTCGCGCTCTGGGACCTCGCGGTCCGTCGCGCCGGCGTCGGCATCACCGACCACCTCGGACGTCATCACGACTCCGCGATCGTCTACGGCAGCGGCGTCAACCTGCACTACCCGCTCGACGAGCTCGTCGCCCAGGCCGAGCGCTGGGTCGCCGCGGGCTTCGACGCGGTGAAGGTCAAGGTCGGCAGCCCGGACGTCGCGCGCGACGTCGAACGCATCGCCGCCGTGCGGCAGGTCATCGGACCCGACCGGCGGCTGATGATCGACGCGAACCAGCGCTGGAGCCTCGAGCAGGCCGAGCGTGCGATCGGCGAACTCGCGCGGTTCGACCCGGCCTGGATCGAAGAGCCGCTGCGCGCCGACCACCTCGCCGCGCACGTCGAGCTGCGTCGCCGCATCGACCTGCCCGTCGCGCTCGGCGAGAACCTGTACACCCGTTACCGCTTCGCCGAGTTCATCGAGGCCGGCGTCGTCGATATCGTGCAGCCGAACATCGTGCGCGTCGGCGGCATCACGCCGTTCCTGCGGATCGCCGAGCTCGCCGCCGAGCGCGGGGTCGCGCTCGCGCCGCACCTGCTGCTCGAGCTCTCCGCCCAAGTCGCGCTCGCGCTGCCCGGCGAGCACCTCGTCGAGTCCGTCGAGGATGCGTCGTTCGAGGCGCTCGGCGCGCTCGCCGAGCCGTCGCCCGTGGCGGTCGACGGCGCCCGCGTGCGCACCACTGGGCAGAATGGTCTCGGCATCCGCTTCGACGAACCCCGAGCGGATGCCGCGGCATCCGCCGAACCGATGGAGGAACGATGACCGACACCGCCGTGACCGCCACGACTCCGACGACCGCCGCCGAGCTCGACGAGATCGCGGCGGCCGCCCGCCGCGCGTTCGCGGTGACGGTCGCCTCGACCGCCGCGGAGCGCGCCGACTGGCTCCGCGCCGTCGCCGACGCTCTCGACGCGGCCCGCGACGAACTGGTGGCGATCGCCGACGAGGAGACGCATCTCGGCACCACGCGACTCAACGGCGAGGTCGCCCGCACGACGGCGCAGCTGCGACTGTTCGCCGACGCGATCCTCGAGGGCTCCTACCTCGAGGCCACGATCGACCGGCCAGACCCGTCGACGACCCCGCCGCGCCCCGACCTGCGCCGCATGCTCCGCCCGCTCGGTCCCGTCGCGGTCTTCGGCGCATCGAACTTCCCGTTCGCGTTCTCGGTCGCGGGCGGTGACACCGCGTCGGCGCTCGCCGCCGGGTGCCCGGTGGTCGTCAAGGGGCATTCGGCGCACGCCCGGCTGTCGCAGCGCACCGCCGAGGTCGTGGCCGCCGCGCTCGCGAACGCCGGCGCGCCCGACGGCATCTTCGCGCATGTCATCGGCAGGGAGACCGGCGTGGCGCTCGTGCAGCACCCCGAGATCCGCGCCGTCGGCTTCACGGGCTCGCTGCGCGGCGGTCGCGCGCTGTTCGACCTCGCCCAGTGCCGGCCCGACCCGATCCCCTTCTACGGCGAGCTCAGCGCCGTGAACCCCGTGCTCATCACCCCGGCGGCGCTCGAGGCCCGCGCCGACGAGCTCGCCGCAGGCCTCGTCGGATCGTTCACGCTCGGCGCCGGGCAGTTCTGCACCAATCCCGGCGTCGTGCTGGTGCCCGCGGGTTCGGGCTTCGCCGAGCGCGTCGGCGGGGCGATGGCAGCGGCATCCGCCGTGCCCATGCTGACCGACGGCATCGCCTCGGCCTTCGCCGACGGCATCGCAGGACTCGCGGCGCACGCGGATGTCGAGGTGGTCGCCGGTGATCCCGGACAGCAGCGCGGAACCGGCGCACCCGTGGTGCTGCGCACCACGACCGCCGCCGTGCTCGCCGACCCCGGTGCCCTCCTCCACGAGTGCTTCGGCCCGTCGACCCTGGTGGTCGAGTACCCGGATGTCGCGGACGCGCTCGCCGCCGTGCGTGCCGTGGGCGGCAGCCTCACCGCCACCGTGCACGCGCAGCCCGGGGAGGACCTCGCGCCGATCGTCGAGGTGCTCACCGAGGTCGCCGGCCGCGTGCTCTTCGCGGGATGGCCCACGGGTGTCGCGGTGAGCTGGGCGCAGCAGCACGGCGGGCCGTGGCCGTCGACCACGTCGATCCACACCTCGGTCGGCGTCACGGCGATGCGCCGGTTCCTGCGGCCGGTGGCGTACCAGGACGCCCCGGATGCCGCCCTGCCGGCCGAACTGCGTGACGAGAACGTGCACGGCATCCCTCGCCGCATCGACGGGGTGCTGACCCTCCCGTGATCCCGATCCGGCCGGACGCCAGCCGGTGACGGCGGCCCGCTACCTCACCGCTGCGACTCCCCTGCGACTCGCCGTGGGCGGCCTGACCGTCGCCCTCCCGATCCTCGCGGTCGAGGAGCTCGGCGACATCGCTCTCGGCGGCGCGCTGGCCGCGGCGTGTCTCGCGCCGAGTATCGTCGCGGCGCCGATCGTGGGGGCCGCGCTCGACCGCACGAGGCATCCGCGCCTGCTGATCGCGCTCGCCGGAGCCATCACGACCATCGGCATCGCCGTCGCCGCGTTCCTCGGTCCGCTGTCGCCGCTCGTGGTGACGGTCGCCGTGGTGCTCGCGGGATCGGTGACGCCGTTCTTCATGGGCGGATTGTCCAGCTTCGCCACCGAGGAGGTCGAGGACGAGCACCGCGCCTACGCCATCGACTCGCTCGCCTACAACCTGGGATCGATCGGCGGGCCCGCCATCGTGGCCGCCACGGCCGCGTTCGGCTCGGCGCGCCTCGCGATGCTGGCGATGGCGGCGACCGCCGGCATCGGCAGCGTGGCGGTGGCCATGACGCGCCTGCGCCCGCTCGCCACGCCCGTTGCGGGTCTCTGGCGATCGATGGCCGACGGCCTTCGGCACATCGCCGGGCACCGCCCGATCGCCGTCGTCACGGCCTCGGGCGCGGTCAGCCAGCTCGGCGCGGGCGGGCTCGCCGTTGCAGCGGTTGCCCTCACGACGACCCGAATCGGCAGCCCCGACCAGGGCGCGCTCATCGTCACGGCGTTCGCCGTGGGCGGTCTCGTCGGCGCGTTCCTCATCTCGGTGCGTGCCGTGCGGCTGCGGCCCGAGGTCATCATGGGCGTCGGGTTCGCCTGCACCGGCGTGCTGACCGTCGCCGCCGCGGCCGACCTCGGGCTCGTCTGGACCACCATCGCGATCGGGTTGTCGGGCCTGTTCACGGCGCCGAGCACGGCCGCGATGCTGCTCCTCCGCAAGCAGCAGAGCCCGCCGGAACTGCGTTCGCAGGTCTTCACCGTCGGGGCCGGACTGCGCGCGACGACCGGGGCGATCGGAGCCGGCCTCGCCGGCATCGGCGCCGCGCTCGGCGGCGAGGTCCTCATCGCGGCCATCGGCGCCATCTGGATCCTCTCCGGACTGATGATGTTCGCGTACCCTCGGTCGACGGAGCTCCTCGACCGCTGAGCCGCCGCGCGTCGGCATCCGCCGACTGCACCGCGATCACAGGAGATCGAGAGATCTGCAGGGAGCCTTCTCACATTCGACCCTGCAATCTGGCCCATCTCCTGGAAATCCCCCGGTGGCAGGTGCTCCGGCCGCGCCGTCCGGCCCTCAGATCCCGAGTTCGAGCTCGGCGATGCGCACGGGCAGCCCCGTCTCGAGCGACCGGTTGCCGGCGATGCCCACGGCCACCGCCTTCACGCCGTCGGCGTAGCCGGCCACGCGGCCGAGCGGCGCGTCATCCGTCACCCGGTTGAAGAGGTGCTCGAGCAGGTAGGCGTCGCCGCCGCCGTGGCTGCCGATGCCGTCGGGGATCTCGACGACCTGCGCGCCCTCCCAGTGCCGCTGCAGCACGAGCCGCTCGGAGTCGGGGCGCACCTCGTCGATGGGCGAGTCGTCGGGGTGCATGCTCGGGTCGACCACGATCCGGCCGTCGTCGCCGATGAGCACGGCGCCGCGCTCGACGACCTCGAGCTCGGCGCGGCCTTCGGTGCCGTTCACGGTGACGCGATAGCCCTCCCACGGCGCGTGCGCGTTGAGCGAGTAGCTCATCGTGACGCCCGTGTCGTAGTCGACGAGGGCGGCGAGATTGTCCTCGATGGTGATGTCGGGGTCGAAGACGTCGCGGTCGCGGAGGTACCCGTCGTGGTGCTCCTGGTCGAGGTAGAGCTCCTTCATGCGCGGCTCCGAGGCGAGGTCGAGCGCGAACGGGTCGCCGGTGGCGCCGGTGCCGCGCCCGGGGCGCTCGCCGAGGCCGCGCGCCGCCGCGTTCTCTGCGCCGTAGAAGCGCAGGCCGCCGCTCGCGAACACGCGCATCGGCGTGGCCTGGATCCACCAGTTCACGAGGTCGAAGTGGTGCGACGCCTTGTGGATGAACAGGCCCCCCGACTTCGACTTGTCGCGGTGCCAGCGACGGAAGTAGTCGGCGCCGTGCACGGTGTCGAGCGCCCATTCGAAGTGCACGCTCGTGATCGTGCCGATGCGGCCCTCGGCGATGACCCGGCGCAGCGCGGAGTTGCGCGGGCTGTACCGGTAGTTGAACGTGGTGATGACCTCGCGACCGGTCTCGGCGATGGCCGCGCCGATGCGGCGCACGCTCTCGGCATCGATGGTCAGCGGCTTCTCCACCACGACGTCGGCACCGGCGCGCAGCGATCGCACCACGAAGTCGGCGTGCGTGAAGTCGGGCGTCGTCACGATCACGCGGTCGAGGCGCTGCTCGCCGATCATGCGCTCGAGGTCCTCGGGCAGGTAGCGCACGGGCGCCGGATGCCCCGCCGCGACCACGTCGCGCTCGTACACGTCGAGGCGGCCCGGGTTGACGTCACTCCACGCCACGAGCTGCGCGACATCCGCGTGGGGACCCGAGAGTGCCTCCACGTACATGCCGGCGCGACTGCCCGTACCGATGAGTCCGTATCGTTCCTGCTGCGCCATCGCGTGTGCTCCACTCGGGTGTCGTCCTGGCGAGAAAACGCTTCCCCAGATCCGCTCGGCATGTGCGAGACTGGTCGGGAAAACCGCTGAGAAAGCGCTATCTCGGGTCGAAGTCATTTCTACCAGCACCATGGGCCGACGGCCAAACCTCACGGGTCGAGCGGCGACGCGCGCGGTAGAGTCGAGGCGCCCGAGGGGCGCGGAATGCAGGAGGACGGATGACCGACAGCGGCGTCGACACCGGCCGGAACATGCCCGCGACACTGCATGACGTCGCGCGCGAGGCCGGCGTGTCGTTGGCCACGGCGTCGCGCTCGCTGAACGGCAGCACGCGCCGGGTCAACGACGAGTATCGCAAGCGCGTGCTCGAGGCCGCGGCGCGGCTGGACTACTCCCCCAACCTCTCGGCCCAGGCGGTGGCGCGGGGCACGACCACCACCGTTGCCCTGCTGGTCGCCGACATCGCCGACCCGTACTTCTCGTCGATCGCCGCCGGCGTGGTCGCAGAGGCCGACACCGAGCACCTCATCGTCACGATGGCCGCCACCGAACGCGACCCCGAGCGCGAGCTCGAACTCGTGCGCACCCTGCGCGGACAGCGGCCGCGCGTCATGATCCTCGCGGGCTCGCGTCCGGTGACCGATCCCACCGAGGGCGCCCTCGCCGAGGAGCTCCGCGCCTACGAGCGCTCGGGTGGTCGCGTCGTGCTGATCAGCCGCAATGAGCTCGACCTGCGCACGGTGCTCGTCGACAACCGGGGCGGCGCCGAGGCACTCGCCCGCGCACTCGTCGGCGTCGGCTACCGCCGCTTCGCCGTCATCACGGGCGCCGAGGGACTGCGCACGGCCGCCGACCGGGTCGACGGATTCCGCGACGGCCTTATCGCGACGGGCGGCGAGCTGCGCGACGACGACGTGATCCGCGACGCGTTCACGCGCGACGGCGGCTACAGCGGCATGCAGACGCTCCTCGAGCGCGGACTCGACGGCGTGGAGCTCGTGTTCGCCGCGAACGACGTCATGGCGGTCGGCGCGCTGTCGGCGATCCGCGACGCGGGCCTGGTGCCCGGAGCGGATGTCGCGGTCGCCGGCTTCGACGACATCCCCACCGTGCGCGACGTGACGCCGGCCCTCACCACGGTGCGCATGCCGCTCGAGGAGCTCGGCCGTCGTGCGCTGCGACTCGCGCTCAGCGATGCGGATGCCCCAGACGAGGGCGTCGTGCAGACCGAGGTCGTGCTCCGCGAGTCCACGCCGGGCCTCCCCCGCTGACCCCCGCGGGCTGAGACCACCCGCCCGCGGCCGCAACCCGTCGCCCCGCGGCATCCGCTCACCCGCGTCTCCCGTCGCCCCGCGGCATCCGCCCGCCTGCACCGGCACCTGCAGCTGCACCGAACGGCGGATATACGATCCGCCACGCCGTCGAATCGGCGGAGGAGCCGGCGTGCCCGATCGTATATCCGCAGAAATGAGCAGAACGGCGTACTGGAGGCTCCGGATGCCGCGGGGTGGTGTTGCACGATCCGCGGGTCTGCCCTATGCTCGGGTAAACGCTTTCCCGCAGCGGTGCGGCGACTCCGCCACCCGCTCCCGGCTCGAACAGGAATCCACCGTGGCAGAGCAGTCCACCACCCAGACCAACGCGCCCGAGGCCAGCCAGGCCGGGGCACCCGCAACCGCTCCGAAGACCCTCGGCATCATCATGAACGGCGTCTCGGGCCGCATGGGCTATCGGCAGCACCTCGTGCGCTCGATCCTCGCGATCCGCGAGCAGGGCGGCGTGGAGCTCGCCGACGGCACCCGGGTGCAGGTCGAGCCGATCCTCGTCGGCCGCAACGAGCAGAAGCTCGCCGAGCTCGCCGCCAGGCACGGGCTCGAGCACTACACGACCAACCTCGACGAGGCGCTCGCCGACGATCGCTGGCAGGTCTACGCCGACTTCCTCGTGACGAAGGCCCGGGCGTCGGCCATCCGCAAGGCCATCGCGGCCGGCAAGGCGATCTACACCGAGAAGCCCACCGCCGAGAGCTTCGAGGAGGCACTCGAGCTCGCGCGCCTCGCGACCGAGGCGGGCGTGAAGAACGGCGTCGTGCACGACAAGCTCTACCTGCCGGGATTCCAGAAGCTCAAGCGACTCATCGACTCGGGCTTCTTCGGTCGCATCCTCAGCGTCCGCGGCGAGTTCGGCTACTGGGTGTTCGAGGGCGATTGGCAGCCTGCCCAGCGTCCGAGCTGGAACTACCGCGCCGAAGACGGCGGCGGCATCGTCGTCGACATGTTCCCGCACTGGAGCTACGTGCTCGAGAACCTCTTCGGCCGCGTCGAGTCGGTGTACGCGAGAGCGGTCACCGAGATCCCCGAACGCGTCGACGAGCAGGGCCGTCCGTACGGCGCAACCGCCGACGACGCCGCCTATGCGATCTTCGAGCTCGAGGGCGGCGTGATCGCGCAGCTCAACTCGAGCTGGACCACGCGCGTGAACCGCGACGAGCTCGTCGAGTTCCAGGTCGACGGCACGCACGGCTCGGCCGTCGTGGGCCTGTTCGGCTGCAAGATCCAGCCGCGCAACGCCACGCCGAAGCCCGTCTGGAACCCCGACCTCGCCGACGCGCACGACTACGCGGGCGACTGGATCGAGTCGCCCGGCAATCGCGACTTCGAGAACGGCTTCAAGACGCAGTGGGAGGAGTTCATCCGCCACGTCGTCGAGGACGCTCCCAACCGCTTCGACTTCCTCGCCGGCGCCCGCGGGGTGCTCCTTGCCGAGCAGGGCCTCGCGTCGAGCCGAGAGGGTCGCCGCATCGAGCTGCCCGAGGTCTCCCTGGCGACGGATGCCGCGAGCCCGACGGATGCCGCGAGTCCGACGGATGCCGCGAGCCCCACGGATGCCGCGAGCACGACGGATGCCGCCGCTGAGCCCGCTCCCGAGCTCACCGGGACCCGCTGACATGACCGGCCTCACGCTCATCGACGACCGGGGCACCGCGCGTTCCGTGCCCCTCGCGGAGGCGCCGGACTTCGCGAAGCCGCGGCATCCGCTCACCAGTCGCGTCGCCTACGCCGCCGCGCACGTGGTGCCGAAGGCGCACGCCGACAACACGCCGGGACAGCCGGCCGACCCCGACTGGGACGCGACCCTCGCATTCCGCCACCACGTCTGGTCGTGGGGCCTCGGCGTCGCCGATGCCATGGACACCGCGCAACGCAACATGGGCCTCGACGCCGTCGCGACGCGCGAGCTCATCTCCCGCGTCGCCGTCGAGGCGGCGTCCGCGGGTGGCGACCTCGTCGTCGGCGTGAATACGGACCACGTCGACGACGAGACCATCTCCCTCGAACAGGTCATCGACGCCTACAAGGTGCAGCTGCACCACGCGGAGGACGCGGGTGCGGGCGTCGTGCTCATGGCCAGCCGGCACCTGGCGCGCGCGGCGAGCAACGCCGACGACTACCGCCGTGTCTACCGCGAGGTGCTCGCGGCGGCGGGCGCGCCCGTCATCCTGCACTGGCTCGGACCGGCGTTCGACCCGTCACTCGCGGGCTACTTCGGCTCGCACGACACGGATGCCGCGTCCACGACGCTGCTGCAGGTCATCGAGGCCAACCGCGACACCGTGCAGGGCGTGAAGATGAGCCTGCTCGACGCCGACGCCGAGATCGCCGTGCGCCGGAAGCTCCCCCGCTCGGCGCGCATGTTCACCGGCGACGACTATCACTACGTGGGCCTCATCGAGGGTGACGAGCAGGGGCATTCCGATGCACTGCTCGGCGCGTTCGCCGCCCTCGCGCCCAACGCCTCCGCGGCCATCCAGGCGCTCGACCGCAGCGACACGGCGGCCTATCGCGACATCCTCGGCCCGACCGAGGTGCTTTCGCAGCAGGTCTTCGCCGCGCCGACGTACTACTACAAGACGGGCGTTGCCTTCCTGTCCTGGCTGAACGGCCATCAGCCGGCGTTCCAGATGGTCGGCGGGCTGCACGCCGCACGCAGCCTGCCGCACCTCTCGCGCATCGTGGAGCTCGCGAACCGTTCGGGCGCGCTCGAGCGCCCCGAGCTCGCCGCGGCCCGCTGGCACTCGCTGCTCACGATCAACGGCATCGATGTCGCGGGCGCGCCGGCCGAGGCTTCCGACGCCTCCGAATCCGCCGCGCCGGCCGCGGCATCCGATCCCGTCGCCGACGACCTGGAGGTCCTCGCATGACCACGCACCCGCGACTCTCGATGAACCAGGCGACGATCAAGACCGCGTCGCTCGAGGAGGCACTGCGCGCGGTGCAGGCGGGCGGGTACGAGTCCATCGGCCTGTGGCGCGAGCCCGTGCAGGAGGTCGGCCTCGCCGAGGCGGCCCGTCGCCTCGGCGACTCGGGCCTACGCCTCTCGACGCTGTGCCGAGGCGGCTTCTTCACCATGACCGAAGGCCCCGAGCGACGCGCCGCGATCGACGACAACCGCCGCGCGATCGAGGAGACCGCGACGCTCGCCGCGGCCGGCGCCCCAGGGTCGGCCGCCGTGTACGTGCTCGTGGCAGGCGGCATCCCCGAGGGCACCACCGACCTCGTCGGCGCACGTGCCCGCACGGCCGACGCCATTGCGGAGCTCGCGCCCGAGGCGCACGCGGCCGGCGTCACGCTGGCGATCGAGCCGCTGCACCCCATGTACGCCTCCGACCGCGCGGTCGTCTCCACCCTGAAGCAGGCGCTCGACCTCGCCGATCCGTTCGACCCGGCGGTCGTGGGCGTCACGGTCGACACGTTCCACACCTGGTGGGACCCCGAGGTGCTGCCGCAGATCGCGCGCGCCGGGGCAACCGGTCGCATCGCGACCTACCAGGTGTGCGACTGGATGACGCCGCTGCCCGCCGACGTGCTGCTCGGCCGGCACCAGCCGGGCGACGGCATCATCGACTTCGCGGCGCTCACCAGCGCCGTCGAGGCCGCCGGGTACACAGGCGACATCGAGGTGGAGATCTTCAACCAGGAGATCTGGGATGCCCCCTGGGCCGACGTGGTGACCCGCACCGCCGAGGCGTTCGACCGCGTGGTGAGCCCGCACCTCGCGGCATCCGTCACCGCCTGATCGCAGGCCGTCGCGCGGTCGCGCGCGGCCGCCCCGTCAGCCGATGCGCGTGATCGGCGGCATCGCGTACGACCCGTCGAGCATCGCCTCGCGCGGCTGGTAGACGCGCAGCATCGGCCGGAAGTCGCCCTCGGGCGTCGGCAACCAGTTCGCCGCGGCCGTCTCGTCATCAGGGCGCTCGTGCTGCATGCGGATGACGAGCGAGCCGTCGTCGCCCGTGACGATGCCGGGCGTGCGGTCACCGATCGAGTACCGCGCGATGGGATTCGCGACGAGGTAGTACTCGGGCATCGAGTACATCGTGATCGACCAGAACGCGTCGGCCGGCGGCAGCTCGGTGAGGCGCAGCTCGTAGGCGCGCGAGCCGTTGAGCTGCTCGCCGTCGGCGTCGACGTAGATGCCCGCGTAGTACGCCTCGTAGCCGTGGTTGCCCCACAGCCCATTGCGGGCGGAGGCGGCGCGCACCTCGTAGCCGGTCTCGCGCTCGGCGATCTTCCACTCGGGCGTGTCGATCGTTCCGAGTTCGAGGTGGTCGATGTTGTAGTCGAAGCCATGCGGCATGCCCTGCCACCCGTTCACCTCGTCGCCCATGTTCTCGCGGGCGAGTTCCTCGACGCGATTGCGGCCGGCGGCGAAGGCGTGCTCGAGGTGTTCGTCGAGTTCGCGCGACACGACGCCGTACGGGTTGCCGGGGTCGGTGAGGCCGTACTGGGCGAACCGAGCCAGGTACTCGCGGTCGGCCTCCGATGGCGGGAACGCCTGGCTCCACTGGCGCAGCAGGTCCCAGAACCGCAAGTGCTCGCTGATGCCGGATGCCGCGTGCGGAATGCCGCGCAGCGCACCGTTGCCGTCGAGCGGGGTGAGCGTCAACTGCTCCTGCAGGGCGCGCACGCGCGGCATGTCATCGTCGCCGTCGACGGCGAGCCGGCCGACGATCGTCGCGATGTCGGTGGGCGATTCGATGACCCGCGTGCCCTCCGGTGCGTCACCCGACCATCCGGCCGGCGTGATGAGGAAGCTGCCCTCGGCCGTGCCGGTGGCGCGTCGGCCGACGTAGGCGAAGTTGTTCGTCCAGGTGTCGACGAACTGCAGCACGGAGTAGGCGCCGCCGGTGTCGGGCACGTGCAGGAGGAGGGGTCCGCCCGAGAGGTCGAGCTGGGCGATCGAGTAGATGGTGTCATTGTTGACGCTCACGAACGGCTCATCGGGCGACCCGAGCGTCGGACCGTGAGCGAACGCGTTGAACCCGCCTGCGGGCAGCGAACCCATGCCGTTCGCCGCGATCGCCTGCAATGACGACACGTTGTACACGAGTGGATAGCCGAACACGTAGGCGTCGACGAGATGACGCTCGGTCCAATCCATGGAACCTCCCCGTTCCCGCGCACCGGTCGCGCGCCGGTCGCTGCTCACAGGCTAGCGGGCGCGTCGCCGTTCGAGCGAGAGGTAGAACGTGGCGTAGACGGCCGCCGAGACGACGATGCCGGCGACGAACATTCCTGCACTCGGACGCTCCCAGGCGAGGTCGCCGAAGCGCACGGCGATGGCCAGCAGGATGCACGCGAGGCTCACGAGTTGCGCCTGGAACACCCAGCGGAACGCCGACCACCTCGCGTCCCACAGCATCCACACGTTGACCATGCCCGGCAGCGTGAGCACGGCTCCGACGATGCGCGCCGTGAGCGGCGACACCTCCCACGCCCACGTCTCGATGAGCAGCGCCGGCGTGATGAAGAGCACGAGCCCGGTGACGGTGGCCGCGGCGCCCACGAGCGCGAGCACGTAGCGCCACGGCGCCGGGATGGTCGCATCGTCGTCCTCCGGTTCGCCGTCGTCCTGGCCGCGCTGCACGAGGATCGCGACGAGCACGAGCATCGGCGTGGTGGCGTAGAGGATGACCCAGGTGATGAACGACAAGTGCCCGAAGTGGAACCGGTCCCAGTGCAGGAACGTCGCGATCCCCACGAGGGTCGCGAACACGAGCACCGCGGGGAATCCGTGCCGAACACGGTGCCAGTGGCGCTGCAGGGCGACGTGCGAGAAGAACCAGATGCCACCGGCGTAGGCCGACCCGAGCAGCATCGCCGTGATCGGCGGTTCGATCGTCCAGGCGAAGTGCTGTTCGGTGCCGCCCGGCAGCACGAGGAGCAGGAACGCCGCCGCCACGAGGAAGGGGATGATGACGTACGCGAGCACGCGCGTGTACGGCCGCACGCGGTCGCGTGCCTGCGTGTCAGTTGGCGGATGCCGCGACATCCGTCACCACCCCATCGTCGGCTTGGTGCGCCTCCTCGTTCCGCAGCGCGTAGCCGACCGCGTCGTCGACGTGCAGGTGGCGTCCGTGGGCGCGGGCTCGCTCGAATGCGTCGGCCGCCGAAGTGGTGAGGATGCGGTCGATGAACTGATGGTGGAATGAGAAGGTCGGCGCGTTGTAGAGCCCCGTGCGCTCCCGCACGACCTGGGCCGCGCCGAGCAGGGTCCCGGCGCGCACCGGGTCGCCCGCGGCGGCGGCGACGGCCGTGAGGCCCTCGAGCCCGTAGGCGACGCCCTCGTCGTGCCGCAGCCGCGCGGAGAGAGCGAGGCTCTCCTCGAAGCAGCGGCGGGCGACCTCGAAGTCGCCGACGAGCACCTCCGCCCAGCCCAGGTGGTGCAGCGCGATGGTCTCGCCGAGGTCGTCGCCCTGTCGCTGGGCGACGGCGAGGCTCTCGTTGAAGCGGGCGACCGCCGTGCGCACGTCCTGTGCGAGCAGCGCGACGCGCCCCTGGGTGACGAGCGCCATCGCCACGCCCCAGTCGTCGCCGGCGTCGCGGAACAGCGCGAGGCTCGCGTCGAGCGCCTCGCCGGCGCGGGCGGCGTCGGGCTGACGTGTTCCGAGGTGGGCGAGTGCGAGGGAGATGAGCGCGAGCGCCTCCCCCGACCGCTCCCTCTCATGGTGGAAGAGCGATGCGCTCTCGCCGAGTCCCGGGATGAGCCACTCGTCGGGGTCCTGCCAGAACGCGATCGCCCGCGTGAAGTACAGCGCCCTCGCCCTCGTCGGCTCGTCGAGGTCGTCGTCCGATTCGAGCACCTCGGTCATCCATTCGCGCACCTCGCCGAGGTGCCCGTCGATCCACCAGTACACGTAGAGGCTCCACGCGAACCTGGCCGCGGCCGACCACTGCCGGGTATCGAGCAGGTGCCGGGCGGCCGCACGGAGGTTGTCGCCGTCCTCGGCGAGCCGTTCGATCCAGGCGAGCTGCGCGGGCCCCTGCAGCGCGCGCTGGGCCTCCTCACCGAGGCGGGCGAAGTACTCCGCGTGCCGATCGCGCAGCGCCGTGGCGTCGGGGCGTGCGAGGAGCTGCTCGAGCGCGTACTCGCGCACCGTCGAGAGCATCGTGAACACCGCTCGGTCGCCGCGATCGTGCTGCCGCACGAGGCTCCCGTCGACGAGCACGCCGAGGTCGTCGAGCGTGTCGGCGTCGGGGATGTCGCGACCGATCCATTCGGCCGCGTCGAGCGTGAAGCCGCCGGCGAAGAGCCCGAGCCGGGTCAGGAGCTCTCGCTGCGAAGCACCCAACAGGTGCGTGCTCCATTCGATGGTCGATCGGATGGTCCGCTGCCGTTCGGGAAGGTCGCGCACCCCGCCGCCCAGTCCGAGCAGGTGACGGTCGAGTCGCTCGAGGAGCTCGGCCGGCGTGAGCACCCGCGCCCGCGCCGCCGCGAGTTCGATCGCGAGTGGCACGCCGTCGAGCGCGAGGCAGATGCGCGCGACGTCCTCGACGTTCTCGTCGGTGAGCTCGAAGTCGGGTTTCACCGCGCGGGCCCGCTCCACGAACAGGTTGACCGCGGATGCCTCGAGCGCGCGTCGCACGTCGGGCCCACGCCGCAGGTCGGGCAGACCGAGCGGGCCGAGCTCCACGCCGTGCTCGCCGCTCAGCCGCAGGAGGATACGGCTCGTGGCGAGCACCGTGAGGCCCGGGGCATCCGTCAGCAGTGAACGGATCGCGGGCGCGGCATCCACGACCTGTTCGAGGTTGTCGAGCAGGAGCAGCATCCGGCGATCCCGCAGGGCCATGCGGAGCTTCTCGTCGAGGGTTCCGTCGCCGATGTCCCGGACGCACAGGGCGTTCGCGATGGCCGCGGGCACGAGGTTCGGATCCGTGACGGGTGCGAGATCGACGAACCCGATGCCGCCGTGGAACCGGTCGCGAACCCGGTTCGCGGCCTCGATCGACAGGCGGCTCTTGCCGATCCCGCCGGGGCCGGTGATGGTGACGAGGCGCACGGCGTCGTCGGCGAGCAGCCCCGTCACCATCCCGAGTTCCCGCTCGCGACCGACGAGCGCGGTGAGCGCGGCCGGCAACCGCACGGCGCCGGCCATGCCTGCGGCGGGGTCCGCCGTGTCGCCCGGGGCGGCCCCTCCTGCGGGCGGTCGAGTGAAGCGCTCGGCGAGGAGCGTCGCAAGATCGCCGCGCACGAGCTCGGCGAGCTGGGCGGCATCCGTGAAGTACGCATACGAGGCGCGATCCTCGGTCTTGATCCGCGCGAGGAGCTCCGCGAGGCGCGGCTCGCGCTCCACGCCCTCCTTGACGTACACGAGCTTCGGCAACTCCGGCGGCGCGAGCCGGTACTCGTCCTCGAGCCCTGAGATCTGCTCGCCCGGCGCCACCCATCCGTACTGCGCGCCATAGAGGCCGACGAAGATGTCGCTCTGCGCGACATACGCGCGGTAGAGCTCGCGCGGCGGATGCGGCCGGGCGCCGAGCTCGAACATGACCGCCGCGAGGTGCAGCGTCTCGATCGCCTCGCGCACCGCACGGCGTTCCGGCGCAAGCTCCCTCAGCGTCGAGCTCACGAAGACGCGCAGACGCTGGTCGGGCGTTCGGATGCCCGGATCCGCCGGACTCATGACTGCAGTCTCTTCCCCGCGGGCCCGTGCTGTAAACCCCAGTCCGGCTGGCGGCCCGCGCTGGCGGCCCGCGCTGGCGGCCCGCGCTGGCGGCTCCGAGGGCGCGGCGGTACACTCGCGGCGTGGCGGCGGGGGCCGCCGTACGGTGCCGCTCCGAGAGGACGAACGCGTGGACGCCCGTGAACACCGGCCGCCGGCGATCCTCGTGGTCGCGGCCGACGTCGACGCCCGCACGGCCCTCCTCGAACCCCTCGAGCGCCGGTACTCCGCCGACTACCGGATCCTCGAAGCGGATGTGCCCGAGCGCGCCGCCCTGGCCATCGACGCATTGCACGCGGCGGGCGGCGATCTCGCACTCGTACTCGCCGACGACGCATCGCCCGTTGGTGGACACGAGAGCGTGTTCGCCGCCGCCCGTCGGCGCTTCCCCGACGTCCGGCGCGGCCTCGTGATCGAGTGGGGCGCGTGGGCCGACGCCGCCACGTCCCGCGCCGTGCTCGAGCTCATGTCGCACGTGCAGATCGACTACTACGTGGTGCGCCCGGTGCACTCGCCCGACGAGTCGTTCCATCGCGCCGTGACGGATTTCCTCCGTGAGTGGGAGGCCGCCGTGGGCAAACGGCACCGTTCCTTCACCGTGATCGGCGACGACGCGCAGCCGCGCACCCACGTGCTGCGCAGCCGGCTCGCGCGCGGCGGGGTGCCGTCGGACCACCTCGCCCCGAGCGACCCCGACGCGATGGCGCTCCTCGCCGAGGCGGGCGTCGACTACTCGGGCGTGCCGCTCGTGCGCGCCGCCGACGGGCGCGTGCTCGTGGATCCCGACGACGCGACGCTCGCCCGCGCCTACGGCCTCGACACGTCGCTGCCCGACGGCACGGTCGACGTCGCCGTCGTCGGCGCCGGGCCCGCGGGTCTCGCCGCGGCGGTGTACGCGGCATCCGAAGGGCTCGACACCCTCGTGCTCGAGGGCGAGGCGATCGGCGGCCAGGCGGGGTCGAGCTCGCTCATCCGCAACTACCTCGGCTTCTCGCGAGGCGTCTCGGGTGCCGAGCTCGCGCAGCGCGCCTACCAGCAGGCGTGGGTGTTCGGCGCGCGGTTCGCGCACACCCGGCGGGCCGCCGGCCTCCGGCTCGTCGACGGCGCCTTCGAGCTCGACGTGGCGCCCGACGGCGACGCCGCATCCGACGGCGAGGTGGTGCGCGCCCGAGCGGTCGTGCTCGCGACCGGCGTCAGCTATCGCCGCCTCTCGGCGCCCGGGCTACGGCCGTTCGTCGGGGCATCCGTCTTCTACGGCGCCTCCTCGGTCGAGGCGCGCGCACAGTCGGGCCGGGACGTGCTGGTGGTCGGCGGCGGAAATTCGGCGGGTCAGGCGGCGCTCCACCTCGCACGGTACGCCAGGTCCGTGTCGATGGTGGTGCGCGGGGACTCGCTCGCGGAGAGCATGTCGCGCTACCTCATCGACCAGTTGGATGCCGCCGGCGTCCGCTTGATCACGCGTTCCCGCGTCGTCGATGCCGGGGCCGCCGAGGCCGAAGGGCTCGACCACGTCGTGCTCGAGCAGGCCGACACCGGGGAACGCGTCGAGGTTCCCGCCGCCGCCGTGTTCATCACGATCGGGGCGCGCCCGCACACCGAGTGGCTGCCGCCCCAGGTACTGCGTGACCGCTGGGGTTCGGTCATCACCGGACCCGAGGTGCTCGCCGAGGGCGGGCGTCGGGCCTGGTTGGGCGATGAAGACGGCCCCGCGCCGCTCGAGACGTCGGTGCCGGGCTGCTTCGCGGTGGGCGACGTGCGCCGCGGCTCGGTGAAGCGCGTCGCGTCCGCGGTCGGCGAGGGTTCGGTCGTGGTGTCCTCGGTGCACGCGTACCTCGGGCCGCACGTGGGGGGCTGACCGGGGCTCGCGGCGATCCCGTCATGGCGGCCGCCGCGACATCCGGTCGGCTACGCCGACTGCACGCGGTGGAGTTCGGCGTACCGGCCGCCCGCCGCGAGCAGCTCGTCGTGCGAGCCCACCTCGACGATGCGGCCGCGCTCGAGCACGACGATGCGGTCGGCCGAGCGGATCGTCGACAACCGGTGCGCGACGACGAGCGTGGTGCGGCCCCGCATCAGGCGGTGGAGGGCGACCCGGATCTTCGCCTCCGACTCGGGGTCGAGGGCGCTCGTCGCCTCGTCGAGGAGCAGCACGCGGGGGTCGCGCACGAGCGCCCTCGCGATCGAGAGCCGCTGCCGCTGCCCGCCCGAGAGCCGCGCGCCGCGTTCGCCCACCACCGTGTGCCATCCATCGGGCAGGGCGTCGACGATCTCCATCGCGTTCGCGTCGCGCAGGGCGGCGAGCACGCGGTCGTCGGCCACGGCCCCCAGGCCGTAGACGATGTTGTCGCGAACGGTGCCCTCGAACAGGACCGACTCCTGCGGCACCACCGAGACCGCGCGTCGGAAGGTGCGCAGATCGAGTTCCTCCATGTCGACGCCGTCGAGCAGCACCCGCCCGCGCGTGGGCCGGATGAATCCGAGCACGACGTTGAGGAGGGTCGACTTGCCCGATCCCGACGAGCCCACGAAGGCCACGGTCTCGCCCGGAGCGATCTCGAGCGAGATGTCGTCGAGGGCCGTCGCGGCGCCGGCCTCGTAACGAACGTCGACGTGGTCGAGGCGAAGGTCGCCGCGGACGTCGCCCACCGCGCGCTTCCCCTCGTTGAACTCGAGGTCGGGTTCCTGCATCACCTCGGCGATCGACCGGATCGACTCCGTGCCGCGCGCGATGATCGGCAGGAGCATGAGGAGGTTGGTCGCGGCCCCGGTGAGGAGCGCGAAGTACGAGCTGAGCAGCACGACCTGACCGGGCGTGATCGGGATCCACCCGCTGATCGAGACCCAGGCCGCGAGCACGAGGCATGCGACGCCGAGCACCTGAAGGCTCACCCACGACAGCGATGCGAAGCGACCGTTCAGGAGGTCGAGCTGGAACCCCGCGGTTCGCACACCTTCGGCACCCGACGCGACCCGGCGCACGGCGGTCTGCTCGAGGCCGTGCGCGCGCGTGATCGGCATGAGTGTCGCCATCTCGCCGACGCGGGCGGAGAAGTGCTCGACTTCGCGCCGGAAGCTGGCGTTGCGCACGGCGCTTCGGCGGTTGAGCACGGCGCGCAGGAGTACGGCGAGCGGGATCGCGAGGGCGTACACCGGCAGGAAGGCGGGCACGTTGACGGCGGTCATGATGATCGCGCCGACCAGCACCATGGTGGCTGAGAGCAGCGGATGCGCCGTCTGCTGCAGCATCACCTCGACGTTCTCGACATCGCGCACCACCTTGGTCTGCACGATCGACGAGTTGGCTCGCGTGTGGAACCCGATCGAGAGCGACTGCAGCCGTGCGGCGAGCGCGTTGCGCAACTCGGCGCCGATCGAGCGAACGGCACCCATGAAGAACCTCGTGTACATCACGTGATTGGGGTAGTTCTGCAGGAGGGCGACCAGGGCCACGCCGGCCCAGAGTGCGAGACTCGCAAGCGGTCCGCCCGCGACCACGACGTCGATGATCGCCGCGGTGACCACGGGCAGCAACCAGAGCGGCGTGTCCTTGAGGGCGAAGAAGCCGACGGCCGCGAGCACCCGGGCCCGGTGCAGGTCGAGGAACCGGATCACCGATCGGGTCGGACGTCGTCCGTCGATGACTCGCTCAATTCGGGAAAGCGCTTGCCGAGACATCCACCCATTGTGCCGTCCTTTCAGCGTCGCTCGCTACGCTGGTCCGATGTCGTTCGATCCGCGCAGCATCCCGGTCGACCCCGCCGCGAGCTCGGCGCTTGCCCGCCATGGACTCGAATATCGACTGCTCGATCCCGACGACCACCCCGCCATGCGCGCCTGGATCGAGGCGGAGCACCGCGGATTCCACCACGCCCGGCCGCGTGAGGTCGATCACGCCTTCGATCTCGCCGTGACATCCGAGCGGCGCGTGCACGGGGTGTACGACCCCAAGGCGGCTGATCCGGCCGTGCCCGTCGCCACCGTCGATGGGTGGCCGACGGGGCTGAGCGTGCCCGGGGGCCGCAGCGTCGACGCCTGGGCCGTGAGCGCCGTGACCGTGGCCGCAACCCACCGTCGACGCGGCATCGCCCGAGCGCTCATGGAGGGCGAACTCGCGAACGCCCGCAACGCCGGCGCCGCGATCGCCATGCTCACCGTCACCGAGGCCACCATCTACGGCCGATACGGGTACGCACCCGCGGCGAGGGCGGCGACCGTCACCGTCGACCGGCGGCGCGCGCACTGGATCGGTCCGGATGCCCCGGGCCGCGTGCACTTCGTCGAGCGCGCCGAACTCCGCGAGACCGCCGCCGCCGTCACCCGGCGCGCCGTCGCCCGCACTCCGGGTGAGATCGACCGGTGGCCGGGCATCCTCGACCGGGCGCTCGGCCTCGTCGACCCCGACGGCGACAGTGCGCGTCGCGTGCGCACCGTGCGGTACGACGACGAGCAGGGGCAGCCGCAGGGGTTCGTCGCCTACCGCATCACGCGCGAGCCGAACGAGCCCGGGTTTGTCGAGTTCGACTTCCTCGTCGCCGCCACCGACGACGCCGAGCGGGCGCTCTGGCGGTTCCTCGTCGAACAGGACTTCGTGAGCGGCGTGCGCGGCCGGCTGCGATCGGTCGACGAGCCCCTGCCGTGGCTCCTCGAGGACCCTCGGGCGGTGACCCTGACCGATGTCGTCGACCACCTCTGGCTGCGCGTCCTCGACCCCGTCGAGGCGCTGGCTGCTCGGCGGTACGGCATCACCGGCACGCTCGACCTGGAGGTCTCCGACCCGCTGCACCACGCGAGCGGCCGGTTCCGGCTCGTCGTCGGCGAACGCGGACGCGCCGAGGTCGAGCGCCTCGACGACACGGATGCCGCGGATGCCGCGCCCGCACGCCATGTCCTGAAGCTCGGCGTGCAGGAGCTCGGGGCCATCTACCTCGGCGGCGTCCGACCGTCGGTGCTCGCCCGGGCCGGGCGCATCACGTCACCCACGGCCGGATCCGTCGCGCACGCCGATCGCATGTTCGCCGCCGATCGCACCCCGCATCTCAGCATCTGGTTCTGAGCCCTCGACCCCCGGTCGACGCGTGATCGGTGGCCTCGTCTCAGACGCCGTCGTGAGAGCGCTCCCAAGTCATGGCGGGGCCGAACGGCGCGGCACTGACCGGCCGGTCGGTGAGGTTACCCAAGTGTTATCAACCGATTTGTTCGCGGCGGCCACAATTGCGGCATCATGGCCTGTGCCGCCGCCATGGACGACGACGGCACCTGAGGGGTCGACCTCACACAGAAGGGGAGCGCAATGAAGTCAGCTTCACTGGTCTCTGCCGTCGCACTCGCCGGGTTGTCCGCGCTGGTGCTGGCAGGCTGTTCGGGCGGCACGGGAGAGGGCGAGGGAGACGGCGGAGGCGAGTCCGCCACACGGGCGTGCGTCATCCTTCCCGACGCCGCTTCGTCACCGCGCTGGGAGAACAACGACCGTCCGTACCTCGAAGACGGCCTCGAGGAGGCCGGGTTCGAGACGGACATCCAGAACGCGCAGGGCGACACGAACAAGTACGCCACCATCGCCGATCAGCAGCTCAGCAAGGGCTGCGGCGTCATGCTGCTCGTCGACTACAACGGGGCCGGCGCTGCCGTCGCCGAGAAGGCCAAGGCCGAGGGCATTCCGGTCATCGCCTACGACCGGCCGATCGAAGGTGCCGACTACTACGTCTCCTTCGACAACGTCGAGGTCGGGCGTCTCCAGGGCCAGTCCATCGTCGAGGGCCTCGAGGCCGCCGGCACGGACGCCGCCAGCGCAGTCGTCGTCTACATGGGCGGCGACCCGGCCGACGGCAACGCCAAGATGTTCCACGACGGTGCGGTCGAGGTGATGGAGGAGGCCGGCATCAAGCCCGCCGCCGAGCCGCCGGGGATCTGGGACGGCGAGAAGTCGGCGACCAACTTCGAGCAGGCGCTCACATCGCTCGGCGGCCAGGTCGACGCGGTCTGGGCCGCCAACGACACGAACGCCGCCGGCGTCATCACGATCCTCGACAAGAACGGCCTCGTCGTTCCGGTGTCGGGTCAGGATGCGTCGATCGCGGGCCTGCAGAACGTGCTGCTCGGCAAGCAGGCCGCCACGGTGTACAAGCCCATCAAGCTCGAGGCCGACGCAGCGGTGGAGCTGGCCGTCGCGCTCCTCGAGGGCGAGACGCCGACCGCCGACCAGGAGCTCGAGGACGGAACCCCGTACATCGCGGTCACCCCGGTTCTCGTCGGTCCCGAAGAGGTCGTCGACGTCGTCGAGGCCGGCGACGCCGACCCGGCCGAGCTCTGCCAGGGCGAGGTCGAGGCCAAGTGCGCTGAGTTCGGCATCGAGTAGCACCCATCGATCGGGGCTCCGAGCCGTGGCGGACCACCGCCCGGCCCGGGCCCCGATCACCCCTCCTCGCCTCGGCACCCGAGTGCCACACTGAGAGCCGAGACAGCGTCGTCGAAGGGAACGGGCATGAATGCGAGCGTGAATGCGGACGCGCCGATCATCGAACTGCAGGGAGTCGTCAAGAGCTTCGGCCCCGTCAGCGTGCTCAAGGGCGTCGACCTGCGTGCCTATCCCGGCAAGGTGACGGCGCTCGTCGGCGACAACGGCGCGGGCAAGTCGACGCTCATCAAGGGGCTCGCGGGCGTGCAGCCCTACGATGCGGGCACGGTGCGCTTCGACGGGCAGGAGGTCGCCTTGCACACGCCGCGGGACGCGGCGCACCTCGGCATCGAGGTCGTGTACCAGGATCTCGCCCTCTGCGAGAACCTCGACATCGTGCAGAACATGTTCCTCGGCCGAGAGGAGACGGAGTTCGGCACGTTCGACGAGGGGCGTATGGAGCGCCAGGCATCCGACACCCTCCGCTCGCTCTCGGTGCGCACCGTGAAGTCGGTGCGCCAGAAGGTCGCGAGCCTCTCAGGTGGTCAACGGCAGACCGTCGCGATCGCCCGCGCCGTGCTCAAGAAGGCACGCGTCGTCATCCTCGACGAGCCGACGGCGGCTCTCGGAGTGGCGCAGACCGAGCAGGTGCTGCACCTCGTTCGGCGACTCGCCGATCAGGGCGTCGCGGTCATCATCATCAGTCACAACCTCGCCGACGTCTTCGCGGTCGCAGATCACATCAGCGTGCTCTACCTCGGGCAGATGGTCGCCTCGCTCGAGGCGTCCGAGACCTCCCGCGACGACGTCGTCGGCTACATCACGGGCACGAAGGTGCAGCAGGGAGAGATCGCATGAGCTCGCAGCAGCCGGCCCCTGGCGCGATCGCGCCCGACACCTCGGTGTCGGACGTGGCGCCCGGCCTCATCGGCAGCGGGCAGGAGGGCACGATCGGCGACCAGGTGCGGGCGTACCTGCAGCGCCTGCGCAGCGGCGACATGGGCGCGCTTCCGGCGGTCGGCGGGTTCGTGGTGCTCACGATCCTGTTCAGCTTCCTCAGCCCGTTCTTCCTCACGGAGCGGAACTTCGCCAACCTGCTCACCCAGGCCGCGACGCTCGTCATGCTCGGCATGGCCCTCGTCTTCGTGCTGCTCCTCGGCGAGATCGACCTCTCGGCGGGTGTCACGAGCGGCATGACGATGGCGCTGTTCATCGTGCTCGTCAACGTGCACGCCGTGAACTGGGTGCTCGCGCTCGCCATCGCGTTCGCAGCCGGCCTCCTCACGGGAACGCTCATCGGCTTCTTCGTGGCGAGGGTGGGCATTCCATCCTTCGTCGTCACCCTCGGCCTGTTCCTGGGGTACCAGGGCCTGACGCTCATGATCATCGGCGCGGGCGGCCTCTACCGGGTGCAGATTCCCGAGATCCGGGCGATCCAGAACTCGAACATGCCGGTCTGGGCGGGCTGGGCCATGCTCGGTGTCATCCTCGCCGTCTCGGCCGCGACCTCCTTCTGGGACCGCGCTCGTCGCTCGCGAGCCGGTGTGCCGAACCGCACCATCACGCTCGTCTGGATCAAGCTCGGCGTCATCGCGGTCATCGGTGGTGCCGTGGTGGCGATCCTGAGCCGCAACCGAGGCCAGTCGGTCGGCGTCGTCGAGGGCGTGCCGATCGTCGTCCCGATCGTGCTCGTGATCCTCTGGATCGGCACCTTCGTGCTCGATCGCACGAAGTTCGGTCGGTACCTCTACGCCATCGGCGGCAACGCCGAGGCGGCCCGCCGGTCGGGCGTCAAGGTGATGCTGGTGCGATGGAGCGCCTTCATCGTCTGCTCGACGCTCGCCGTCGTCTCGGGCCTGTTCTCGATCAGCAAGGTCGGTGCGGTCGATGCCGCCGCCGGGCGCGAGATCGTGCTCTCGGGCGTCGCCGCGGCGGTCGTCGGCGGCGTGAGCCTGTTCGGCGGGCGGGGCCGCCTCCTGCACGCGGCCATCGGCGCACTGGTCATCGCCGTCATCACGAACGGCCTCGGACTCCTCAACCTGCCCGCCGGCGTCAACCTCGTGGTCACCGGCGGTGTGCTCATCCTCGCGGCGACGGTCGATGCGGTCTCCCGGGTGCGCGCCGGTGGGACGATCTTCCGAACCTGATTCCGCGAGAGCCGAGCGGATGCCGCGGCCGCACGCGGGGTCCGCGCGACGTCTCCCGCGACCGACCGTTCCCTCCGCGATCTCGGTGCCCGAGTGCCCAAGTGCCGTGGTGGCGGGGTGCCCGAGTGCCGGGGTGCCGAAGTCCCGAAGTGCCGGGGTGGCGGGGTGCCCGAGTGCCGGGGTGCCGAAGTCCCGAAGTGCCGTGGTCCCCGGGTGCCCGAGTGCCGGGGTGCCGAAGTCCCGAAGTGCCGGGGTGGCGGGGTGCCCGAGTGCCGGGGTGCCGAAGTCCCGAAGTGCCGGGGTCCCCGGGTGCCGAAGTGTCACCGCTCGTTCGGACAAACGGTGGTCCGCGTGGCAGGAACCGCGGCAGGCGCTGGCGGGCCCGGCGTCCACATCCGGTCGCCGTCGTGGACGGCGTATCGCCGCGAACCGTCGCTCACAGCACGTCCTGCCGGGGGAACACCACCTTCTCCATGATGATGATCAGTGAGGCCGCCACCGGGATCGCAACAAGTGCGCCGAGCACGCCGCCGAGCGTGCCGCCGGCGATCGCCGCGATCACCACGAGCGCGCCGGGCACCGCCACGGCCCTGCTCATGATGCGAGGACTCAGCACATACGCCTCGACCTGCATATAGACGAGGTAATAGATCGCCGCGGCGAGGGCGGTCGCCGGCGATGCGGCAAGGCAGACGAGGCTGATGATGATCGCGCCGGTCAGCGTGCCCACGAGCGGAACGAGCGAACCGAGGAACGCGATGAACGCGAGCAGGATCGGCGCCGGGGCGCCGATGATCGACAGGTAGATGAGGCTCAGCACGCCGTTGAGCGCGCCGAGACTCAACTGGCCGATGACGTAGCGGCCGACGGACCCCGTGATCTCCTCCGACACCGACCGGAAGCCGGGCCGCGAGCTGGCGGGCACGAAGCGTGCGGCGTACCGCTTCATCGACGCGAGCGACGCGAGGAAGTAGAGCATCAGGATGAGCACGATCGTCGCGCCGGTGAAGCCGCCGAGGATGCCGGCGCCCACGGCGAGCAGTCCGCCCGTGAGGTTTCCGAGGTTCCCCGGATCGGCCAGCCAGTCGCCACCCGCGGTGATGGCCTGCTGGATGGCGTCCCCGCCGACGAGCGAGTTCAACCAGGCGACGAGATCGCTGTCACGGACACGCTCGACGATGTCGTCCCAGTCCTCGATGAGGATCTTGGTCTGCTGGATCACGATCGGCACGATGGTGGCGATGAGGCCGACGAACAGGCCGATGACGACCACGACCACGAGGAGGATGGCCAGCCCGCGCGGCATGTCGCGACGCTGCAGCCAGCTCACCACCGGATCGAGGCCGAGCGCCAGGAAGAGCGCGAGCGCCACGTAGAGGATGACGGTGCCCAGCTGCCCGACGATGCCGCCCAGCAGGAGCGCGACGAGGACGCCCAGGGCCCCCACGAAGCCGATCCGGAACGCGTGGATCCGGATCTCGGGACCTCGGGATTCCGCGTTGCCGGTGAGCTCGGCGGCCGGGGGCTCATCGGGAGCAGCGACGCGCCGTTTCCATGTCCTCATGCCAGTGACGCTATACGCGTTCCCGGCGACGCGAACGTACGCCGCGCCGGGCCCATTCGGGCGTCACCAGGCCGCCGATGCGGCCGCGATCAGACACCGCCGCCGGCGAGCAGCGTCACGACGGCGACGGCCGCGACGACGGTCGCCCCCACGACCGAACTGACGGCCGCGGCAGCGCGCACGCCCATGCCGCCGCCGCCGCTGCCGGAACGTCGCAGCATCGACCGGCGAGCGCGCCCCCGCTTGCCTCGTCCGTCGAGGATCATCGATCGGATGACATCGCGCAGCGTGGCGGCCACCTCGTGTGCGGTGGGGCGCTGCGCGGGATCGTCGTGGGTCATGGCCGCGAGTAGCCTGCGCCACTCCTCGGGAAGGTCGTCGGGGATCGCCGGCGGGCGATGCAGTCGCGCGAGCGCAGCCTCGATGGCCGAGCCGCTGTACTCCCGCTCGCCGCGCAGCCCCTCGAGCAACACGAGACCGAGCGAGTAGACATCGCTCGGCGGTCCGACCTCTTCGCCGCGGGCCTGCTCGGGCGAGATGTATGCCGCGGTGCCCATGATCGCGCCGTCACCGGTCATGCGCGCGCCGTCGACGAACTGCGCGACGCCGAAGTCGGCGAGCTTGCCGACGAGCGTGTACCCGAGGGCGGGCGTCTCGGCCAGCAGGATGTTCTCGGGCTTCACGTCACGGTGCACGACCGATCGCCCGTGCACGTAGCTGAGCGCGTCCGCCATCTGGGCGCCGATGTCGGCGGCCTGCCGCGGGGTGAGGGGGCCGCGCGCCAGTCGGTGCGCAAGCGAGAGGCCCTCGACGAGTTCCATGACGACGTAGCGACGCTCGTGGCCGTCGTGCAACAGCATTCCGGCGTCATGCACGCCCACCAGGCCGGGGTGGCTCATTCCGCCCAGGAGGTGGATCTCCCGCTCCCGCCTGGTGAGGTCGGCGACGGTGCCCGAGTCATCGCGGAACACCTTGATCGCGACATAGCGACCGAGTTCGGTGTCACGGGCACGGTACACGTCCGCCATGCCTCCCGACCCGAGGTGCTCGAGGAACTCGTAGCGAAGGCGCGGCTGGTGCTCGGGCGGACTGGACGCCACCTGTCGGTCGGTCATGGTCTGGCGGATTCGAGCGGTCATCGCAACAGGACGTTCCCGATGACTTCGATCGGGGTTTGGAACTCTAACCGTTTTCGTGGTCGGTCGTTCAGCTCGG
>NZ_JBFAVC010000010.1:0-123231 GCF_040679595.1 Agromyces sp. NPDC052230 | reverse complement strand
TCCCCCTCCGGGGGGGCGACGACCGGGGCGCCCACTGTGGGGGGGGCCGGGGGGGGGGGTTGCTACAAACCCCCCGGGGCGCGCCCCCCCCCCCGGGGGGGGGGCCGCCGCCTTGTCCAGCGCCCGCCCCGCCGTCGTATCCGGGCTGTGCCCGGACGTCACACCGGCGCCCACGGCCGAAGCTCACGCGGGCGTCGACGCGGCTTCAGGCGTCAGGCGCCCTGACGCAGGATGTCGAACGCGACGCGGCCGTCCTCCGACACGCGTGCGTCCAGCGTCTTGTCGTCGAGGGCGCGCGCGGCGGCCTCGCCGAGGTACACGCGAGCGCCGGCCTGCTCGACCACCGCGTCATGCTCGAGCGGCGTCGGCACGATCGCCACGCCGAACTCGGTGGCCTCGTCGTTCTCGGTGTCGATGCGCAGCCCCGCGTCCTCCGTGCCTCCGCTGCGGGAGACGATGTCCTTGACGACAGTGCTGGCATTGTCGGTGAGCGTGAGCATTGGGCTCCTCCTCTTCGATCACGAAGGGCCTACTCTTGCGATCGGACCGACTCCCCGCGACCCCCTTGCAGTCTGCGAACGGATGCCGCAGACTGGGCGCCCCTCAGGGGGTCGTTCGGGCCATGCGGGTCGGCGTTCCGTGACGCCTCCCAGCCGCACGGTCTACCCTGAAGGGTGACTTCCGACGATCTTCCCGTTGCGGCCGAGGCTCCCGAGCAGCCCGCCACGACGTTCTCCGATCTCGGGCTCGACGGTGCGGTGCTGAAGGCGCTCGACGATGTCGGCTACGAGACCCCCTCCGCGATCCAGGAGGCGACCATCCCCACCCTGCTGCAGGGGCGCGACGTCGTTGGCCTCGCGCAGACGGGCACCGGCAAGACGGCGGCATTCGCGCTGCCGATCCTCGCGCGCCTCGACGTCTCGCAGAAGACCCCGCAGGCGCTCGTGCTGGCCCCCACCCGTGAGCTCGCGCTGCAGGTCTGCGAGGCGTTCGAACGATATGCCGCCCACCTGAGGAACGTGCACATCCTGCCCGTCTACGGCGGGCAGGGCTACGGCGTGCAGCTGTCGGCGCTCCGCCGCGGCGTGCACATCGTGGTCGGCACACCCGGTCGCATCATGGACCACCTCGACAAGGGCACGCTCGACCTGTCGGAGCTCAAGTACCTCGTGCTCGACGAGGCCGACGAGATGCTGAAGATGGGCTTCGCCGAAGACGTCGAAACGATCCTCGCCGATACGCCGGCCGACAAGCAGGTCGCCCTGTTCTCGGCGACGATGCCCGCGGCGATCCGGCGGATGTCGCAGCAGTACCTGCGCGACCCCCAGGAGATCACGGTCAAGACCAAGACCCAGACGCACGCGAACATCTCGCAGCGCTACCTGATCGTGTCGTACGCGCAGAAGGTCGACGCCCTGACGCGCATCCTCGAGGTCGAGAACTTCGAGGGCATGATCGTCTTCGTCCGCACGAAGAACGTCACCGAGGAGCTCGCCGAGAAGCTCCGCGCGCGCGGGTACGAAGCCGCGGCGATCAACGGCGACATCGCGCAGGTGCAGCGCGAGCGCACCGTGAACCAGCTGAAGTCGGGCAAGCTCGACATCCTGGTGGCCACGGATGTCGCGGCGCGCGGCCTCGACGTCGACCGCATCAGCCACGTGGTCAACTTCGATATCCCGACCGACAGCGAGCCGTACGTGCACCGTATCGGCCGCACCGGCCGCGCCGGACGCACGGGTGATGCCATCAGCTTCGTCACGCCCCGCGAGCGCGGCCTGCTGGCGCGCATCGAGAAGGCCACCAAGCAACCGATGACCCAGATGCAGCTGCCGAGCGTCGAGGAGGTCAACGTCACCCGCCTCGCCCGATTCGACGACCGCATCACCGAGGCACTCGGCCAGACCGAGCGCGTCGAGGCGTTCCGCGACATCATCGCCCACTACGTGCGAAACCACGACGTTCCCGAGGTGGATGTCGCGGCCGCCCTCGCGGTCGTCGCGCAGGGTGAGTCGCCGCTCCTGCTCGAGCCCGAGCCCGAGCGTCCCCGCCGCGAGCGCGCCGAACGCGACCGCCCCGACCGCGGCGACCGCGGAGATCGGCCCGAGCGCCGCGACCGCGGAGATCGGCCCGAGCGCCGCCACCGTCCCGGCGACATGGCCATGGCCACCTACCGGATCGCGGTCGGCCGGCGCCACAAGGTGGAGCCGCGGCAGATCGTCGGTGCGCTCGCGAACGAGGGCGGACTCAACCGGGAGGACTTCGGGGCGATCCAGATCCGTCCCGAGTTCTCGCTCGTCGAGCTGCCCGCAGACCTGCCCGGTGAGACGCTCGCGCGGCTCGAGGGCACGCGCATCTCGGGCCGGCTCATCGAGCTGCGCCCCGACACCGGCGCACCGCGTCGTCGCCCACGCGACGACGAGAAGCCCTACCGGAAGCCGAGGCACACCAAGAGCTGAGGCGGGTCCGCGCCCCGCGACATCCGCTCGCCGTACTCAGGCCACCATACGACCTCGGCGGCCAGCCACCGTCCACGCCGCCCCGCGCGAGCGCTGCAGCAGCCAGGTGGCGATCGCGGCGCCGATCGCCCAGGCGACGAGGACCGCGATCGACCCCCAGGCCACGAACGGGCCGTCGGGCCGCCACGCTTCGAGGAGCCCCGCACGCAGGTGGGCCAGGGGGAACACGTTGCCGATGGCCCGCATCCACTCGGGTCCGCCGACGAGGAACACGTCGGAGAAGAACGCGATCACGAAGAGGAGGAGCAAGGAGACGGCGCCCGACGCCCTGGCATCGGGAACGGCAGTTGCGAGCAGCACGCCGCAGGCCGCCAGCGCGGCCACCCCGAGCACCACGATCACGGCGCTGAGCGCGACGCCCGCCACGGTCGTGCGCAACTCGAACGCCACCGCACCGAGCAGGAGCATCGCCGCCGCGATCACCCACCCGACCACGATCGCGGCGACGGCCCGGCCGGCGCCCAGCTCGGCCGTCGACAGCGGCGTGCCATGCCAGCGCTTGAGCACGCCGCGTTCGGCCGACCGGGCCACCCATTCGGCCGTGTTGATGAACGCGACGACCGCGACGCCCCACGCGCACATCGCCGCCGACGTGGACGTGATGATCGGGATGCCGTCGCGCTCGCCGCCGCCTTGGAGCGTCACGAGCAGCCAGGCGAGTCCGAGCGGCAGCACTACGGCGAAGAACAGGTCGCCGGGCCGCCGGAGCGTCGATCGGATCGCTGCACCGATCTGGCCGAGCGTCCGGGCGAAGGCCGTGGGCTTCCGGGATTCGACGCGATCGAGCACGGCGGCGGCCGACGTTCCGGCCGACGGCAGCGCCTCCGCCACGCGGGTGCGGTCACCAGCCCGGCTCCCCGCCCGCAGCCGCCCGGCCTGCGGCTCCCACCGGAACACCAGGGCGGCGACCACGACACCGGCGACGCCCCACGCGGCGACGAGTCCGAGGTGGCCGAGGTTCCACAACGGAAGGTCGTCGAGGGGATTGAAGAGGTCCTGCAGCGAAACGACGAACGGCTTCATCGGCAGTGCCCAGGCGAGGCTGTTCAGCCATCCGGGCAGCTCGCCGCCGATCACGAAGACGCCCGAGATGAACGACAGCACCACCACGCCGCCGATCGTGATCGCCTCGGCCGACCGCGACGACGGCGCGAGCGACGCGACCGCGATGCCGAGCGCGCTGAACGAGAGGAGGGCGACGAGGATGGTCACCACGAGGGGCGCCACGATCTCGGCGGGCACGGTCACCCCGTAGGCCAGGATCGCCACGGCCAGGACCACTGCGACCCCGCCGGCCCCGAGCAGCGCGACCCCGACGACCTGTGCCGCGACATAGATCCAGCCGGGCAGCGGCGTGCCCCGCAGGCGCTTCAGCACGAGCGACTCGCGGTCGAGCGCCACCCCGATCGCGATCGACGGCAGGGTCGCGAAGAGGCAGCCCATCGCGATGGCGGTCGGTGCCGCGAACTGCATGACCCGCAGGTCGGTCGCGGGATCGACCACGTCGTTGCCTGCGACGATGCCGATCAGGATGAGCCACACGAGGGGCAGGCCGAACGTGAACACGAACGCGATGCGCGCCCGCCAGAGGGACCGGAACACGTGGCCGCTGCGCTGCGCGAGCAGGCCCATCGACCCCGGTCGACCCGTATCCTCCGCGAGGGGTGAGGCGCCGACGACGGATGTCTCGGGCGTCGAGCTCACGCCGGCACCGCCTCGTCGGTACCGGCGTGCACCGCGCGTTCGCCGACGAGTTCGAGGTACGCGTCCTCCAGGGTCGGCCGACGCACCTCGATGGCGTCGAGCGGCACGCGGCGTTCGAGCGACCAGTTCGTGATCTCGTGCAGCGTCCGCGTCGCATCATCCGTCGTGACGCGCCATTCGGCTCCGTCGCGTTCGACCGCAGCGCCATCGCCGAGCGCCGCGGGCAGGCCCACGATGGCAGCGGCGCCGTCTGGGGCGACCTTCGCGGCATCCGTCGGCTCAGCGGTGCGGAACCCGATCACCGTCGCCCGGCCGTGCGCGGCGAGTTCGTCGGGTGCGCCGAGCGCGACGAGGCGGCCGGCGACCACGACCGCCACGCGGTCGGCAAGGTGCTGCGCCTCGTCGAGATAGTGCGTCGTGAGCAGCACCGTGGTGCCGTTCGCGCGGAGGTCCCGCACGATGGACCACGCCTGCCGCCGCGCCTCGGGGTCGAATCCGACCGTCGGCTCGTCGAGGAAGAGCACCTCGGGCGCGCCGACGAGCCCGAGTGCGAGGTCGAGGCGACGCTTCTGGCCCCCCGAGAGCGTGCGCACGCGCGCCGAGCGCTTGGCCGTGAGCCCGACGAGCTCGAGCACCGCGTCGGCATCGAGCCGTCGCGGATACAGGTTGCGATGCAGGCGAACGAGCTCGACCACCGTCGCGTCCTCGTCGAAGCCGGCGTCCTGCAGCACGATGCCGATGCGCTCCCGCAGCGTCCGCTCGCGGCGGCCGGGGTCGTGCCCGAGCACGCGCACCTCGCCGGAGTCGGCCGTGCGGTGGCCCTCGATGATCTCGACGACCGTCGTCTTGCCGGCTCCGTTCGGACCGAGCAGCGCGAACACCTCGCCGCGCTCGATCTCGAACGACACCCCGTCGACGGCCTGAACGGGGCCGTACGCCTTGCGCAGATCGCGTACCTCGATCGGACGCATTCCACCTCCCTGGTCGGTCTCGACGATAGGGGCGGGCGGATGTCGCACGCTGGGCCGAAAGTCCCCTTCGGGACTCGACCTCGCCGGCGGCACCCGGGCGGATGCACCTGCTGTCCCATCCCGCGGCGGATTCGCATTCCGCCATGCGTCTCACGCACGTGATGCCGACCCGCCCCTCCGCATATCCTCGTAGGGTGCCGCGGCCCCCCGAATGGGTGAGCGGCGGGTTCCATGATGGCGAGGTGAGCACGGTGTTCGACGGGGAAGGGCCCGACCAGGGGCAGCCCGACGAGCCGCCGCGCCGACCCCGGGGCCGGCATGCCGCACCGAAGGCCGCAGCGGCGGGCGACGGATGGCGCGCCCGGCTCGCCGCAGCCGCAGCACCCGTCGCGGCATCCCTCGAACCCCGGGTCTCCGCCGCGGGTGCGTGGTTGTTCGAGCGGCGCCTGCACGTGCTCATCGTGGCGGCCACCCTCGCCACCGTCATCATGCTCGGCGGCGCCGTGGCGCTCATCTCATCCGCCGGTTCCGGCGGCCGCGATGGTGAGGCGGGCGACGTCGGCGACTCGCCGAGGCCGACCTCCACCGATCCGGGATCGCCGAACTCGTATGCGCCGATCCTGCCGAGTCCCGGCCCCGCACCGACTCGGACCCCGACCCCCACTCCGCCGCCGGCGGACGAGGCCGACCCCGTCGAGGAGATCCCGGTCGACCCGGTCGATCCGGCCGACCCGACCGTCGAACCCCCTCCAGGTACCGGAAACGGACGCCCCGACCCCCCCGGGCACACCAACAAGCCGCCCAAGCCGTGAGTACGGTGGCGTCGGCGGGGATTCGTCCCCGTCACATGCCGCGTTCATTGACCGTTCAGATTCACGTGTTCGGCTAGCCTTACCCCCGACGCTCGTGGACGCGCGTCTTCACCGATCGAATGGGACGATACGTGAACACCCGTACGGCCGAGTACCCGCGGCCGGACCACTTCCTCCTCCACATCAGCGACACGCACCTGCTCGCAGGCGGCGGTCTGCTCTACGATCGCGTCTCGAGCGAGCAGCACCTGCGTACGCTCTTCGATGAGTTCGAGGCATCCGGTGCCCGGCCCGAGGCCATCGTCTTCACCGGAGACCTCGCCGACCGCGGCGAGCGCGACGCGTACGATCGCATCCGCCGCATCGTCGACCCCGTCGCCGCGCGCCTCGGAGCGCAGGTGATCTGGGTCATGGGCAACCACGACGATCGCGCCGCGTTCCGGCGCGGGCTCCTCGGCGACCGGATGGGCGGCTACCGCCCCGTCGACCGCGTCGACGACGTCAACGGGCTCCGCGTCATCACGCTCGACTCCACGGTGCCCGGACACCACCACGGCGAGGTCGCGCCGGCGCAGCTCGACTGGCTCGCCGAGGAGCTGTCGATCCCCGCACCGCACGGCACGATCCTCGCGATGCACCACCCGCCCGTGCCGAGCGTGCTCGACCTCGCGGCCTCCGTGGAGCTGCGCGATCAGGCCGATCTCGCCGAGGTCGTCGCCGGCAGCGACATCCGCTCGATCATCGCCGGCCACCTGCACTACTCGTCGACCGCGACCTTCGCGGGCGTGCCCGTGTCGGTCGCCTCGGCGAGCTGCTACACGCAGGACCTGAACGTGCCCGTCGGCGGTACGCGCGGACGCGACGGCGCGCGCGCGTTCAACCTCGTGCATGTGTACCCCACGACCGTGCTGCACTCGGTGGTGCCGCTCGGAGCGTTTCCCATGCTCGACTGGATCGACGCCGACGAGAGCACGCGTCGGCTCGGGGTCTCGGGCGTCAGGATCCAGGATGCCACGACGACGCCCGTGCCCAAGGAGCCCCCGTTCACCATGCCGATCCCGGTGCTCGCGTAGGGCGGCGTCAGGCGGTGGCGGATGCCTCGAGCCGCGTGTCGCCCGCGGCATCCGCCGACGTCTCCCACGGCGCCGCGATCGGGAAGTAGCGCTCGAGGAAGTCGATCACGGCAGACGTGCGTTCCTCGACGGAGATCTCGGGGAAGCTGCCGTCGTTGAGGCAGAACATGTCCTGGTCTCGGCGCTTCAGGAGCCGCTTCATCACGGGGAGCGCACGCCGCAGGGTGGTCTCGACGTACTTCACGCGGGCATCGGTCTGCACGACCGCCCGTCCGGTGATCAGCGCGTAGTAGTGGTAGAGCGAGTTCGTCACCGAGATGTCGGTCGCCGAGCGGAACCGGCTCGCCGCCGTGCGCCGGAACTCCTCGGGGAACTCGGCCTCGAGCTGGGCCAGCACGCTCTTGCGCAGCGGCGCGGCGCAGTGTTCGAGGTGACGCGTCGTGACCTTGCCGAAGCGCTCGCGCAGCAGCGCTCGGTTCACGCGGGCCGCGTTCTCGAACCCCGAGCGACCGGGGTGCGTCTCGCCGAGCCCGATGCGGGTGGTCGCCTCGACGAACTTGGTGATGCCCCCGGGTGAGAAGAACAGCGACGGGCGTACCGGCCGGCCGAAGAACATGTCGTCGTTGGAGTAGAGGAAGTGCTCAGCGAGGCCCGGGATGCGGTGCAGTTGGCTCTCGACGGCGTGCGAGTTGTGCGTCGGCAGCACCGAGGTGTCGGCGAACATCTCCTCGCTGCGCACGAGGGTGACCTTCGGATGGCTCGCGAGCCACGCCGGGGCCGGTGAGTCGGTGGCGATGAATATGCGACGCACCCAGGGCGCGAACAGGTGCACCGACCGCAGTGCGTACTTGAGTTCGTCGATCTGGCGATAGCGGGCCTCGGAGTCGTCGCCCTCGCCCACGACGTAGCTCTGCATGCGCTTGGCGCGCTCGCGCACGAACTCGTCGCTCGAGCCGTCGACCCAGGAGAAGACCATGTCGATCTCGAAGTCCACGTCGGTCGCGAGTGGCTCGAACATGTGCTCGAGGGTCGGCCAGTCGCGACCGTGCAGGTGCACGACATCGTCGACGGCCTCGGAGCGGGGCAGCGTGCGACGCATGAGGGCGTTCTCGACGGGCGCCTCGATGGTGTCGTCGCCGAACCGCCAGAGTTCGAGCTGCACGGCTGTCTCGGGGCCGTAGCGGAGGCGCCCGATCGGTTCGACTCGCGGCCGGTGCAGGCGAAGCACGGTCGGCTTCCGATGCGCCGAGAGGCGGCCGTCGGCGAGGAGCACCGGATGGGATCCCGCTCCCCGGTCGGGCGCGACGGGAAGCGCGTAGAACGGCTCATTGGCGAACGACGTGGCGAAGGCGCGCGCCACCGCCTTGCGGTCGGCACGGTCGACGGCGATCACGAGACGGTCGTCGTCGCCCCGCACCAGCAGGTAGCCGATCCCGGCGTCGTCGAGCGCGCGGCCGATGGCGAGGAGGTCTTCGACCATCGACTCGTGCGGCGTGGTGTGGCCGTTGCGGAGCGCGTACTGGCCCTTGCGGATGACGAGGTCGTCGCGGTCGAACCGCGAGATCGCGGGCGCCGACGGAACCAGCACGAGCTCGGAGGCATCTGCGAGTCGCAGGGGCGGGGCTTCAGGGCCCTCGCCTCTCGCGAACGCGCTCCCGTTGAGATCGTGCAGGTCGTGCAGGTCGGCGGTGCGATCGCGATCGGAACTCGTCACGGAAGATTGGCCTCCAGGGGTCGGCGGGTCGCGTCGAGGATGACGCGGGGTATCAGACGATTCTATGTCGCGGGAGCCCGCTCACCGACGGGTTGCGCGGGGGTCTCTGCGTGCCGGCGACTGATTCTCCGCGGCGACCTCGGGCCGAGATGCGCGTCACTTCGAGTCGGGCGACGCAACCCGGCGGATGAACCGAAGGGCGACGTCCGCGAACGCCTCGTCGTCGAGCCCCAGCGAGAAGATCGCCGAGACATGGGTGTGGTCGGGCACGGTGATGAAGGGCGGGAAGACCCCGTGCTCTGCGGTGAACGCCCGCAGCAGGGCAGCGGCCTGCACGTGGAACACCGACGGGTCGAGCTCGGCCACCCCGAGCAGCAGGGGTACGTTCGCCCGCAGCAGGCCGGGGATCGCGCTCCGTGCCGGGTGGGCCGAGGCATCCGCGCCGTAGTAGACCTCGAGCATCGGATGCGATCCGCCGTCGGCGGGCCCGTAGAGCGCCGACAGCACGATGCCGCCGACGACGCCCTCTCCGATCGCGCCGCCGTGGCCCGCGAGGTAGCCGGCGACGTGGGTCCCACCCGCGGACTGTCCCATCACGATGATGCGCTGCGGGTCGCCGCCGTGCTCGTGGGCGTGCGCTTCGAGCCACCCGACGGCGCCCGCGACATCCTCGGCGCCGGCCGGCCAGCCGTGATCCGGCGCGAGCCGGTACGTCATCGTGACGCCGAGCAGACCGGCCGCGGCGGCCCACCCGCCGACGTGGTCGTAGTACGGCAGCCGCGGGTCGTGCTTGTCACCGCCGGTGAACCCGCCGCCGTGCACGAACAGCAGCACGGGTCTCGCTCCGCTCGCGCCCTCGGGCGCATGCACGTCGAGCCGGTGTCGCGTATGAGGGCCGTAGCGGAGGTCGCGGGAGACACGCGCGGCGAGGTAGCCTCGCTCCTCGTGCAACGGGGCGAGCAGCCGGCGCTCCCGCGCGATGCTGTCGGGGGTGAACTCCCGACCGTCGGCGCGGAGTGCGGCGACGACGTCGTCGGGCAGCCCGTTCATGGTCTCGTCAGGCTAACCCAGCGTGCCAACCTGTGTGCCCGCACATGTCCCGGGCGTACCGTTCGGAGATGAGTGACCACGACGCACGAGCCATCACGAAGCCCCCTCCCGCCGGACCGGTACGCGACACCGAGTACATCCACGGCGCCGGCGCGACCGGGCGGCTCGACGCGGTCGGCACCGGCCCGATGCGCGTGGTCGGCGGGAGCGCGAGATGATGCTCGACGCGCGGGAGGCGCCGCTTTCAGGACCGTTCGCGGTCGACCACGTGCTCGCGAGCGAACTGCCGCCGTCGCTCGGCACCGTCGACGCACCCGAGCGGTATGTCGTCGCGGCCGTGTTCAAACGACGTCCGCGCCCCGCCGAACTCGAACTGCTCGGCGACCCCGAGGTGCACCGGCAGCTCGCCGACGCCGGGTACCCCGACGTCACGCTGGCCGCGGCCGATCGTCGGCTGCTCATCGGGAACACCAACCTGCACGAGCTCGAGTCGGGCCTCGCTCGTACCATCGCCGTGATCCTCGAGCGGATCGGCGTGCAAGCCCACGAACGCCACGACGAACTCACGGACGAGCGCAACATTCTCTCCGAGCGCGAAGCGGCGCGGGCCGCCTCCGTCGCGGTCGCCGCCGGACGGATCCGGTTCGAGGCGCACGCGTCGCTGTACCACTGAGGCGCGTCCGGGGTCCCGAGCCGGCCCCCGTGACGCCGCGTGACGCCCTATTGAGTCGTGTGACGGCGGGTGCCATCGTGTGACGCCCGCCCTCGCGGCATCCGCTCGCCCTCCCTAGCGTCGAGCCGGGGAGGCACACGTATGACACGACTCATCATCGGCGCCATGGTCAGGGCGATCGGCGCCTACCCGTCGGGCTGGCGGTACCCGGGCGCGCACCGGGATCCGCGCGGCGACGCGGCCGTGCTGCGCCGCACCGCCGAGGTCGCGGAGGCTGCGCGGCTCGACTACCTCTTCTTCGGCGATTGGCTCGCCACCGGGCACGACCTGGAGTTCCAGGACCCCTACCTCGTGGCCCGCGTCGACCCGCTCTCGGCGGTGACCTACCTGGCGGGAATCACCCGCCGCATCGGCCTCATCGCGACCTCGAACACGAGCTACGCCGACCCGTACACGCTCGCGCGGGCGACCGCGTCGATCGACCTGCTGTCGGGCGGACGAGCGGGCCTCAACCTCGTCACGGGCGCAGAGCCACGCGTCGCCGGCAACCATGGTCGGGACTTCCTCGCGACGAGCGAGTCGCGATACGACCGGGCGGTCGAGTTCGAGCACGTGCTGCGCCACCTCTGGGACTCGTTCGAGGACGGAGCGATCGTGGCGGATGCCACGGCCGGCGTCTACCTCGACCCGTCACGCCTGCACGCCACCGACTTCCACGGCGCGCACCTCAGCGTCGCCGGCCCGCTCAACGTCGCACGACCCGTGCAGGGTCACCTCCCGCTCGTGCACGCGGGCAGTTCACCGCATTCCAAGCTGTTCGCTGCGCAGTTCGCCGATCTCGCCCTGGTGGCGGTGTCCGGACTCGAGCACGCCATCGCGATCCGGGCGGAGTTGCGCTCGCTCGCCTTCGAGTCGGGCCGCGACGATCGCACCCTGAAGGTCATCGCGCCGGTGCTGCCCATCGTCGGAGATACCCGAGCGCATGCGCAGTCGATCGCCGACGAGCTCAGCGAGCTGGTGCAGATCGCCGAGGACTGGCCCGATGGGCCGCCCGCGGCCTTCCCGGCGAACCGCTCACTGCGCCAGCTCTCCGCCCTCGTCGGCCTCGACGTCTCGCAGCTCTCGCCCGACCGGTCGGTGACGCCCGCGCTCGTCGGGCGGTTCAGCGCGGCCGGCCAGGAGCTCGTGGAGATCGTGGCCGAGCGCACGGGCCGACTTCCATCGGGCGACCGGCCGCCGACGCTGCGCCACCTCGTGGTCGCGGCATCCGTCGCCGCTTCCATGGTCGTCGGCTCGGCCGACGAGATCGCCGCAGAGTTCGAGGCATGGGCGGACGCGGGCGCCGTCGACGGGTTCAACGTGCTCTCCGCGGTGCAACCGGCGCAGTTCGAGGCGTTCGCGTTCGGGGTCGTGCCCGAGCTGCAGCGCCGCGGAGTCTTCCCGACCGCGTACGAGGGGGAGACGCTCCGGGAGCATCTCGGCCTCGGCCGTCCCGAGAACGTCCACGTGGGGGTGGGGCGCCCACGCGTCGGTTCGTGACCGAATGTGTCGCGGCGTGACCTCCGGCGACTCACCGCCGTTGAGGGTCGCCGCGCACGGTCGTAGGTTCGACGCCAGTCGACCGGAGGAGCAGCAGTGACCACCACGGAGGTACGCACCGTGACCGGGCCGCTCGCCGCCCTCGCCGACGCCGGGCTCGAGGTGCCTGTGCTCGGCGGCGGGACGGTGCGGCACGTGAACCTCGACGTCGCGGCATCGGCACCCGCGCTCGCCGCCGTCGCCGCACATGTCACGCGGGTGCTGCCGTACTACGCGAGCGTGCACCGCGGCAGCGGGTACCCGTCGCAGGCGATCACCGCCCTCGTGGAGGAGGCCCGAGTCACCGTCGCGCGGCACGTCGGGGCCCGCGACGACGACATCGTCGTGTTCACGCGCAACACCACCGACGCCCTGAACCTCCTCGCCGCCGCCGTGCCCGGTGACACCGTGGTGCTCGACCTCGAGCACCACGCGAACCTGCTGCCGTGGCGCGCGCGGCGCGTGGTGGTGGGCGAACGCACCATCGCCGCCACCCTCGACGCGCTCGACGCCGAGCTCGCGCGTCGTCCGGCGGTGCTCGTGTCGGTCACCGGCGCGTCGAACGTCACCGGCGAGGTGCTGCCGATCGAGGCGATCGCGACGCTCGCGCATGACCGCGGTGCCCGCCTGTCGGTGGATGCCGCGCAGTTGCTGCCGCACCGCCGCGTCGACCTCGCAGCATCCGGAATCGACTACCTCGCGTTCTCGGGGCACAAGGCCTACGCGCCGTTCGGTGCAGGCGCCCTGGTGGGCCGCGCCGACTGGCTCGACGCGGCGCCCGCCCACCTGGCCGGCGGGGGAGCGGTCGACTCGGTGCGGCTCGACGGGGTCGACTGGAAGTCGGGCGCCGACCGGCACGAAGCCGGCACCCCCAACGTCGTCGGCATCGCGGCGCTCTCCCGGGCGCTCGTGGAACTCGAACGGCTCGGCGACGCGGCTCGGCACGAGCACGAGCGAGCCCTCACCGAGCGCCTGCACTCCGGACTCGCGGTGATCCCCGGGGTTCGCGTGATCGCGGGCTTCGACGACGCGCGCGACCGGCTCGGCATCGCGACGATCGAGCTCGAACAGGGGTCCGTCGGGCTCGTGGCGGCGGCGCTCGCGGCCGAGCACGGCATCTCGGTGCGCGCCGGGCGCTTCTGCGCGCACCCGTTCTTCGATCGCGTCGCGCGCCGCGCGAACGGCCTCCGCGCCAGCCTCGGCGCCGGCTCGACGGCCGATGACGTCGATCGATTCCTCGCCGCGCTCGCCCGACTCGTGGCCGATGGGCCCGAGCACGCGTACGAGCGCACGCCGGCCGGCTGGTGTCCGCGCGTCGACGACCGTCCGCGCCTCGTGATCGACTGAGCCGCAGCCGCAGCCGCAGCCGCAGCCGCATCCGGGTCGCCGGGGCACCCGGGTCTCCGTCGCATCCGCGGCATCCGCCGAACGCCGTTCGCTACCATGGCGGGCATGCGTGCGCACCGGTTCGGCCTGACCATGACGGGTCTGGCAGCGACCGTCGCCCTGCTCGGCGGATGCGCCGTGAACGAGCAGGGCGACCGTGAGAGCGACCTGTCGGGGGTGCTCGACGGTGCCGGTTCCTCGGCGCAGGGCGCCGCGCAGGACGCCTGGATCGCCGGGTTCCAACGCGCCAACGCCGGGGTCACCGTCAACTACGACCCTGCCGGCTCGGGCGCCGGCCGTGAGCAGTTCATCGTCGGAGCCGTCGACTACGCCGGCAGTGACACGCCGCTCACGATCGACGAGACCGAGGGCCCACTCGAACGATGTGCCGAGGGATCCGGGGCGATCAACCTGCCCGTGTACCTCTCGCCCATCGCGCTCGCGTTCAACGTCGAGGGCGTCGACCGGCTGCAGCTCGACGCGGCATCCGTCGCCCGCATCTTCACGGGCGAGATCGAGCGCTGGAACGACCCCGACCTCGTTCGCCTGAACCCCGAGGTGACGCTGCCCGACGAACGGATCACGCCGGTGCACCGGTCGGACGACTCGGGCACCACCGAGAACTTCACGGAGTACCTCGCCGAGGCTGCGCCAGAGCAGTGGCCCGACGAACCCGACGACGCCTTCCCGTACGAGGGCGAGGCGGCGCAGGGCAACTCCGGCATCGTGGGCGTCATCCGCGACGGCGTGAACGTCATCGGGTACATCGACGCCTCGCGTGCCGAGGGACTCGACATCGCGAGCCTCATCGTCGGCGAGGAGGCCGTCGCGCCCGATGCCGAATCGGCCTCCGCCGTCGTCGACGTGTCGCCGATGGAGCCCGGCCGGCCCGACGACGATCTCGTGATCGACATCGACCGCGGCACCAGCGAGCCCGGCGTGTACCCGCTCGTGCTCGTGAGTTACCTCATCGCCTGCCGCGAGTACCGCGAACCCAACGACGGCGAGCTCGTGCGCAGCTACCTCGAGTGGGTCGCGAGCCCCGAGGGGCAGGATGCCGCGGCCGAGGACGCCGGGTCGGCTCCGATCTCGGCGGCACTGCGCGAGCGGGTGCAGGCCGCGGTCGCCGCCATCCGCTGAGGCGCGGCGGCATTCGTCGCCCGCCCGCCCATTGCCCGGGGCCGTGGGATGCGCCACACTCGGCGCATGGGATCAGCGTTGACCACCATCGGATTGCCCGTCGCCCTCGGCATCATCATGTTCGGCCTGGGCCTCACCCTCACGCCAGGCGACTTCGCCCGGGTGGCGAAGCATCCGAAGGCGGTGATCGTCGCCCTCGTCTGCCAGCTCCTCCTCCTGCCGGCGCTCTGCTTCGGCCTCGTGCTGCTCTTCCGGCTCCCACCCGTGCTCGCCGTCGGCATGCTGTTGCTCGCGGCGTCACCGGGCGGCACCACGGCCAACCTCTACAGCCACCTGTTCCGCGGCGACGTGGCGCTCAACATCTCACTCACGGCGATCAACTCGGTGATCGCCGTGTTCACGCTCCCGCTCATCACCAACCTCGCGATCGCGTACTTCCTGCCAGGTGACGACTCGCTGGGGCTGCAGCTCGCGAAGGCCGTCGAGGTGTTCGCCATCGTGCTCGGCCCCGTGGTGCTCGGCATGCTCGTGCGCTGGTGGAAGCCCGGCTTCGCCGACCGCATGGACAAGCCCGTGCGCATCGCCTCGATCGTGATCCTCGTCGTCGTGATCGCCGGCGCGATCGTGTCGAACCTCGAGCTCCTCCTCGAGAACGCCGGCAGGCTCGCGGGCATCACGGTGCTCTTCTGCGTGCTCAGCCTCTCGGTGGGAGACGTCGTGCCGCGCCTGTTCCGGATCGATCGTGCGCAGTCGACCGCGAGCTCCTTCGAGATCGGGATCCACAACGCCACCCTGGCCATCGTGATCGCGCAGACCGTGATCGGCAGCGTCGAGATGAGCCTGCCCGCCGCCGTCTACGGGGTGCTCATGTTCTTCGTGGCGCTGGCGTTCGGGTTCGCCATCCGCGGGCGTCGGCCGGCGAGTGGGCGCGCCCCGGCCGCTGGGGCAGGGACGGACGCCGCGGACGGCGAGACGGATGTCGCGGCCGCGACGACCGCGACGACCGATGGCGCAGGGGAGGTGACGCCGCCGACACGCTGAGTCGCGGCGACGGGCTCAGCCCGCCGCCGATCGAGGCGCGGAGATGGGAACCGGTCACGAGGATCCACGCGAACGTCGCCGTGACGAGTTGCGGCGGATCGTGTACGGCACGCCCGGAGATCCGCCGGACGAGCTCGTCGCCGAGCTCGTCGAGCTCGAGGAGGACCTCGCGCGCCCGCACCGCCCCGTCGCCGGCGAGGGCCAGGCGACGGATGGGAGCGACCGCCCGTCGGGAGCGGTCGGGACGGTCTGGGCGGATCGGCCGCTCGACCCGATCGAGGCGGTCGAGTGGCGACCGCCGTCACGGCGGCGGCGCTCGCCGCGCCGGGTGCTCGCGACATCCGCCGCCGTCGTCGCCGCGGCGATGGTCATGCTCGGCCCCGTGCGCGACGCGCTGGCGCCACCGGAGGGACTGGAGATCTTCGAGCGGGCGCAGACCGATGAGGAACGGAGGTCCGCCGACGAAGTGGCGACCGACGCCCGGCTCGACCCGTACGCGCCGGAGGCACTGCGTTCGCTCGGGCGCCTCTTCGGATACGGCTTCTGGGCGTACCGGGAGGACGGCCTCGTCTGCATGCTGTCGCAGCGGCCGTACTTCTTCGACTGGGAGGAATCCTGCGCGACGCTCGACGCGTTTCGCGAGTCGGAGCTCACCCAGCGCATCGGCGCCGACACCATCCGCGACGGGTCGCGGCCGCGTCGATTCCATCTCGGCGACATCGTGGTGGTCGGCTGGGGGCCGACATCGATCGAGCTGGAGTGGCGGTTGGAGCCCGCTTCGTAGACTGGGAGGCACGCACCGGGAGGGGACGGGATGCAGCCACTGGTCGAGAGCGAGATCCGCCAGGCGCTCGGCAACGCCAGTGCGACGGAACTCGCCCAGCTCACGCTGCCGCTCGACTTCCTGCTCGTCGAATGGGCGCACCTCGACGCGTTCGCCTGGCGTGACCCCCGCATCGCAAGCCGCGGCTACCTCGTGACCGAGCTCGACGGGTCGCCGGCGGGCGTCGTGCTCCGGGCGGCCGCCTCGAACGGGTCGCACCACCGCGCCGCGATCTGCAACCTGTGCCACACCCAGCAGCCCGCCGACCAGGTCGTGCTGTTCTCGGCTCGCCGCGCCGGGGCGGCGGGTGAGCGCGGCGACAGCGTGGGCACCTACATGTGCGCCGACCTGGCCTGTCAGGAGACCGTGCGCCTCGGCCGTCCCGCCGCGCCGTCCGAGGTGCAGCCGGGCGTGCACGAGATCATGCGCATCGAGGGCCTCGCGCGTCGTACGCGGGCGTTCGTCGCCGACGTGCTCTCCTCGTCGTAACCGAGGAGCGAGGAGCAGGATCCCGCGTCAGCGCGCGGCATCCGACGCGAGCGGCTCCAGTGTCGGACGCTTGGGGACCCGCCCGTCTCCGGAGGAACGGCCGGTAAGCCGCCGCCCGATCCACGGCAGCACGAACTCGCGGTAGTACGCGGCGGTGTTCCGGCTGCGCACCCCCGGCGGCGCGGCGGCGACCTCGGCGACGCCCCACTCCTCGGGCACGGGGACCCCGAGCGCGGTGAGCACGTTGCTCGCGACGCGCGCGTGCCCGAGCGAGTTGAGGTGCAGCTTGTCGGGCGACCAGTAGCGGATGTCGCGCAGCCCCCGATCGTTGAAGTTGTCGACGAACGTGACGCCGGGAAGCTCCGCGAGGTCGACGAGCGCCGCGGTGAGGCGCGCCCCCCGCGCATCGAAGACCCGGCCGAGGGGCAGGTGATCGGTGGGATTCGCGCCGCTCAGCATGACCACGTGGATGCCCTCGTCGCGGATCCGATGCACGGCCTGGCGGAAGCGCCCGGCCACGCGCTCCTCGGGCATGCGTGGGCGCAGCATGTCGTTGCCGCCGCCGTTGAAGCTGATCACCTCGGGCCGAAGGGCGATCGCGGCCTCGAGTTGCTGGTCGACGATCGGGCCGAGCTTGCGGCCACGGATCGCGAGGTTCGCGTAGCGCACGGGCTCGTGCGCGGCGGCCGCGAGTCCGAGCGCGACGAAGTCCGCCCAGCCACGCACGGTACCGTCGGGGAGCTCGTCGCCGACTCCCTCGGTGAAGCTGTCACCGATCGCCGCGTAGGAGTGGAACATCCCTCAACGCTAGCGCGACGGATGCCGCGGCATCCGCCGTCTCACTGGGCCTGGTGCTGGTGCTCGAGCTCGCAGTCCGCTCCCGGATACAGGAGCGTCTCGTGCCCGTCATCGAAGCGCACGAGGTACGGTGGTGAGCCGTCGGGCCCCCGGACCTCCAAGATCTCGCCGTGCCGGTCGGCCTGGCCGACCTGCTTGCCGTGGATGACGAGGCGTTCGCCGATTGTCGCTTGCATCGTTACCCCCTCCCGATCGTTCCCAGCGTACGCCGGGGGCTCGCGAGGGGGAAGGGTCGGGCGGATGCCGCTGGTCAGCCGACCGCGAGGAGCGCCGCCCACAGATCGGCGCGGGCGTGGAACCCCGAGAGGTCTCGCCCGAGCAGCCGCTCGGCAAGCGCGACGCGACTGCGCACCGTGTGCCGGTGCACCCCGAGGGCCTGGGCGGTGGCGTCGAACTGGCCGCCGTGCTCGAGCCAGGAGCGCACGGTGTCGAGGAGCGACGTGCCGTTCGCCGCATCGTGATCGGCGAGCGGCTCGAGGGTCGCGAGCGCGACGGCCCTGGCGTCGGTGCGGGCGAGGAAGGCGAGTACGCCCTGCCGGCTGATCTCGTCGAACGCGACCACGCCCGAGCCGGTCTCCCGGGCACGCTCGAGCGCCCGCAGGGCCTGTTCGTGCGCACGGGCGATGCCGTCGGCCGGCACGGCGTCGGAGAGGCCGACGGGCAACTCGAACTCGGCGGCCAGTTCGCCGGCGAGCGCGGCGTCCGCGTCCTCGAGCACGATGACCACGGTGTCCTCGTCGCGGCCGAAGAAGAGGTGGCCGCCACGCTCCTCGACGCGCAGTTCGAGCAACTCGGCGAGGCGGTCGAGGTGCGGGGCAGGGTCATCCGTCACGGCCACGCGCAGCGGCGCGGCCGGGAGTGGGCCCCACATCTCGCCGGCGACGCGCTCGGCGAGGGTCAGGTCGCCCGTGAGGATCGACCGCAGCAGGCCCGTGCGCAGGTGCCCGCGCGCGCGGTCGAGGTCGCGGTTCTGCTCGAGTGCGAGTCCGGCGAGGGCGATGACCGACGTGACCACCTCGCGACCCGCCTGGTCGAGCTCGGCCGAATCGCCGATCGCGAGGACCCCGCGCAGCGCGCCGCCCGAGCCGAGCGTCTGCAGCGTCATCCGCTGGGGTTGCCCGACGGATTCGCCGGCCATGACCGTGCGACTCGCACGCTGCCCGCGGCGGAGCATCGAGCGGGCCTCGCCGACGACCTCGCCGAGCGCGGGCTGGCCGAGGCCGCCCTCGGGGGCTTCGCGATCGAGCGACCCCGCCGCATCGATGAGTCCCACCCATGCGCCGATGCGGTTGGAGAGCTCGCCGAGCGTCGCCGAGAGTCCGTCGGGCCGGAGCGCCGCGAGCGAGATGGCGCGCTGCGCCGCGAGCGCCCACGTGTGCCGGGCGTAGGCGTCCTCGGCCAGCGCGTCGGCCACGAGGCGCACGACGGCGATGAACGGAACCCGGTAGGGCACCTCGAACAGCGGCAGTCCATCGCGTGAGCATGCGTCGACCAGGGCTGCCGGCGTGCCCGCACGGATCACCTCGGTGCCGAACCCGAGCGCCGCGATGCCCGTCGCGCGGAGGCGCCGCACGTACGCGTCGGCGAACCCCGGGTCGAGATCGGCCTCGAACTGCGTGCCCGTCGTGAGCAGCACATTGCCGGCGTCGAGGAACGGCGTCGGGTCGGCGAGGTCGGAGCTGTGCGCCCACGTGACCGGTGCGGCGAGCGCCTCGGCGGGCAGCGCGTCGGCGGGCGTGAGCAGTGTGAGCGCCAACTCGGGGCGGTCGAGCAGAGTCTGCACGGTGGGCTGCACGGTTCGGTCCTCCTCGGTGGTCGAGCCCGGCGGATGCCGCGTCGGGGTCGTTTTCGGCCATCGCGTCGGCGATTTGGCGACGCTGGTGTCCGAAAGCGACCCCCGCGGTGCGCTTATCAAGCGGATGCCGCGGGGCGGAGTGTTTGTACGCGAAGTCCAACAGACTGCCACTGAGTGTACATTGGGGCGCTGCGGCATCCGCTCGGGCCGACCTAGCATGGGCGGCATCGTCACCCGCCGTCACCATGCATCGGAGCAGCCATGACCCTCGTCGACAGCCCGGCCACCGCCACGGGAGGCCCGACGCTCACACAGGAGCGCCGCCTCGTCACCGCCATTCCCGGTCCGCGCTCGCAGGAGCTCATGGCGCGCAAGGCGGCGGCCGTCGCGTCGGGCGTCGGCACGACCATCCCGATCTCGGTCGTCGCCGCGGGCGGAGGCGTCATCGTCGATGCCGACGGCAACTCGCTCATCGACCTCGGCTCGGGCATCGCCGTCACGGGCGTGGGCAACGCCAACCCGCGCGTGGTCGAGGCGGTCACCGCGCAGCTCAACGCGTTCACGCACACCTGCTTCACGGTCGCGCCGTACGACTCCTACGTCGCCGTCGCCGAGAAGCTCAATGCACTCACCCCCGGCGACCACGCGAAGCGCTCGGCGCTCTTCAACTCGGGCGCGGAAGCCGTCGAGAACGCCGTGAAGATCGCCCGCAGCTTCACCAAGAAGCAGGCCGTCGTCGCGTTCGACCACGCCTACCACGGCCGCACGAACCTCACCATGGGCCTCACCGCGAAGAACATCCCGTACAAGAGCGGCTTCGGTCCGTTCGCACCCGAGGTGTACCGCGCACCCCTCTCGTACCCCTACCGCGACGGCGGCCTGACGGGTGCTGAGGCGGCCGCCCGCGCCATCACCCAGATCGAGAAGCAGGTCGGCGCCGAGAACCTCGCCGCGGTCATCATCGAGCCCATCCAGGGCGAGGGCGGCTTCATCGTGCCCGCGCAGGGCTTCCTGTCCGCGCTCGTCGAGTGGTGCAGCGCCAACGACGTCGTCTTCATCGCCGACGAGGTGCAGACCGGCTTCGGCCGCACCGGCGCGTGGTTCGCGAGCGAGCACGAGGGCATCGTGCCCGACCTCGTCGTCACCGCCAAGGGCATCGCCGGCGGCCTTCCGCTGTCGGCCGTCACGGGCCGCGCCGAGATCATGGACTCCGCCATGGCCGGCGGCCTCGGCGGCACGTACGGCGGCAACCCGCTCGCGTGCGCCGCGGCGCTCGCGTCGATCGAGTCGTATGAGGCCGACGGCCTCATCGAGCGCGCCCGCGAGATCGGCGCCGTGCTCCTCGGCCGACTGAACGCGCTCCGCACCGCCGACGCCCGCATCGGCGACGTGCGCGGCCGCGGTGCGATGGTCGCGATCGAGCTCGTCGACCCCGAGACGGGCGCCCCCGACGCGGCGCTCACCTCGAAGGTCGCCGCGCACGCCGCCGCGAACGGCGTGCTCGTGCTCACCTGTGGCACGTACGGCAATGTCATCCGGTTCCTGCCACCGCTCACCATCTCCGACGAGCTGCTCATCGATGGCCTCGGCGTCGTCGCGGAAGGGCTGCGCACCGCATGACCGACCTGCTCACGGCGACGACGACGTCGACCGTGTCGGATGCCTCGGCCGGCTCGGTTGCCGCTGCTGCGACATCCGACGCCCACATCGCCACCCCCCTGACCGACGCGCGCGCCCAGCTCGCCGAGGCGATCTCGCTGCTCGGCTACGGCGACGGCCTGCACCAGATGCTCGCGACCGCGCGCCGCGAGCTCACCGTCGCGGTGCCGCTGCGAATGGACGACGGATCGCAGCGGCTGTATACGGGCTACCGCGTGCAGCACAACTTCTCACGCGGCCCGGCCAAGGGCGGCCTGCGCTACGCGCCCAACGTGAACCTCGACGAGGTGCGCGCGCTCGCGATGTGGATGACCTGGAAGTGCGCGCTGCTCGACGTGCCGTACGGCGGCGCGAAGGGCGGCATCGCGATCGACCCCCGCGAGCACTCCACGGCCGAGCTCGAGCGCGTGACCCGCCGCTACACGAGCGAGATCCTGCCGATCATCGGCCCGGAGCGCGACATCCCCGCGCCCGACATCGGCACCGACGAGCAGACCATGGCCTGGATCATGGACACCTACTCGGTGAACTCCGGCTACACGGTGCCCGGCATCGTGACCGGCAAGCCCATCTCGCTCGGCGGTTCGCAGGGTCGGGCTTCGGCGACCAGCCGGGGCGTCACGCACATCGCGCTCGCCGCGCTCCGGCACGCGGGGCTCGACCCCGCGCGTTCGACCGCGGCCGTGCAGGGCTTCGGCAAGGTCGGAGCGGATGCCGCGCGGTTCCTCGCCGAGGCGGGCGTGAAGGTCACCGCGGTGAGCGACCAGTACGGCGCCGTTCACCACGCCGGCGGACTCGACGTCGACGCGCTCGCCGACCACGTGCGTGCGACCGGCTCGGTCGTCGGATTCGCGGGAGCCGACGCGCTCGACGGCGCTTCGCTGCTCCTCCAGGACGTGGACCTGCTCGTCCCGGCCGCCGTGGAGGGCGTGCTGCACGACGGCAATGCGGGCGATGTGCGCGCGAAGGTCATCGTCGAGGGCGCCAACGGGCCCACGACGCCCGCGGCCGACCGCATCCTGCGCGAGCGCGGCGTGCTCGTCGTGCCCGACATCCTCGCGAATGCCGGCGGCGTGATCGTCTCGTACTTCGAGTGGGTGCAGGCCAATCAGGCCTACTGGTGGCGTGCCGACGAGGTCGAGTCCAGACTGGAAGAGCGGATGCTCAGCGCCTGGCAGCACGTCCTCGGCTATGCCGAGACCCGCGACCTCTCGCTCCGCACCGCCGCCACCGCGCTCGCCGTGGAGCGTGTCGCCGAGGCGCACCGCCTCCGCGGCCTCTATCCCTGATCCGACACCTCGCCGACCACCATCCGACGGCCGACCCTACGAAACGGAAGCCAGCATGACCGACACCCTGCAGGAAACCACCCTCCTCGACCGCGTCGCCGACGGGCTCTTCATCGGCGGCGAATGGGTCGCCGCAGAGGGTGAGAAGACGTTCGAGGTTCGGGACCCCTCGACCGGTGAGGTGCTGAAGTCGATCGCCGACGCGTCGCCCGCCGACGGCATCCGTGCCCTCGACGCCGCCGTCGCGGCGCAGGACGCGTGGGCCGCCACCGCGCCTCGTGAGCGCGGCGAGATCCTCCGTCGTGCGTTCGACACCCTCATCGAGCGTCGCGAGGAGTTCGCCCTCCTCATGACGCTCGAGATGGGCAAGCCGCTCGCGGAGGCGCGCGGCGAGGTCAACTACGGCGCCGAGTTCCTCCGCTGGTTCAGCGAGGAGGCCGTGCGCATCACCGGTCGCTACGGCCTGAACCCCGAGGGCACCGGCCGCATCGTGGTCGCCCAGCGTCCGGTCGGCCCGTCGTACTTCATCACGCCGTGGAACTTCCCGCTCGCGATGGCGACGCGCAAGATCGCGCCGGCGCTCGCCGCGGGCTGCACCGTCGTGGTCAAGCCCGCCGCGCTCACGCCGCTCACGACCGTCGCGTTCGTGCAGCTGCTCGAGGAGGTCGGGCTGCCGAAGGGCGTGGTGAACGTGGTCACGACCACGAGCTCGTCGAAGGTGTCGGGGCCGATCATCGCCGACCCGCGCCTGCGCAAGCTGTCGTTCACCGGGTCGACCGAGGTCGGCCGCAAGCTCATCGAGCAGTCCGCCCAGGGGATATTGCGCACCTCGATGGAGCTCGGCGGCAACGCCCCGTTCGTCGTCTTCGAGGACGCCGACCTCGACAAGGCGGTCGACGGCGCGATGATCGCGAAGTTCCGCAACATCGGCCAGGCGTGCACGGCCGCGAACCGCTTCATCGTGCACGACTCGGTGGCCGGCGAATTCGCGAAGCGTGTCACCGAGCGGGTCTCGGCGATGCGCGTGGGTCGCGGCACGGATGACGGCGTGACGATCGGGCCGCTCATCGATGACAACGCGGTCGCGTCGACCGACGAGCTGGTGAAGGACGCCGTGGAGAAGGGCGCGAAGGTCCTCGCCGGGGGTGCGCCGATCGACGGCGCGGGCTCGTTCTACGCACCGACCGTGCTCGGCGATGTCGGCACCGACGCACGCCTCCTCCGCGAGGAGATCTTCGGACCGGTGCTCGGCATCACCACGTTCGCCGACGAGGATGAGGCCGTGCGCCTCGCCAACTCGACCGAGTACGGGCTCATCTCCTACGTGTTCACGACCGATCTCGCCCGCGGACACCGCATGATCGACCGCCTCGCCACCGGCATGATGGGCCTCAACACGGGACTCGTGTCGAACGCCGCGGCACCATTCGGCGGCGTGAAGCAGTCGGGCATCGGCCGCGAGGGCGGCTTCGAGGGCATCCACGAGTTCCTCGACACGAAGTACACGCTCATCCCGGTGGACTGAGCAAGGAACCATGGAACGCATCGACTGCGACGTCGTCGTGGTGGGCGCCGGGGCATCCGGACTCACCGCGGCCACCCACCTGAAGGGCGCCGGCCGCACGGTCGTGGTGCTCGAGGCACGCGACCGCGTCGGCGGACGCCTCTGGACCGACGACATCGACGGCGCGATGCTCGAGATCGGCGGACAGTGGGTCTCGCCCGACCAGGATGCGCTCATCGAGACGATCGACGGGCTCGGCCTCGAGACCTACCCGCGGTACCGCGAGGGCGTGAACATCTACATCGGGCCCGATGGCGAGCAGAAGCGGTTCGAGGGCGAGATCTTCCCGGTGCCGCCGGCCACCGAGCACGAGATCGTCAGCCTCATCGAGAAGCTCGACGCGCTCGTCGCCGAGATCGACCCCGACCGGCCGTGGGTGCATCCGCAGGCGAAGGACCTCGACGAGATCTCGTTCGCGCACTGGCTCGAGACGCAGACCGACGACGAGGAGGCGCGCGAGAACATCGGCATGTTCATCGCCGGTGCCATGCTCACGAAGCCGGCGCACGCGTTCTCGGCGCTGCAGGCGCTGCTCATGGCGGCATCCGCGGGCTCGTTCTCGAACCTCGTCGACGCCGACTTCATCCTCGACCGCCGCGTCGTCGGCGGACTCCAGCAGGTGCCGCTGCGGCTCGCCGAGCGGCTCGGCGGTGCGGTGCGACTCGGCCAGGCGGTGCGCACGGTGCGTTGGGCTGCTCCGTCCGGCGGGCGAGCGGATGCCCCTGGGCGGAGCGTCGTGGCGGTGACCGACGACCTCGAGGTGCACGCGCAGCGCATCGTGCTCGCCGTGCCGCCGATCCTGATCAGCCGGATCTCGTACGAGCCGCCGCTGCCGCGACGCCAGCAGCAACTGCACCAGCACCTGTCGATGGGCTTCGTGATCAAGGTGCACGCCGTCTATGCGATGCCGTTCTGGCGCGCCGCCGGCCTCAGCGGCACCGCATTCAGCCCGTACGAGCTCGTGCACGAGGCCTACGACAACACGAACCACGGCGACACCCGCGGAACGCTCGTCGCGTTCGTGGCCGACGAGGCCGCAGACGGCGTGTTCCAGCTCACGGCCGGGGAGCGCAAGGCGCGGATCCTCGAGTCGCTGTCGCACTACTACGGCGAGCAGGCGCTGCATCCCGTCGTCTACTACGAGAGCGACTGGGGCTCCGAGGAGTGGACGCGCGGCGCCTACGCCGCGAGCTTCGACATGGGCGGACTCGCACGCTACGGCGCCGACCTGCGGACGCCGGTCGGGCCCATCCACTTCTCGTGCAGCGACATGGCCGGCAAGGGCTACCAGCACGTCGACGGTGCGATCCGCGTCGGCCGGGAGGTCGCCGACGAGATCCTCGCGGCGCTCGAGGCGCGGGACGCGCATGTCTCGCGGGAGGTACCCGCGTGAGCGGCCGCATCGTCGTCGGGTACACGGCCGACGAGAGCGGCGCCGACGCGCTCGCCCTCGCCACCCGCATCGCCACGGCCAGCGAGGCGCTGCTCGACCTCGTGATGGTGCTGCCGAGCGAGGCGCGCAACAGCCTCGTGCCTGCCGACACCGGGTACGAACGGTTCCTCAAGGAGCAGTCGCGCTCGTGGCTGTCCGAGGCATCCGTCACCATCGGCGACGACGTCGCGCAGTCGCTGCACGTGCGCTACGCCGAATCGTTCGCCGAGGGGCTCATCGCCGCGGCGCACGAGTTCGGCGCCACCCTCATCGTCGTGGGCGCGGCCCGCGGGGGCCTCCTCGGACGTGTGCGCATCGGCTCGGTCGCGAACGAGCTGCTGCATTCGTCGGATGTCCCGGTCGCGCTCGCGCCGGCGGGCTCCCGCGAGGTGCCCGCCGCACAGGGTGTGACCCGCATCACCGCGGCGATCGGCACGCGCCCGGGGGCGGACGCGCTGCTCGAGGCATCCGTTCGCCTGGCCCGATCGACCCACGCCCCGCTGCGGCTCGCGTCCCTTGTGCCCATCGACCTGCCGGCCGGACTCGACGAGGAGCTCGCCGAGCTCACCGGCACCGTGCACGCCGATGAGGTGCTGGCGGCCGCACGCCGGGAACTGCCGGCGAACATCGACGCGACCGCCGTGGCCGCCGCGGGCGCCACCATCGAGGATGCCGTGCAGAGCCTCGACTGGCATGCGGGCGAGCTCGTGCTCGTCGGCTCCAGCCGGCTCGCTGCGCCGCACCACCTGTTCCTCGGCTCGACGGCGGCGAAGATGCTGCGCGAGCTCCCGGTACCCATGATCGTGGTACCGCGCACCACCCATTGAGAGAGACGCAATGACGCACCAACCCCAGACCACCCAGCCTGCACAGACGTCAGCCCCGCTGACCGAGGCCACGTCGGCCGTCGACGGCGCGAAGCACGGCCTCTCGAAGAAGGGCCTGTCGGCGGGGTCGGTCGGTCTCATCGGCGCGATCGTCATCGGCATCTCGTGCATCGCGCCCGCGTACACCCTGACCGCGGCGCTCGGGCCGACGGTCTCCGAGGTCGGCGTGCAGGTGCCGGCGATCATCCTGGTCGGCTTCATCCCCATGCTGCTCGTGGCGTTCGGCTACCGGGAGCTCAACCGGCGCATGCCCGACTCGGGCACGTCGTTCACGTGGGCGGCCCGGGCGTTCGGGCCGTGGGTCGGCTGGATGGCCGGGTGGGGCCTCGTCGCGGCGACGATCCTCGTGCTCTCGAACCTCGCTGGCATCGCCGTCGACTTCCTGTTCCTGCTCATCTCGCAGATCGTCGGTGATCCGGCGATCGCGGATGTCGCGGCGAACCCGTTCGTGAACGTCGTCGTGTGCCTGCTCTTCATGCTCGGTGCGACGTGGATCTCGTACCGCGACATGCAGACGACGCAGAAGGTGCAGTACTGGCTCGTGGGCTTCCAGGTGCTCGTGCTCGTGGTCTTCTCGGTCGCCGCACTCGTGGAGGTTGCGAACGGCAACGCGTTCGACGCCACCGCTATCGACCTCGCGTGGTTCAACCCGTTCGCCGTCGAGTCGTTCTCGGCGTTCGCCGCGGGCCTGTCGCTGTCGATCTTCATCTTCTGGGGGTGGGACGTCACCCTCACCATGAACGAGGAGACCCGGGGGTCGGAGAAGACACCCGGCCGCGCGGCGACCGCGACCGTCGTCACGATCGTGGTGCTCTACCTGCTCATCGCGGTGTCACTCATCGCCTTCGCCGGTGTCGGTGACGGTGAGTTCGGCCTCGGCAACCCCGACATCCAGGACAACGTGTTCTTCCACCTCGCCGGTCCGGTGCTCGGACCGCTCGCGGTGCTGGTGTCGCTCGCCGTGCTCACGAGCTCGGCGTCGTCGCTGCAGTCGACGTTCGTGTCGCCGGCGCGCACGCTGCTCGCGATGGGGCACTACGGCGCCCTGCCGTCGAAGTTCGCGACCGTGAGCCCGCGGTTCTTCACGCCCGGGTACGCAACAGTCGTCTCGGCGGTCGTGGCATCCGTGTTCTACGCAGTCATGCGGTTCGTGAGCGAGAACGTGCTGTGGGACACCATCACGGCCCTCGGCATGATGATCTGCTTCTACTACGGCATCACGGCGTTCGCGGCGGTGTGGTTCTTCCGCAAGGTGTGGATGCGCTCGGTGCGGAACTTCTTCTTCACCCTGCTGTTCCCCCTCGTGGGCGGTGTGATCCTCGGTGTGCTGTTCTTCACGACGCTCATCGACAGCATGGACCCCGACTACGGCTCGGGCTCGTCGGTGTTCGGCGTGGGCCTCGTGTTCGTGCTCGGCATGGTGGTGCTGCTCACCGGTGCGGTGATCATGCTGTGGCAGTGGCGCACGCGCCCGGCGTTCTTCCGCGGCGAGACGCTGTCGCGCGCGGCCGCGGAGGACTGAGGGGCGGCGGCGGTTCGGCTCTCGTCAGCTCCCGAACCGGAAGCAGTGTTTCGTCGAACAACCCGGTGTCGGAGTGCCGTCGTGCCCGAGTGCCCGAGTGCCCGAGTGCCGGGGTGCCGGGGTGCCGAAGTGCCGAAGTGCCCGAGTGCCGAAGTGCCCGAGTGCCGGGGTGCCGAAGTGCCCAAGTGCCGGGGTGCCGAAGTGCCGGAGTGCCGGCGTGCCGGAGTGGCGAAGTGGGCCGGACCCCGAAACGGGAACATGCGTCTCGAATGCGCTCCTGCCGCGATCATGGCGGCCGGGTGCCGGTGCCGCTCCTTCGGCCGTGTCCATCCCTTCCGCATGCGCCATCCGCGCGGGTAGCGTGAAACCCGGGCGTCCGATGGCGGGCGCAGAAATGGGGGATCCGCATGGCTGGACTCGATGACCTCAGGTCGCAACTGCCGATCGGCGACATCGCCGCGAGGCTCGGCGTCGATGAGGCGACCGCACGCAAGGCGGTCGACGACGCGCTGCCGGCGCTTGTCGCCGGCATGGGCGCCAACGCCGCTGACCCCGCCGGAGCGGCATCGCTCGAGCGGGCCGTCACGCGTCACGATCCCGCCCTCGTCGAGGGCGGCGTGAACCTCGGTGATGTCGACGAGGAGGACGGTCGCAAGATCGTTCGGAACGTGTTCGGTAACAACACCGACCAGGTGGTTCAGGCTCTCGACGCCAAGGAGAAGAAGGAGACCGGCACCGGGGACCTCATCGGCAAGCTCCTGCCGATCCTCGCGCCGATCGTGCTCGCGTACCTTGCGAGCAAGTTCTCGAAGAAGAAGAGCGAGAAGGCTGCAGAAGAAGCCGCACCAGAACGCGCCGAGCGCGCCGGGTCGCAGGAGTCCGACTCGGGTGGCGGCGGCGGCATCGGCGACATCCTGGGCGGACTGCTGGGCGGCGGCGGGTCCCGTTCCGGCGATTCGGGCGGCGGCCTCGGCGGGCTGCTGGGCGGGCTCCTCGGTGGCAGCGGCGGCAGCGGCGGCGGTTCCGGATCCGGTGGATCCGGCGGCGGCCTCGGCGACATCCTGGGGGGACTGCTGGGCGGCGGCAAGCGCTGACCGGCGGACGAGCGGCTACAGCACCCCGCATAGACTGTCGGGGTGCCAGTGAACCCCGAGCTGCAGGGGCGGATCTTCCCGCCAACCGAGCCGTATCTCGTCGGGCGTGAGAAGGTGCGCGAGTTCGCTCGTGCCGTCTTCGCGACCAACCCGATCAACCTCGATCCTGAGGCCGCGCGGGCGGCCGGCTACAACGACGTCGTCGCACCGCCCACGTTCGCGGTCGTCGTGCAGGAGCAGACGCTCGCGCAGCTCCTCGCCGAGCCCGACACCGGCATCGACTTCTCGCGTGTCGTGCACGGCGACCAGCGATTCACCTCCACGCGGCCGATCGTCGCGGGCGACCTGCTCACCGCCACGCTCACCGTCTCGAGCGTGAAGACGCTCGGCGGGCACTCGATCGTGACGGCCGAGTCGAACGTCGCGGATGCCGCGGGCGAGCACGTCGTCACGGCGATCTCGACGCTCGTGGTGCGAGGGGAGGAGTGATGGCCGCGCCCGACCAGATCGCCCCCGACTTCGACGGCCTCGCCGTGGGGGACGTCGTCGCCGAGCGCTCGTTCCCGCTGACGCGCGACTCGCTCGTGCGCTATGCCGGGGCATCCGGTGACTTCAATCCCATCCACTACCGTGACGACGTGGCGCAGCAGGTCGGTCTTCCGGGCGTGCTGGCGCACGGCATGCTCACCATGGGCTTCGCTGTGCAGCCGGTCGTCGACTGGGTCGGCGACCCCGGCCGCATCCGCGACTACCAGGTGCGCTTCACGCGGCCCGTCGTCGTCGACCCCGACGCCGGGGCCAACGTCGCAGTCGCCGCACGGGTCGGCCAGCTCGACGCCGAGGCCCGGGTGGCCCGCATCGACCTCACGGTGAAGGTCGGCGACGACACGGTGCTCGGCAAGGCGCAGGTGCGGGTCTCCCTCGACTGACATGGCCGCCGACACCCCGTTCTCCGAGCTCACGACGCTGAAGGTCGGCGGCCCCATCAGCCGACTCGTCACCGCGACGACCCAACGCGACCTCGTCGACCTGGCCGTGGAAGCGTGGGACGACCGCGAGCCGTGGCTCGTCCTCGGCGGCGGCTCCAACCTGCTGGTCGGCGACGACGGGTTCGACGGCACGGTGATCCGTGTGGCGACGAAGGGCATCGAGGTGCTCCCGCCGCGGGACCTCCCGCCCAATGCGGTCGACGCGCCCGCATCCGGCACCACCCGCATCCGCGTGCAGGCCGGCGAGGACTGGGACGCCTTCGTCGCCTGGACCATCGAGCACGGCTTCGCCGGCATCGAGGCGCTCTCGGGCATCCCGGGCTCGGTGGGGGCCGCGCCAGTGCAGAACATCGGCGCCTACGGCCAGGAGCTCGAGTCGACGCTCGTCGCGGTCGAATTCCTCGAGGAGGGGGCGGATGTCCCGCGCCGCATGACCGCCGCCGACCTCGAGCTCGGCTACCGCACGTCGGTGCTCAAGCGCGGACTCCGCGGCGTCGTCGTGTCGGTGGAGCTCGAGCTGCACGACACCGCGGCCGAGCGCGAGGTGCTCGGCGAGGCCCTCGGCCAGCCGATCGCCTACGGACAGCTCGCCGACGCGCTGCACGTGAACCTCGGCGACCGGGTGCCCATCGCCCGCGTTCGCGAGGCCGTGCTCGCCCTTCGCGCGTCCAAGGGCATGGTGCTGGACCCCACCGACCCCGACTCGGTGAGCGCCGGCTCGTTCTTCACCAACCCGATCGTCCCCGAGCGGGTGGCCCGCAGCCTCCCGGGCGATGCGCCGCGCTGGTACCTCGAGGAGGATGCCCCCGACGAGGTCGTGCCGATCGCGGCAGGCGTGCTCGACGAATCGCCGCTCGACCAGTTCCTCGCCCACCAGGCGTCGCTCGGAGCATCCGGTGCCGCGACGGATGCCCCGCCTGCCGAGCCGCTCGTGAAGCTCTCGGCCGCGTGGCTGATCGAGCACAGCGGCATCCGTCGCGGCTTCACGCTGCCCGGGTCGCGCGCGGCCGTGTCGTCGAAGCACACGCTCGCGCTCACCAACCGGGGCGGCGCGACCGCCGAGGACGTGGCCCAGCTCGCGCGGTTCGTGCAGAGCCGCGTGCACGCCGAGTTCGGCATCATGCTGCACCCCGAGCCGGTGCTGGTGGGCGTCGAGCTCTAGCCCCCGAACGCGAGGCCGTCAGGCGTCCCCGCCGGTCTCGCCACGTGCGGCGATGAGTTCGTCGCGCACCTGGCGCCTGAGCACCTTGCCGATGAGCGAGCGCGGCAACTCGTCGACCTCGACCACGCGCCGCGGCACCTTGTACGGAGTGAGGCTCTCGCGGCAGAAGTCGCGCAACGCACCCGGGTCGAACGCGGCGCCCTCGCGCACCTCGACCGCGGCCGCGACATCCTCGCCGCCGCCCGCCCGGGGCAGGCCGATGACGGCGGCGCCGCGCACGTCGGGATGTCCGAGCAGGACGTTCTCCACCTCCGACGGCGACACGTTGAAGCCGCCGGTGATGATGAGCTCCTTGATGCGGTCGACGATCGTGACGAACCCGTCGTCGGAGACGCGCACGATGTCGCCGGTGCGGAGCCACCCTCCCGGCAGGAGCGTCTCGGCCGTCTCGGTCGGTCGTCGCCAGTAGCCCTCGAACACCTGCGGACCCCGCACGAGGAGCTCGCCCTCCTCACCGGCGGGGCGATCGTCGTCGGGATGCTCGGGGTCGACGACGCGCATCTCGGTGCTCGGGAACGGCACGCCCACGGTTCCGGGGCGACGTGTCGGTCCCATCGGGTTGCCGAGGGCCACGGGCGAGGACTCGGTCATCCCGTACCCCTCCACGAGGAGCCCTCCGGTCACGGTCTCCCAGCGGTCGACGGTGGCTGGCGGCAGTGACATCGCGCCGGAGATCGCATAGCGGATGCCCCGGAGCGGGGCCGTGCCGCGATGCTCGGCCGCGCGTGCCAGCTGGTCGTAGATCGGCGGCACGGCCGGCAGGAACGTGGGCGGCGTGTGCTTCGCCGCCTGGAACACGAGGTCGACGTCGAACTTCGGGAACAGCACGAGCCGCGCGCCGATGCTCATGGCGAAGGTCAGGCAGAGGGTCATGCCGTAGGCGTGGAACAGCGGCAGCACGCCGTACACCACCTCCTTGCCGTCGCGAAGGCCGGGCACCCACGCGCGTCCCTGCATGGCGTTGGCCATCAGGTTGCGGTGGCTGAGCACGGCGCCCTTCGGCGTGCCCGTGGTGCCGCTGGTGTACTGCAGCAGCGCGGTGTCACCGAGCGCGGGCCGTGGATGCCGCTTCGAGATCGGGCGGGCGTCGACCACCTTGTCCCACTGCAGGACGTCGCGCGCGGTCGGCTTCGTCGTGAGCGCCGCCCGCGACGTACGGGCCTTCGGGATCGGCAGGCGCAGCGCCATCCGCTTCACGAACGGAAGGGCCCGGGTCAGGTCGACCGCGATGAGGTGCGCCGGTCGGATGTCGCGCGGGAAGTCCGCGACGGTGTCGGCCATCGCGTCCCACACGATCGCGGTGGTTGCGCCGTGATCCTCGAACTGGTGGCGTAACTCACGTGCCGTGTAGAGCGGGTTGTGCTCGACGACGACGGCGCCGAGTCGCAGCACGGCGTAGAAGGCCACGACGTGCTGTGGACAGTTCGGCAGCACCAGCGCGACCCGGTCACCCGGCCCGACGCCGAGGCGGCGCAACCCCTCGGCCGCCTTCGCGATCTGCTCGCCGAGCTCGCGGTAGCTCGTCTCGGCGCCGAAGAACTCGAGCGCCGGGCGCCGCGCGAACCGGGCGACCGCATCGTCGATCATGTCGCTGAGCGTCTGCGTCGGCTCCTCGATGTCGTGCGGCACGCCGGTGGCGTAATGGGTGAGCCATGGTCGGTGTTCGTACGGATTCACTGCTCGCCTCTCGTGGAATGGTTGCCGTTGCTCGCCGGTCGGTACACGTCGAGTGCCCCCGGTGCGATCGTAATCCGCGTGCGGTACCCGTGCCCCGAGTAGGCGGCCGTCGCCTCGCGGGGTGCCGCGATCGCGACCTCGCCGTCGTGGGCGAATCCGGGTGGCTGGCCCTCCCTCGGCCGCACCACGACGTCGATCGACTGGGCACGGAACATCTCGGTGCGACGCGGAAGCAGCCGCAACGCCCGCAACACGGTGCTGGCCGGCCTCCCGAACGCCAGGGAGGCAACCGCACCCGCCCGCGAGCCGGCATGCAGCAGGCGGACGTCGAGCAGCCCGTCGTCGAGCCGCCGGCGCTGCAGCGGGGCCAGCGTCGCGGGATCGCCGGCGCCGACACCCACGACGAGGCTCCACACCTGTGCGCGGCGGCCGTTCACGACGACCGTCACGGGCTGGGAGCGTCGCAGCACGCGGGCCGCGGCGACCAGGGCGGCGATCCACTTCCCGAGCCGTGGCTGCAGCTGCTCCCGCACCGCGACGAAGTCGGGGTAGACGCCCACCGACGCCGAGTTCAGCACGGTGACCACGTCCTCGTCGCCGAACGCCAGAGCCGCGACATCCGCTCGCACCCCTTCGCCTCGCTGCAACGCATCGATGGCGAGATCCACGGATGCCGCACCCGCCGTGCGCGCGAAGTGGTTGAACGTGCCGCCGGGCACGACGACGAGCGGCAGGTCCGCCGAGATGGCCTCGTGTGCAACCGCGGCCACTGACCCGTCGCCGCCGCACACGCCGAGGATGCGCGGCGGGACGGCCCGCGCCAGGGCCGCCTGCACCGCCTCGCGCGGGCTCTCGTCGTCGTCGAGCACATGCACCTCGGCTCGCGGCAGCCGCTCGTCGACGACGGGAAGCGGGTCGGCGCGGATCACGCTCGTGCCCGAGGAGCGATTCACGACGAGGAACACGCCCTCGCCGTCAGGCGACGCGGGAAGGGCTCGGTCCTTGCCGGTCGGTCGTATCGCCGGCGCACCCCCGCCGAGGCGCGCCTCCACGTGTCCCGGGCGCACCACGAGAGCCCCGAGCCCGGCGACGCTCGCGCCGATGGCGAGCCCGCCCAGCACGTCCGACAGCCAGTGCGCGCCCGTGTGCAGCCGCGAGTACCCCACGCCGAGGGCGAGCGGCGCGAGGCTCGCCCCGATGCGCGGGCGCTCGACCCCGACGCCCGCGGCGAACGCGGCCGCGCTCGCCGAATGGCCCGACGGGAACGACGGGGTGACCGGCGGCTTCGGCAGCCGGCGGCCGATCGGCACGTCGGCGAGCAGCGGCCGGTCGCCGCCGAAGACCCGCTTGGCGATGAGGTTCGTGAGCGCGCTCGCGGCGAGCAGCGAACCGAGGCCGCGAGCGGCGGCGTGGCGGCGGTCGGTGACGGCGAGCACACCCCCGAGGGTCCACCAGAGCACGCCGTTGTCGGCGAAGCCCGTGAGCCGCGACCAGAAGGCGTCGACGTGAGGGTGGGTGTGCCGGCGGTTGACCGCACGCGCGGCCGCGGCATCCGCTCGCTGCACCCACGCGGGAAGGATGCGGGTGCGACGCACGGCGACGCGGAGGTTCCTGAAGGCCACGCGCTCAGGGTATGCCGCGAGCGGCATCCCGTCAGGGGCTTGCGTCCCGCGGGTCAGAGGAGGCCGAGCTCCATCGCCCGGGTGACCGCGCGCGTGCGGTCGCTCACGTCGAGCTTCTCGAACGCGTGCAGGAGGTGCGTCTTCACGGTGGCCTCGCCGATGAAGAGCGCGCGCGCGATCTCGGGGTTCGAGCGCCCATCGGCCACGAGTCGGAGCACCTCGAGCTCGCGCGGCGACAGCGCGGGGGCAGCGGATGCCGCACTCGACCGCACCCGCGAGACGAGCTTCGCGGCGATCGACGGTGCGAGCACCGTCTCGCCGGCGACGACCGAGCGCACGCCCTCGAGGATCTCCTCCTGCGGCGCGGCCTTCAGCAGGTATCCGGATGCCCCGGCCTCGATGGCCCCGAGGATGTGATCGTCGGTCTCGTACGTCGTGAGGATCAGCACCCGCGTCTGCGGGTTCGCGTCGAGGATGCGTGCGGTGGCTCCCGCGCCGTCGAGCTTCGGCATCCGCAGGTCCATGAGCACGAGGTCGGGCGCGAGGTCGAGCACCCGGCGTACCGCCTCCTCGCCGTCGGATGCCTCGCCCACGACCTCGATGTCGTCGGCGGTGTCGAGGAGGCTCACGATGCCGCCGCGCACGATGGGGTGGTCGTCGACCACGAGAACGCGGATCATCCGCTCACCTCCGGTCCGGGTGCGGGCACGACGGCCCGGAGCACGCTGCCGCCGCCGTCACCGGGTTCGAGCGAGAGCCGGCCGCCGACGAGGGCGAGACGCTCGCGCATGCCGCTCACGCCGAAGCCCGAGCGCTCGCTCGCTCCGCCGGCCCCGACGCCCACCCCGTCGTCGGCGACCGTGAGCTCGACCGCGCCGTCACGCGCCACCACGCGCACGACGGCGGAGGTGGCGTGCGCGTGCTTCCGCACGTTGGCGAGCGCCTCCTGGGTGCACCGGAGCAGGACGACCTCGAGGTCGCGTCCGAGGCGCACCTCGTCGACCTCGGCGCGCACCTCCACCCCGGTCTCGCGGGAGAAGCGCTCGGCGAGGCGGGTGAGCGCCTCGGGGAGGTCGGACTCGACGCGCATCGGCGCGTTCGCGGCGACGAATCCGCGCGCTTCGCCGAGGGCCTCGCGCGCCGTCTGCTCGATGAGCGCGATGGTCTCGGCGGCGGGGGGCGGCGCGACGGCCTGCGACGGTGCGCCCGCGGCATCCGGTGCGCCCGTGGCATCCGTCGCCTCGATCTCGCGACCCGCCCGCTGGGCGAGCAGGACGAGACCGGTGAGGCTCTGCGCGAGCGTGTCGTGGATCTCGCGCGCGAGCCGTTCGCGTTCGCTCGTCACGCCAGCGTCGCGGTGCATGGCGGCGAGCTCGTCCTGCGCGGCCTCGAGATCGGCGAGGAGCCGTGCCCGCTCCTCGCCGAACTCGGCGACGCGCACGAACCACAGACCGAGCGCCAGGCTGAAGATGAACGAGAACACCGAGACGCCCACTCCGAGCAGCGGGTTGCCGGAACCCGTCCCGAGGTAGTAGCCGGCACCCACGCCCACCGCGACGAGTGCGTTCGAGGCGATCGCGGTGCGGACGCCCGCCGCGGCCACCCACACCAGCGGGTAGGCGAAGGCCTGCAGGAACGACAGGAATGGATCGAACGCGACACCGGTGCCGACGATCGCCGCGAGCAGCGCTGCGTGCACGAGGTCGAGTGGCGTGCGAGGTCGCCGCACGAGGCGCCGGCCGAGCAGCACGTAGAGCACCAGCATGGCGGCGATCGACGTCCAGGCTCCGACGTCGTTGCGTCCGTACGGCGGATCGAGCGCGAGGATGCCGCCCATGACCAGGGTGACCCCGGCCGCGGCGGCATCCCACCAGCGCACGTTCTGCATGGGTCTACTCTCGCACCGCCGCGTCTCAGGCGTCCCGGCGGATCCAGCGGAACGTGAGCCGGCTGAGCACGACCCCCACGACGAGCCAGATCCCGAGCGCGATCGCGATGCCGGGCAGGTTCCACGACTCCTGCTGCTCGAGCACCTCCCAGCCCTCGGGGAGGAACACCGATCGCATGCCCTGCGCGATCCACTTCAGCGGGAACAGGCCCGCGACATCCTGCAACCAGGCCGGAAGCATGTCCCACTGCAGGTAGACGCCCGACATGAACTGCAGCAGCAGCACCGTCGGGATCACCACCGCGGTCGCGCTCTTGCCGCTGCGCGGCAGCGCCGAGAGGGCGATGCCGACGAGCGCGCTCGTCACGAGGCCGAGCACGAAGACCCACGTGAACGTGATCCATTTCTCGGGCTCGGTGGGCATCTCGATGCCGAGCACGAGCCAGCCCGCGAGCAGGAGCAGGCCGGCCTGCAGCACCCCGGTGACGAACACCTGGCCGATCTTGCCGATGAAGTAGCCCATGGGCGAGAGCGGCGTGCCGCCGAGCCGCTTGAGGGTGCCGTTGCTCTTCTCCATCGCGATGTCGACCGCGAGGTTCTGCACGCCGGACAGCAGGATGCCCGCGGCGATCATGCCGGGCAGGTAGTAGGCGCCGACGGTGATCTCGGAGCCGGGGGGCCCGACCTCGCCCTGCGCGCTGAACGCGGCGGAGAAGATCGCGAGCATCACGAACGGGAAGAAGAACGTGAAGAACAGCGTGTCGGGGGAGCGGAAGTACGTCCGCGTCTCCATGCCGATGCGCGAAGCGCCGAGGGCCAGGGTGCTCACGCGGCCACCTCCTCGACGGCCGAAGCGGATGCCGCAACCGCCGCCTCCGGCGCTGCCTCGCGCACGAGCTGGAGGTACACGTCCTCGAGGCTCGGGCGGATCACCTCGAGTCCCTCGGGCTCGTGTCCGAGCGCCCCCACGAGGGAGGCGACGAGCAGTCCGGGCTCCTCCGTGCGCAACTCGTGCTTCCCGGTCGGGTCGCTCCAGCGCACGAGGGGGATCCGTGCGTGCTCGCCGCCGAGCTCGTCGACGCCGCCGATGGCGACGAGGCGACCCGCGGCGATCACGCCGGCCCGGTCGGCGAGCTGCGCGGCTTCGTCGAGGTAGTGCGTGGTGAGCAGGATGGTCGTGCCCTCGGCCTTGAGATCACGGATGACCCCCCAGAACTGCTGCCGGGCCTGTGGATCGAACCCGGTTGTGGGCTCGTCGAGGAACAGCAGCTCGGGTCGGCCGATGATGCCGAGCGCGACGTCCACGCGTCGCTGCTGCCCGCCCGAGAGCTTGCCGATACGGGTCTTGGCCTGGGCCTCGAGCCCGACCGCGGCGATCACCTCGTCGACGTCGCGCGGGTTCGGGTAGAAGCCCGCGAAGTGCCGCAACTGCTCGGCCACCGTGAGGAGTCCGGTCTCGCCGGTCGACTGCAGCACGATGCCGAGCCGGGCCTTCCACTCGAGACCGCCCTTCGTGGGGTCGACGCCGAGCACGCGCACGTCGCCGCTCGTGCGGTGGCGATACCCCTCGAGGATCTCGATCGCGGTGGACTTGCCGGCCCCGTTGGGACCGAGCAGCGCGAACGTCTCGCCGTGGTGGATGTCGAAGCTCACGCCGTCGACCGCGGCCTTCCGGCCGTATGTCTTGTGGAGGTCGCGCACCCGCACGGCCACGTCATTCGTTGTCATGGTTCCAGCGTGGCAATGCCCGCCGGCCGGCGGCAGCGGTGGATCGGCTGATTCCGCCCTCCACCGATCGGTGGATGCAGGCGCCGCCCGGTCCCGCTCAGGTCGCGGCGATGAGCTCCTCGATGCGGCGTCGCAGCGCGCGGCGCTCGGCGTCGGTCGGCGCGAGCTCGATCGCGGCCCGCAGGCGTGCGGCCGCGGCATCCGCTCGCCCGAGCCTGGCGAGCAGTTCGCCCTGCGCGGCCGGCAGCAGGTGATAGCGGTCGAGGGCAGCGGATGCCGCGAGCCGGTCGAGTTCGTCGAGGCCGGTCTGCGGGCGGCCCGCGAACCCGTGCGCGAGCGCGCGATTCAGCGCGACGACGGGCGACGGGTCGAGGTCGGCGAGCTCGTCGTAGAGGGCCGCGATGCGCTCGAAGTCGGTGGCATCCGCGGCTGGAGCGCCGGCATGGCATGCGGCGATCTCCGCCTGCAGGCGGTACGGACCGTGGATGCCGCGGGGCCGGCGTTCGAGGTTCCTCAGGATCGCGAGCCCCGACGCGATCTCGGCGGCGTCCCACCGGGATCGGTCCTGCCGGTCGAGGGTCACCAGCTCGCCCTCGGCGTCGACGCGGGCGCGGCGCCGGGAATCCTGCAGCAGCATGAGCGCCAGCAGCGACGCGGCCTCGGCCTCGCCGGGCAAGAGGCGCACGACGAGCCGCGCGAGCCGGATCGCCTCGTCGGCCATGGCGTTGCGTCGCTCGGCGCCGTCGGCGCCATGACCGCCGGAGGCGCCGCCGGACGCGGAGTAGCCCGCGTTGAACACGAGGTACAGCACGGCGAGCACGCCGCCGAGCCGCTCGGGCAACGCCGCGGCATCCGGAACCCGGTACGGAATGCCCGCGTTGCGGATGCGCTGCTTCGCACGCACGATGCGCTGCGCCATCGTCGGCTCCGGCACGAGGAACGCCCGCGCGATCTCGGCGGTGGTGAGCCCGCCGAGCGTGCGCAGCGTGAGGGCGACGCGCGCCTCGAGCGCGAGCGCGGGGTGGCAGCAGGTGAAGACGAGCCGGAGCCGGTCGTCGACCTCGTCGGGCGCATCGGCCCAGCTCGCGGCCGCATCGGCGGGATCGCCGTCGACGTCGCCGTCACTGCCGTCGCCGAGCGCCGGGAGCGGCACGCCGGCCCGCCGCCCGATGTTCCGACCGCTCTCGACCTCGTCGAGCGCGGCCGCCTCGTGCACCTTCGCGGTCTCGTTGGCGCGGCGGCGCAACCGGTCGATCGCGAGGCGCTTGGCCACCGTGGTGAGCCACGCACCGGGGTTGCGCGGCACGCCCTCGGTCGGCCAGCGCTCGACCGCGCGGGCGAACGCCTCCGCCGCGCACTCCTCGGCGAGCGTCCAGTCGCCGGTCTGGCGGATGAGCGTCGCCACCACCCGCGCCCACTCGTCACGGTGGGCGCGGGCGACGGCGTCGTGGTGCGCGGGGGCGCCGTGCGTCATCCGAGGGCCGCGGTCTCCTCGGCCCGTTCGCGCGCGTGGCGCTCGGCGCCGGGCTCGTGCACGTCCATGGGCCACGCCGGACGCAGCTCGATACGACCGAAGCGGGCCATCGGATGCCGCGACGCGATCTCGATCGCCTCGTCGAGGCTCTCCACCTCGAGGATGTCGTAGCCGGCCATCCACTCCTTCGACTCGGTGAACGGGCCGTCGGTGACGAGCAGTTCGCCCTCGCGCACGCGGACCAGCGTGGCATCCGTCGGCGGGCGCAGCCGCTGGCCCCGGATGCGGATGCCGCGGGCCTCGAGGTCGTCGACCCAGTCGCCGACATTGTCCTCCTCGGGCACGAACGGCTCGGCGTCGGGGTCGGTCGCGACGATCAGCAGGTATTCCATGGTGGGTTCCTCCCTGGTTGACACGGTATGCACCCACGACGAACAGGGGAAGGCGTTCTCGACAGGTGGACCCGATCAGTCGGTGGACCCGATCCGTCGGTGGACCCGATCCGTCGGTGGACCCGATCCGTCGGTGGACCCGATCAGTGCGGGAGCACGAGGGAGACGCCGAGCACGATCATGACGACCGCGATGACACCGTCGAGGATCCGCCAGGCGCGCGGGCTGCCGAGGACGCCGCCGAGAAGGCGGGCGCCGTACGCCAGGCCGAAGAACCACACGATGCTCGCGACGCCCGCGCCCACCGCGAACGCCCAGCGGCCGTCGCCGTGCGTGTTCGCGACCGAGCCGAGCAGGAACACCGTGTCGAGGTAGACGTGCGGGTTGAGCCAGGTGAGCGCGAGGCACGTGAGCACGGCCGCGGTGAGGGTCGTGCGGGGGCCGGCGATGGTGGTGGTCGAGGCAGGGGTGGTGGCCTCGAGCCGGCCCCGCGCGCCCTCGCGATCAGCGGATGCCTCGTCGGCGACGAGCGCGTCGCCGCTCGGCCGGATGGCCCGCCGCGCCGCGAGCACCCCGTAGCCCACGAGGAATGCCGCCCCGAGCCAGCGGATGACCTCCACGAGCCACGGCACCGCCTGCAGCACCGCGCCGATGCCCGAGACACCCACGATGATGAGCGCGAGGTCGGACAGCGCGCAGATGGCGGCGACGGCGAAGACGTGCTCGCGCCGGATGCCCTGCCGCAGCACGAAGAGGTTCTGCGCGCCGATGGCGATGATGAGCGACAGGCCGAGGCCGAAGCCGGCGAGGAGCGAGGAGACGGGCACGAACACGACGCTAGGCGTGAGCAGCGATCAACTCCAGCTCAAGATTCTTACTCAGCATTAGCATTGCTTCATGGAGATCCCACTCGATCTCGCCCGCACCCTCGCTGCCGTCGTCGATGCCGGCACCTTCGACGCGGCTGCTCGCGAGCTCCTCATCACGCCCTCGGCGGTCTCGCAGCGGGTGAAGCAGCTCGAACAGCGGCTTGGGCGCGTGCTCCTGGTGCGCACCAAGCCCGTCCGCCCCACTGATGCCGGCGCCGCCCTCGTACGGCTGGCCCGGCAGCTGGCGTTGCTCGAGCACGACGCCCTCGCCGCGTTCGGCACGGGTGACGCGGCATCCGCCCGGCCGACCCCGGTCCCGCTCGCGGTCAACGCCGACTCCCTCGGCACCTGGTTCCTGCCCGCGCTCGCCGCGCTCGCCGAACGGCATCGGGTCGTGTTCGAGTTGCACCGGGACGACCAGGACTTCACGGCGGCGCTGCTCGAGTCGGGCACCGTCATGGGTGCCGTCACCTCGCAGGCCGCGCCGGTCGCCGGATGCCTCGTGCGCCCTCTCGGGGTCATGCGCTACGAGGCCGTGGCCACTCCCGCCTACGTCGCACGCTGGCTGCCCGACGGTGCGATTCCCGCCGCGCTCGCCGCCGCGCCGCGCGTGGACTTCGACCGCCGCGACGACCTGCAGGATGAGTACCTGCGGAGGGCCGGCGTCGATGGCGTGGACCCGGTGCGGCACTTCGTGCCCGCGACGAACGAGTTCGCCACCGCGGTCAAGCTCGGCCTGGGCTGGGGCATGCTGCCGGGCTTCCAGTCGGCGGCCGAGCTCGAGCGTGGCGAGCTGGTCCGACTCGGTGGCCGTCCGGTCGACGTGCCGCTCTACTGGCAGCAGTGGAATCTGGGATCGCCGCTGCTCGACGCGATCGCCGAGGAGGTGGCCGCTGAGGCCCGGCGGGAGCTCCGACCCGCGTAGCGCGTCATGCGCGTGGGGGCAAGCCCCTGCCGTTTCCCGCCTCCGTCGCGTTCACTGGAACGTGGACGCGGCAGAACGCCGCTACCTGGAAGGAGTTCGACGATGGGTATCGACGACCGCATTGAGAACAAGTCCGAGGACATCGGCGGCAAGATGAAGGAAGCCGCCGGCAAGGCGACCGATGACGAGCGCCTCGAGCGTGAAGGCAAGCGCGATCAGGCCAAGGCCGATCTGAAGGACGCTGCCGAAGACGTCAAGGACGCGTTCAAGCACTGATCCACTGACGAGGCGAACGCCCGTTGTTCGGAGCCGGGGGGCCTGACGACGGGCGTTCCCCGTGTCCGGACTCCGTCAGGCGCCTGCCGGTCAGGCGTCTTCGATGCGGAAGCCGACCTTCAGTGTGACCTGGTAGTGCGCGACCGCGCCGTCCTCGATCTCGCCGCGCACCGAGACGACCTCGAACCAGTCCATGTGGCGGATGGTCGCCGCCGCACGGGCGATCCCATTGCTGATCGCGGTGTCGATGCCGTCGGGCGAGGTGCCGACGATCTCGGTGACCCGATACGTGTGGTTGCTCATCGTGACCTCCTCCGCGCGGATCCCCGTCGAACGCGCTGGTGCCGACGTTACTCCACCGACGCCCACGCGGCGAAGCAACCCCGACGCTAACCGGCACTGGACTCCTTGTGCAGTAACGCTTAACATGAAGGAGTCACCCGACCGGGACCGCAAGCCGCGCGACGACGCGCCCCCGAGACGCTCGGATGGCGATGTGAATCAAGGAGGATGAACACAGCCATGACAGCACCGCAGCCGGGCCAGCCCATCGTGTTCCGCAACGGCATCGTGCTCACGATGGACGACGCGGACACCGTTCTTCGAGAAGGCGACGTCCTCGTCGTCGATGGCAGGATCGCCGACGTCGGAGTCGGTCTCACGGTGCCGGACGGCACGTTCGAGATCGACGCGAAGGGCGGCATCGTGATGCCGGGCTTCGTCGACACCCACCGCCACATGTGGCAGACGGCGATGCGCGCCTACGGCGCGGACTGGACGCTCACCCAGTACTTCGTCTGGTACTACCTGCAGCACGGCATCAAGTTCCGGCCGCAGGACTATGCAGCCGGCAATCTCATCTCGGCACTCGACGCGATCGAGTCAGGGGTCACGACGACGCTCGACTGGTCGCACGGACTGAGCTCGATCGAACACGGCGAGGCCGCCTACGAGGCGCTTGCGACCTCGCCCGGCCGCTACGTCTTCGCCTACGGCAACATCCACCAGTCGCCGTGGGAGTGGACGGCCGACCCGGCGATCAAGTCGCTGCTCGAGCGGGCGCGCGACGACTCGCGGCTGTTCGGGGCGCAGATCGCCTTCGACGTTCCGAACCAGGACGAGAACTTCCCCGAGCTCGCCGCGTATCGCGTCGCCGAGGAGCTCGGACTCCGGGTCACGACGCACGCCGGGGTCTGGGGTGCGACGAACGACTGGGGCATCACGAATGCGTACGATGCCGGCGTCATGAAGGAGGGCTACACCTACGTGCACGCCGCCTCTCTCAACGACGAGTCGTACCAGAAGATCGCTGCAACGGGCGGCAATGTCTCGCTGGCCACCGAGTCCGAGGACACGTGCGGACAGGGCTACCCGCCGATCCACAAGCTGCGCAAGTACGGCATCCCGGCGTCGCTCTCCGTCGACACCTCGGTATGGGTCAGCTCCGACCTGTTCTCCGCGATGCGCGCGACGATCAACGCCGACCGGGCGATGGAGCACTTCACCGCGCACGGGCTCCAGCCGGCCGAGACCATCACGCACGTCACCCTCCGCGCCAAGGACGTCGTTCGGCTGGCGACCCGCGGCGGTGCCGAGGCACTCGGCAAGGGCGACGAGATCGGCACCCTCGAGAAGGGCAAGCTCGCCGACGTCATCCTCCTCAAGAACGACGACTCACCGACATGGGCTCCGCTCATCAATCCGTGGGGCCAGGTCGTCTACCAGGCGCAGCGCGGCGACGTGAGTACCGTTCTCGTCGGCGGCGAGGTCGTGAAGCACGAGCACAAGCTGACGGCGGGCGACCTCGCCGGCACGCGGCGCAAGCTCGACGACACGGTGTCGTACCTCGAGCAGGAGGTCGGAGACGACTGGGAGGCCGGCCAGTACCCCGAGATCCCCGAGACCGAGGTGCTGAGCAACCCGTACCAGTACAAGAAGGGTGAAGGCGCACACGCGCACTGACCCGCAGCGACGAAGCCGCCACCGGACTCAGATTCGGTGGCGGCTTCGTCGTGGGATCCGTCAGTGCAGTGTCGCTAAATGCTTACGTATGAATGTTCCTCCGGGCGCCACGAAGTGTCAAGGATCACTACACACATGGCTCGGGAACGTGCAAAACGGATCAGATGATCACGCGAAGAGGCGCTGAAGGCGCTGGATCCCCTCGAGGAGGGGCGCGTCGCCGAGCGCATAGCTGAAGCGCAGGTAGCCGCTCGGTCCGAACGCCTCACCCGGCACGGCCGCGACCTGCGCCTGCTCGAGCATGAGGTCGGCGAGCTCCAGCGAGGAGGTGGGCGTGACGCCGCCCCACTCGCGGCCGATGAGCCCGGTGACATCGGGGTAGACGTAGAACGCGCCCTGCGGCACCGGCACCGTGACACCCTCGATCTTCGAGAGCTCCTCGACGATGGTGCGCCGACGACGGTCGAATGCGCGGCGCATCTCCTCCACCGCGTCCTGCGGGCCGGTGAGGGCCGCGATCGCGGCGCGCTGCGAGATGTTCGCCACGTTCGACGAGAGGTGCGACTGCAGGTTCGCAGCGCCCGCGATGACGTCGGCGGGGCCGACCATCCAGCCGAGGCGCCAGCCCGTCATCGCATAGGTCTTCGCGACGCCGTTGACCAGGATCGCCTGGTTCGCGAGCCCAGGCACCGCCTCGACGATCGACACGGAGCGTGGCGGCACCCCATCGACCTCCTCGGCGTAGGTGAGGTTCTGGTAGATCTCGTCGGAGACCACCCAGATGCCGTGCTCGAGCGCCCACTCGCCGATCGCCTGCACCTGCTCGGCCGGATAGACGGCGCCCGTCGGGTTCGACGGCGACACGAACAGCAGCACCTTCGTGCGCTCGGTGCGCGCCGCCTCGAGTTGCTCAACCGTGACGAGGTAGCCCTGGTCGGCGCCGGCGAAGACGTCGACCTGGCGACCGCCCGCGAGCTTGATGGCCTCGGGATACGTGGTCCAGTACGGCGTCGGCACGAGCACTTCGTCGCCCGGGTCGAGCAGCACCTGGAACGCCTGGTAGACGGCCTGCTTCCCGCCATTCGTCACCACGACCTGGCCCGTGCCGACCTCGAGGCCGGAGTCGCGCAGGGTCTTCGCGGCGATCGCATCACGCAACTCGGGGAGACCCGCCGCGGGCGTGTAGCGGTAGTTCTTCGGGTCGCGGGTGGCCGCGAGCGCCGCCTCGACGATGTACTCGGGCGTCGGGAAGTCGGGCTCGCCGGCCGCATAGGAGATGACCGGATGACCCTGTGCCTGGAGGGCCTTGGCCTTCGCATCGACCTTGAGCGTCGCGGACTCGGCGATGGCGGCGATTCGGGCGGAGAGGCGGGCGCGTTCGGTCACGCGCTCAAGCCTATTGGCCGCCGCCGCCGCAGCACAGGTGCATTCCGCAGAGGCCTGCCGGCGGCATCCGCTCGGCTTTACTCTGTCCCTGCCGTCGCATACACTTGCTGAGGTTGTTGAAGTCAGCCAAGCTTGTCTGCGCCTATTTTCCGGGCCTTCCCCAGAAGAATGCAGTGTGCTTGTGCTGTCCAGACAGCGGTGGAGCAGCACCGGCGTGCCGGCGAGTTCCATAGGGCGGTGGCTCAATTGGTAGAGCAGCGGTCTCCAAAACCGCAGGTTGCAGGTTCGAGTCCTGTCCGCCCTGCGAGCCGGCAGCGACTGGCGGCCCACGAAAGGTGTACGAGGTGGCACGGAAGATCATCGACGAACCCAGCGAGGACGTCGTCGCCAATGCGAAGCGCGACCGCGCTGCGAGGCGCAATCCGTTCGCGCGGATCGCGTTGTTCATCCGACAGGTCATCGCCGAACTGAAGAAGGTCGTCACCCCGACCCGCAGGGAGTTGTTCAACTTCACGGTCGTGGTGCTCGTGTTCGTCATCATCGTGATGGCGATCGTGTGGGGATTCGACCAGCTGTTCAGCTGGCTCGTGCTGTACGTCTTCGGAACTCCGGGGGTCTGATCGGGCCGTCGGCACCGATGACCGGAGCGCCGCCACAGGCGCACGGAAGAGAAGGAATCGAGAAGAAGTGTCAAGGACTGAGCGCGACGACGTCGACTGGGCCACGGCTGCTGAGCAGTCGTCGGAGGAAGACGAGGTGCAGGAGGGCTCGACCCTCGAGCACGACGAGGACTCGGTGGAGGCGGCCGAGCACGTCGCCGTGCACGTCGTCGACGACGAGGGCAACGACATCGACCTCGATGCCGTGCTCGATGCCATGGCCGAGGCATCCGACCCCGAGGCGGACGCCGTGATCGACGACGCCCTCGACATCGACTCGCCCGAAGAGGCCGAGGCGGCGTTCGAGGCCGTGATCGAGGAGGACGCCGAGGTCGTCGACCCGTACGCGGAGTTCCGCAGTGAGCTGCGCTTCCTCCCCGGCAAGTGGTACGTCATCCACTCCTACGCGGGCTTCGAGCGCCGCGTGAAGGCGAACATCGAGCAGCGCCGCGAATCGATGGCCATGGCCGACTACATCTTCCAGGTCGAGGTCCCGATGGAAGACGTCGTCGAGATCAAGAACGGCCAGCGCAAGATGGTCACCCGCGTGCGCATCCCGGGCTACGTGCTCGTGCGCATGGAGCTCAACGAGGAGAGCTGGTCGGTCATCCGCCACACTCCCGGTGTCACGGGCTTCGTGGGCAACGCGCACAACCCCACGCCCCTCCGCTTCGAGGAGGCCTTCAACATGCTGAAGCCCCTCGTCGACATCAAGGACGTCGCTCCCGCCAAGGGTGCGAAGGCCGGCGCGGCGTCGGGTGCGGCTCGCGCCATCCCGGCAGAGGTCGACTTCGAGGTCGGCGAGACCATCACGATCAAGGACGGCTCGTTCGCCGGCCTGCCCGGCACGATCAGCGAGATCAAGCCAGAGAGCGGCAAGCTCACCGTGCTCGTCTCGCTCTTCGAGCGCGAGACCCCGGTCGAGCTGAGCTTCGACCAGGTCACCAAGCTCTAACTTCCACAGCCGACAAGCAGCGTCTCTCCGGTATCATCGGAGGGTTGTGCTGCGCCAGGCACAACGACCACCGCGGCCCGGATCCGCCGGAACTGCGGGAGAGTGCCCCGCCCTTCGACACGCTCAAGGGGTGGGCGTTCGAACAGAAAGAGAGAAATCATGGCACCGAAGAAGAAGGTCACTGGTCTGATCAAGCTTCAGATCAAGGCCGGCGCCGCCAACCCGGCCCCGCCCATCGGCCCGGCCCTGGGTCAGCACGGCGTGAACATCATGGAGTTCTGCAAGGCGTACAACGCCGCGACCGAGTCGCAGCGCGGCAACGTCGTCCCCGTCGAGATCACCGTCTACGAGGACCGTTCGTTCACGTTCATCCTCAAGACCCCGCCCGCCGCGGAGCTCATCAAGAAGGCCGCCGGCGTCGCCAAGGGCTCGGGCGTCCCGCACACCACCAAGGTGGGCAAGCTCACCCAGGCGCAGGTGCGCGAGATCGCCGAGGCCAAGATGGTCGACCTCAACGCCAACGACGTCGACGCCGCCTCGAAGATCATCGCGGGCACCGCCCGTTCGATGGGCATCACGGTCGAATAGGACCTGACGGATGCCGCGGCATCCGTTCACCAGAACTCACGCACTCGTGGCAGCGCCTGCCAGGCGCAGATGACCACACTCTCTCAAGGAGAAGCAACATGGCACAGAAGTCCAAGGCCTACCGGGCCGCGGTCGAGAAGATCGAGGCCGGCAAGTACTACACCCCGAGCGAGGCCGTCGCCCTCGCCAAGGAGACCGGCTCGGCGAAGTTCGACTCCACCGTCGAGGTCGCGCTGAAGCTCGGCGTCGACCCCCGTAAGGCCGACCAGATGGTGCGCGGCACCGTCATCCTCCCGCACGGCACGGGCAAGACCGCCCGCGTCGTCGTGTTCGCAACCGGCCCCGCAGCCGAGGCTGCGATCGCGGCGGGCGCCGACGAGGTCGGCGGCGCCGAGCTCATCGAGAAGGTCGCCGGCGGCTACACGTCGTTCGACGCGGCCGTCTCCACGCCCGAGCTCATGGGCCAGGTCGGCCGTCTCGGCAAGGTGCTCGGTCCCCGCGGCCTGATGCCGAACCCGAAGACCGGCACCGTGACTCCGAACCCGGCCAAGGCCGTGGAGGAGATCAAGGGCGGCAAGATCGAGTTCCGCGTCGACAAGCACGCCAACGTGCACTTCGTCGTCGGCAAGTCCTCGTTCTCGACCGAACAGCTCGAGGAGAACGCGAAGGCCGCCCTCGAAGAGGTCGTGCGGCTCAAGCCGGCGAGCTCCAAGGGCCGCTACATCCAGAAGGGCGCCGTGTCGACCACGTTCGGCCCCGGCATCCCGCTGGACGTCAACGCCATCTAGTTCGCAGCACTGATCGAGGAGCGCGAAGCTCGCCTCGAGATCCGAAGGGTCCGCCGGTTCGCCGGCGGGCCCTTCGTCGTCGTGATCGGTCGGTGTGCGGCATCCGTCACCCCGTGACCCTGAATTCCGATTCGCCGATGGGCTCGAGTTCCGTGACGTCGGTGCGGCGCACGACGGCTCCGGGCGGGCCCTGTGCCAGCCACTCGATCATCTGGCCGACGGATGCCTCGTCGCCCTCGATCTCGGCCTCGACCGCGCCGTCGCGGCGATTCCGCACCCATCCGGCGACGCCGATCCGGCCCGCTTCGAGCCGCGCCGTGTAGCGGAAGCCCACGCCCTGGACCTCGCCGTGCACGATCACCCGTCGCCGGACCATGCCACCAGCGTAGGACGCCCGGCGTAGCATGGGGGCCCATGGGGGAGCTGAGCAATTACATCGCAGGACTCGACGGAGCCGAACGCGACCTGATCGAACGCATCCGGGCGCGGGCGGTCTCGCTCGTGCCCGACGCCGTCGAGGGCGTCAGCTACGGGATGCCGGCGCTGCGGTACCGCGATTCGCCGCTGCTCAGCGTCATGGCGACGAAGGACCACATCGGGCTGTACCCGTTCAGCCCGCCCGTGATCAGTGCCGTCGAGGCCGAACTCGACGGGTTCTCCCGGTCGAAGGGCACCATCCGGTTCACCCCGGAGCATCCGCTGCCCGACTCGGTCGTCGACCGCATCGTGTTGCTTCGGCGTGACGAGATCGACGCCGCGAAGAAGCGCTGACGCACGGCGAAGGGGCGGGCACCGGATGTTCCGGCCGCCCGCCCCTCCTCAGCGCCTCAGCGCGTCAGCGCTCGGCGTGCATGTCAGCGCTTGGTGATCGTCCAGGTGCCGTCGGCCAGCGCCTTCTCGGGGTGCTGCACGTTCAGGAACAGCGTCTTCGGGTCCTTGCCGAAGTAGATGCCCGAGATCTCGGCGCCGGTGTCCACGATCGAGGCGAACTGCTCGACCTCGTCGGCCGCGCCGTCCCGGTCGGTGTCGAGGCCCGCGACCCACACATCGGAGAGGAAGTTGTCCTCGACGATCCAAAGGCGGCCGTCGGGGCCCTGCGCGAGGTTGTCGGGGTTGTTGAAGCCGGTCACGCCCGCGCCCGAGTTCTCGACCGGGACGTTGACGCCCTTCTCGACGAACGAGGTGAGCTCGTTCTTCGCGAGGTCGATCGCGACGACGCGGTCCTCGGTGGTGTTCGCGACGTAGAGCACGTTGCCGATGACCTCGACGTCCTCAGGGCGGCCGAACTCGGTCGCGGAGACGGCGTTCGCCGCGGCATCCGCGTCGATGACGACCTGGTCCATGTCGAGGGCGACCCACTCGAAGGCGCCGACCTTCTGCTGGTAGGTGCCCGAGTTCCACAGTTGCTCGGCGTCGGTGAGGCCCGTGAGCTTCAGCGCGTAGAGCTGGCCGTCGGAGAGGTCGCCGCGCGTGGCCGGCTCGAACTTGAAGATCGAGCCGCCGTTGAGCTCGTCGATGACGAACGCGGTGCCGTCGGCGAGCGCCTCGATGCCCTCGTGGCGGAGGATGCCGAGCTCGCGGCGCTCCTCGACGTGGGTGACGACCGTCGGGTCCTTCGGGTCGAGGAAGGCCTCGAAGAGGCGGCCGCCGGTGGTCTCCTCGGCGAAGAGCACCGTGCCCCACGGGGTCCAGCGCAGGCCGTCGAGACGACGCCATCCGGCGTCCTGCGCGATGACCTCGGTCTCGCCCGTCTGCAGGTCGACGACCGAGAGCGAACCGTTCGAGCCCACCTCGTGGGTGCGGTAGAGGTAGCGGCCCGCCTGCGGACCGGTCTCGTTGACGGTGTTCATGTCGGTGAGGTCGTCGGCACCGGCGTAGATGTCGAGCACCGTCTCGTCGGCGAGGAGCTGCTGCGTGAAACCCTCGGGGATCACGAAGGGCTCGGTCCAGTCGGCGGTCGCCGTCGAGTAGGGGGTGCCGTCGATCGGGTCGAAGCCGATCGGGCCGTCAGCGGCGGTAGCCGCCGGGGCGGGGATCAGGGCGAAGGCGGTCGCGCAGAGCGCGGCGCCGGCGATGGTACGGATGCGCATGGTCATACGTGCTTCCTGTTCGGTTGGGGGAACAGTGCTCACGGTAGGCAGGCCAAGGTGTCGCGACTGTTCCGGCGGGTGAGCGGCAGTTGATGATTCGGTGAACAGGACGTGTCGCTGCACGGGAGGGGAGCGCGCCGGACGCGCGCTTGGTCGGGGCTTGCGGGCCTGTCGGCTCGGCGGTACCGTTCACGCACCATCCCGGTGCCGACCTGCCCTGGGTGGGGACGGCTGCCGTCAGGAGCACGATGACCTCGTCCAGCGCACTCGACGCAGGCCGCGCGGCTGCGGCGGATCGACGCTGGGCGGCGGCGTACGAGGAACTCGCCCGTGCGGACTCCGCCGGCGACCTTGACACCGCGGATCTCGAGCTGCTGGCGACCGCGGCATTCCTTCGGGGTGAGGCGGGTGCGGCGGCGGGAGCACTGACCCGAGCGCACGGCGTCGCACTTGCGAGCGGCGACGTCGAGGGCGCGGCCCGCACGGCTGCATGGCTTGCCATCTTCCAGTTCGAGCTCGGCGACCTGTCGCACAACCTGGAGTGGCTGCCTCGAGGCCTTCGGCTGGCGAACATGATCTCCGAGCCGAGTGCGGTGTCGGGTCTCGTGCAACTCGCGCCGGCGGTCGCGCAACTCGCAGGTGGCGACCCGCTCGGTGCGCGAGCGCGATTCGAGGAGGTCCTCGCGATCGCCGAGCGGTTCCACGACCGGGACCTCTGGGCGCTCGCCTCGTTCGGGAGGGGTAAGAGCCTCATCGAGGTCGGTGACGATACCCGTGGATTCGCCTGTCAGGACGACACCGTCACCGCGGTGCTCGGCGGCGAGGTGTCGTCCGTCGCGGCGGGCCTCATCCTCTGCACCATCGTGGGCGACGCTCACATCGGCTTCGATCTCACGCGGGTCGTCGCGTGGACGAGGGTGCTCGACGAGTGGTGCCGCGCGCAGCCGGAGCTCGTGGCGTTCAGCGGCGAACGTCATGCCCTGCGTGCGGCGTTGCTCACGTTGCGTGGAGCATGGGCCGAGGCTTCGGCCGCGGCCGAGCTCGCACTCGCGGGATTCCGGGCCGGCGATTACCGTGCGGCGTTCGGCGCGCCGTACTGGTTCGCCGAGCTGCAGCGCCTTCGAGGCGCCTTCCACTCCGCGGCAGACGGGTATCGGCGCGCCGGAGAGACGTCGTGGGAACCCCAGCCGGGTCTCGCGCTGCTGCACCTCGCTGAGGGGAAGGTGGAGCTCGCGCGAGAGGAGATCCGGCGCAGCGCGTCGGCCGCCGATCCGTTCACGCGCCGCTACCTGCTGCCCGCCGTCGTCGAGATCGAGGTGGCGGCGGGCGATCCCGGTGACGCGCGTCGGGCGCTGGACGAGTTGCGGACGCTCGGCGCACCGGTCGCGACACGGATGTTCGCCGCCCTCGTCGCGTTCGCGGAGGGCCAGGTGCTCCTGGCTGAGGGCGACCCGAGGAGCGCGCTGGCGTCGTCGCGTGATGCTCTGAAGGCGTGGCGCGCCCTCGGCGTTCCGTATGAGGCGGCGCGGAGCCGCGTGTTGGTGGGCCGCGCCCTCCAGTTCCTCGGTGACGCCGCCGCTGCTCGAAGCGAGTTCGACGCGGCCCGCGTGACCTTCCTGGAGCTCGGCGCCCAGCCGGCACTCGCCGAATTGGAGGAGGTCACGGGGGAGCGCCGGGCGGGCTCCCTCACGGCCCGCGAGGTCGAGGTGCTGCGACTCGTGTCGACCGGGCTGACCAACCGTGCGATCGGTGCGAGGCTGTCGCTGAGCGAGAAGACCGTGGCGCGCCACCTCAGCAACATCTTCGGCAAGCTCGGCCTCTCGAGCCGGGCGGCGGCGACCGCCTACGCCTACGAGAACGGCCTCGTCTGACCGGTCTTCATCGGTGCAGCCTGTCGCCGCCATGCGCAGAATGACCCATGCCAGGCCTCCGGGAAAGATGGGGAGTTCGGCCGACGCGCCAAGGGGATGCCGCGCCGTACCGTTCTGGGCATGGACATCCCACTGATCGCCGGCACGGTCTCGACCGTGGTGTTCGCGGTCAGCAACCTGCCGATGCTCGGCAAGGCGCTGCGCACCAGGGATGTCTCGTCGTACAGCCTTCCGAGCATGGTCATGATCAACGCCGCCAACGTCGTGTACTCGCTCTACGTGTTCAGCCTCCCCATCGGACCGATCTGGGCGCTGCACACGTTCTACGTCGTCTCCTGCGCGATCATGCTCGTGCTCTGCATGGGCAGGCGGCGCGCCGCCGACCCCGGGATGCAGCGCGACGACGCGCCCCCCGGAACCCGGAGGCTCCGAGGGGCGCGTGGATACGCGGGTGCTCGTTAGCCCACGACGGTGGGTGCCGCGGCGTCCTCGCCCCGGTGCGCCCGCAGGCGTTCGGCGACGTCGATGGCGTCGCCGGCCGGGGCGTCGGAGTTGTGGTCGGGCTTCGCGAGGAGCAGGTACGCCACGCCGGTCGCGAGCACGACGCCGAGGCCGATGAGCACGATCCAGTCGGTGACGACGTCGCCCGAGGTGCCGGGCGTCGCGAGGAGGATCATCGCGAACACGCCGTAGGCGAGCGCGGCGACGTTCACGACGATGCCCCAGCGGCCGAGCGAGAACGCCCCGGCAGGCTTCCACCCGCGCACGCGCTGCCGCAGCGACGCGAGCACGACCATCTGGAACGCCACGTAGATGCCGAGCACCGCGAACGCCGTCACGGGGTAGAGGAGGTCGGCGTTCAGCCACACCAGCACGGCGATGAGTGCGGGCACCGTGCAGGCGACGACGAGGGCGTTGGTCGGGACCTTGCTCTTCTCCGAGACCTTCGAGAGCCAGCGGTGGCCGGGCAGCATCCGATCGCGGGCGAACGAGAAGAGCAGCCGGCTGGCCGCAGCCTGCAGGCTCAGCACGCAGGAGAGGAACGCGGTGACGGCCACCACGAGGAAGAGCTTCGCTCCCACCGGGCCGAGCGTCGACTCGAGGATCGCCGGGATCGGGTCGGCGTCGTCGCCCGCCACGATCGCGCCGAGATCGGGCGCCGCGAGCACATAGCCTCCGAAGGAGAACAGCGCCGAGACGCCGCCGACGAGGATCGTCATGATCATCGCCTTCGGGATACGACGCGCCGGGTTCGCGACCTCCTCGGCGACGTCGCCGCAGGCCTCGAACCCGTAGAAGAGGAAGAGCCCGGCGAGTGCGGCGCCGACGAATGCCGTGAGGTAGCTGCCATCGCCTTCGACGCCCATGGTGTCGAAGAACACGCCGAACTCCTGCTTGCGCTGGAACACCAGCAGGTAGAGGCCGAGCCCGATGACGCCGATGAGTTCGGCGGCCAGGCCGATGCGTGCCACCCGGGCGAGCCACTTCGTCCCGGTCATGTTGATGGCGAGGGCGACCACGAGCAGTCCGAGCGTGATCCACAGCGTGGTGTCGGCGGTGTGCTCGATGCCGAACAGGCTCGCCGTGAATCCCGAGCCGTATTCGGCGACGGCCGTGATGGTGACGATCATGGCCCAGATGTAGACCCAGGCGGCCATCCACGCGTAGCGCCGACCCCAGAGCCGTCGCGCCCACGGATAGATGCCGCCGTGGATCGGGTACTGCGAGACGACCTCGCCGAAGACCAGCGAGACGAGCAGTTGCCCGGCGCCGACGATGACGATCCACCAGATCGAGGGTGGGCCGCCCACGGTGAGGGCGAGGGCGAACAGCGAGTACACGCCGACGAGCGGCGAGAGGTAGGTGAAGCCGAGGGCGAAGTTCGCCCACAGGCTCATCGAGCGGTTGAAGGAGTCCTCGTAACCGAGGACCTTGAGGTGCTCGCCGTCGCCGAGTTCGGCCGGCTTCGCGGGTGCGGACATCTTCGCCTTTCCGTGATCTTCATTGATCGCGTCCGCCACCCCGGACGCCGGTTGCGCCAGCTTGCCATACCTTCGGCTCTAAAGCTATAGCACCGGATGATTTGCATTCCGGATGTCGCGAGCCGACCGTTCATCGCGGGGCAACCTCGCCTTCCCGAGGTCGTCGCCTGGCGCGCCTAATGTTGCGTCGCCCGACGCATCCCGACCAGTTGTGGAGCCCCAATGTCATCGTCCAGAACCCTGTCTCTCGCGGGAGCCGCCGCCGTCGCGCTGGCCCTCGCCATGTCGACCACAGCCCCCGCCCAGGCCGCTTCGGAGCGGTCGGATGCCCCGCAGGATGAGGCCTTCAGCTTCGCCGTGATCGGCGACGTGCCCTACGGCTCGGCCCAGTACTCGCGGTTCCCGGCGATGGTCTCGGAACTGAACGAGCAGGAGGACCTCCGGTTCGTGTCGCACGTCGGCGACATCAAGGCGGGCTCCGCCCAGTGCACCGACGAGTACTTCGCCGCGATCAAGGCGCAGTTCGATCGCTTCGAGGCGCCGCTGGTCTACACGCCCGGCGACAACGAGTGGGTGGACTGCCACCGCACGAACAACGGCTCCTATGATCCGCTGGAGCGTCTCGACGCCCTGCGTTCGGTGTTCTTCGCGCATCCCGGCAAGACACTCGGCGCGAACATGCCGGTCACCGTGCCCGACGCGGCCCTGCCCGAGAACGTCACGTTCGGCGTGCAGCGGGTGGCCTTCTCGGTGCTGAACGTGCAGGGGTCCAACAACTCGCTGCAGCCCTGGACCGGCCTCGGCCTCACCGAACCCGCGGCAGCCCAGCTGGAGGAGGTCGCAGCCCGCACCGCGGCCGACATCGAACAGCTGGAACGCACCTTCGCCGACGCGACGGTGACCAATGCCCGCGCGGTCGTCATCATGACCCAGGCGGACATGTTCGACCCGTTCCTCCTCGGAGCCGGCGCTGCCGAGCATCCCGAGTTGGTGAGCGGCTTCCGCCCGATCGTCGAGGCGATCGCGAAGGGCTCCCGCGCGTTCGACGGCGAGGTCTACCTGTTCAACGGTGACAGCCACGTCTTCAACGACGACGCGCCCCTGGCCGCCGGCTCGCCCTGGCTCGCGATCTACGGGCAGGACGAGCTCGACAACGTCCGCCGGGTGACCGTCGAAGGCGCCGCGACCTCGAACGAGTGGCTGCGGGTCTCGGTGCGGTCGAACTCCGCCGGCGGCGAGGGCGTGCTGAGCTGGGAGCGCGTGCCGTACACCGCCTCCTGAGCGGCTTCGCCGTTGTCGCACCGGTCCAACGGGGCTAGCCTGAGCCCAGGGCCGAGTGCGACACCGGCGTCGCCCGGCCCGCCGGTTCTTGGAGGCGTCATGAACGCGCCGACCGCCCTCGATCGGGGCCGAGTTGCATATCAGGAACATCGATGGAGCGAGGCCATCGCGGAACTCGGCCGCGCCGAACATGAGTCCACGACCACGCCGGAAGACCTCGAGCGCCTCGCCACATCCGCGTTCCTCGTCGGGAACGCCCAGGACGGCGTCGACGCGCTGACCCGTGCACATGAAGCCTTCCTCGGCGCTGGCGACACGGCGGGGGCGACGCGATGCGCGGCGTGGCTCGGAATGCAGCTCATGGACCTCGGCGATCGGGCGCGCAGCACGGGCTGGTTCGCCCGCGCGCAGCGCCTCGTGGAGACGGATCCGGCAGCGGGCGTGAGCCAGGGCTTCCTCCTGATTCCCGAGGGGCTCGGTGCGTTGTACGCCGGCGATGGAACGAAGGCCGCGGCGGCGTTCGAGCAGGCGGCCGAGTTCGCGCGTCGGTTCGGCGACCCCGACCTGATCGCGCTGTCGCACCTCGGTCAGGGCCAGGCGATGATCATGGTGGGAGACCCCGAGTCCGGGCTGATGCTGCTCGACGAGGTGATGGTCGCCGTCACGGCCGGGGAGGTCTCGCCGATACCGTCCGGCATCGTCTATTGCGCGATGCTGCAGTGCTGCAGGCTCGCCTTCGACCTGCGTCGCGCCCACGAATGGACGCGCGCGCTCGACCACTGGTGCGAGGCGCAACCCGACATGGTCGCCTTCAGCGGACAGTGCCAGGCCCAGCGCGCGGCACTCTTCATCCTGCACGGGGCCTGGGGCGATGCGCTCGTCGCAGCGGGGTCGGCGCAGGAACGGTCGGGACGCGGTGACCGCGACGGGCTGTTCAGTGCCTGGTACCAGGGCGGAGAGGTGCATCGGCTGCGCGGGCAGCTCGAGCTCGCGGAAGCGTCGTACGAACGTGCCGCGCAGACCGGCTGGGAACCACAGCCCGGACTTGCGCTGCTTCGCCTCGCGCAGGGCCGGACGAAGCTCGCCCAGTCACTGGTCCGCGGTGCCGTCGACCGAGCTGATCCGTCGGAACGGCGATGGATGCTCGCGGCCGCCGTCGAGATCGAACTCGCCGCCGGCGATGTTCGCGCGGCGAGGGCGATCGTCGAGGAGCTGAAGGCCGTGCAGGAGGTGTGCACGATGCCGATGATCCGGGCCATCGTCGATCAGTGGGAGGCGGCGGTCCTACTGGAGGAGGGTGACGCCCCGGCCGCCCTGTTGACCGCGCGGCGTGCATGGGCCCGATGGCGCGAGCTCGACGTGCCCTACGAGGCAGCACGATGCCGGGTCATCGCGGCGAGAGCCTGCCGCGCGTCGGGAGATGAGGTGTCTGCGGCCATGGAGCTCGACGCAGCCCTCACCTCGTTCGCGGATCTCGGCGCCCGGATCGCGCTCGCTGCCACCGAGGCGCTGATGGCGTCGCACGCGCCCGGTCCGGTCGGCGGCCTCACGCCGCGCGAAATCGAAGTGCTGCGGCTGGTGGCGGCGGGCAAGACCAACCGGCGTATCGCGTTGGACCTCTACCTCAGCGAGAAGACGGTCGCCCGGCACCTCAGCAACATCTACGCCAAGCTCGGCGTCTCGTCCCGGTCGGCGGCGACCGCATTCGCGTACCAGCACGACCTGGCCGGCTGACCGCCGCCTGCACAGAACGCCCCACGCCACGCCCGAAAGGATGGGTGGTTCATCCGACGCGGCATCAGTGGCCTGATTCGTAGCCTCGGCACGATGAACATCGCGGTCGAGGAGGTCGGATCATGAACGACAGCGCAGAGCACGGGTCGGGTCGAGTGCTGGACACCGTCGTGATCGGTGGTGGACAGGCCGGGCTCGCGATCGGGTACCACCTGACGAGACAAGGTCGAGACATCGCGATCCTCGACGCCCACGACCGCGTCGGCGACGCGTGGCGGGTGCGTTGGGACTCGCTCCGACTGTTCACTCCGGCCAAGTACGACGGCCTCCCGGGGATGCCGTTCCCCGGCGATCGACTCGGCTTCCCGACGAAGGACGAACTGGCCGAGTATCTCGAGGCGTACGCCGCCAGGTTCGGATTGCCGGTGATCACCGGTGTCCGCGTGGATCGACTGTGGCGCGACGACGATCACTTCGTCGTCTCGGCGGGCGAACGCCGCTGGATCTCGGAGAACGTGGTCGTGGCCACGGGCGGATGCGGCGCACCGAACGTGCCGGACCTTGCGCGCGGGCTCGGGACATCCGTCCTCCAACTCCACTCGAGCGAGTACCGGAACCCCGGGCAATTGCAGCCGGGGGGCGTGCTCGTCGTCGGGGTCGGGAATTCGGGCGCGGAGATCGCCCTGGAGCTGAGCGGTACGCGCCCGACGATCCTCGCCGGGACCCCGTCAGGTGAGTTGCCGGTGCGTCACGGTCGGGCGGCCGCCCGATTCGTGCTCCCCGTCGTGCGGTTCGCGGGCTTGCACGTCCTCACGCTCGGTACGCCGCTCGGACGCAAGGTGCTGCCCAAGGCGGGCGCGAAGGGTACGCCGCTGATGCGCACCAAGACGGCGGACCTGGAGGCCGCCGGCGTGACGCGCGTCACCCGCATGACGGGGACCCACGACGGTCGGCCGGTCGTCGGCGACGGCGACGTGCTCGACGTGACGAACGTGATCTGGTGCACGGGGTACCGTGAGGAGCTCGATTGGATGGACGTTCCGGCGTTCGACGACGATGGGCGGCTCATCCAGCATCGCGGCGTCGTCACCCCCGTTCCCGGTCTCTACGTGCTCGGGCAGGAGCTGATGTACGCCATCATGTCGGCGAGCCTGCCCGGTGTGAGCCGTGACGCGGCCTACCTTGCGAGGTACATCGCGGCGCGCAGCGGCCCGCAGGCGGCAACGGCCCCGCGACGACGGGAACCGCAGCGGATGACCGCGTGAACGCGAGAAACAGGAGCGGGCGACCTGTTCCGGGTCGCCCGCTCCTGGTTCCTACAATGAGCGTCAGCCGACGCGGATCAGCTTCTTGTTCACGAACTCGTCGGCGCCGAAGCGGCCGAGCTCGCGACCCGATCCCGAGCGCTTGATGCCGCCGAAGGGCAGCTCCGCGCCGTCCGCCAGCACGACGTTCACGAAGACCATGCCGGCCTCGATCTCGTTCGCGACGCGGTCGGCCTGCTCGGGATCGGTCGTGTAGAGGTACGACCCGAGGCCGAACGGGATGTCGTTCGCGATCCGCACGGCGTCGCGCTCGTCGGCAGCGCGGTACACCTGCGCGACGGGGCCGAAGAACTCCTCCTTCGACGCGGGATTGTCGCTCGAGACATCCGTCAGCACCGTGGTCTGGAAGAACGCACCCTCGCGCGTGCCGCCGTGCACGAGCTTGGCGCCGTGCTCGACCGCGCGCTGCACCTGCTGCTCGAGACCTTCGGCGGCCTTCAGCGACGACAACGGCCCGAGCGCCGAATCGCTCGAGGTGGGGTCGGATGCCTCGACCTCGGCGATCTTGGCGGTGAACTTCTCGAGGAACGGCTCGTAGAGGTCGTCCACCACGATGAAGCGCTTGGCGGCGTTGCACGACTGGCCGCTGTTGTCGAGACGAGCATCGACGGCGTTCTGCACGGCGGTGTCGAGGTCGTCGGTCGAGAGCAGGATGAACGGGTCGGATCCGCCGAGCTCGAGCACGACCTTCTTGAGGTGACGGCCGGCGACCTCGGCGACGGCGGCGCCGGCGCGCTCGGAGCCCGTGAGCGAGACGCCCTGCACACGCGGGTCGGCGATGACGGTCTCGATCTGGTCGTGCGACGCGTAGATGTTGACGTACGCGCCCTCGGGGAAGCCCGCGTCGCGGAAGATCCGCTGCATCGCCTCGGCCGACTCGGGGCACTGCTCGGCGTGCTTGAGCAGGATCGTGTTGCCGATGATGAGGTTCGGCCCGGCGAAGCGCGCGACCTGGTAGTACGGGAAGTTCCACGGCATGATGCCGAGCAGCACGCCGAGCGGGCTGCGCCGCACCACGGCCGAGCCGTCGCCGGCGAGCAGCTTCACCGGCTCGTCCTTCAGGAACTCGGCGGCGTTGTCGGCGTAGTACGAGTAGATATCGCCGGCGAAGTCGGCCTCGGCGAGCGCCTGCTCGATGGGCTTGCCCATCTCGCGCACGATGATCTCGGCGAGCTCCTGGCGGCGGTCGACGTGCAGTTCGCCCACCCGGCGGATGAGGGCGGCGCGCTCCTCGACGGTCGTCGACTTCGACCACGTGCGGAACGCCTCGTCGGCCGCGGCGATGGCCGCCTCGAGCTCCGCATCGGTGATCGTCGGGTAGGTCTTGAGGACCTCACCGGTCGCAGGATTGGTCACGGCATAGCTCATGGGGTTCTCCTTCTCGGGTGCACCGCGCCATCGTTGCCTGAGCCTGTCGAAGGGCGTCTGCCGCGGTGCATACGCTCGTTCCGTCAAAGATATAACAGCAAATGATTCAATTCGACCCGGATGCCACGAGCCCGGCCGCCGGCGCGACGAGCACGCGGAACGGGGTGCCCGGGCACGCCTCCGCGTGCTCCCACGCGCCCGCGAGTTGCCCGACCTGGAGCGTGGGCTCCGTGGAGACGACGACGCGGCCCGCCTCGTTCACGAGCGCGAGCGGTTCGGGCACGTCGAGGAGCGCCCCGAGGAGCTCCCGCTCGAGGCCGCGCACCGAGACATCTGCGCCGACGACACCGACCATGCGGGCGATGCCCGACGCATCGTCCGACGCGCCACCGGCGTGCACGGGCATGGTGAGTGTGAGGATGTAGTCGCACGTGCAGAGGTGATCGACGTAGGGGCCCGTGACGTGCGCGTGCCGGGTGCTCGCCGGGATCGCGTACCACTCGAGCGCGCGGAAGTCGCGGAGGTACTCCGTGTAGCCCCGCGTCGTGAGATCGAGGCGTGTCGGCTCGGTCGTCGAGCCGAGCACGGGGTTCGCGTCGAGCGGTCCGAGCCACCACGCGAAGTGCACGTCGCGGCCGCGCACGATCTCGCCGTCGGCGATGAAGCCGGCGCCGACGAGGAGCGGGTCGGGCTCGGTGAGGCGGGGGAGCACGAGGTCGGCGACGGCGCCGTCGAGCTCGGCGGGCCGCACCTCGGGGGAGTTCGCGATGAGATGCTCGATCGGCGCCCGCCACGCGGACAGCTGGTCGAACACGCCCGCGAAGACGCCCCCGACGGCCACCGCGACGTCACGCGCTGATCGGCTCATCGAGCGCGCCTCCCCGTTCGATCCGGGCCTTCGCGGCCAGGAGGTGCTCGGAGAGCACGCGCACGAGCGTGCCGGCGGCCTCGCGGGCCTTCGCGGGTCGATGCGTGGTGACGGCGCGGGTGATCGCGCGATTTCGCGCCGTCGCCTCGGTGCGCACCGCCTCGTCGTCGAGGCCGAGCAGCAGCAGCGGGCCGAACTCGGCCTGCAGCCGGATCTGCTCCCGCACGAGTCGCGCCGACTGGCTGAGCACGGCCACCTCGAGGAAGAACCCGCCCTGATTGGTTCGAGCGGATGCCGCGGTACCGAAGTCCGCGGCGGCGAGCCACGCGGTCAGGCGCTCGCCGTCGCCTTCGGCGGCGCGTTCGGCCGCTCGTTCGGCGGCGGCTCCGAAGATCGCGCCGAAGTACACCGCCATGTCGCTGAGCTCGACCTGGGCGAGCGCCCGCAGACGGGACGTGATGAGGGGGCGGTGCGGGGCGTCGCCCTCGACGACGAAGCTGCCGCCGTCGCGCCCGCGGCGGGTCTCGACGAGTCCGGCCTCGCGGAGGATCCCGAGTCCCTCGCGCACGGTGATGAGCGCCACGCCGAACCGGCGGGCGAGCTCGGGCTCGCTGGGCAGCCGCTCTCCGGGGTGCAGCACGCCGAGCACGATGCCGTCGGTCAGGCGCTGCGCGACCTGCTCAGCGCGCCCGGCGTCGGCGAGCTGGGCGAACACGGCCTCGCGCGCACCCGGTCCCACCCTCGGCTCCATGGGTTCAGGCTACCCCGGCGAATCGGGCCCCGAGTGGCGCCGCGCGAAAAAATCATTCAGGATAGGAGGAATTCACGGCGACCACCGGCGGTCGCCGTCCGGCGAAGGCGGATCCGATGCACGAGCGACCCACACCACCGCTCTCGGGCGTGCGCGTCGCGGACTTCTCGCGCGTGCTCGCCGGACCCTACGCCACCATGCTGCTCGCCGACTTCGGCGCCGACGTCGTCAAGATCGAGCCGCCGTCGGGCGACGACACACGACACTGGGTTCCGCCCGTCGATGCCACGGGTCGCGCCACCTACTTCGGCGCCGTCAACCGCAACAAGCGTTCGGTGCGCCTCGATCTCACGGATGCCGCGGGCCTCGTCGAGGCACGTCGGCTCGCGACATCCGCCGACGTCGTCGTCGAGAACTTCCGCCCGGGCGTGATGGCGAGGTTCGGGCTCGACCACGAGACGGTTCGCGCCGCGAACCCCGGCGTCGTGTACTGCTCGATCACGGGATTCGGCGCTGGACAGGGCGCGGCGCTCGCCGGATACGATCTGCTCGTGCAGGCGGTCGGCGGACTCATGAGCATCACTGGCCATCCTGACGGCGAGGCGTCGAAGGCGGGCGTGGCGCTCGTCGACGTGCTCACCGGCCAGAACGCGGTGGCCGGCATCCTGCTCGCGCTGCGGGAGCGCGACCGCACCGGGGAGGGGCAGCTCGTCGAGGTCAATCTCCTGCAGAGCCTGCTCTCGGCGCTCACCAACCAGGCCTCCTCGACGCTCGCCACCGATACGCCGCCCCGGCGCATGGGCAACAAGCATCCCAGCATCGCGCCATATGCCGTGTTCCAGGCCGCCGATCGAGAGCTCGTCATCGCGGTCGGCAACGAGAAGCAGTTCCGCGCCCTCGCCGAGGTACTGGGCGTCCCGGGCCTTGCCGCCGACGAGCGGTTCCGCGGCAACGCCGAGCGCGTCGCGCATCGTGTCGAGCTGCACGAGGTCATCGAGCAGGCGCTCGCCGGGGCATCCGCTGCCCACTGGGTCGACGCCCTGACACGCGAAGGCGTGCCCTCTGGGATCGTGAACGACGTGGCCGAGGCCATCGCGTTCGCCGAGGCGCTCGGCCTCGATCCGGTCGCCCTCGCCCCAGAGGCGCACGGTTCGGCCGCCCCGCACCGCTCGATGGCGAACCCGATCGGGCTCACCGCCTCGCCGCCCGACTACCGCACTGCGCCGCCCGCCCTCGGCGAGCACGACGGCGCCGACTGGCTCCCACGAGCATGACCGAAAGGACCCCGATGACCGACGTCACCGTCACCGCGCCCCGCATCGACGCCGTGTTCGACTTCGATGCACTGCTCGCTGACGAGGAGCGCGAGTGGCAGCAGCGCGCCCGGCGCTTCGCGCAGCAGCGCATCATGCCGGTGATCGAGGAGGACTTCGAGCAGAAGCACTTCCGCCGCGAGCTGGTGCGCGAGCTCGGCGAGCTCGGACTCCTCGGCATGCACCTCACGGGCTACGGATGCGCGGGGGCCGGCGCCGTCTCGTACGGGCTCGTCTGCCTCGAACTCGAGGCCGCCGACAGCGGCTGGCGCACGTTCGTCTCGGTGCAGGGGTCGCTCGCGATGAGTGCGATCCACAAGTACGGCTCCGAGGAGCAGAAGCAGCAGTGGCTCCCCGGCATGGCGACGGGCGAGCTCATCGGATGCTTCGCCCTCACCGAGCCGCAGGGCGGCAGCGACCCCGCCGCGATGACGACCACCGCCCGCCGTGAGGGCGACGAGTGGGTGCTCGACGGCGCCAAGCGCTGGATCGGCCTTGCGACCCTCGCCGACGTGGCGGTCGTCTGGGCGCGCGTTCTGGACCAGGGCGGTTCCTTCGGAGCTGGCGCCAAGGCCGTGCGCGGGTTCCTCGTGCCGACGTCCACGCCCGGGTTCACGGCCACGGCCATCGACGGCAAGCTCTCGATGCGCGCCTCGGTGCAGTGCGACATCGAGCTCGACGGGGTGCGCGTGCCCGGCGACGCGATGCTGCCCGGGGCATCCGGACTCTCGGGGCCGTTCGGATGCCTCAACGAGGCCCGGTACGGCATCGTGTGGGGCGCCATGGGCGCGGCCCGATCGTGCCTCGAGGCGGCGCTCGCGCGTTCGACCGAGCGCGAGGTGTTCGGCAAGCCGATCGGCGCGAACCAGCTCATCCAGGCCAAGCTCGCCGACATGTTCCTGGAGGTCGAGAAGGGCATCCTGCTCGCACTGCACCTCGGCCGGCTCAAGGAGCGCGGCGCCCTCACCCCCGCACAGGTCTCGGTCGGCAAGCTGAACAGCGTGCGGGAGGCCCTGGAGATCGCGCACCAGGCGCGGGCGATCCTCGGCGGCGACGGCATCACGAACGCCTTCCCCGTCATGCGGCACGCCGCGAACCTCGAGTCGGTACGCACGTACGAGGGCACCGACGAGATCCACCAGCTCGTGCTCGGACGGGAGCTCACGGGGTTGAACGCGTTCTGACGCCGCCGTGAAATCCCCGAAGGCCCGGACACAACCTCGCTCCGGCGGAGTACTGTGGCACCGTTCCAACAGAAGGAGAAGTGATGAAGGCAATGGAGCCTCGTCTCACCCGCGCCGTCGTCGAATGGACCGGATGGGGCTCGACTCCCAGTCCGGTGCGTGACGATGCACGCGTGATCGCACGATTCGGAAGCGAAGCCGGGCCCGCACTCGCCAAGGCCGCCCGTCGGCTCGAGGCCGACTTCAGCGCCGGCTCGGCCGAGTTCCGCGCGAAGCATCCCGAGATCGGAGGCGACGCCGTCGACGCGCTCGCCTGGAGTTCGGAATACGGGCGTTGACCTGACGCGCCGCGCATGACGCGGGCCGGCTGTCCGAACAGGACAGCCGGCCCGCGGTCTGCTTCAAATCAGTTGACGCCGGGGATGACGAGCCAGCGGTTCACGAGGATGAACCAGATGGCGAGCACCACGAGTGCGCCGATCGCGAGGCCGCGACCCCTGCGCCCGCCCACGACGAGCGCGACCACGAGCACGATCATCAGCACGATGCCGAGCACGATCGAGCCGAACGGGATGCCGGGCAGGAACAGCGACAGCAGGAACAGTGCGGCGACGATGATCTCGATAATGCCGATGATCGACCTGCCGCGTCCGCGGAGGCGGAGTACACCGTCGACGAGCGCGAGCGCTCCGCCGGCGAGGGCGATGATGAGGAGCCAGGACAATGCGATCATGGGTTTCCTTCGGGTTTGGCGTTTGGGCCACCGCGACGCGGGAGGGAACTCCCACGTCGCCGCCAGAGTAGCGGTGCGGAGCGGGTGGAGGCGAGGGGTTGCGCGAGGAGATTCGGGTCGGTATTCCGCGCGGGGCATGTGCCGGCCTCGATCACAGCCAGCCGTTGTCGCGGGCGATGGCGAGCGCCTCCTGTCGGTTGCGTGCAGCCGTCTTGCCGATCGCCGAGGAGAGGTGGTTGCGCACCGTGCTGGGCGAGAGATGCAGGCGTGCGGCGATGTCGGCGATGGGCGATCCGTCCACGGATGCCGCGAGCACCTCGCGCTCGCGATCCGTGAGCGGATCGGGCGGGAGCCCGAGCGCCTGGCCCGCCATACCGGGATCGATCACGACCTCACCCGCCCGCACCCGGCGGATCGCTGCGGCAAGCTGCTCCACCGGGTCGTCCTTGACGAGGAAGCCGCGCGCGCCCGCCCGGAGCGCGCGCTGCAGGTAGCCGGGCCGGCCGAAGGTCGTGACGACGACCACGGAGCAGGACGGCACGGCCGCCCGAAGGTCGGGAATGACGTCGAGTCCGCTCCGCCCCGGCAGTTCGATGTCGAGGAGCGCGACGTCGGGACGGGCGCGGCGGGCGGCGGGGATGATCTCGTCGCCGCGGGCGACCTCGGCGACGACGGTGAGATCGTCCTCCAGCTCGAGCAGGCTCGCGAGGGCCGAACGCATCATGCCCTGGTCCTCCGCGATGAGGATCGTCGTCGGTGCGGTCGGCGGTGGGGTCGTCGACTCGGTCATCGGCCTCCCCGCTCACTCGGGCGATCCGGGACGGCGGCGGCCAGCCGGAAGCCCTCGTCGGTCGACGTCGCCGAGACCTCGCCGCCGAGGGACTGCAGTCGTTCCCTGAGGCCCGCGAGCCCATCGCCCTCGGGTGTTGCCGCTCCGCGGCCGTCGTCGGTGATCTCGATGCGGGCGAGGCCACGTCCGGCCGTGACCACGATCCGGCACCGTCGCGCACCGGAGTGGCGCAGCACGTTGGTCGTCCCCTCCCGTACGACCCAGCCGAGCAGCGCATCCGCCTGCGTGTCGAGCGCATCCGGCGGCACCGCGACCTCCAGCTCGATGTCGGCGGCGCCCAGCGCGGTACGGGCCGCCGAGAGCGCGTCGGCGAGCCGCATCGACCGATAGCCGGTGACCGCGTCCCGCATGTCGGCGAGGGCCCGCCGGCCGATCGTCTCGACGTCGTGTGCATGGGTGGCGGCGGCGTCGGGATCCGAGCCGACGAGACGGCGGATCGCCTCGGCCTTGACCACGATGACCGAGAGCGTGTGCCCGAGCAGGTCGTGCAGGTCACGGGAGAACCGCAACCGCTCCGCGGCCACGGCGGCGTCGGCGAGCTGCTCGCGCGTGCGGCGCAGCTCGCCGACCACATCCACCAGGTACCGCACGAGGAACGTGCCGACTCCGGCGAAGTAGGTCGAGAAGCCGAGGAACAACGCGGCATCGAGGGAGTTTCGCTCGAAGCCCGTGGAGGTCGCTCCCGAGATGGCTGCCGCGCCCACCATGCCGAGCGCCCAGTGCCGGCGAATCGCCACGGCAGCCGCGATCGCGATGAGCGGGAAGACGAACTCCTCGTCGGTGTGCCAGATCCCGACGTAGGCCGCCGCGAGCGCGAGGAACCCGGCGAATGCGAGCTCCGATCGCCAGCGCGGTCGGCCCGCCCCCAGGTACGGCAGCCATACCGTCACCGCGAACCACGAACCGAGCACGGCGAGCGCGATCACGCGCGGGAGATCCGTCGTCGCGACGGCGTCGATCACCGGTCCGAGGAGGAGCAGGGGCGCCCAGGCGAGCGCGAACCACGGACTCGGCCGTCGGGCGAGCGCCGACAGCACGGGGATGCGATCGAGGCGCTCGCTCGCGCGGTCGGCGACCATCATCGAACCCCGTTCACTTCAGGGAGCGGTCAATCCTCGCCCGCGTGAGGCCGGCGATCAGGATCGCACCGACCACGACGTGCATCACGGTCAGGCTCGCCAGCGTGCCGGCCTCCGCGCCCATCGAGAGCGGCCCGGCGAGCGACAGGACGAGCACGACCCAGCCTACGACGAGCCACACGCGTCGCCCGTGCCGGAATCGTTCGAGCAGTGCGAGCAGAGCCCACGCGACGACGCCGGGAACGATCGCCGCAACGACGACCGAGGCCGGCGTGACCGTCTGCGCGGACGTCGCAGGGCCGACGGTGAGGTCCAGTCCGAGCAGCGGCACGCTGACGGTCCAGACCGCGAGCCCGGCCGCAGCGGCGACCACGAGCGTGAGCGAGCGGATGAGCAGGCTGCGGCGCGCCGCCGCGGGGGATGCCGCGGCATCCGGTGTATTCATGCGGGTGTCTGCCGTGATGTCCATGTCCTCGACGCTACGGAGCGGGTCGCCGCCGACCCAGTGGGCGATGTCCCGTCATCGGCAGGACGAATGTCACAGTCGGGAAATGCAACGCGACGTCACGAGGTTTCATTCGACGATCGGCCACGTGATGGACTCGTCGCGCCGGCCGATCCGAACGAACCAACCGGTACCCCGCCCACGTCACGAACGGAGCATCACCCATGTCACGCGCCCGCACCCTGCTCGGCCTCGCCGCCGCATCCGCCGCCGTCCTCGCGCTCGCGGCCTGCTCGAGCGGAGCCACCGACGACGGCACGGAGGCCGCGGCCGGTGGCGACGACTACGGCCTCGTGAGCGCCGGCACGCTCACGGTCGCGACGGAGGGCACCTACCGCCCGTTCAGCTACCACGAAGACGGATCTGGCGACCTGGTCGGCTACGACGTGGAGATCGCCGAGGCCGTGGCCGAGAAGCTCGGGCTCGAGATCGAATTCCAGGAGACCCAGTGGGACGCGATCTTCGCGGGCCTCGACGCGGGTCGCTTCGACGTGATCGCGAACCAGGTGTCGATCAACCCCGAGCGCGAGGAGCAGTACCTCTTCAGCGAGCCCTACACGGTGTCACCCGGCGTCATCGTGGTGAAGGAGGGCGACACGTCGGTCACGAGCTTCGACGACCTCGCCGGCAAGACCACCGCGCAGTCGCTCACGAGCAACTGGTACGAGCTCGCGCAGTCCTCCGGGGCGAACGTGGAGGCCGTCGAGGGATGGGCGCAGGCCGTGGCGCTCCTCGAGCAGGGCCGCGTCGATGCGACCATCAACGACGAGCTCACGTTCCTCGACTACGCGAAGACGAACGGTGCGTCCGGCCTCGAGATCGCCGCCGAGACCGATGACCCGTCGCTCAGCGCCTTCACGCTCACCAAGAAGAAGGAGGCGCTCGTCGCCGCGATCGACGAGGCGCTCGCCGAGCTGCGGGACGAGGGCGTGCTCGCCGAGCTGGGCGAGATGTACTTCGGGGCCGACGTCTCGGAGTAGGCGAAGCAGCCCGAAGGGGGTCTTCTCGTGGCATCCGGCTGGCAGCTGTTCCTCGAGTCGTTCTGGCCCATCGTGTGGGGCGGGGTGAGCGGCACCATCCCGCTCGCCCTCGCCTCGTTCGCGATCGGCCTCGTACTCGCGCTCGGCGTGGCGCTCGCGCGCCTCTCGCGCAACCGGCTGCTCTCGGGCGCCGCGCGCTTCTACGTGTCCGTCATCCGCGGCACGCCGCTGCTCGTGCAGCTCTTCGTGATCTTCTACGGACTGCCCGCCGTCGGCCTCGTCATCGACCCGTGGCCGAGCGCCATCGTCGCGTTCTCGCTCAACGTCGGCGGGTACGCCGCCGAGGTGATCCGGGCTGCGATCCTCTCGGTGCCGAAGGGGCAGTGGGAGGCCGGCTACACCATCGGGATGTCGCACACGACGACGCTGCGGCGCATCATCCTGCCCCAGGCCGCGCGCGTGTCGGTGCCGCCGCTGTCGAACACGTTCATCTCGCTCGTGAAGGACACGTCGCTCGCGTCGCTCATCCTCGTCACCGAGCTGTTCCGGGTGGCGCAGCAGATCGCCGCGTTCAGCCAGGAGTTCATGCTGCTCTACCTCGAGGCGGCGCTCGTGTACTGGATCGTGTGCCTCGCGCTGTCGAGCGGGCAGAGCGCCCTCGAGAGGAGGCTCGACCGTTATGTCGCCCACTGATCCGTCGCCCACTGATCCCATCGATCCGCTCGCCCCCGAGACCCCGCCCGACGACTCGGTGCTGCTCACCGCACGCGGCATCCGCAAGTCGTTCGGCGACAACGAGGTGCTGAAGGGCTTCGACTTCGAGGTGCGGCGGGGCGAGGTCGTGGTGCTCATCGGCCCGAGCGGGTCGGGCAAGACCACGGTGCTGCGCTCGCTCAACGGCCTCGAGTCCCCCGATGGCGGCATCCTGTCGTTCGCCGGCGGACCCGAGCTCGACTTCTCGAAGCCGTTCGCGAAGACCGCGCGGTTCGCGATGCGCGACCGCTCGGCCATGGTCTTCCAGCAGCACAACCTGTTCCCGCACATGACGGTCATCGAGAACGTGATCGAGGGGCCCGTGCGCGTGCAACGGGTGCCGAGGGCGCGGGCGCTCGCCGAGGCATCCGCTCTGCTCGACCGTGTCGGACTGGCTGAGAAACGCGACGCCTACCCGTTCCAGCTGTCGGGCGGACAGCAGCAGCGTGTCGGCATCGTGCGGGCGCTCGCCCTGAAGCCCGACCTGCTGCTCTTCGACGAGCCGACGAGCGCGCTGGATCCCGAGCTCGTGGGCGAGGTGCTGCAGGTCATCAAGGAGCTCGCCGACGAGGGCTGGACCATGGTCGTCGTCACGCATGAGCTGCAGTTCGCGCGGCAGGCGGCCGACGAGGTGCTGTTCCTCGACGGCGGGGTCGTGGTCGAGCGCGGCGCACCGGGCGACATCTTCACGAAGCCGACCGAGGAGCGCACCCGCCGATTCCTCGACCGGATCCTGCGACCGCTCGACTGAGGCGGCGGCACAGCGGCTCTGGACGTCGGAGCCACCCCCGACGATCATGAGGGCATGACGACGAATGTCCTGATCCTCGGTGCGGGGTTCGGCGGGCTCGAGCTCGCGAGCGTCCTCTCCGAGCAGTTGCCCGGCGCCGTCGACGTGACGCTCGTCGACCAGAACGACTCGTTCTTCTTCGGCTTCTCGAAGCTCGATGTGCTCACCGGTCGGCGCACGCCCGACGAGATCCGTCTTCCGTACGCGAGCATCTCGAAGCCGGGCTTGGAGTTCCGACGAGAGCGTGTGCTGGAGATCGACCCTGCGACCCGCCGTGTCGTCACCGACGGCGCGACCTTCGATCCCGACCTCCTCGTCATCGCACTCGGCGCGGGCTACGACGTGGGCGCGACTCCGGGGTTCGCCGAGGGCGGCTTCGAGTTCTACTCGGTGGAGGGCGCCGCGCGACTGCGCGACGAGCTCGCGACCTTCCGCGGGGGGCGCATCATGCTCGCGATCCTCTCGATCCCCTACAAGTGCCCTCCGGCACCGTACGAGGGTGCGCTGCTGGTGCACGACGAACTCGTCGCCCGAGGCATCCGCGACACCAGTTCGATCCACGTCGTGACGCCCCAACCGGCGCCCATCCCCATCTCGGCGTCGGTGTCGGCCGCCATCGAGGCGGCACTCCGGGAGCGCGACATCGCGCTCACCAAGCAGCACCGCGTGCACGGGATCGACCCCGACGCACGGGTCGCGCACCTCGCAGACCACGACGAACCCTTCGACCTGTTCATCGGCATCCCCGCGCACCGCGTGCCGGGCGTGCTCGTGGACTCGGGGCTCAGCGAAGACGGATGGATCCCCGTCGACCGCGCCACGTTCGAGACGAAGTTCCCGGGCGTGTGGGCCATCGGCGACTGCGTCGAGGTCGGCATGCCGAAGGCCGGCTCGTTCTCCGAGAGCGCGGCGCGCGCCGTCGCCTCGCAGATCGTGCGCCGGATTCGGGGCGAGGGCGACCAGGTCCGTGGCGGCGTCGGCACCTGCTTCATGGAGTTCGGGGGCGGCGAGGTCGGACGCATCGAGGTCGACTTCGGCGCACCCGGCGGTCCGAGCGCGCAGTTGGTCGGCCCCTCCGTCGAGTTCGCCGCCGACAAGGCGCAGTTCGGCGCCGTGCGCAGTGCGCGCTGGTTCGGCCTCAATGCCTGATCAGGCCTGCCGGGTCGGGCGTGCCCGGGCGGCGGAGCTGCGCGCTCTCGGGTCGCCTGCCCGCCCGTCCCCGAGGCCACGAGGGCCAGTCGCGTAGCGTGGACGCATGCCTGCTCGCCGCCCGGGAGACGTGCCATGGAGCCTGCAGGCTCGCCGGGCGCTGGGTGTCTTCCGTCTCGCCATCGCGGCACTCGAGATCGTGGCGATCGTCGCCAACTACCAATACGTGCTCGGCTTCCGGTCGTTCGCGACCGCGAACTTCTTCAGCTACTTCACGGTGCAGTCGGCGATCGCGGCCGTCGCGACCCTGCTGCTGGCGGCCGCGTTCGCGCTGCTGCGGCCGAATGACCCGGCGTGGCTGGGCATCCTCCGCACGGTGGTGTCGGCCTACGTGCTCGTGTCGGGCATCGTGTTCGGGCTCATCGTCGCCCAGGCGTCGACCCGCGACTACCGCGTCGATGTGCCCTGGTCGGACACGCTGCTGCACTTCGTCGTGCCGGGGCTCGCCGCGATCGCGTGGACCACCGACAGCGTGCTGGGGCTCAATCCACGCGTGCCGTGGTCGACCGTCGGCTGGGTGGTCGTGTACCCGTCGATCTGGCTCGCGTACACGCTGGTGCGCGGTGCCGACGTGGGCTGGTACCCGTACTTCTTCCTCGACGAGGCCCAGGTCGACGGGCTCGTGGGCGTCGCCCTCTACTGCGCGCTCGTGCTCGTGATCTTCCTCGTGCTGACCGCGGCCCTCGTGGCGATCAACCGGCGGCTGTGGCGAAGGGCGCGAGCCCGGGCAGCACTGCCTCCCGGAACTCCCCGTCGTTCACCTGCTCCAGCCGCCGAGCCTGTCCGGCAGCGATGAGCCCGACAAGCACGGGTTCGTCGGTGCCCGACGCGACGCCGACGTCGATCCACAGCGCGACGGCCGGCACGGTGCCGACGGTGCTGAGGAAGACCGGCGGATCGACCGGCTCGTCGCCCGGCCGTGGCGACGCCGGCGCCGGCGAGCGCCAGAACGGCTCGTCGAAGCGCATCCGCACGGTATCGACGACCCCCATGCCGAGCGTCGTGATGGCGCGCTGGTGCATGAGCGGCAGCGCCGGCTCGAACGCGATGGTGTCGGTCTGCAGCACGCCGAGCGGCACGGTGACGATCGCCCGGTCGGCCGAGAGCGACTCGCCCGAGTCGAACCGGAGGCTCACCTGCTCGTCGTCATAGGCGATGCGCACGACGGCGCTCGCGAGCACGACCTCGAGCGGCTCGGCGAGGTGGTCGAGCCAATCGGAGAGGGGTCCGGTGACGAAGGCTCCGGATGCCTCGGCCCGGGCGGCATCGAACCGCTGCGCCGAGACGCGGGTCGGCGGGGCACCGACGGCCGGCTCCACGCCGCTGGCGAGCGCATGGCGGAGCCAGTCCGCAGGCGTGGTGCCGTCGTCGGCAGGTTCGGACGGCAGCGGCAGCACGCCCGACTCCGCGAGCGCCGTTGCGAGCGACACATCCACCGACCGAGCCTTGGCCCACGCCTGCGCGGCGGCGATCGCCTGCCGCCCGGCATCCGACGGCTCGACGGCCGTGCCATCGACGGCGCGCACGAGTGTCGAACGCGGCGTCGGACGGAGCTCGAGCTCGGCGGCGGCGAGTTCGAGCTCGAGACCCGCGTCGTCGCCGATGAACATCGCACCGAGCTCGGCCGTGCCGTCGCCGCCGCGGACGTCGACCGTGTCGACGCGGCCGCCGATGCGCTCGCGGGCCTCGAGCACGACGACCTCGTACCCGGCGTCGAGGAGTTCGCGGGCCGCCGTGAGTCCGGCGACGCCGGCGCCCACGACTGCGACGCGTTCACCGGGGCTGCCAGGCCGCATCACGTGGCTGGCCGCGCGCAGGCCCGAATCCCGGGCCCCCTGCAGGGTGCCCGGGGCATCCGTCGAGCAGGCCTCGCCGGCGAAGACCAGCCGCTCGCTCACCGGCTCGCCGAGCGCCTCGCGGTGCTCGGGGGTGGAGCCGACGGCGTCGAAGCTGAAGGCACCGCGCGCGAACGGATCGTCGGCCCACTTCGAACGGCGCATCATCGTGGGCTCGGGCACGCCCGGGATCGGCTTCGGCGTCGACGTGCGCGGCGGCGTGGGCGACGGCTTCGGCTGCGGCCAGACGCAGCTCGACAGCGCGAGGGCGGTGATCCCCGACAGCGACGCGGCGAGGAAGGTTCGCCGGGCCATGCCGTCGGACGCCGCCCGAGAGTCCATGGGACTCAGGCTAGCCGACGCCCTCCGACACGCGGGTCGAAGAAGGTCGCTCCTCACCCCGGCGTCGTGTCAGGCGCCGACGTAGCCGTCGGCCACCGTGATCGCCTCGTCGATGATGTCGAGGCCACGCACCAGCTCGTCTTCGGCGATGACGAGCGGCGGCGCGAGGTGCATGCGGTTGAAGTGCGTGAACGGCCACAGCCCCGCCTGCTTGCACGCGGCGGCCACGGCGCCCATCGGCGCGGCATCCGCTCCGCTCGCATTGAACGGCACGAGGGGCTCGCGGGTCTCGGCTTCCTTCACGAACTCGATGGCCCAGAACAGACCGAGGCCGCGCACGTCGCCGATCGACGGATGCCGCTCGGCCATCGACCGCAGCCGCGGCTCGACCACGCGCGAGCCGAGGTCGCGCACGTGCTCGAGGATGCCGTCGCGCTCGAAGACCTCGAACGTCGCGACGCCGGCGGAGCAGGCGAGCGGATGCCCCGAGTACGTGAGTCCGCCCGCGAACGCGACCGTGTCGAAGTGCGACGCGATGCGCTGCGAGATGACGACGCCGCCGAGGGGCACGTAGCCCGAATTCACGCCCTTCGCGAACGTGATGAGGTCGGGGACGACGCCGAAGTGATTCACGGCGAACCATTCGCCGACGCGGCCGAAGCCGACCATGACCTCGTCGGCGATGTAGACGATGCCGAATCGGTCGCAGATGTCGCGCACGCCCTGCAGGTAGCCGGGCGGCGGCACGAGCACGCCGTTGGTGCCCACGACGGTCTCGATGATGATCGCCGCGACCGTGTTCGCGCCCTCGAGCGTGATGACCTGCTCGAGGTGCGCGAGCGCACGCTCGGTCTCCTCGGCCTCGTTCGCGGCGTGGAACGACGAGCGGTACGGGTAGGGCCCGAGGAAGTGCACGACGCTGCCGTCGCTCGGCTCGTTCGCCCAGCGGCGCGGGTCGCCCGTGAGCGAGATCGCGGTGGCCGTGCCGCCGTGGTAGCTGCGGTACATCGAGAGCACCTTGCGCCGGCCGGTGACGGCTCGCGCCATCCGCACCGCGTGCTCGTTGGCGTCGGCGCCGCCGTTGGTGAAGAAGACCTTGTCGAGGTCGCCGGGCGCGACCTCGGCGATGCGGCGGGCGAGCTCGCCGCGCACGTCGTTCGCCATCGACGGCTGGATGGTCGCGAGGCGCCCCGCCTGTTGCTGAATGGCGGCGACGAGGTCGGGGTGCTGGTGCCCGAGGTTGAGGTTCACGAGCTGGCTCGAGAAGTCGAGGTACGCGTTGCCCTGGTAGTCCCAGAACGTCGAGCCCTCGCCCGCCGCGACGGGCAGCGGGTCGATGAGCGCCTGCGCGCTCCACGAGTGGAACACGTGGCCGCGGTCGTCGGCGCGCACCTGCGCGTCGGCCGCGGCGTCGGGCAGCGGATGCCGCGTGCCGTGCCGGTCGACGTAGGAGGCCGTCGCGGCATCCGTCGCCGTCCCGGTGAGGGTGTCGGTCATGATGGCTCCTAGTGGTTCGACGGGAAGCCGAGGTTGATCTGCGACTCCGACGGGTTCGGCCAGCGGCTCGTGATCACCTTGGAGCGCGTGTAGAAGTGCACCGACTCGGGGCCGTAGATGTGCGAGTCGCCGAACAGCGAGTTCTTCCAGCCGCCGAACGAGTACGCGCCGATCGGCACGGGGATCGGCACGTTGACGCCGACCATCCCGACCTCGATGTCGAACTCGAACTGGCGCGCGGTGCCGCCGTCGCGCGTGAAGATCGCCACCCCGTTCGCGAACCGGTTCGCATTGATGAGCGCCACCGCCTCCTCGTAGGTCTCGACGCGCACGACCGAGAGCACCGGCCCGAAGATCTCGTCCTCGTACACCTTCATCCCGGGCTTCACGTGGTCGATGAGCGAGACGCCGACGAAGAATCCATCGCCGTCGAACTGCTGCTGCGTGCCGTCGACCACGACCGTGGCACCCTCGGCGCCTGCGCCCGTCACGTACGACGCGACCCTGTCGCGGTGCTCGCGCGTGATGAGGGGACCCATCTCGCTCGAGGCATCCGTGCCATCGCCGATCTTCAGGGCGCCCATGCGCGAACGCACCGCTTCGACGAGGTCGTCGGCGACGTCGCCCACCGCGACGAGCACCGACACGGCCATGCAGCGTTCGCCCGCCGAGCCGTAGGCCGCCGAGACCGCGGCGTCGGCCGCACTCTCGAGGTCGGCGTCGGGCATGACGACCATGTGGTTCTTCGCACCGCCGAGCGCCTGGACGCGCTTGCCGCTCGCCGACGCCCGCTCGTAGATCGACTTCGCGATCGGCGTCGACCCGACGAACGAGATCGCCCGCACATCGGCGGAGTCGAGGATCGTGTCGACCGCGACCTTGTCGCCGTGCACGACGTTGAGCACGCCGTCGGGCAGGCCCGCCTCCTGGAAGAGCTTCGCGAGGAACACCGACGCGCTCGGATCCTTCTCCGAGGGCTTCAGCACGACGGTGTTGCCGCATGCGATGGCGGATGCCACCATCCAGAGCGGCACCATCACCGGGAAGTTGAACGGGGTGATCGCCCCGACCACGCCGACGGGCTGCTTCACCGAGTGCACGTCGACACCGCGAGCGACCTGCTCCGAGTGCTCGCCCTTCAGCAGGTGCACGAGGCCGGCGGCGAACTCGATGTTCTCGATACCCCGGGAGATCTCGCCCGCGGCATCCGACAGCACCTTGCCGTGCTCGCTCGTGAGGATCGCGGCGAGCTCGCCCTGGCGCTCGACGAGGAGGTGGCGCAGCTTGAAGAACACGTCCGCCCGCTTCACGAGGCCGGTCGCGCGCCACGCCGGGAGGGCGGCCTTCGCGGCGGCGATCGCCTGCTCGACCTCGCCGACGGAGGCGAAGGCGACCTCGTGCTGCTGCGCACCGGTGGCCGGGTTGTAGACGGGGCCCGTGCGCTCGGCGTCGGCGACCTCCTGGCCGGCGATGACGTGTCGGATGAGACTCATTGGGTGTTCCTTCCCGGTGCATCGGACAGATTGCCCGGCAGCGTCGTCTAAGCTGATCTCCCCAGCATTGCAGAGGCAGAGAGGCCCGCCCGATGGCAGACCGTCGCGAAGACGAGACGATCCGAACAGACCGTACGGGCGGGCCCGTGTCCGCTGCGGGCGCCTCCGACGACGGCCTGCCCACCGTTCGCGAGATCCTCACGCTCGATGCCGTCGCCCACGGGGTACCCGAGGTGCTCTCGGGCGATGAGGCGCTCGAGGCCCGGGTGCGCTGGGTGCACGTGTCCGACAATGCCGGGGTCGCCCGGCTCCTCAACGGCGGCGAGCTGCTGCTCTCGACGGGATCGGGGTGGCCCACCGAACCCGTCGAGCTCGAGGCGTTCGTCGCAGGCCTCGTCGAGGCCGGCCTCTCGGGCCTGGTGCTGGAGCTCGGCGCGCACTACCGGTACGTGCCCGCCGTGGTCGAGGCGGCGGCCCGTGCACACGGTCTCGCCCTCATCGCCCTGCATCGCGAGGTGAAGTTCGTCACGCTCACCGAGGCGGTGCACAGCCGCATCATCTCGGAGCAGACCGCCGCCCTCCGGGCCCGCGACGAGGTGCGCGAGCGCTTCACCGCGCTGAGCCTCCGGGGCTCGCCCGCGGACTTCATCGTGGAGCAGCTGGCCCAGACGCTCGGCGCGGCCGTGGTGCTCGAGAACCTCGCCCACGAGGTCGTGGCCGCCGAGGTGCCGCCGGCCGCCGAGGAGGAGCTGTTCGCGAACTGGGAGGCGCGGTCACGTCGGGCGCATCGCCAAGACGTCGAACGCCGCCGCCAGGAGGTCGCGGGCGGGGCCGACGAGTGGCTCGTGGTTCCCGTCGAGGCACGCGGCATCCGGTGGGGGCACCTCGTCGCCCTGCCCGGCCCCGCGCACCCGGCGGGTCGCCTGGGCGTGCTCGAACAGGGTGCCATCGCGCTCGCCCTCGGACGTCTCGCGGATGGCGAGAACGACGAATGGGGGCGTATCGGCCGGCAGCGCTTGGTCGAGGGTCTGCTCGCGGGGCGATTCGCGGGCCTGGCCGGAGCGACCGCCCGACTCGAGGCGGGCGGCCTGCCCATCGAGGGGGCACGGCTCCACGCCCTCGTCGCCACGGGGGCGACGATCAGGAGCGGGTCGGCGGATGCCGCGGCGCGGGCGCTCGGCGGACGGGCCATCGATGCGGCCGCGCCCGACTCCCTCGCGCTGCCGCTGGCACGGGTCATGTTGCTCTCGCTGCCCGGCGAGGCGGGCGGGCTCGGCGAGGCGGGCGGCCTCGGCGAGGCGGGCGGCCTCGGCGAGGCGCAGGCGAAGGCACTCGGGTCGGCCCTGGTCGGCGGAGATGCGGCATCCGCTGACCGCCTCGTGCTCTCGATCGGCTCGCCGGCCGCGGGACTCGACGAACTGCTCGGGTCGCTGCTCGAGGCGATCGACCTCGCCCGCGGGGCGCGGCTACCCGGCTCGCGGGGGCTCGAGGTGCGGCGGGCGGATGACCGGCCGCTCATCCGGCTGGTGGCCTCGCTGCGAGACGACCACCGGCTGCTGCGTCACAGCGAGCGCATGCTCGCGCCGCTGATCGAATACGACCTCGCGCGCGGCGGCGACCTGCTCAACGTGCTCGGGGCCGTCGTCGCGCACCCCGGGAACCGCACGGCCGCCGCCGCGGCGAGCCATCTCTCGCGCTCGGTGTTCTACCAGCGCCTCGCCCTCATCGGCGACCTGCTCGGGGCCGACCTCGACGATGGCGAGTCGCTCACGGCGTTGCACCTCGCGTTGCTCGTGCGGCGGAGCGCCCGACGCTGAGCGACCGCGGCCAGCTCCCGGCCTCGCCCACCCGTGTTGGTCTGCAGGACAACCTCCGGTTTGCAGGACGTGTTGCGGGCGCGGGTGCGGCAAATCGACCGAAGACCTGCAACGAATCGTCGGTGAGCCCTCGGCATCGTGGCCCGCTGCGGGACGTGGGCGTGCTCGAGCCGAGCCGATCGGTCACTTGCTATTGACAAGTGCACTTGCAAAGAGCAAGCTAACGATCGAGAACGAATCATCCAACGATCCGGAACGGAGCAGCACAATGCCAACCAACATCTTCGTGAACCTCCCGTCGAGCGACCTCGAGCGGGCGAAGGCGTTCTACACGTCGCTCGGCTTCACCATCAACCCTGCCTTCACCGACGAGAACGCCGCGTGCGTCGTGCTCAGCGACACCATCTACTTCATGGTGCTCACCCGCGAGTACCTCTCCACGTTCACCGACAAGCAGATCATCGACCCGAAGACCCAGGCGCAGGTGGCCATCGCGCTGACCCGCGACTCCCGCGAGGACGTCGACGACGTGATCACCAAGGGCCTCGCCGCCGGCGGCAGCGAGCCGCGCCCCGCGCAGGACTACGGGTTCATGTATTCGCGCGACCTCGACGACCCCGACGGCAACAACCTGTCGTTCCTCTTCATGGAGCCCGCCGCCGTCGAGATGGGTCCCGAGGCGTACATGGCCAGCCAGTCGACCAACGCCTGACGGCATCCGGCATGGCCACACGCGGGGCGCGCGGCTTCGGGCAGTACAGCGGGGTCGCCCGAGCTCTCGAGCGGGTCGGCGATCGATGGGCGCTGCTCATCGTGCGCGACCTGCTCGTCGGGGCGCGCCGATACGGCGACCTCAAGGCCGGCCTGCCGCGCATTCCGACGAACATCCTCAGCGATCGGCTGAAGGAGCTGCAGGAGGCCGGCGTCGTCCGCCGTGTGCCGACGGTGCGCGGCGGATACGAGCTCACGGCGCTCGGCCGTGAGCTCGCACCCGTGGTCGACGCGCTCGAACGCTGGGGCTGGTCGGTGCTCGGGGAGCCCGCCGAGGGCGATCAGGTCACGGCCGACGCGGTGACCGTCGCGCTGCGCGCCGCCTTTCGGCCGGATGCCGCGGCCGCGCTTCCGGCCACCGAGTACGTGCTGCACGTCGCCGAGACCTCGGTTTCGGCGATCGTCGCCGGACGCGAGCTCGACGTCGCACCCGTCGGACCGGGCGCCCTCCCTCAGCCGCGCCGCGCGATCCCCGCGCTCGCGCCAGAGGCCGTGCTCGAGCTCGCCGTCTCGCCGACGGGGTTCCGCGACCTCGTGGCGGGCGTGCGCGGGGTCGTCTCGGTGAAGGGAGCTCCCGCGGGCGTCTCCATCCTCGACGGGGGCAACGCCCTGCTCGAACGCTTCCGGCTGACATTCCGCATCGATCCGGCCGTCCCGCCCGACTCCTCTGCCGCGAATGAGGGCGAGCCCGAGGCATTCGTCGCCTGATGGCGGTCAGAGCCGCTCAGACCCTCAGGAGCGGCTCGTGCGGCTCGGGTGGCAGGGTGATGGTCAGCGCGTCACCCGGACGCACCGTGCCGTCTCGCACCACGATCGCCATGACGCCGGCGAGCCGGACCACGACGCCGTTCCTGCGGCGGATGAGGCGCTTCATGAGCCCCGGATGCCACGTGTCGAGCTGCTTGCACGGGTTCCGGAGCCCCGTCAGCTCGACCTCGGCATCGTCGCCGAGCCGGATGCGCGTGCCGCAAGGCAGGGCCAGGAGGTCGACACCCGTCGTGGTGATGTTCTCACCGAGGTCACCGGGCGTGACCCCGAAGCCGTCGCCCACCAGCTCGTCGAAGAGCTCGCGCTGGATGAGATGCACCTGGCGCAGGTTCGGCAGCGTCTCGGTCGGCTTGTAGCGGACTCGCCGGATCATCGTCGGCCCCGCATGCGCATCGCCCACGACGCCGTGACCGGCGACGAGCATGATCTCCTCGCGCAGGAGCTTCGAGAAGCGGTGCGCGTCATCACGGGCGACGGCGACGACGGAGGGCCCGCTGGGTCGGTCGGGTGCGTCGGTCACGTGGAGCTCACGGCGTGACGTACACCTTGCGGAGCGTCTTGCGCACGGTCCACACCGTGCGCATGCCCGACTCGAGCCGCACGACCGAGCCCGGCGCGAGGATGATCGGGTCGGCGACCGGATGCTCGAACTCCACGGTCGCGGCACCCGCGAGCACGACGAACACCTCGTCGGCCTCGACGTCGCGCATCGCGCCGACCGACATCTCCCACACGCCCACCGTGCGGCAGTCGGCCTCGTCGAGCACCAGGTGGCCGGTGGTGGGCGTGCCCGCGACGACCTGCTCGGGCTCGACGGCGACGTGCTCGAGGGCGATGGATGCGGCATCCGTGATCACGCCCGGATGCAGGCGGGGCACGTCGGTCATGAGTCGAACCCCAGTCCGAGCGCGTCGAGGGTCTTCAGGAGCATGTTGCGCCTCCCTTGTTCGTGATCGGCGCGGTCGAGCGACCAGCGCGTGGCGTTGATGCCGATGGCGGCCGCCGGCTCGGGCGGGAACGGCAGCGGGCGCTTCCGCACCATCTCCAGCGACATGCGCTCGTTGTCTCGACGTTCGAGCAGGTCGAGCATGACCTCCGCGGCGAAGCGGGTCGACCCGACGCCGAGGCCGGTGAAGCCGGCCGCATAGGCGACGCGGTGGTCGCGCGCGGTGCCGAAGAACGCGGTGAACTGGGTGCTCGTGTCGATCGCGCCGGCCCACTGGTGGCTGAAGGTCAGGCCCTCGAGCTGCGGAAACGTGGTGAAGAAGTGGCTCGCGAGCTTCTGCCAACTCTCGGGCCGGCGCTCGTACTCGTCGCGCACGCGGCGTCCGTAGTGGTAGACGGCGTCGTACCCGCCGAACAGGATGCGGTTGTCCTTCGAAAGCCGGTAGTAGTGGAACTGGTTGGCCAGGTCGCCGATGCCCTGGCGGTCCTTCCAGCCGATCGAGGTAAGTTGGTCGGCCGAGAGCGGCTGGGTCATGAGCACATAGTCGTAGACGGGCACGGTCATCAGCCGGTTGCGTTTCAGGAGTGACGGGAACACGTTCGTCGCGAGCACGGCATGCTTCGCATCGACCCGCCCCGCCCAGGTGATGACGCTCACGGCCCCCGTCGAACCGGGGGTTTCGAGCCGCCGAACGGGCGAGTGCTCGAAGATCTCCACACCGCGCTCCTCGGCGACCCGCGCGAGCTCGGCGGCGAGGCGCGCCGGATGCACCATCGCGTTCGTGTTCTTCTCCCACACGGCGGCGAGGTAGGTGGGGGAGTCGACGGATGCCTGTGCCGCCGCCTGATCGAGGAACACGACCTCGTCGCCCTCGCCCGACGCTGCGGCCTCGTCGGCCCACTGGCGCAGCCACTCGACCTGGTGATCTTCGACCGCCGGGGCGAGCTGCCCGGTGCGCTCGAACTCGAAGTCCATGCCATACGTCGCCTCGCTCGCCTCGATGGCGTCGAGGTTCTCCATGCCGAGGCGGTGCAGCTGCGGCATCTCCTTCGGCCACCGAGCCATGCCGTTCTCGTGGCCGTGCGTGAGGCTCGCCTCGCAGAAGCCGCCATTGCGGCCCGAAGCCGCCCAGCCGACGCGCTTCGCCTCGACGAGCACCACGCGCGCGTCGGGGTTGCGTTCCTTCGCGAGCAACGCGGTCCAGAGTCCGCTGTAGCCGCCGCCGACGACGACCAGGTCGGCGACCTTCGTGCCGGTCAATCGGGGACGCGTGGGCGTCAGGTGCTCGGGCAGGTCGTCGAGCCAGAAGACGCGCTGCTCGGTTCCGGCGAGCGAGTGCTCGACGACGGATGCCGGCGGCCGGCGCCGTTCGAAGACGGTGGTTCCCACAGCGATTTCCCCTGACGCGGTCGTGTCGTTCCATCCTCGCGTGCGGGCGCGGTCGCCGCCACCGCGCGGTGTCTCGACATCCGCCCTCGGTGGGACACGGTGCCCGGAGCATCCGTCTGCTGCGCCGCCAATGGCCAGATTCTGCGGATATACGATGCGGCGCGCCGGGGTTGCGGGCCCAGGCACGGGGTGGCAGATCGTATATCCGCAGAATCGTGCGCGAAGCCGGGCGGGCCGGAGTCGGGCGCGGAGGCCGGTCAGCGCGGGGCGTGCGCCTCGAGGAACTGGTACACCTCGGTCTGGTCGACGCCCGGGAACGTGCCCGTGGGCAGCGCCGCGAGCAGCGACGTGGGCGTGCGGGCGGCCGGCCACGAGGCATCCGACCACTTCTCGGCGAGCGCCTCGGGCGCGCGACGGCAGCACGACTCGTCGGGGCAGCGCGACACCGAGCGGTACGGCGTCTCGCGTCCGCGGAACCACTTCACGTGCTCGAACGGCACGCCGACCGACACCGAGTACTCGCCCTCCTTGGCCTTCTCGATGCGCGAGGTGCACCAGAAGGTTCCGGTGGGCGTGTCGGTGTACTGGTAGTAGGGGCTGAAGCGGTCGTCGATGTCGAACACCGTGCGCGCCGTCCAGTTCCGGCACACCGTGGTGCCCTCGACGGCGCCGAGCGCGTCGGACGGGAAGCGCACCTTGTCGTTCTCGTACGCCTTGATGATCGTGCCCGACTCGTGCACCTTCATGAAGTGCACCGGGATGTCGAGGCGTGCCGTGGCGAGATTCGTGAACCGGTGCGCGGCCGTCTCGTACGAGACCGCGAAGTGGTCGCGGAGTTCCTCCATCGAGATCCGGCGCAGGTTCTTCGCCTCGCTGAGGAACCGAACGGCGGCCTGCTCGGGAAGGAGGATCGCGGCCGTGAGGTAGTTCGTCTCGACGCGCTGGCGCAGGAAGTCGCCGTAGTTGCGCGGCTCCTCGTGTCCGAGGAGGTGCGACGAGAGCGCCTGCAGGATGGGTGAACGCGAGTCCCGCGACGGCGAGTTCTGGGTCGGCAGGTAGATGCGTCCGTTGAGCTTGTCGGTGACGGTGCGCGTGGAGTGCGGCAGGTCGCCGACGTAGTGCAGCGAGAAGCCGAGGTGCGAGGCCATGTCGGCGACGAGCTGGTGCGACACCGGTCCGCCCGTGTGGCCGACGGCTTCGAGCAGCTCGGCGGCCTTCGCCTCGAGCTCGGGGTAGAAGTTGTCGCGGGCGCGCATCTCGGCGCGGAGCTCGGCGTTGGCGCGACGTGCCTCCTCGGGGGTCGCGGCGCGCTCGCGGTGCAGGCGGTCGATCTCGTGGTGCAGGGCGAGGATCGTCTGCAGCGTCTGGTCGCTCATGCCCTTCGCCACGCGGAACGGCGGCAGTCCGAGCGCGGCGAACACCGGGCCTCGCTGGGCGCGCTCGACGGCGATCTCGAGGGCGGCGCGCTCGGACGGGGCATCCGCTCGCAGCAGATCGTCGACCGTGGTGCCGAGCGCGAGGGCGATCGTGCGCAACATCGAGAGCCGCGGCTCTCGCTTGCCGTTCTCGATGGCCGACACCTGCGACGGTGCCCGGTCGATCGCGGCGGCGAGCTCCCCGAGCGTCATGCCGATGGCCGTGCGATGCTCGCGGATGCGCCGGCCGAGCGTCAGCGCATCAACCTCGTCGCCGACGTCGGCAGGCTCGCCGGAGACGGCCGTGAGTGTCGTGCGAGTGATCGGATCCGCGATGACCATGCTCCGATGGTCACACGGGCAACCGGATGCCGCAAACCGAAGAACTGTGAAAGTTCTGCGTGTCGCGGCATCGATGGGCGCAAATCTGCCCGTTGCGCGTGCAGCAGGTGGTGAAGGAGCTGACGAATTCCGAGCTCATCCGTCGAGCGCAGGCTTCAGCTCGCGCGCGAAGAAGTCCATGAAGCCGTCGGGGTCGGGGCCGTTGTTCGCGAGCACGACGTGGTCGTAGCCGACGTCCTGGTACTCGCGGATCGCCTCGAGATGCCTCGCGACGTCGGGCCCGCACGGCATCTGCGCGGCGACGTCCTCCTTGCGCACGAACGCAGCGGATGCCTCGAAGTTCACCGGGTTGGGCAGCTCGCTCATGACCTTCCAGCCCGTGAGCGACCAGCGGCTCGACTCGAACGCGGCGTCGATGGCGGTTGCCTCATCCTCGGCCCAGGCGAGACCGACCTCGCCGTACGTGGGCCCGTCGCCGCCCGCACCGTGGTAGGCGCCGAACAGCTCGGCCTTGGGCTCAGTGCCGAACAGGCCGTCGCCGAGGTCGGCGGCGAGCTTCGCGGCATCCGGCCCACCGGCGGCCACCGCGATGCGGGGCAGCTCGTGCGGCAGGTCGAAGACCCGAGCGTCCTCGAGATCGAGGTATTCGCCGCGGTACGACCGGTAGCCGCCCTGCCAGAGCAGGCGGATGATCTCGAGCGCCTCGCGCAGCATCGCCTGCCGTTGGGCGACGGCTGGGAAGCCCAAGCCCACCACGTGCTCGTTCAGGCGTTCGCCCGCGCCGACGCCCAGCGTGAATCGCCCGTCGGAGATGATCGCGAGCGTCGCGGCGGCCTGGGCGATGATCGCCGGGTGGTACCTGATCGTCGGGCAGGTCACGCCCGTCACGAGTCCGAGCGACTCGGTGCTCGCCGCGATCGCGCCGAGCACCGTCCACGCGAACGGCGAGTGCCCCTGCGAGTCCAGCCAGGGGTGGTAGTGGTCGCTGATGTCGACGAAATCGAATCCGGATGCCTCGGCCTGCTTCGCCTGACGCACGAGCTCGGTGGGGCCGAAGCCTTCCGATGAGAGCTTGTATCCGTAGCGCATCGGTCCCCCTCAAAGCAGCCCCTCAAAGCAGCGACGCTATGCGGTGCGGGCGCGTGCGGGAAGCCGGTTGACCTGCCGGAACCCTGCCACGAGAATGCGCCGTCCGGCGCGAAATCGGCCTCGCACCGGGCCCCGCGCCCGCGGTTATACGCCACGCTTCGCCAGCCCGCAAGTCCCTACTCGGGGAGGGATGAGCATGCCTACCTTGGGGACACCGCGGGGGCACTCTGGCGCTCCCGCATGGACCACGATAGGAAGCGAGTCCACGAGATGACGAACAGCACACCATCTGGACTGCCCGGCGCCTCGGGCGACCCGTACGCGGACACGACCGGAACAGGTGGCACCTACGCCACCACCGGCACGGGCGACACGTACACCGGCACGACCGGCGCCACCGGCACGGGCAGCGGCACGTCCGGCACGAAGCCCCCCATCAAGGACGACGCGAAGGCACTGGCGCACGAAGCGCGCGAGGAAGGCCAGCGCGTCGCGGGCGTCGCCAAGGGAGAGACCAAGGCTGTCGCCTCGGAGACGAAGCGGCAGGCCCGCCGCCTCGCAGGCCAGGCTCGCGATGAACTGCGGTCTCAGGCCGCCACGCAGCAGGCCCGCGTCGCCAGCGGTCTGCACGGGGTCGGAGGCCAGCTCTCGAGCATGGCCGACCGTTCCGACGAGCCCGGCATGGCCAGCGACCTCGTTCGTGAGGCCGGTGACCGCGTCGACCGCGTCGCGTACTGGCTCGACCAGCGCGACCCCGGATCCCTGCTCCTCGAGGTGAAGTCGTTCGCCCGTCGGCGTCCCGGCGTCTTCCTCGCGGTCGCACTCGGTGCGGGCGTGGTCGCAGGTCGACTCACGCGAGCGCTCATGACGCCCGACGAGGACGAGGATGCCGCCGCCTACGGTGGCACTCCGAACACGATGGGCAGCCGCCCGACGACCGTCATGCCCGACCTGACGCCTGCGGAGGCCACCGGCCTCGGCGCCCCGGTGGGCGCGGGCGCAACCGGCACGGTCGGTGCGACCGGCGCAGCCGGTGCGACCGACTGGACCGATCCGACGGCGGGAACCGACCCCGACCTGTACACCGGGGCCGACCCCGACCTGTACACCGAGACGCCGAGCGTCGAGGAGCCGGGATCGCCGGGCGAGCGCAGGGGCGGGTTCTGATGTCCACTGATCCCAATTACGGCACGCCTCGGCATGCCGACGACATCCCGACACCGTCGGAGCGCCAGGCGGCGAACACGTCGCTCGGCGACCTGCTCGGCGAGGTGAGCCGCGACGTCTCCACGCTCATGCGTCAGGAGGTGGAGCTGGCGAAGGCCGAGCTGCGCCAGACCGCGACGCGGGCGGGCAAGGGCGCCGGCATGTACGGCGGCGCGGGCGTGGCCGGATGGTTCACCCTGCTCTTCCTCTCGATCGCCCTCTGGTGGGCGCTCGGGTACCTGATGGGCAACGCCTGGTCGGCGGTGCTCGTCGCCGCCCTCTGGGCCATCGTCGCCGTCGTGCTCTACGTCGTCGGCAAGAAGGAGTTCGACGAGGTGCGCGGTATGCCCGACACCGTCGAGAGCGTGAAGAAGATCCCAGACGCATTGAAGAGGAATGAGGAGAACCGATGAGTGACCCCGATGTGATCCGCGACGATATCGAGCGGACCCGCCGTGAACTCGGCCAGGACGTCGATGCGCTCGCCGACAAGGTGAACCCGGCCAAGGCCGCCCAGCGACAGACCGACAAGGTCAAGCGCGCGTTCTCGCGCATCAGCGACCGGGTGATGGGTTCTGCGAGCGACATATCCGGCTCGACGCAGAATGCCGTCGGCAATGCCGGCGAAGCCGTGGCCGATGCACCTCGCAAGGTCGCCCGCGCGACCGAGGGCAACCCGGTCGCGGCCGGTCTCATCGCCTTCGGCGTCGGCCTGCTCGCGGCGTCGCTCATCCCGGCGTCGCGCAAGGAGCAGGAGGCCGCCGAGAAGGTGAAGGAGGCCGCTGCGCCGCTCGTCGACAAGGCGAAGGACGCCGCGATGGAGTCCGCCGATCACCTTCGCGAGCCGGCCCGCGAGGCCGTCGACGCCGTGAAGGGGCGTGCGACCGAGGCGGTCGACACCGTCAAGGCCGAGGGCGCCGACGCGGCGTCCACCGTGTCTTCGGACGCGAAGCACGCAGCCGAGCAGCACAGGAGCTGATCGCGCTCCGGATGCCCCGCCCACACGTTCGGGCGGGGCATCCGTCTGTCCGGAGTCGGCCGAGAAGTCTCAGGCGTCGGATGCCGCGTCGGCGCGTTCGCGGCATTCGAGCAGTTCGGGCACATGGCGCTCCGCCCACTGGCGCATCGCCTGGATCGGCTCGAGGAGCGAGGCGCCGAGCGGCGTGAGCGCGTACTCGACGCGCGGCGGCGACTCGTGGAACACCGCCCGCGAGACGAGGCCATCGCGTTCCAGGGCGCGGAGCGTCTCGGTGAGCACCTTCGGGGTCACCACGCCGACCCGAGCCTTGAGCTGGGTGAAGCGCATCGGCCCATTCGAGAGGGCGAGGATCACGAACATCGTCCAGCGCTCGCCGATGCGGCTGAAAGCGATGCGGCTCGGGCAGTTCGGGTCGAGCACGTCGACCTCTTCGACCTCGTCGACGACGCCCGGCCCCCCGTCGCGGGTCGATGCGCCCGACGTGCGCGGGGGCAGCAGGGTGGCCGTCGATGCCGGTGACATGGGCTCCTCGGTTTCGTCGGGGAAAGTTCCGTTGAAGTAACCAGTATCCAATGGATACCGTGACGCCCATGAGAATACTCCTGACCGGGGGAACCGGGTACATCGGATCGGCCGTGCTCGACGCGCTCACGGGCGCCGGCCATGACGTGGTCGCCGTCGTGCGCACGGCTGACGCCGCGGCGAAGGTCTCGGCGCGCGGCGCCACGGCTCTCGAGGGCGAGGTGACGGATGCCACGTGGTTCGCGTCCGCGCTCGAGGGCGTCGACGCCGCCATCCACACGGCCGCGCCGGCCGACGGTGCCGACGAGTTCAACGCGGCTGTCATCGAGACCGTCATCCGGTCGTTCACCGGGACCGGGCGGCGGTTCGTGCTCACGAGCGGGGTCTGGCTCTACGGCGCCGGCGGGGACATCCGCGACGATGACGCAACCGATGCCGGCGAGCTCGTCGCGTGGCGGGTGCCGCAGGAGGAGCGGCTGCTCGCGTCGGGCCTCGATGCGACGATCGTGGTGCCCGGGGTGGTCTACGGTCATGACGCGGGGCTGCTGGGTCTCATCACCGACGGACCGCGGGCGGCGAATGGGGCGCTGACGCTCATCGGTGGCGGCGAGCAGCACTGGACGTGGGTGCACGTCGACGATCTCGCCCGGCTCTACCTGCTCGCGGTCGAGCACCCCGAACCGCTGGGTCGTCTCATCGGCTCGGACGGCAACCCGACGACCGTTCGGGCCGTTGCCGAGTCGGTGGCCGGTCCCGCGGGTGTCGTGGCCGAGACGGCCGACGACGCGAGGGCGCGCTTCGGTGCGGCGTTCGCCGACGCCATCCTGCTCGACCAGCAGGCGCGTGGCGAGCGGGCCCGCCTGCTCGGATGGGTCCCTGAGCACACGAGCGTGCTCGACGAGGTGCACGCGGCGCGCGAGGCCGCCTGACCGTCTCCCCGGTGGTCGAGTCGGCCCTTCGGGCTCCTCGACCACCGGGGATTTCCGCAACGCAGAAGAACACCGAAAGTTCACCCCCCGAATCGTCGGGTGACGGTGCTGAACGGCCCGCAGCATGGAAACACAGGCCCCGCGCGGCGGCGAAGCAGACGCCGAACGGGACACCGAGACATCCGCCCCGCTGCACCGAAGGAGCACCACGATGAGCACCAACCGACCTGGCGACCAGACCCAGACCGCTGCCCAGCTGCAGCTCGAGTGGGACGCCGACCCGCGCTGGGAGGGCGTCCGCCGTGACTACACCGCCGAGGACGTCATCGCCCTTCGCGGCCCGGTGCGCGAGGAGCGCACGCTCGCCAAGCGCGGCGCCGAGAAGCTCTGGGAGGACATCCAGAAGAACACCGGCACCGCGTTCGAGCGCATGGAGGACCCCGAGTGGTCGGCCGCGCTCGGCGCCCTCACCGGCAACCAGGCCGTGCAGCAGGTGCGCGCCGGCCTCAAGGCCATCTACCTCTCGGGCTGGCAGGTCGCGGCCGACGCGAACCTCTCGGGCCAGACCTACCCCGACCAGTCGCTCTACCCCGCCAACTCGGTTCCCGCCGTCGTGCGCCGCATCAACAACGCGCTGCTGCGCGCCGGCCAGATCGAGCAGGGCACCGACGACCGCGACTGGATGGCCCCGATCGTCGCCGACGCCGAGGCCGGCTTCGGCGGCCCGCTGAACGCGTACGAGCTGATGGGCCAGATGATCGAGGCCGGCGCCGCGGGCGTGCACTGGGAGGACCAGCTCGCCAGCGAGAAGAAGTGCGGCCACATGGGCGGCAAGGTGCTGATCCCGACCGGCCAGCACATCCGCACCGTCAACGCGGCGCGTCTGGCGGCGGATGTCGCGGGCGTCCCCTCGATCATCATCGCCCGCACCGACGCCCTCGCCGCAACGCTCCTCACGAGCGACCACGACGAGCGCGACAAGCCGTTCATCACGGGCGAGCGCACCGCCGAAGGCTTCTACAACGTGCAGAACGGCATCGAGCCGGTCATCGCGCGTGGCCTCGCCTACGCCGAGTACGCCGACCTGCTCTGGGTCGAGTCGGGTGAGCCCGACCTCGACCTGGCCCGCCGGTTCGCCGAGGCCGTGCACGCGAAGTTCCCGGGCAAGCGACTGAGCTACAACTGCTCGCCGTCGTTCAACTGGAAGCGCCACCTCGACGACGACCAGATCGCGAAGTTCCAGCGCGAGCTCGCGTCAATGGGCTACGCGTTCCAGTTCATCACCCTCGCGGGCTTCCACGCCCTCAACCACTCCATGTTCACGCTCGCGAAGGACTACAGCGAGCGCCACATGAGCGCCTACGTCGAACTCCAGGAGGCGGAATTCGCCTCGGAGGCATCCGGCTACACCGCCACGCGCCACCAGCGCGAGGTCGGCACCGGCTACTTCGACCAGATCGCCACCGCGCTGAACCCCAACAGCGCCACCCTCGCACTCGTCGGATCGACCGAGGAAGAGCAGTTCAACCACTGACACCCGCCCGCACCAGCGGAGGAGAGACGACCATGAACACCACGCCCAGCATGATGCTCGAGCGAACGGATGCCGCGGCATCCGATTCCACCAACCGCACCGTGAGCCCGCCTGCGCCCGCAACTGGTAGCTTCCAGACTGTGGAGCCCCGCATCGAGGTCGCCGCGCCGCTCGGCGAGCGCTACGACGAGATCCTCACGCCCGAGGCGCTGCAGTTCCTCGCGGACCTGCACGACCGCTTCGCGCACACCCGGCACGAGCTGCTCGCCATCCGCTTGCAGAACCGCGTCGACGCGGCGAACGGGCGCGACCCGAAGTTCCTGCCCGAGACCGAGTGGATCCGTAACGACGCGTCCTGGCGCGTCGCCGGCGGCGCCCCCGGCCTCGAGGACCGTCGCGTCGAGATCACCGGTCCGACCGACCGGAAGATGGCGATCAACGCGCTGAACTCGGGCGCGAAGGTCTGGCTCGCCGACCAGGAGGACGCGACCAGCCCCACCTGGCAGAACGTCATCGAGGGACAGCTGTCGCTCTTCGACTTCCTGCGCGGCAACCTCGAGTACACGAGCCCCGAGGGCAAGGAGTACCGGGTCACCGCGACCGAGACGCCGACCATCGTGATGCGTCCGCGCGGCTGGCACCTCGTGGAGAAGCACCTGAAGTTCCACGACCGGGCCGGCCGTGCCATGCACGCGTCGGGCTCGCTCGTCGACTTCGGGCTGTACTTCTTCCACAACGCCCGCAAGCTGATCGAGCAGGGCCGCGGACCGTACTTCTACCTGCCGAAGCTCGAGTCGCACCGCGAGGCGAAGCTCTGGAACGACATCTTCGTGTTCGCGCAGGACGCGCTCGGCATCCCGCAGGGCACCGTGCGCGCGACCGTGCTCATCGAGACGATCCAGGCCGCGTTCCAGATGGACGAGATCCTCTACGAGCTGCGCGACCACTGCGCCGGACTCAACGCCGGACGCTGGGACTACATCTTCTCGATCGTGAAGACGTTCCGCTCCCGCGGCCGCCGGTGGGTGCTGCCCGACCGCAAGCAGATCTCGATGACGGTGCCGTTCATGCGTTCCTACACCGAGCTGCTCGTGCAGACGTGCCACAAGCGGGGTGCGTTCGCGATCGGCGGCATGAGCGCGTTCATCCCGAACCGTCGCGACCCCGAGGTCACCGAGCGCGCCCTCGCCGCGGTCTCGGCCGACAAGCGCCGCGAGGCGGGCGACGGGTTCGACGGCACGTGGGTCGCCCACCCCGACCTCATCCCGACGGCGCGTGCCGAGTTCGACGCGGTGCTCGGCGACCGGCCGAATCAGGTCGACCGCCTGCGCGACGACGTGGCGGTCACCGCGGCCGACCTGCTCGACATCCCGTCGGCCGGCGGTCAGATCACCGAGGCGGGCGTGCAGGACAACATCTCGATCGCGATCCGCTACATCGAGTCGTGGCTGCGGGGTGTCGGCGCCGCCGCGATCGACAACCTCATGGAGGACGCCGCGACCGCCGAGATCTCGCGCTCGCAGGTCTGGCAGTGGCTGCACGACAACACCGTGACCGCCGAGGGCACGCGCATCGACCAGACGTCGATCGTGCGACTCATGGCCGTGGCCGTCGCCGAGCTGCCCCGCTTCGACGGTGACCGCTTCGACGACGCCATCTCGGTGTTCCGTTCGGTCGCGCTCGAGCCGGAGTTCCCGACGTTCCTCACGATCCCGGCGTACACCCGGTTCCTGTAGGACGTCGCAGCCCCGGCTCCAGCTCGTGCAGGAAAATGGGCGCTATCCCCTCCCCACAGGAGGGATGGCGCCCATTTTCCTGCGCAAGCTGAATGCCCTGCGCAACCGCAGCGCAGGTCAGCGCAGGTCAGCGCAGCGGCACGCCAACGTCGCTGCCACCCTCGGGCGTGACCCGCGCGGCCATCTTCAGGAGCGTGGGTGCCGGCACGAATCCGCCGGCGAACAGCGCCTCGCCCTGACGGAACCACGGCGACCGCGCAATGAGCTCGGCGGGGGCGTAGCCGAAGTAGGTGCCGAGCTCGACGAGGTCGATGGGCGACGACATCTTCATGAGCGCGAGATTGTCGCACTGGCTGATGATGCCCGGATGCACCTTCGACGGCCGCTGGGTCGAGAGCAGCAGCCACAGCCCGAACTTGCGTCCCTCGGCGGCGATCTGGATGAGGCGCTCGCGCACCGCGATGGCGAGGGCTGAGTCGACGGTCGGCGACGCCAGGTTGTGCGCCTCGTCGATCACGAGGAGGACGGGCCGTCGTTCCTCGCGGCGCTCCCAGAGCTCGTCGAGCACCGAGAGTGCGACGACGAGTTGCTGCTCGGGCGTGGAGAATCCGCCGAGGTCGAGGACCGTGGCATCCGGCCGCTCGTCGATGACCTCGGTCGCCGCGGTGCGGGTGCCCGCCCACACCTCCCAGTCGAGCACGCCGAGGTTCTCGAGCCGAAGCGCGAGGCGCCGGTGGGCGGGGTCGTCCGACTCGCGGAGCGTCGGCAGGATCCGGTCGATCTCGATCGTGTCGAGCACGTCGCGCATGTGCAGCAGGGAGTTGAACTCCTCCCGGTCGGCGACGGGGTCGAGTTGCAGCACCGCGGCCTTCGACGCGATCGGCATGCTCGTGAACCGCGCCCGCAACGGCTCGGCGCCCTCGACGTTCGGACGGAGCACCCGGATGTCGCGCTGCGCGAGCGCCTCGGCCGTCGGGCCGTCGGCGCCGGGGTTCACCTCGCCGATGCGCACGAAGTCGGAGTTCGGGTCGAAGATCACGATCGGCAGGGCGGTGTGCGTGATGAGCTGCTCGAGCACGACGCCGAGCGCGTACGTCTTTCCCGACCCGCTCTGACCGCACCAGAAGGTGTGCCGGTTGAAGCGGTGGGGGAGGAGCCGCGCGGCGCCGCCGGGAGCGGTGAGTGCCGTGCCGACCTCGAGTCGTGCGCCGGTGGTGCGGTGCAGCAGGTCGAGGGTGTCGAGGTCGGCGGGCTCGAGGTTCGCGCGGTCGAACGCTCGGCTGCTGCGGGTGTCGAGGCGTCCGTCGACGAGCTCGCCGAGCAGGCGGCCGCGCAGCGTCGGCGGCTCGGTCTCCGACCGCGATTCGACGAGCGCGAGCTGCCGCGCGCCGTCGCCCGCCACGATGACGAGCGAGCCCGCGACGACGGGCGAGCCCGAGGCATCCGCGACGCTGAAGGAACGCCCGTCGGTGGAACGTGCTGAGATCTCGATGGTGTCGGCCCCCATGGTGACGATCCTGCCACCGAGGCGCTCGCTCTGCGAGGAGTGCGAGGATCGGTGATCGTGCCCTGAGTCTTGTCGATTCCCCGTTCTCTGACTAAGGTCAGCAATATGATCGATCAGGCCGTTTCCATTGCCGATCCCACCGCCATCGCAAGCGTGCGTGCGTTCAATCGTGCGGTGACCTCCCGCATCGGCGTCCTGCAGGACCATTACCTCGGCAGCGCCCGATCGCTCGGCGCCTCGCGAGTGCTGTGGGAAGTCGACGGTGGCGGCGTCGACGTGCGCGACATCCGGGAGCGGCTCGAGCTCGACTCGGGCTACCTCTCCCGGCTGCTGCGCTCACTCGAGCGCGAGGGTCTCGTGACGGTCGACGCGTCGCCCGCCGATTCCCGCGTGCGGAGCGTCCGCTCGACCGACGCCGGCCGCGCCGAGCTTGCAGAGCTCGACCGGCGCAGCGACGAGCTCGCGGCGTCGCTGCTCGCCCCGCTCAGCGATGGGCAGCGACGTCGGCTCGTCGACGCCATGGGCACGGTCATGCGCCTGCTCGACGCGGGTCTCGTCGAGGTGGAGCCGGCGGATGTCGCGTCCGACGACGCTCGCCGGTGCCTCGCCGCCTACTACGACGAGCTCACCCGTCGCTTCGCCGACGGATTCGACGCCGGCCAGAGCCTGCATCCCGACATGCACGAGTTCACGGAACCGACCGGGCTGTTCGTGCTCGCCCGTCTGCACGGCCGGGCGATCGGCTGCGGCGGCGTGCTGTTCCAGGACGACGGCAGCGCGTACCTCAAGCGCATGTGGGTCGACGAATCCGTGCGGGGCATGGGCGTCGGGCGGCGCATCCTCGAGGCACTCGAGCGGGCCGCACGCGAGCACGGCGCGGCATCCGTCACTCTCGAGACGAACGCGACGCTCACCGAGGCCATCGCGATGTACCGCAAGGCCGGCTACGTCGAGGTCGAGCCGTTCAACGACGAGTTCTACGCCGACCTCTGGTTCGAGAAGCCGCTGACGTAGGTCGGTCGCTCGGGCCGGTCCCGTCGAGGGGCCTCGACATCCGGGCCGTTCGATGTCGGTCGCTCCGCTTAGCCTGAGGTCATGTCGCTTGCTGCAGCGCTCCACGCGACCGCACCGTCGTATTCGGAGCTGGAGACATTCGGTCGATTCATCGGTTCGTGGGAGTTGGAGTGGAGTCGTCCCGGTGATCCCCGCGCGCCACTCGACGTCCGCGGTGAGCTCCACTTCGGCTGGGTGCTCGGCGGTCGCGCCGTTCAGGACGTGTGGGTGGTTCCCTCCGTCGGAAGTCCGGGTGCCGGCGAGCCGGGGTACGCATTCCACGGGTCGACGATCCGATTCTTCGACGAGCGAATCGGCGCCTGGCGATCGACGTGGATCGAACCGATCAACGCACGGGTTCGCAAGTTCATCGGCCGCGAGGTCGAGGGTGAGATCCATCTCGTCAGCCTCGACGAGGAACCCCTCCTGCGCTGGCGCTTCACCGAGATCAGCCGGGACCGCTTCGTGTGGCTCGGGGAGTGGTCGGATGATGAGGCACGCACGTGGCAACTCGAAGAACGGATGGTCGCTCGGCGGACTCAGTAGCGAGACCTCAAGCGGACGACCCGAGATCCTCCTGCGGCGGTGTACCGGTCAGGGCGGCCTGGGTCTCCCGGATGATCGACCCGAGGATGCCGGACGCGAGAAGTCCTGAGCCGAGAGGACCCGCCGAGTCCTCGCCGACCAACGGCAACTGCCGAAGCGCCGACCTCGTTTCGTCGTTCATGCGCTCGAGCTGCCACGAGATCTCGTCGCGGACGGCCGCCGGCCTGTCGGGAGCGGCGAGCCCGGCCGCGTTCGCGGCGTAGGCGGCGGCGCCGAGAGCGTGCGCGCCCATGTGAGCGACCCCGGCGGCTTGAGCGGCGGCCCGGGCGGCAGCCGTGGCCGCAGGAGAGCGCACGGCATGCGCAGCCCGACCGGCAACGAACCGCCGGCGTATCTCACCGGCGGCGTCGAGCTCACCGCGCGCGAACGCTCGAGCTCGAGCAATGGCATCACGCGGTCGACCATCTGCCGGAGCCTCCGTTTCGAACACGACCAAGACTCGCTCAGCACAGTCTGCGGCCCACGCTGCGACCGTGCGGCGCTCCGATTCGCTCAGCGACTGCGGGGAAGGCACGCCAGCAGCATCTCACACCGGCCGTCGGGAGATTCGCTACGTGCCCACGTCGTCGAGCTCACGCCGCAGGTACTTCGGAGCCTGCACGCGCCACGCTTCCGTGACGAGCTCGGCGAGATGCTCGTCGTCGATGCCCGCCATACGGAATGCGACCTTCGGCTCGCCCCAGGTGGTCGTGGTGCGCAGGAAGACGTCGGGCGCCATCTCGACCAGGGCGAGCGCGTCGAGGCGGTCGGCGACCTTCACCCCGACGACGAGCTCGGCCGCGATCGTCTCGCGTATGTCTGCGGGGATGCTCGGCCAAGGATGGCACTCCCACGCGTACAGGTTGCCGCGCACGAACCATGCCGCCCCGCCGGTCGTTGCGCGCTCCTCGGTGCCGGGCAGCGCGACGGCAGTGCGGCGCAGGTCGTCGAGGGTGGCCACGAGGTGAGCCTATGCGGCACTGCCGACATGAAGGCGAACATCGCCCGGATGAGCAGGCGCCCGACCCGCGAGACGATCGTGATCAGGGCTGCTCCGACACTTCATGACGTCGCGATCGGAGGAGGAACGGTGCACAGGTCGCGATGATGACACCCGGGACCACGGCGCTCATCGCGAGCGCGTGCCCGGGCGCGGCGACGTCGGTGAGGGCGCCGAACACTGCGGCGCCGAGCGCCGCACCGAACTGCACCGCCGTGTCCATCCAGCCGTTCGCCTCGGTGCGAACCGAATGATCGGCGCGCGCGTTCGCGGCGAGGTACCCGGCGATCAGCGCCGGCGCGAGGAAGAGGCCGCTCAGCACGAAGCCGATCAGTGCCGCGACGGTGCCGCCCACGAGCCCGGTGGCGGCGGCGACGAGGAGGAGCACCGGGGTCAGGACGAGCAGCTGGCGTTCCAGGACGGATCGCAACCGCAGGGAGCCGTAGAGCAGGCCGCCGACGGCGCTCGCGCCCGCGAAGAGGGCGAGCAGCACCCCTGAGAGCACCGTGTTCGCCTGCTCGGCGGCAACGGCCGGCGCCGCGATGTCCACGGCACCGAGGACGATTCCGGGAGCGACCATGGCGAGCACGACGGGCGGGAAGCCTCGGGTGCGCAGCGGGGAGCTGGTGACCGGCGCAGTGTGCTCGGTGCCGTGCGAACCACGCTGCTCGCGAGACAGCGGGCTGGTCACGAACAACGCTGCACCGACCGCGATGCAGCCGACCGAGAGGAGCAGCGACGCGAACGGGTCGACGGCCGCGGCCAGGACGGCCGTGAGCAGGGGACCGACCGCGTACGTCACCTCCCCGGCCACGGCATCGAGGCTGAGCCCGCGCGTGCGCAGTCCGCCCGGCGGCAACGCCGTCGACCACAGCACCCGCATGCTGGTCGCGAACGGCGGTGAGGATGCCCCGGCCATCGCCCCGAGGCACAGCAGCATCGGCAGCTCCGCATACGCGTTGAGACCGAGGGCGACGAGCGAAGCGGCGTAGGTGAGGCTGAGCGCCGTCAGCACCACTGTCTGCCCCCGCCGATCCATGAGCCGCGCGCGCCAGGGGGTTGCCACGACGTTGGCGATGCCGAGCGTGGCGATCACCACGCCGGCGATCGCGAACGAGCCCGTGGACCGTTCGACCAGGAAGACCAACGCGAGGCCGGATGTCGCGAGGGACAGCCGCCCGATGATGCTCGGAAGGAAGGAACGAGCGACGTGTCGCGTACGCAGCGCAGCTCGATAGGACAGTTGTTCGGTGGACATCACGGTCTCCGGATGCGATGGGCCCTCGACGCAGAACCGCGGATGAGCGGATCATCGGAAGAGCGGAGAGCCCGTTTGCCTGCAAGGTGAGCGCACGCTCAGAACGGCGTGCCGAAACTCGCCCTGGCCGTGGTCAGAAACGGCGAGGGGCGGGAGGCGAGGGGAGTTGAAGTTCAGGCAACCATGAGACCGATCGTGCACAGCATAACGGCTTCCGGCGAGACCGTGCATGTCGTGCCGACCGTCTCATCATTCCCGAACGCGCGCCGCTTTCACCTGCTCATGAGCCGCGAGCGCGGCCGCACGACTCTCGCGGAGGTCGACGATCGGCTCCGGATACGCGTCGGTGCCGGCCTCGGGCACCCAGCGCCGCACATACTCCCCACGTGGGTCGAACTTCGCCGCCTGCAGCTCGGGATTGAAGATGCGGAAGTACGGCGCGGCATCCGCCCCCGAACCGGCGACCCACTGCCAGTTGAACGCGTTCGCAGCGGCGTCGGCGTCGACGAGGGTGTCCCAGAACCACTCCTCGCCGCGGCGCCAGTCGATGAGCAGGTTCTTCGTCAGGAACGACGCGACGACCATGCGGACGCGGTTGTGCATGGCGCCCGTCGCCCACAGCTCGCGCATGCCCGCGTCGACGAGTGGCACGCCCGTGCGGCCCTGTTGCCAGGCGCCGAGGGCCGCGTCGTCGAGGGGCGGCCACGGGAACGCGTCGAATTCGGCGCGCCAGTTGCGGGTCGCGAGGTCGGGGGCGTGGAAGAGCACGTGCCATGCGAACTCGCGCCATCCGAGCTCGCTGAGGAAACGAGCGGCGCCCGGCCCCCCGGCCCGCCGCTCGCGCACGGCGTGCCACACCTCGTAGGGACTCAGCTCGCCCCAGCGCAGGTGCGGCGACAGGCGCGAGGTCGCCGCGAGCGCCGGACGGTCACGCCCCTCGTCGTAGTCGGCGAGGTCGTCGGCGACGAACTCCGCGAGCCGCGCATGCGCGGCGTCGGCGCCCGGCGTCCACGACGTGCGGAGCCCCGCGGCCCAGTCGGGTCGGGTGGGCAGCAGGCCCCAGTCGTCGAGCGCGTCGCTCGCGGCATCCGTGCCCTCGATCGAGGACGGAGCGGGCAGCGGATGCCGCGGCTCAGGCGCCGAAGTGCAGGCGCGCCAGAACGGCGTGAACACCGAGAAGGGCGTGCCCTGCCCGGTGCGGATGGTCCACGGCTCGAAGAGCAGGTTCGCCGCGAAGCTGCGCGCCTCCCCGCCGGCGTCGGTGAGCTCGGCCTTCAGCGCGGCGTCGAGCTCGCGCTCAGGGCCGCCGTAGCGCCGGTTCCAGAACACGGCGCCGCCGCCGGTCTCGTCGACGAGCGAGCGGATGACGCGCGCCGCCGGTCCGCGACGCAGCACGAGCGTGCCGCCGAGCGACTCGAGTGACGCCGCCAGCGCGCCGAGGCTGCCGTGCAGCCACCACTTCGCGGCCCCGCCGAGCGGACGGATGCCGGGCGAGACCTCGTCGAGCACGTACACGCACACGATCGGCGTGCCGCGGTCGGCGGCGGCGGCCAGCGCCGGGTGGTCGGCGACCCGCAGGTCGTCGCGGAACCACACGATTGTCGGCGCACCTGCCATGCGGTGACCCTAGCCGACGGTGTGGTCGGGCACCCGATCCCTGCTCGGTTCGCAGGAGATTCGCCGATTCGCAGGATCTCGGCGGCTGTTGCGTCCTGCAGATCGCGTGAAGTCCGGCGTGGACGGGTCAGGTGCTCGCAGCAGGCGTCGCGTGCCCAGCGGCCCGCGCCGCCGCCCGCGCGATCGCCCACGTGCCGAGCCCCGACGCGAGGAAGATGCCCGCGAGGATCGCCCATCCCGCGAGTCCCACCGAGAGCGCCGTCGACGTGACCACGAGGGGTGCCGCGAGCGCGCCGACCGAGTATCCCATCGCGAACACGCCCTGGTACGTGCCGGCTCGCACCGGGTCGGCGAGCTCGAAGCTGAGGCCCCAGCCGCCCGCCTGCGAGAGCACCTCGGCGAAGGCGTGCGCCAGCGCCGCCACGAGGATGATCGCGATCGCGAAGCCGGCCCCCACACCCGCGGCCGACGCGTACACGAGGCACGCGGCCGCCATGAGCCACGCCGCGATCGCCGAGACGCGGCCGGCCATGCGCAGGTCGTGCGTCCCCTTCGAGAGCGGCACCTGGAAGAGCACCACGATGACCGTGTTGAGGATGAGTACGACCGCGAAGAGCGCTTCGGGTGCGGCCGTCTCGTTCGCGATCCACAGCGGCACGCCGACCTCGCCGACGCCGAACTGCATGCCGAAGATCGCGCTGAGGGCGGTGAGCGCGAGGTAGCGCGGGTCGCGCCAGGGGGAGTGCGCGCGCAGGGCGAGCCGTTCCGAGCGTGCGGATGCCGCGACATCCGTCGACCCCGTCTTCGTCGTCACGGGAGCGCTCAACGGCCGACTCGGCGCGTCGACGGAGACAGGCAGGCGCACGAGCTGGGTGACGCCGAGCAGGTACATGAACCCGGCGCCGACGATGATCCACCGGTACGCCTCTGCGGTGCCGGCGACGAGTGCGAGCGCGCCGATGCCCGAGCCGACGGCGATCGACAGATTCGTCACGGTGCGCAGCACGGCCCGGGCTTGCACCCGGCTCTCGTTGTCGAACGCCCGCGCGAGGATCGCCATGCGCGTCGAGTTCGACGCCTGCTCGACGGTTCCGACCAGTACGGCGATGATGAGCGCGGTCACGAAGTCGCCCGCGAAGACGTAGCAGATGAGGCCGATGCCGTCGAGTGTCGAGAGCACGATGAGCAGTCGCCGTGCGCTCATCCGGTCGGCGAGCCATCCCCCCGCGAGCGATGAGAGCACGCCCGCGGCGCTCGCCGCGGCGAGCACGATGGCGACCTCGTGCGCGGCGAGCCCGACGATGAGCGTGAAGTAGAGCACGGTCACCGTGAGGAAGACACCGCGGCCGACCCGGCTGATCAGGGTCGCGATGACCAGGATGCGCAACACGGGGTCGTCGACGGATGCCGCGAGCCGACGCACGAGCCCACGGCGCGCGGCCGGGGCATCCGCTCGGTTCACTGCCGGTGCGGATGCCGCCTCGTCGGACGCTGCGGCGGCGTCGTCGAGCTCGGGCTCGATGACGGGGAGGGTGCCGGTGTCGGGGACGGGGGAGTGGGTCACGGATCCGTTCTCCCAGATCGGTGCGGGCCGTCGAAAACGATGTAGCGTAGTGCTACATGTTGCGCTACCTGCTCACCGAGGACGACGTCGGCGCCGTGCGCTTCGGCATCTCCCCGCTGAGCGAACTCGCACTCTCGCTGCGCGCGATCCGGCAGCCCGAGCGGTTCCCGCTCCAGCTCGGCTGGCTTCGTCGTACCGAGCAGGCTCGGGCGAGGCTCGACCTCGGCACCCTCGCCGCGCTCATCGACGAACGCATGTGGACGCCCGACTTCCTGAACCCCCGTCCGTCATCGCCGCTCACCCGGCTCGAGGACGAGTTCGATGCGCTGCTCGCGACACCGCCCGAGGTGTTCCGCGCCGACCTCCTCGCGGTGCACGGACACGTGCCCGAACCGTTCGCCGGCTCGACGACCGCCGCGCTCCGTCGCATCGTGCGCGCGCTGCGGCAGCTGTGGGAGACCTGCTTCGAGCCGTACTGGCCGCGCATGCGCGCCGTGCTCGAGGCCGACGTCGTGTATCGCGGGCGACAGGTCGCACAGGCGGGCCTCGCCACGATGCTCAACGGGCTCTCGTCGCGCCTCTCGTACGAGCACGGCGTCGTGGCGGTGCGGCTCTCCGATCCTCGCGAGCGCACGTTCGCGATCGACGGCAACGGGCTCACACTCGTGCCGACCCTGTTCACGAGGCGCGTCTCCGTTCCCGTCGGCGACGGACCGCCCATGATCATGTATTCGGCACGCGGGCAGGGCGCGCTGTGGGAGGCGGAGCGCATTGCGAACCCCGCCGCGGTCGCGGCCGTGCTCGGTGAGACGCGCGCGAGCCTGCTCGCGGCCCTCGGCGACCCGGCGTCGTCGACCGAGCTGGGCGTGCGGCTCGGGGTCACGGCGTCGGCGGTGAACCAGCATCTGCGGGTGCTCCGCGACGCGGGGCTGCTCGTCAGCACGAGGTACGGCCGGAGCGTGCTGTACCTGCGCAGCGAACTCGGCACCGCGCTGCTCGAGACCCGCGCCGTTCAGGTGTCTGCGTCAGTCCGCCGTGACCGGCAGGCTGTGCCAGGTGTCGTACGCGACGGCGGCGGCTCCGTCGACGTCGCCGGTGGCGCAGAGCCGAATGAGCTCGTCGTGACGGTCGGGCGAGCGGCGTCCGTCGGCTGACGCGAACCGGACCCGCTCGATCCGACGCAACACCGGCATGAACTGCTCGAGGACCGTGGCGATCGCCCGGTTCCCGGAGACCATCACCGGGATGTCGTGGAGCTCGTCGTCGGCGCGGAGGGCGGCGTCGATGTCGCCGGCGTCGAGGGCCGTTGCGAACCGGAGGGCGGCGTCGCGCATGACGTCGAGGTCGGCGGCGGTGAACTGCTCGACCGCTTCTCGAACGGCCAACGCGTGCATGGCAGCGACGACATCGCGCGCGTCTCGGGTGGCCCGCACGTCGAGCGAGCTGACGACCGTCGACCGGCCCGGTCGAGCAATGACGAGCCCGCCCTGGGCGAGGCGAAGGAGTGCCTCGCGCACCGGGGTCCGGCTCACGCCCAGCCATGTCGCGAGTTCTCCGTCTTTCAGCTGTTCGCCAGGAGCGAAGGTGCCGTCCACGATCGCGTCGCGCAGGCGCCGGTAGACGTCGTCTCGCAGGAGCGAGCGGTCGACGGGCGGACGATTCGCGGGAATGGGCACACTACATATTGCACGCACTTCCTTGCCGTTCGGAAGTGAATGCAATATATTGCACGCGAAACGCGTTACACCGAATCACCAGGGTGCTCCGAAGCGGAGCGCACCACCACGAAAGGAACCACACCATGAACACGACCTCCGGCAAGCAGACCATCGTCCTCGTCCACGGCGCCTACGCGGACTCGTCGAGCTGGAACGGCTCGATCGACGCGCTGCGTCAGGCAGGACACCCGGTGATCGCGGTCGCGAACCCGCTCCGCGGACTCGAGAGCGATGCCGAGTACCTGCGAAGCGTCCTCGCGAGCATCGAGGGCCCGATCGTCCTCGCCGGCCACTCGTACGGCGGATACATCATGAGCCACGCCGCCGACGGCAACCCGAATGTCACCGCGCTCGTCTACGTCGCGAGCTTCCTCGCGGAGCCGGGTGAGAGCCTCGCCGACCTCGTCGTCAGGTTCCCGGGCGCGGAGCTCGGCAGCGCCGCGCAGCCGGTCGCCTACCCCACGCCCGAGGGGACGGCGACCGAGCTCTACATCGACCAGGAGCGGTTCAACGCCCTGTTCGCCGGCGACGTCGACCCTGCCGTGGCGCGGCGGATGGCGATCACCCAGCGTCCGCTCGCGCTCGCCGCGTTCGAGGCCCCGGCCACACGCGCGGCCTGGAAGTCGATCGAGTCGTGGGTGCTGCTCGCGGTCCAGGACCTCGCCATCCCCGCCGAACTGGGGCGCTTCATGGCCGAGCGGGCGAACGCCCACCTCCTCGAGGTCGACGCCTCCCACGCCGTCACGGTCTCGCAGCCCGGCGCCGTGACCGACCTCATCCTCGAGGCGGCGCGAGCCACCGCCCCCGTCCTCGAGGCCGCGCAGTCGACCGCGCGCTGATCCATCCACCACCCCGCCCCGCCGAGCCGCAGCTTGTGCAGGAGAATAGGCCCCATCCCCGCCTCACCGGAGGGATGGGGCCCATTCTCCTGCGCAAGCTCCGCGCCAGAGCCGGTGATCGGTTGCAACCGGTACTCGAGTACAGGTTTATCGTGGAGTCATGAGTACCGAAACCGTGACCTGGGTTCCCTCGTCGTGCACGCTGCCGACGGTGGAACGGCCGCTCCGCGAGCAGGAGTTCGAGCGACTCTTCGCCTCAGAGCTGCGCAGGGTGACCCGTACCTCCCCGACGAGTGCGGAGTTCGCGCTCACCGCTCGGAGCGCCGCCACCGCACGAGACCTGGCCGCTCGCGAGACCTCCTGCTGCTCCTTCTTCACGTTCGAGTTCCAAGAAGGCGACACGGGCGCCGTGATGGCGGTCACCGTGCCACCGCCGCACGCGGCGGTGCTCGAGGCGCTCGTCGCCTCGGCGCTGCACGCCCGCGCTTCGGGGGAGACGACCGCATGACCCTCCGCGCCGGGGAGGTCGCCGAACGCGCCGGGGTCAACCTCCAGACGCTGCGGTACTACGAGCGCCGCGGCATCCTCGCGGAGCCCGACCGCAGCCTCGGCGGGCATCGGCTCTACGACGACGACACCGTGCTCGTGCTCCAGGTGGTCAAGGCCGCGCAGGCGCTCGGGTTCTCGCTCGACGAGATCGCCGAGCTGATCGACATCGGGTCCCACGCGCACCGTCGGCGCCCGCGTCTCGCCGACAGCGCGCGCGCGAAGCTCGTGCAGGTGCGTGAGAAGATCGCGGCCCTGCAGCAGATCGAGGCGACGCTCGAGCGCGCGATCGAGGCCGGATGCGACGACCTCGCCGTGTGCGCACTCGAGGAGAACTGCCCGATCCCGTTCCCGACCATCGCGGGGCGACGGGCCGGGTGACGTTCGTCCGCGGCTCAGTCCAGGGACACCCCGGCGACCTCAGCCCCGCCTGAGCCAGCGGGCCACGCGCTCCTGCAGCGCCGCGGTCTGTGCGGCCTGCCCGTCGTCGCGGCCGGGCACGAGTTCCATGGGGGTGCGCAGGGCGCCCGCCCACTGCTCGGCGACAGCCACCGGGTGCACGGGGTCGCGGACCGCGCCGACTACGAACGAGCGGATGCCGCGGGCCCCGAGTTCGGCGAGTTCGGGCTCGGCCTCGAACGCGCGGTTGCGCGGGATCTCGACGAGTCGCATGGCTCGGCGGGCGGCATCCGGTGCCTGGAACTGGGCGAGCAATGCCCGACCACCGGCCGGTGATGCCGCCTCGACCCGCTGGTAGATCGCCCGCTCCTGGAACTCGGCGGCACCCGCGGGCCCCGCGTCGGCGAGGATCTGCCCCATCACGGGGAACGGCCGCAGATGCTCGGGCAGCGACCGGTCGTCGAACGCCGGCCGCACGAAGACCGCCCGCGCGATGGGCAACAGGCCGAGCAGCGCGATCCGCAGGGCGATCGCCGCGCCCATCGAGATGCCGATGACGGTGACCGGCTCGGATGCCGCGCGCGTGCCGCGCCCCGCGTCGGCCATCGCCGCGGGCACCTGTTCGCAGACCTCGGCCGCGAGTCGGTCGATGGCGAAGTCGGCGGGCTCACCGACGGCGAGGAAGCCGCCGTGGGCCCGCACGTCGGGGGCGACGACCACCTCGTCGGCGCCGCAGACGTCCTGCACCACGGACTCGAAGAGCCCGAGTGGTTGGCGCCGGTCGGCGCCGAGTCCGTGCAGGAGCACGGTCGTCACGCGAGCACTCCGGGTCGGTAGAACGCCCGCGCCTCCGACACGGCTTCGTTCTGCGGGCGCAGTGCGGTGAGCAACTCGTTCGCGAGACGCACGAGGATCGCGATCTGGTCGTCGTCGCGATCGACCCAGCGAGAGCGCGGTTCGGCGTCGACGGGCACGAAGTCCTCGTGGTGCTCCCAGACGAAGAGGGTGCGCTCGGCGCCGAGCACGTACTGCTGCCACCACACCTGACGCAGGTAGGTGCGTGGGATACCGCGCCACGCGCGCGACGTCGTCTTGATCTCGCAGAGTTCGAGCGCGCCCTGCGGCGTCACGTGCAGGCCGTCGGGTGTCGCGAGGTGCCGGTGGTCGGATGCCGCGTGGAACAGCAGGCTCGACGGCTGGATGCCGTGCGTGCGGCGAACCCAGTCGGCGATCACCGGTTCGCGGGTGCGGCCGTGATCGGTGAACCGGCTGCCGCCGAATCCGCGCGAACCGTGCAGCTTCTCCCACGCCGCGGCGGGCACGGAGGCCAAGGACGCGAGCTTCGCGGCATCCGTCGCCGTGACCCCCCGCGAGCGAGCCCGCAGCCACGCGACACGGTCGCTCGCATCCGCCACGACCCGCTGCTCATGCGGGTGCCGTGGCGGCGCCGGCGCGACCATGCGCGGCGCCGTCGCCGGGCCCTCGAGATCGAAGAGGGCGAAGGGCGTATCGGGCACGCCCTGAGCGTACCGCGCACCGGCCCCGACGTCCGGGGTGACGCGGCGATTCCGGCCGTTCGTCCGCCCGGCGAGGCATGATGGTCGGCGGGGGCGGTGTCTGCCGCAACGGCACGACGAGCGAGGGGGTGCTGAGGTGACGGATGCCACGCTGGAGTGGCTGCTCGCCGGTGACGTGGCCGTCGTGTGGCAGGCGCGTCGCGACCTCCTCGGGGACGATGACCCGGCACTTCGCCGGCGCATCGCCGTGGAGGGCGACGGCGCCGCCCTGCTCGCGGCTCGCGGGCCGAGCGGGCACTGGGGGCGTGGCTTCTATCAGCCGAAGTGGACGTCGAGCCACTACACGCTCCTCGAGCTGAGGAACCTCGGCCTCCTGCCCGAGACCGAGGCGGCGCGGGGGACCGGTGCGCTGATCCTCTCCGAGGAGAAGGGGCCCGACGGCGGCCTCAACCCGAGTCGCACCATCGGGCAGAGCGATGTCTGCATCAACGGCATGGCGCTGAACTACCTGAGCTACTTCGGCGCTCCCACCGACGACCTTGCGAGCATCGTGGACTTCATGCTGTCGCAACTCATGCCCGACGGCGGGTTCAACTGCCGCTCCAACCGGTCGGGCGCGACGCACTCGTCGGTGCACACCACCGTGAGCGTCATCGAGGGCGTCGCCCAGTACCGCCGCGACGGACACCGCTACCGCGCCGACGAGCTCGCCGCGGCAACCGCAAGCTCGATCGAGTTCCTGTTGCGGCACCGGCTGTTCCGCAGCGAGCGCACCGGTGAGCCGATGGACCCCGAGTTCGAGCGGCTGCATCATCCGCCGCGGTGGCACTTCGACGTGCTCCGCGGACTCGACGCACTGCGCGACGCCGGCGTGGCCTACGACCCGCGCATGGAGGACACGCTCGAGGTCCTCCGGCGTCGCCGACGCGATGACGGACGCTGGGCGGCGAGTCGTGCATACCCCGGAGCGGCGCACCTCCCGCCGGTGCGCGCAGGGCAGCCGCACCCCTGGGTCACGCTCGGCGCATTACGCGTGCTGCAGGCCTACTCGGCGTGAGGTGACGGAGCGGGCGTGGCCCGAACCGGCCATCCGTCGATGGCCGGAAGGCGCGATGCCGTAGTGACCCCTTCGGCGTGGAATTGCCGGCAACGGAACGCCCACCCGGGCGGGACCACCTGAGGAGTCACCACCATGTCCGAGACCGTCACCATCACGACCACCGTCCTCGCGGGCACCCCCGCCGCGCCCACGACCAGTGCCGATCCCGCCGACGTGCGTCGTGCCCGCGCGTCCATTGCGTTCGGCCGAAAGCGCGGGTATTACCGCGTGCTGTTCGAGGCGGGACCGGTCGACCCGGCCACCTTCGCCGAACTCGCCGACGTGCCCCTGCAGCGGGCGCAGGTCTGGCTCGATGAGCAGCTGGCGGCCGGCGTGCTTCGCGTGGTCACCGCGCCGAGCGGCGACCACGAGGAACTGCTGCTCCCCGGCGAGTACGTGCCGATCCTGCTCGGTGATGTCGTCGGCGACGATGACCACGAGCTCGACGGAGCCCGGGCGCTCCTGGCCGAGCTCCACGGTGAGCTGCCGTCCGCGTTCGATGCCGGGCTCGAGCACGAACGCCGGCGCGTATTCGCCGATCACGCGCGCATGACGCGAATGGTGTAGCCGTACGTCCAGGCCGAGCATCCCTCGCGTTCCTAGACTGAGGGCGTGCAGCCCGAGGACCAGGTCATCCGCTACGCGGAGGTCGATGGCGCGTCCATCGCGTGGTCGGCTGTCGGCTCGGGGCCGCCGCTCGTCATCGGCGGGTGGTGGTCGAGCCATCTCGAGCTCGACTGGCGCAACACGGGGTTCCGCCGGTTCGTCACGCCGCTCGCCGAGCATCGCACGGTGATCCGTTACGACCGGCCCGGCGCCGGCGTGTCCGACCGCGGCGTCATGCCGGCGCGCTCGCTCGAGGAGGAGGTCGCCACACTCGAGGCGCTCGTCGACGTCGCGGCGCCCGGTCCCGGACCGCTCTCCCTGTTCGGCGGGTCATCGGGCGGTGGCGTGGCCTCGCTGTTCGCGGCGCGGCATCCGGAACGCGTCGACCGCCTGGTGCTGTACGCGACGTACGCCCGCGGCGCCGACCTCGCCCCGCCGGCGGCGCGCGAGGCGATGCTCGGCATCATCGAGCAGCACTGGGGGCTCGGCTCGCGCGTGCTGGCCGACCTGTTCCTGCCCGACGCCACCGCCGAGGAGCGCGACGAGTTCGTCGAGTTCCAGCGGCGCACGGCCTCGCGGGAGGTCGCGCTCGCCTCACTCCGTGCGGTGTACGAATTCGATGCCACCGGACACCTCGGCGACGTGCTCGCGCCCACGCTCGTGTTGCACCGCCGTGGCGATCGCGCCATCCCGTTCGCCCTCGGCAAGGACATGGCGGGCCGGATCCGCAACGCGCGCTTCGTCGCGCTCGAGGGCGACGACCACTATCCATGGCGAGGCGACTCGGGTGCAGTGGTGCGCGAGACGCTCTCGTTCCTCGGGGTGCCCGTCGAGGCGCTCCAGCCCAGTTCGGCGGGCGCGGGTGCCAGCGCCGGTGTCGGCGCGGGTGCCGCGCGTCTCACCGAACGTGAGCGCGAGGTGCTGCGACTCGTCGCCCGCGGCGAAACCGACGCCGAGATCGCCGCGCGCCTCGTGCTGTCGACGCATACCGTGCACCGGCATATCGCGAACATCCGCACGAAGCTCGGGGTGCCGTCGCGCACGGCGGCCGCGGCCTGGGCGCTGCGCAACGAGCTCATCTGACGTGCTCATCTGAGCGAGCGGATGCTCCGTGCTGGCCTGATCCGGCCATGACGGGTTGGCCGAATCCGGGGATTCCGCTCCGCCTCCATCGGCGTTGACTGTCTGCTCGTGCCGGGCACCCGCCCGCATGCACGCACGATGACGCAAGGAACCACGATGTCCGACACCCTGACCACCACGACCTCCGGCGAGGCATCCGCAGCGCCCGGCAACCCGCACCTCCTGGCCGACGCGCCCGCCGTCGCGCCCTCGCCCGAGGAGCAGGCCGCGGAGCTGGTCGGCGCTTACGCCGAACAGCTCATCGCGATGCTCGGCGGCGCTACGGAGCTGCTCACGATCGAGCTCGGCCGTCACTTCGGCCTCTACCGCACGCTGCACGAGCACGGGCCCATCACCGCGGGCCGGCTCGCGGCCTTCGCCGGCATCGCCCCTCGCTACGCGCGGGAGTGGCTCGAGCAGCAGGCCGCCGCCGGCCACGTCGGCGTCGAGGAGCCGGGCGGCTCCGGGGTCGAACGACGCTTCCACCTGCCCGAGCACCACGTGCCGGTGCTCGTCGACGAGACGCACCCGGCGCACGCCGCCCCGGTCGCGGGGCTGCTCGCCGGTGTCGCACTCGCGTTCCCCGAGCTTGTCGCCGACTTCCGTCACGGCCGGGGAGTCGCGTTCGAGGAGTACGGCGCGGAGCTGCGGCATGGGCTCGGCGCCCTGAACCGCCCCGGCTACCTTCTCGCGATGCGCGACTGGATGGAGCAACTGCCCGACCGGGCCGCGGCGCTCGACGCCGGCGGCACGGTGCTCGACGCCGGTTGCGGCGTTGGCTGGTCGACCATCGGCCTGGCGATGGCGTTCCCGAACGCCCGCATCGTCGGCGTCGACCTCGACGAGGCCTCCATCCAGGAGGCCCGCGAGAACGCGCTCGATGCGGGTGTCGCCGACCGTGTCGAGTTCGTGCTCGGCAATGCCGCCGACGCGGGCGCCGTGGAGCGTGCCGCCGCCTCGGCGCGCGCAGCAGCTGAAGGCGTCGATGCGGCATCCGGCTTCGACCTCGTCACCGTCTTCGAGGCCCTGCACGACATGGGCCGACCCATCCACGCGCTGGCCGGGTTCCGCGCGCTGCTCCGCCCCGGCGGCGCCCTCCTGGTCGCCGACGAGCGGGTCGCCGACGAGTTCCACCCCGACGCGGAGCCCGTCGAGCGCATGCTCTACGCGATGAGCGTGCTGCACTGCCTGCCGGCGACGACCGCCGAATCCGGCACGATCGCGAACGGCACGGTGCTGCGCCCGCCGACGCTGCGGCGCTGGGCGGCCGAGGCGGGCTTCGATCGCGTCGACGTGCTCGACATCGAGCACCCGTTCTGGCGCTTCTACCGCATCGGCTGAGGCCCTCTGCCGAGTGTTGACGGTCCGCGCAAATGAGTCCGACCGAACGACGTCAGTCGGACCCGACCGTTAACACTCGGCATGGGACGCCGGGACTGACGCAGCCCAGGGCGAGCCCGCAGGCATCCGTCACCCGGCTCATAGGAAACGCATAGGGGCGCGCGGATACTGGAGACATGAGCACCGCCACGAGCACCCCGCACCGCGCCCCGCAGCTCGCCAAGGGCGACGGCTCGATGGTGCGCGTGCTCGTCGTGGACGACGAGCAGTCGCTCACCGAGCTCCTCCGCATGGCGCTCCGCTACGAGGGCTGGGACGTGCGCACCGCGGCCGACGGGCTCAGCGCCGTGCGCGTCGCTCGCGAGTTCCGCCCCGACGCGATCGTGCTCGACATCATGCTCCCCGACATCGACGGACTCGAGGTGCTGCAGCGCGTGCGTGCCGACGGCACCGAGACGCCCGTGCTGTTCCTCACCGCGAAGGACTCGCTCGACGATCGCATCGCGGGCCTCACCGCGGGCGGCGACGACTACGTCACCAAGCCGTTCAGCCTCGAGGAGGTGGTCGCGCGCCTGCGCGGACTCATCCGCCGTTCCACCCTGACCCTCGCGCAGGCGAAGGACCCGGTGCTCGCCGTCGGCGACCTCACGCTCGACGAGGATTCCTACGAGGTCGCGCGCGACGGCACGCCCATCGAACTCACGGCGACGGAGTTCGAGTTGCTCCGCTTCCTCATGCGCAACCCGCGTCGCGTGCTCTCGAAGGCGCAGATCCTCGATCGCGTGTGGAGCTACGACTTCGGCGGCAAGAAGTCGGTCGTCGAGCTCTACATCTCCTACCTGCGCAAGAAGATCGACGCGGGCCGTGAGCCGATGATCCACACGGTGCGCGGCGCCGGGTACATGCTCAAGGCCGCAGGATGACCAGACCGGGCGACCCCGGCCACGCGGCGGCGGCGCGCCAGGAGGCGGCGGCCCGGCGGCATCCGGCAGGCGCGGAATCGGTGACGGATGCCGCGCCCCCGCGTCACCCGATGACCCTCCGCCGGCGCCTGCTCGGCATCGTCGCGGCCCTGCTCGTCGCCGTGAGCGCCGTGATCGGCGTGGCGACGGTGGCGATCTTCCACGGTGCATCCGTCGCGCGCCTCGACGCCGACCTCGGCGAGGCGATGTCGCGCGCGGAGATCGGCATCTCCGACCAGCCGATGGGCTTTCCCGGAGACCCGTCGGCTGCGCCGGGACTGATCCTGAACGTGCCGGGCCAGCCCGCGGGCACGCTCGCGGCGCTCGTGACCGAGCAGGACGATGCCTCCGCCGGGTACATCACCACCCGGGGGCGCGTGCTCCCGCTGCCGAGCGACCTCGCGGGGTCGCTGGTGGCGGTGCCCGCCGACGGCGGGCCGCACTCGATCGACGTGGAGCAGCTCGGCGACTACCGGGCGCTCGCCGCCGTACGCCCCGAGTGGGACGGCGTCACGATCGTGCTCGCCCTGCCGCTGAACGGCGTCAACGCGCAGTCAACGCAATTGGCCTGGACGGTCGCGCTCGTCGCGCTCGCGGGTCTCGCCGTCGCGCTCGTGGTCGGCTCCGTCGTGGTGCGCCGCGCGCTGAGCCCACTCGCCGACGTCACCGGCACTGCGCAGCGCGTCTCGGAGCTGCCGCTCGACCGCGGCGACGTCGCGCTCGCCGAACGCGTGCCGATCGACGACGAGCGCACGGAGGTCGGACGGCTGGGCACGGCCTTCAACCGCATGCTCGGCCACGTCGCGTCGGCGCTCTCGGCTCGCGAGCAGAGCGAGCAGAAGGTGCGCCGCTTCGTCGCCGATGCGAGCCACGAGTTGCGCACGCCGCTCACCTCGATACGCGGTTACGCCGAGCTCACCCGACTGCACGGGGGGCAGCTCCCGCCCGACGTGGTGCACGCGATCGCGCGCATCGAGTCCGAGACGGTGCGCATGACCGAGCTCGTCGAGGACCTCCTGCTGCTCGCACGCCTCGACGAGGGCCGCGAGCTCGCCGCCCTGCCGGTGGATCTCCGTCAGATCGTCGCCGAGGCCGTGGGCGACGCTCAGGCGGCGGGTCCAGGCCACAGCTGGGAGGTGCGATCGACGGATGCCCCGGCCGTCGTGGTCGGCGATGAGGCGCGCCTGCGCCAGGTCATCACGAACCTCCTCGCCAACGCGCGTGTGCACACGCCGGACGGAACCCACGTGGTGGCGAGCGTTGCCCGCGAGGGCGACGACGCGGTGATCACCGTCACCGACGACGGTCCGGGCATCGAGTCGGGACTCGTGGGGTCGCTGTTCGAGCGCTTCGCACGGGGCGATTCGTCGCGCTCGCGACGGGCGGGGAGCACCGGACTCGGCCTCGCGATCGTGCGTGCGGTCGTCGAGGCGCATCAGGGAGCCGTCGAGGTGTCGAGCGAACCCGGCGCGACGACCTTCACCGTGCGACTACCCGCGGCTTCGGTCTCAGCGCTCGTCGCGTGAGTCATGGCCGGCGTCGCCGGTCACGAAGACCTCGTTGGTCAGACGGCCGAGGAGCCGCGCCAGTTCGTCGACGTCGTCGGCCGACCAGGTGCGCAGCTGCTCGTAGAGCTGGCGCTGCATGCGCGAGGACTTCTGCCCCACGCTCTCGATCGCCTGCGGGGTGGGCTCGATGAACCGTGCCCGCCGGTCGTTCGGGTCGGTCACGCCAACCGCGAGGCCGAGCGTCTGGAGGTGTCGGATCTGGCGGCTCACGACGCTCTTGTCGATCTCGAGCTCGGCGGCGATGGCGCCGGCGTGCATCGGGCCGTGGCGCACGATCGCGGCGAGGATCTTGTAGCCCACCGGTTGCAGGTCGGGGTGCACCGCGGCGGCGGCCTCCTTCCAGACGGCCCGCACGCGCACGAAGAGCAGCCGGAACTGCTCGTCGACCGAGGCGATCTCGTCGTCGGAGGCTGTGCGCGTGGCGGGTGCGGCGGGGGCGGTCATGCGGCGATCCTAGTGCTCGCTCGAGCGGGGGAGACGGTCGCCGGATGCACCGTCACGGGCACCTCCGGCAGCGGCCACGGAACCGGTGCCGGGGTCGTGCACGAGTCCGACGGGCGTCAGGGCGACGGATGCCGCGGCGGTGTCGATCACCGCATCCTCGGCGTCCTCGAGCTCGCGGACGTGCTCGGCGTGCAGCGACTGATCCGCCGCGGTGCGACCCTCCGTCTGCTGCTCGGCCCTCGCCCGCTGGATCGCGTTCTGGGTGCCGAGGCTCACGTTCGGCAGGAACACCACCGCGAGGAGCGTGACGATCGCGAGCGGGACCGCGGCGAGGAACACGTAGCCCACGCCGGTGCCGTAGGCCGACTCGACGATCACGCGGAGGAACCCGGGCAGCTCGCTGAGCTGCGGGATCGTGCCGGCGCTGCCCAGCGTGCGGGCCGCCTCGAGCTGCTGCTCGGGCGTGAGTGTGCCGATACCGGTCTTGATGCGTTCGGCGACGACCGTGCCGAGGATCGAGCCCATGACGGCGACGCCGACGGTGCCGCCGAGGCTGCGGAAGAACGTGACGGCGCTCGTGGCGACTCCGAGGTTCTTCACCTCGATGGTGTTCTGCACGATGAGTACGAGGTTCTGCATGAGCATGCCGACGCCGGCGCCGAGCACGAACATCGCAATGCCGACGAACCAGAAGTCGGTGTCGTACTCGAGGCGCGAGAGCAGGATGCTGCCGGCGACCAGGAGCACGCTGCCGACGATCATGAAGCCCTTCCACTTGCCGCGTCGGCTGACCAGCGCGCCGATCACGGTGGAGGAGATGAGCACGCCCGCCATCATGGGGATGGTCAGCAGGCCGGACTCGGTCGGGGTGGCCCCGCGGGCGAGTTGCATGTACTGGCTGAGGAAGACCGCGGTGCCGAACATCGCGACACCGACGGAGACGGAGGCGATGACCGAGAGCGTGAAGGTGCGGTTGCGGAAGAGGCCGAGCGGGATGACCGGCTCCTTCACGCGGAGCTCGACCACGATCGCGACGGCGAGGAACAGCGCCGCCGAGCCCACCATGACGAGGCTCGGCACCGAGATCCAGTCGAACTCGGTTCCTGCGAACGTGACCCAGAGCAGCAGCAGTGAGACGCCTGCGGAGATGAGCACGATGCCCACATAGTCGATGGAGACCTTCTGCCGCGGGCGCTTGGGGAGGTGCAGCGTGCGCTGCAGGAGCACGAGGGCGATGACCGCGATCGGCAGGCCGACGAAGAAGTTCCAGCGCCACCCGAGCCCGTCGGTGAGGACGCCGCCGAGGAGCGGGCCGCCCACCGTGGCCACCGCCATCACGGCGCCGAAGAGGCCGGCGTACCTGCCCCGCTCGCGCGGGCTGATGATGTCGGCCATGACGATCTGGCTGAGGGCGGCGAGTCCGCCGGCGCCGATGCCCTGGAAGACGCGCATCGTGATGAGGGTTCCCGGGTCCTGCGAGAAGCCGGCGACGGCGGAGGCGACCACGAAGATGACGAGGGCGAGCTGCAGCAACAGCTTGCGGTTGAAGAGGTCGGCGAGCTTGCCCCAGATCGGCGTCGACACGGTGGTCGCGAGCAGGGTTGCGGTGATGACCCACGTGAACGCCGACTGGTCGCCGCCCAGGTCGGAGATGATGACCGGCAACGACGTGCCGACGACCGTCGACGCGAGCATCGACACGAACATGCCGAGCAGGAGGCCCGAGAGCGCCGTCAGCACCTCGCGATGCGTCATGCCGCTGTCGGAGAGCGCGGGGGGCGCGGCATCCGTCGACGTCGATGCGCGGGTGCGGAAGGGGTTGGCCATGCGACTCCAGAATTGATTGATGTCAGTCAACTATAGCTGAACTAGTGGACTTCAATCAACTATTCCGGTCGCGAGCTGCCGGCCCGGCCCTCTGCTCCGTCGGGCGCCGGATGCCGCGGCTCAGCCCACGACGGCGATGGCCTCGATCTCGACCAGCGCGTCGGGACGCGCGAACTTGGCCACGCTGAGCACCGTGATCGCGGTGGGATGCTGCCCCCACACCTTCGCGGAGGCGGCGTAGCCTTCGTTCGCGTCCTGGCCTTCGGCGAGGTAGATCGCGAGGCGCACGACGTTGGACTGGTCGGCCCCGGCCTCGGCGAGCACCGCGAGCACGTTCTTCAAAGCCTGCTCGGACTGCGGACCGAGGCCGCCCTCGACGATGGCGCCCGAGGCATCGGTGCCGTTCTGTCCGCCGACGTAGAGCATGTCGCGGCCGCCGCGCACGAGCACCCCTTGGCTGAAGGCGGGGTTCGAGAAGAGCGACGGCGGGTTCAGGTGTGTGATCTCCATGCTGCGTTCCTATCCCGACCCACCGACGCTCCGGTCGAATGCCGCCGGGGGCACTCGATTCACGCGAGTGCCCCCGGCTCAGTCGTGCGCAGTCGTCATTCGTGCTCGTGGGGGTTCGTCACGAAGTCCCCTCGCTCGCGGATGTTGTCTGCAGGCGCCGTGCTCGCCGTCCACAACGAACCGTCGGCCGCGGCCGTGAGCACGGCCATCCCGGAGACCTCCGCGTGCTTGGCGAGCTGCCCGACGGACTTCTGGCCGATGCCGCCGCGCACCTCGAAGAGCACCGAGGTGGAGCCGAGCAGTCCATAGGCGTTGCGTGCAATACCGGGGGTCGACGTGCTCGGATAGCGCGTGATGTTCGCCCAGCCGTAGTCCTCGAGCGAGGTCAGCATGACCGACACGGCGCGCTTGGACATCGTGATCGTCTCCGCGAATTCGTCGGCGATGCCGAGGCGCGCGGCCTCCTCAGTGGCGTTGGGCCACATGATCGAGCCCGTGATGAGTCGGCCGTCCTCGTCGACGTAGGACCCCTGGTGGTGGAAGTCCACGACCACCTGTGGCTGGCGCTCGTCCCAGAGCAGTCGCATGGCGATGGCCTCATTGACCGGGTTGTTCGCGTCGAGTCCCGGCTGGTACGGGTGGTCGTAGGCGCTCTCGGTGTAGGAGTGGTAGCGGTTGATGTCGTACCCGCGTCCGCCTTGGTAGAACGAGCAGAAGGCAGCGCATGCCGGGTCGTAGTTCTGCCGCCACGGGGTGGTGAAACCCTGCGAGTCGACCACGTCGCCGTCGAATCCGTCGACATTGACCCGGGGCACGATCGTCACCGTGAGGGCCTCGCGAATCGCCTGTGCCTGCGCCGAATTCCCGGCGAGCGCTCGGGCGATCGAGAGCATCCCCTCGCTGACCACGTACTCGTCGCCGTGCTGGTTGGCGACGAACATGATGTCCACAGGCCCGTCACCGACCGTGACGACGGGGATGTCTCGCCCGAGGTTGGACTGGAGCGGAGCGGGCGCGACGTCGAGCGTGCCGCCGGAGCTGCGCTCGATCGTGCGCAGCGTGTCCCACAGCTGCTCGTAACCGTGGATTGCGTTGACGTTCTCGTTCCCGTCATCCCACGGCCCGCCCGGAACCGTGACCGGGTCGGCCAGCGCTGGACTGGCGAGACCCACGAGGGTCAGGGCGACGAGGGATGTGCCGAGTGCTGATCCGATGGTTCGCATACGCATGCCGTCTCTCCTTCTTGTCGTGTCGTGCACTTCACATGAAGGGGCGGGGACGAGCGCAGGGGATGCCCCGTATCGGTGCGCTCAGTCTGGCAAGGGAGGACGAGCGGGGTCAAGGCTCACCCCCAGTGGGTATCGGCGAGGAGTTGCCGTCACCAGCCGCCTCCGATTTGGCGACAGATGCGGCATCCGTTACTGTGTATGGAGCCGAAGACCGCTGGTTGTCGTGCGCACAGCAATGGGTGCCGACCGAAGTCTTGCGAAAGCAAGTGCCCGCGCAGGTGTGACGAAGACCTCCCGATGAATCGGGCCGAGCTCCGCGCAACTGCGCCGGAGCTCCTTTCTTTTCCACGCCGAGTTCGTTCAGAACAGGCCAGCGCTCCCAGGCCGTGCACCGCCTCCGCGGTGCGCGTTGAATTCACAAGGAGTGGCCATGGCGAACAAGGAAGCCTCGGTTGCCGAACTCACGAACCTGTTCGAGAGCTCGACCGCCGTTCTGCTGACCGAATACCGCGGCCTCACTGTTGCCCAGCTCAGGACGCTGCGCAAGTCCATCAGTGGGGACGCGAGCTACGCCGTGGTGAAGAACACGCTGACCAAGATCGCGGCGAACAACGCCGGCATCTCGTCGTTCGACGACGAGCTCGCCGGTCCTTCCGCGATCGCATTCGTACACGGTGACCCGGTCGCCGTCGCGAAGGCGCTGCGTGACTTCGCCAAGGCGAACCCCCTCCTCGTGGTCAAGGGCGGCTATTTCGATGGCAAGCCCCTGACCGCCGAAGAGGTAGGCAAGCTCGCCGACCTCGAGTCCCGCGAAGTGCTGCTGGCGAAGCTCGCCGGTGCCTTCAAGGCCTCGCTGTTCGGAGCCGCATATCTGTTCAACGCACCGCTGTCGAAGGCCGTTCGCACGGTCGACGCGCTGCGTGAGAAGCAGGAGTCCGCTGCGTAGGCGCGAGCCTCCCAAGCGGTGAGTAACCAAGAATCTAAGGAGAAACATCATGGCGAAGCTGTCCACTGAAGAGCTGCTCGAGCAGTTCAAGGGCCTGACCCTCATCGAGCTCTCGGAGTTCGTCAAGGCGTTCGAGGAGACCTTCGAGGTCACCGCGGCCGCCCCGGTCGCCGTTGCCGGCCCCGCTGCCGCTGGCGGCGGCGCCGCTGTCGAAGAGGTCGAGGAGAAGGACTCCTTCGACGTCGTCCTCGAGGCTGCCGGCGACAAGAAGATCCAGGTCATCAAGGTCGTGCGCGAGCTCACCTCGCTCGGCCTCGGCGAGGCCAAGGCCGTCGTCGACGGTGCTCCCAAGGCCGTGCTCGAGGGCGCGAACAAGGAGACCGCCGACAAGGCGAAGGCCGCCCTCGAGGAGGCCGGCGCGACCGTCACCCTCAAGTAATCGGCGGCGCTCGCTCGAGCGCTTCCAGCTTGAGGTGACCTGCGTCACCTGAAACGAACGGATGCCCCGTGGCTCACCAGCCACGGGGCATCCGTCGTTCTCGGGTCAATTCTTGGGTACCCGGCCCTCAGCGTGGCGCGGCCGTCGTGCTCGAACGCACGACGAGTCGCGTCGCGAGCGGTGCGTCGTCGGGCTCCTCCGACCCGTCGGGCGCTTCGCCGAGCAGGCGCATGACGCGGGCGACGGCCCGGCGACCCTGATCGCCGGGGTACTGCTCCACGGTGGTCAGTCCGAACAGCTCGGCGTATTCGTGTCCGTCGATGCCGACGATCGAGAGTCCACTCGGCATGGCGATGCCGAGCCGCTCGGCCGCCCGCATGGCACCGAAGGCCACCTCGTCGGATGCCGCGAAGATCGCGGTCGGCCGGTCGCCGGGGTGACCGAGCAGTTGGAGGGCCGCCGCGTATCCGCCCGGCAGACTCATCTCGGCCTCGACCACGCCACCCGCACTGCCGGCCGGGGTGAGGCCCGCGGCATCCATCGACTCGAGGAATCCCGAGCGGCGGAGCCCCTGGACGCTCCGCGCCGCGGCGCCCGAGCCGGCGCCCGCGAGATGCGCGATGCGCGTGTGGCCGAGCTTCAGCAGGTGCTCGGTGGCGAGGGATGCCGCGGCGCGATCGTCGATCGCGAGTCGGGGCGCGCCCGGCGCTGTGCCCCCGAGGGCGATGATGGGTTTGCTGCGCCGCGCGATGACGTCGACTTCGCGCTCGTCGAGGTCGACTCCCACCGCGATGACTGCGTCGACGCGTTTGCGGGCGAGGAAGAAGTCGAACACCCGGTCGCGGTCGGGCCCGGTCTGGGCGAGGTTGTAGAGGGTGAGGTCGTAGCCCGCCGAGAGCAGCGAGCGTTCGATGCCCTCGAGCACCTCCCCGAAGAACCAGCGGTTGACGAAGGGGATGACGACGCCGACGTTCTTCGTGCGCCCGGTCACGAGGCTGGCGGCGTCGGGGGAGGCGATGTAGCCGATGCGCTGGGCGGCCGCTTGCACTCGGCGCCGGGTGTCGTCGGCGACGTAGCCCCGACCGCTGAGCGCCCGCGAGGCGGTGGCCTTGGAGACACCGGCCAGACGTGCGACGTCGCCGATCGCTGGCATCAGTGCCTCCCTCCCTCGGGCAGCTCCGATGCCGAGTGTAGTGCGATTTCCCCGGAATGTGGAACCGTTTCCCTATCTGCTGAGGCAAGCGGATGTCGCGCCGCGGCGCGCTCGTGGGAGCGCTCTCTCGGAGCGTTCGCGCCAGTTTCTTGCAGTGTCCGAACCGTGACCTTCGATCGCTTGTGAGGATGCGGCCGGGTGTCCTACCGTGGAGGCTGGAACCGGTTCCCGGGTTCGCTCCTGCACCACACTCAACGAGGAGATGACATGAGACTCACACGGCACCGCCGTTGGATGGCCCCGGTCGTGGCGGCCGCCGCGGTCGGACTCGCGCTCACGGCCTGTACGGGCGACATCGCAGATCAAGACGCGGCCGACGTCGACTGCGGTGACTACGAGGAGTACGGCACGTTCGAAGACGCCGAGGTCACCGTCGGCGGCACGATCCTCGACCTCGAGGCCGACCGGCTGGTCGAGTCGTGGGCCGACTTCGAGACCTGCACCGGCATCGCGGTCGACTACCAGGGCTCGAGCGAGTTCGAGGCGCAGATCGCGGTGCTCGCCGAGGGCGGCAACGCCCCCGACGTCGGCATCGTGCCGCAGCCCGGCCTGCTCCAGCGGCTCGCGGTGGGCGGCTGGCTCATCCCGGCCTCCGAGGCCGTGGAGGCCAACGTCGACGAATGGTGGTCGGAGGACTGGAAGCAGTACGGCACGTACGAAGACACCTTCTACGCCGCGCCGCTGATGGCGAGCATCAAGGGCTACGTCTGGTACTCCCCGGCCGAGTTCGACGAGAAGGGCTACGAGGTCCCCGAGACGCTCGACGACCTCACTGCGCTGTCCGAGGAGATCGCGGCCGAGGGCGAGCACAAGCCCTGGTGCGTGGGCCTCGAGTCCGGTGACGCCACCGGCTGGCCCGGCACCGACTGGGTCGAGGACTACGTGCTCCGTCTCCACGGCCCCGAGGTCTACGACCAGTGGGTGACGCACGAGATCCCGTTCAACGACCCGCGCATCGCCGAGGCATTCGACGCGGTCGGCGAGTACCTGAAGAACGCTGAGATGGTCAACGGTGGCATCGGCGACGTGTCGACGCAGATCACGGAGGCCTTCCAGACGGCTGGTCTCCCGATCATCGACGGCGAGTGCTCGCTGCACCACCAGGCCTCGTTCTACGAGACCTTCTGGAACCCCGAGGGCGGCGACGAGAACACCGTGGCTCCCGACGGCACCGTGTGGGCGTTCCTGCTTCCGCCCGTCGAGGCCGGCGGAGGGCTCAACGTCACCGGCGGTGGCGAATTCCCGGTCGCGTTCCGCGACGCCGAAGAGGTCGAGGCGTTCCGCGCCTACCTCTCCAGCGACACGTGGGCCAACAACCGGGTCGGGCTCGGCGGCGTCATCAGCGCGAACAAGGGGCTCGACCCCGAGGTCGCGTCGAGCGAACTGTTGACCCAGTCGATCGAGATCCTGCAGGACCCCGAGACGACGTTCCGCTTCGACGGATCCGACCTGATGCCCGGTGCCGTCGGCGCCGATTCCTTCTGGAAGGGCATCGTGGCGTGGGTCAGCGGAGAGGACACGCAGCAGGTCCTGAACAACATCGAGTCGAGCTGGCCGGCGAGTTAGTAGCGGCCAGCACACCACAGGCGGCATGATCGAGGGGCGGGGTTTCATGACCCCGCCCCTCGGCACCCCTGATTCAACGACGAAACACGGGAGGCACAGATGACGACGGCCGATCTGCTCGGCAAGCTCCTGCAGGTGGTGATGGGGCTCGCGGTCTTCGGCGCGGTCGTCGGCCTCCTCATCTTCTTCATCGACAAGGCGCCCAAGAAGGGGCGCGACTACTGGCAGCTCGTCGGGTTCCTGGCACCCGCGATGATCTTCGTCATCATCGGTCTCGTGTATCCCGCGATCCGTACGAGCATCCTGGCCTTCCAGGATTCGAGCGGCGCATTCACGTGGGACCACTTCGTGTGGACGTTCACGCAGCCGACGGCCATCCGAACCCTGATCAACACGATCATCTGGGTCGCCCTCGTACCGACGGTGGCGACCGCCGTCGGACTCGCGTACGCCGTCTTCATCGACAAGTCCCGCGGCGAGCGGTACTACAAGGCGATCCTCTTCATGCCGATGGCGATCTCCTTCGTGGGAGCCGGCATCATCTGGAAGTTCGTCTACGAGTACCGCTCGGGCGACCGTGAGCAGATCGGTCTCCTCAACGCCATCGTCACCGCGTTCGGCGGTGATCCGGTGCAGTGGTTGCAGACCGACCCGGTCAACACCATCCTGCTCATCGTCGTGATGATCTGGATCCAGACGGGCTTCGCCATGGTCGTGCTGAGCGCCGCCATCAAGGGCATCCCGACGGAGCAGATCGAGGCCGCCCAGCTCGACGGGACGAACGGCTGGCAGCGCTTCACCAACGTCACCATTCCCGGCATCCGGGGCTCGCTCGTGGTGGTGCTCACGACGATCTCGATCGCCACCCTGAAGGTCTTCGACATCGTGCGCACGATGACCGCCGGCAACTTCAACACCAGCGTCATCGCGAACGAGATGTACACGCAGGCGTTCCGCGCGAGCGAGGTCGGGCGTGGGTCCGCCCTCGCCTTGATCCTGTTCGTGCTCGTCCTCCCGATCATCGTCTACAACGTGAATGTGCTCCGTAAGCAGAGGGAGATCCGATGAGCAGCGTCGCCCCGGCCGACCTTCCCGTCGCCAAAGACCTCGGAACCATCGAGGCCGCCCAGCTCGGTGCCACCAAGACCGCGCGGGTCAAGAAACGCCTGACCTCACGCACGGCCACGATCATCTCCCTGATCATCGCGGTCGCGTGGACGATCCCCACGTTCGGGCTGCTCATCTCCTCGTTCCGGCCGGCGGAGCTCATCCGCACGACCGGTTGGTGGACGGTCTTCCAGAACCCCGGCTTCACGCTCGACAACTACAGCGATGTACTGTTCTCGACCTCGCAGTCGTCGCCGCAGCTCGGCTCCTACTTCGTGAACTCGATCGCGATCGCCGTGCTCGGTACGTTGATTCCGCTCGTGTTCGCGTCGATGGCCGCGTACGCGTTCGCCTGGATCAAGTTCAAGGGCGCCAACGTGTTGTTCATCTTCGTCTTCGCGTTGCAGATCATCCCGCTGCAGATGGCGCTGGTGCCGCTGCTGCAGATCTTCTCGACCTACCTGCGGCCGATGCAGGCGTGGCTGCACGACGTGATCCCGATCATCCCCGAGCAGAACTATGCGCCGGTGTGGTTGGCGCACGCGATGTTCGGTTTGCCCTTGGCGATCTTCCTCCTCCACAACTTCATCTCGGAGATACCGAATGACGTCGTCGAAGCGGCGCGCGTCGATGGGGCGACGCACGGGCAGATCTTCTTCCGCATCGTGCTGCCGTTGGCCGTGCCCGCCATCGCGTCCTTCGCGATCTTCCAGTTCCTGTGGGTCTGGAACGACCTGCTCGTGGCCCTGATCTTCTCCGGGGGCACCCAGGATGTCGCTCCGCTGACCCAACGCCTCGCCGAACTCACCGGTACGCGAGGCCAGGACTGGCAACGACTCACCGCGGCCGCGTTCGTGTCGTTGATCATTCCGCTCATCGTGTTCTTCAGTCTGCAGCGCTACTTCGTGCGCGGCCTCCTCGCGGGGTCCACGAAGGGGTAGCGTCGGCCGGCTCCAGGCGGGCAGGGGGAGACGGATGCCGCGGGCCGAGGCTCGCGGCATCCGACCTTGGACGACCGGACCGAGCCCCGGACGGACGTTCCGTTGCCGTTCGGGCAACCTCAACGGGCGAGGCAACTCGAATGGTGAGGATGATGGATGGCGCCCACATGGAATGATCGCGATGATTCGAACCGTGCGCCAGTTGGCGTCGTCGGTATACTCTGAGTATGACTACGACGATCAAGGTGAGCGACGAGCTCCGCGACCGCCTCAAGGAGCAGGCGGCACGCGACGGGCTCACTCTCGGAGCGCACCTTGCCCACCTCGCTGATGCCGAAGATCGCCGGTGGCGGCTGAGCCAGTTGAAGGCAGCGATTGCCCGAACCAGCGACGGGCATTCCGAATCGCACGTGGCGGAGTCCGCCGATTGGGAGCGCACCGAACTGACTGACGCCGACTCGTGACCGACCTCGAGCTCGCTCCCGGCGTCATAGCCTGGGCTGCGCTCGAGCCGGTGCGCGGGAGGGAACAGGGCGGCCATCGCCCGGTCCTCGTCGTCTCATCTGCCGGCTATCTCGACGCACTCACGACTCTCGTCATCGTCTTGCCGATCACGACGACCGATCGCGGATGGCCCGATCACATTCGCGTCGACGGGCAGAGCGGACTCGACCGGCCGTCCTGGGTCATGACCGAGCAGCCGCGCACCCTTTCGCGTGACCGACTGACACGAGTGGCTGGAGAAGTCTCGACGGGCTGTCTCGCATCGGTGCGATCGTGGCTCGGTGACTTTCTCGACCTCTGACCCGCAGCTCGGGGCATCGGCTCACCGTGACTCGCCGGAATCCAGGGCGCCGTTGAGGGATCGGCGGATTCGAGCGGTCATCGCAACAGGACGTTCCCGATGACTTCGATCGGGGTTTGGAACTCTAACCGTTTTCGTGGTCGGTCGTTCAGCTCGG
>NZ_JBFAVC010000009.1:0-200050 GCF_040679595.1 Agromyces sp. NPDC052230 | reverse complement strand
GGGGGGGGGGGGGGCCGGCCGGTTTGTCACGCCCGGCGTTTCCGTTTTCTTACCCCCGGGGGGGGCGGGCCAACCCCTCCGCCCCCCCCCGCGCCGTCGTCATGTCCTCAGGAGGCGGCCTTCTTCTTCGCCGGCGCCTTCTTCTTCGCCTCATCACCGGAGCCCGACTTCGCACTCGACGTCTTCGACCCCGATGAGCGTGCCTTCGAACCGCCGGAGGCGCTTCCCGCCTTCGCCGCGTCCGTCGACCCGCCGCCGCCGCCGCCGCCTTCGCGCTTCGCGGCGATCGACTGGCGCAGTGCCTCCATGAGGTCGATCACCTCGCCGCCCTCCTCCTCGGGCTGCTCGCCGAACGTCGCCGCCGTGTCGAGCGCCTCGCCCTGCTCGAGCTTGGCCGCGATGAGGGTCCGCAGCTCCTGCTGGTACTCGTCGACGAACTGCTCGGGGTCGAAGTCCGAGACGAGGCTCTCGACGAGCTGCTTCGACAGGTCGAGCTCCTTCGACGAGATCTTCACGGGCTCGTCGAGCGAGGGGAAGTCGGCCGCGCGCACCTCGTCGCTCCAGAGGAGCGTCTGCACCATGAGCACGTCGCCGTGCACGCGCAGCGCCGCGAGTCGGGTCTTCTGTCGCAGGGCCATGCGCACGATGGCGGTGCGCTCGGTGGACTCGAGCGTGCGCCGCAGCAGCACGTACGCCTTGCTCGACGCCGAGTCGGGCTCGAGGTAGTAGCTGCGGTCGAACATGATCGGGTCGATCTGCTCGGTCGGCACGAATTCGACGACCTCGATCTCACGGCTGCGCTCGGCGGGCAGCGCCTTGAGGTCGTCATCGGTGATGACCACCGTGCGCTCGCCGTCGTCGTAGGCCTTGTCGATGTTCTTGTACTCGACGACCTTGCCGCAGACCTCGCACTTGCGTTGATAGCGGATGCGCCCCCCATCGGCGTCGTGCACCTGGTGCAGGGACACGTCGTGGTCCTCGGTGGCGCTGTACAACTTGACGGGCACATTGACGAGGCCGAATGTGACCGCCCCCTTCCAGACGGCTCGCATGCGTCAAGTAGACACCCGCGAACCCCGCGAGGGGTAGCCCTTGCGCAGGAGGGCCGTCAGGATGGGTGGATGGCCGACACGCGCCAGCTCGTCGAGGTCGATGGCCGGAGGCTCCGGCTGACGAACCTCGACAAGGTCATGTATCCCGAGACGGGCATGACCAAGGGCGAGGTGATCTCCTATTACGCGGAGGTCGCCAAGGTCATGGTGCCACTCGTCGCCGGCCGGCCGGTCACACGCAAGCGCTGGGTCCAGGGCGTGGGCACAGCGGATGCCCCTGAGCCGGCGTTCTTCGAGAAGAACCTCGAGAACGCACCCGAGTGGGTGCGGCGCGCCGTCATCCACCACTCCGAAGGGCCGAAGACCTACCCGATCGCAGGGGACCGGGCGACGCTCGTCTGGCTCGCGCAGCAGGCGTCCCTCGAGGTCCACGTGCCGCAGTGGCGCTTCGACCCGCAGGGCAACCCCGCCAATCCCGACCGGATCGTCTTCGACCTCGACCCCGGTCCGGGGATGGGGCTCGTCGAGTGCGCCGAGGCGGCCCGCCTCGTGCGTGCGATCCTCGCCGGCATGGGCCTCGAGGCGTGGCCCGTGACCAGCGGGAGCAAGGGCATGCAGCTCTACGCCGCGGTCGACGGGCGACAGACGTCGGAGCAGATCTCCTCCGTCGCACGCGAGCTCGCCCGCGCACTCGAGGCGGATCATCCCGAGCTCATCGTGTCGAACATGCGGAAGACGCTGCGCGAGCGCCGGGTCCTCATCGACTGGAGCCAGAACAACGGGAAGAAGACGACGATCGCGCCGTACTCGCTGCGCGGACGTCCGCGTCCGACGGTGGCCGCGCCGCGCACGTGGGAGGAGCTCGACGACCCGGGGCTGCGGCACCTCGAGGCGCACGAGGTGCTCGAGCGCGTGGCATCCGGCGACGAACCGCTCGCTGCACTCACCGCCGCCTCGCACGGCGGGCCGCTCGCCGCCTACCTCTCGATGCGCAAGACCGGGGTGACGCCGGAGCCCATGCCGGAGTCGAGCTGGGGCGCCTCGCGCGGCGATGAGCCCACGTTCGTCATCCAGGAGCACCACGCCCGGCGCCTGCACTACGACTTCCGCCTCGAGCGCGACGGCGTGCTGAAGAGCTGGGCCGTGCCGAAGGGCGTGCCCGAGACATCCGGTACCAATCACCTCGCGGTGCAGACCGAAGACCATCCCATGGAGTACGGCTCGTTCGAGGGCACCATTCCGGCGGGCGAGTACGGCGCCGGTTCCGTCACGATCTGGGACGCCGGCACGTACGAGACCGAGAAGTGGCGCGACGACGAGATCATCGTCGACCTCGACGGGCGACCGGGCGGTCCGCTCGGGAAGGTGCGGCTTGCACTCATCCGCACCGACGGCGAGGGCGAGAAGAGCACCTGGCTGCTGCATCGTATGAAGGACCAGCATCCGCGGGTCGAGGAGCGACCGGCGGAGCCGGACGCGGATGGAAGCACACCCGTGCGGAGACGTCTCGAGACGTCTCCTTCGTCGGGTCCGCCATCCGCGAAGGCGTCGGCCCCGAAGATCACCGAGCGACCGATGCTCGCGACGGCGGGAACGCTCGGCATGCTCGCGGGCGAGGAGTGGGCGCTCGAATGGAAGTGGGACGGCATCCGCGTGCTCGCGAGGGCGCAGGACGGCGGCATCCGCCTGCTCAGCAGGAACGGCAACGACGTCACCGCACGCTACCCCGAGCTCGCGGCACTTCCGAAGGTGCTCGCCGACGATGCCCTCGTCGACGGCGAGATCGTCGCGCTCGACGGCGAGGGTCGCCCGAGCTTCGAACTCCTCCAGCGGCGGATGAACCTCACGCGCGCTCGCGAGATCGAGCGCCTCGTGGCATCCGTGCCGGTGCGCCTGTTGCTCTTCGACGTGCTCGAGGCCGGCGGCGACGCCGTCGTCGACGAACCGTACCGGGAGCGCCGCGCCCGCCTGCATCGACTGGTGCGCCCCCGCCGCGGCGTCCCCATCGAGATGCCGCCGGAGGCGCCGGGCCCGCCCGAGGAGGCGCTGGAGGAGAGTCGGCGACTCGGTCTCGAGGGCATCGTGGCGAAACGGCCCGACTCCCGCTACCAGCCGGGCGCGCGCTCCGGTGACTGGGTGAAGGTGAAGCTCACTCGGATGCAGGAGGTCGTCATCGGCGGGTACCGGAAGGGTATCGGCACCCGCACCGGACGTATCCGTTCGCTCCTCGTCGGCATCCCCGGCGAGCGGGGGCTCGAGTACGCCGGCCGCGTCGGCAGCGGCCTCGGCGAACTGCAGGCGGAGCGGATCCTCGCCGAACTCGATGCTCGCCGCCAGGCCGCGTCGCCCTTCCTCGAGGTGCCGGCGGCGGATGTCGCCGACGCCGTCTGGGTACGGCCCGAGCTGGTCGGCGAGATCGAATTCGGTGAATGGACGAGGACCGGTGTGGCCCGGCATCCACGATGGCGCGGGCTGCGTCTGGACACGTCACCCGGCGAAATCACGCGCGAACTGTGACCTTGGTCCCATGGTTGGCGGGCATCCGCGGGTTACCCTAGATCGTGGGCACTCTCTATTACGGCGAGTCCGGCACCCCGATCGGCATCGAGGACCGGGCACTTGCGCATCTCAAGGTCGCAATCACGACCAAACTCCGACGGGGCGAGAGCTTCACCCTGTCGTGGTACCACCCGGCAGATCAACCGCGCGGCCGGAGCACGCTGTGGCTGCATCCGTCGATCGCGCTGCGATTCGTCTTCGACGATCCCGACCTCCCCGAGCTCAGTCGCGACTGGGTCGAGGAGCTCATGCGTTCGGCGAACAGCACCGGCGGCATCATGCTCGTCGAGGAGTACATCGATGCGAGCCATGAGGAGGAGCGGCAACCCGAGCCCGTCCCCGGCTGACGTCAGTCGGTCTCCGCGTCCTCGACGAGGAGGGCGAGGAGCGCACGTTCACGCTCGCCGCGCCGGGTGATGACACGGCCGCGCTCGTACTCGGCGAGCACTCGGGGGTCGACATAGCTCGCCTTGGCGATCGTCGGAGTATTGCCGAGCACGTTGCTGGCGTGCTCGATCGCGTCCCGGATGGCACGCCCGCGGGCCCTGGCGGTGCCCTCGGGGCCGATGTCCGCGAGGTGCTCCGCGGCCGCGATCGTGCCCCGCAACGTCCGGAAGTCCTTGGCGGTGAAGTCGCCACCGGTGCGCGCACGGATGTCCTCGTTCACATCGGCGGGGAATGCCGGACGCATCCGGCGACCCTCCGACCACGCATACAGCCGCGCTGACGGCGACCGCTCCACGGATCGCCCGACGAACGTGGCGAGCGCCGGGTCCGCCACCCGTACGTCCTGGGAGATGCCGCCCTTGGCTCGGAAACGCAACCGGACGGTCTTCGGATCCTCGAGTGCGGCGTTCCGCACGAGCAGGGTCGTGAGTCCGCGGCTCCGGAAACCGGCGAGCGACTCCTCCGAACCGATGCGGATGCCCCCGAGGTCGAGCGTGCGGAAGGCCGCCGCGAGGACCCGCTCCCGCGGAAGCTCCTCGAGCGAGAGGTCACGGCGAACGCTTCGGCGGGCGAGCGGGAGGGCCTCGGCGAGCGCCGTCATCCGGAGGAACTTCTCGGCATCCTGACGCTCGCGCCACGCCGGGTGGTAGAGGTACTGGCGGCGGCCCGCCGCGTCGACGCCCACTGCCAGGATGTGCGCGTTCGGGGCATCCGCGATCCAGACGTCCTCCCACGCGGGTGGAATGGCGAGGTCGGCGATGCGTGACCGCTCGGCGCGGCCGGCGACGCCGCCGTCGGTGTGCACGTACCTGAAGCCGCGGCCGCGCCGCACCCGGGTGAACCCGGGCGAGACATAGGGTTCGACCCGTTTGAGGCGCGGCATCCGCGGCTCAGTGGTTGCGCAGCGCCGAGATCAGCTCGGACTTGCGCTTGCTGCTGTACCCGCTGAGACCGAGCTCCTTGGCTCGCTTCTTCAGTTGGTCGACGGTCCAGTCCTCGTAGTCGCCGGCCTTGCCGCCCTTTCGTCCGACGGCGCTGCGGCCACGGTTGGCTGCCGCGTTCGAGACGCGAGCGGCCTTCTCCTTCGAGGCGCCGTCCTTGCGGAGCTCCTCGTAGAGCTTCGGGTCCTTCAGCGACGAGTTCTTGCGTCCTGGCATCGGATGCTCCTCTCTCCTGTGTGCGCTTCCCGCTCGCGTCTTCGTGGCCGCGGCGTCAGAGTCCGCGTCCGCCGGTCACCGGGACGACCGCGCCCGAGACGTACGATGCGTCGTCGGAGGCGAGGTACACGTAGGCGCCGGCGAGCTCCGAGGGTTGCCCGGCGCGGCCGAGCGGGGTATTGCGACCGAAGTCGGGAAGGTGGTCGGGCCATCCCGTCGACGGGATGAGCGGCGTCCAGATCGGTCCGGGGGCGACGGCGTTGACACGGATGCCGCGTGGCCCGAGTTCTTCGGCGAGCGCCTTCGTGAACGCGACGAGTGCCGCCTTGGTCATCGCGTAGTCCACCAGTTCCGTCGACGGATCGAAGCCCTGGATCGACGTGGTGGTGATGATGCTCGAGCCGGCATCCATGAGCGGCACCGCCGCCCTCGCCAGGAACACCGGCGCGAACAGGTTCACCCGTACGACGGCCTCGAAGTCGGCGGTGGGGATCTCGTCGATGCCGCCTCGATTGCGCTGGTGCGCCGCGTTGAGAACGAGGAGGTCGATGCCGCCGAACGCCTGTTCGGTGTGGTCGACGAGGTCCTTGCAGTGCTCCTCGTCGCGCAGGTCGCCGGGGAGCAACAGGGGATCGCTGCCGGCATCCGAGATCCAGTTCGCGGTCTCCTCGGCGTCGACCTGCTCGCTGGGCAGGTACGCGATCGCCACTTGCGCACCCTCGCGGGCGTACGCGATGGCCACTGCGCGACCGATTCCCGAGTCGCCGCCGGTGATGAGGGCGCGTCGCCCGTGGAGGCGTCCATTTCCCCGGTAGCTGTACTCGCCGTGATCGGGCTGGGGGGCCATCCGTTCGGTGAGGCCGGGGGGCGCCTGTTCCTGGCGGGGGAAAGGGTCGGTCGTGTGCTTGGTGGTGGGATCGGTCAGCTGCTCACTGGTCATCTGCGGCTCCAAGGTCGGCTGCCACGCTACGCGTGCGCGTGTGTGCATGCAGGGGGTTGACAGGTCGGGTCGACGGCGCCTCCACTAACGGCGCCCGCGAGTAGCACCGCCCGCGAACAGGGGTCAAGCCCTCGCCGTGCGAGCGTATCCGCCAATACCGTCGATGACACGAGACGTACCCTCGTCTCGAGGCTCGGCCCGCCCGGCGGGACGAGCCGGAGTCCGCCTCGTCACCGCGAGCGCGGAGCATGTGAAGGAGAGATCATGAACATCCTCGTCGCCATCATCGCCATCGCCGCGATCGTGCTGCTGATCACGGGCGGAGTCGTTCCCACGCTGAACTTCCTGCTGTGGGTGGGCCTCGCGCTCCTGGTGATCGCGGTCGTCGTGTTCCTCGTGCGCTACATCGGCGGGAACCGGACAGTGTGATCCTCTGAGCAGTTGCGTTTCGGAGCGGGCGGCCCTCGGGTCGCCCGCTCTTACGATGGGGCGTATGCTCGACGAGTGGGCACGCTATATTACGGGGACTCCGGAACGCCGATCGGCATCGAAGATCGGGCACTCGCGCATCTGAAGGTCGCGATCACCACCAAGCTACGGCGCGGCGAGAGCTTCACGCTGTCGTGGCAGCACACGGATGATCAACCCCGTGGCCGCAGCACGCTGTGGCTGCATCCGTCGATCCCGCTTCGGTTCGTGTTCGACGAGCCAGAGGCCCCCGAGCTCAGCCGAGGCTGGATCGAGGAGCTGATGCGGTCGGCCAACAGCACCGGTGGCGTGCAGCTCATCCCCGAACACCTCGACACGGATCCGATCGAGACGATGCCCGGCCAGCCCGTGCAGGTCGGCGTCGACGTGCAACAGGTCGAAGAGGACGACGGCAAGGAGCACGAGGCCCGCAGCACGAAGAGGAAGAGCGAGACGCAGACCGCGTAGGCCTGCGTCCCGTCCACTTCGACTCCGGGCGTCACGCCCGGCGTCTGTCAGAGGTTCAGGTCGGGATCCGTCCCGAGCGTCCCCGTCGTGCCTGACGTACGCGATGTCGGGCTCGGGGTTCCGCCGTGGACCTCACCGCGCCACGCGCCGGTCGGCACCTCGCGCTCCTCGACGAACTTCTTGAATCGCTTGAGGTCGCTCTTCACCTGCATGTCGTCGAGCTGGAGCGCGGCTCCCGCGCTTTCGACGAAGCCCTCGGGCTCCCACTCGATCTCCAGGTCGACCTTCGTCTCGTCGGGCCCCTTCGGGGTGAACTCGACGCGACCACGGTGCATGACCTCGCCACCCAGGCTTCGCCACGCGACGTGGTCGTCGGGAACCTGGTCGCCGATCTCGGCATCGAACTCCCGCTTCACGCCGCCGACCGAGACGACCCAGTGGGTCAGCGAGTCATCGATCTGCTTCACGGAGTCGACGCCACCGAGGAACTCGGGGAACGACTCGAACTGGGTCCACTGGTCGTACGCGACGCGCACGGGGACGTCGACATCGATCGACGCGTTCAGGGTCGTGCTCATGGTGATCCTCCGTTCCGGACACCAGGTCGGTGTCCGTGAGCCACGGTACGCAGACGGCTCCCGAGACATCGAGGGGGTTGCCGCACCGGGAGGGGGCTGCTAGACGGGAGGAGGGCAGACGGAGGAGGCCACGATGAGCGGCGGAAGCGGCACGGACGGAAGCGGGCACGTGGCGATCGAACGGTGGTGGCCCCAATTGTCGATCGAGTCGAAGCACCGGCTCCTCGCGGAGCTCGGCGGCGAGATCGATGCGACGACCGCGTCGGAGATCGCGTCCCTCACGGGCGCCGCATCGCCGCGGCGGTTGTCCGAGGCGGAGCAGCAGTTCGTGCGGACTCAGATCGAACCGGTCGACTGAGCCGTCGTCACTCCCCGTCGATCGGGTCGTCCTCGTCGGGCTCGGGCACGAACTGGAGTCCGGCGGTGCTGTTGGCGGAGAGCACCATCTGCTCGATCCACACGCGGTTGAGCTTCGGGGGGCGGTTGCCGCTGAATACGAACTGCAACGGGATCGACTCGTGCAACCAGATCGTCGTGCGGCCGCTGCCGTTCTCGACCCCGTGCTCCCACGTCATGGAGAAGCTCTCGGAGCGGCGAAGCTTGTTGAGGACGGCCACGCGGAGGTGCGCGAGGGTGCGGTCGTCGATCTCGAGTTCGCGCGACGAGGAGTTGTAGATGAACTTGCCCATGGCGAGACTCTAGCCGCTCGTCGGTCATCGGTACGTCCGGGCGTCGTCAAGCCCCTGCCGTCCCGGCCCGGCGACGCGTAGGAACGGGGTATGAAGGCCCTCACCTGGCAATCCGCGAAGAACGTCCGCATCGTCGAGGTGCCGGACCCCACCGTGCTCGAGCCGACCGACGCCGTGATCCGCGTCACGGCCGCGGCGATCTGCGGCTCCGACCTGCACCTCTACGACCTGTTCGGGCCGTTCCTGCACCGCGGCGACATCCTGGGCCACGAGACGATGGGGGTCGTCGAGGCCGTGGGCGCCGCGGTGCGGCGCATCGGGGTCGGTGATCGCGTCGTGGTGCCGTTCGTCATCGCCTGTGGGCACTGCTACATGTGCGCACGCGGTCTCACGACCCAGTGCGAGTCCACGCAGCAGCGTGAGCACGGAACGGGCGCGCAGCTGTACGGGTACACCGAGCTGTACGGATCGGTGCCCGGCGGGCAGGCGGAGTACCTGCGCGTGCGCCTCGCGGACGCGAACGCGCAAGTGGTCGGACACGACCTCCCCGACGAGCGCTACCTGTTCCTCAGCGACATCCTGCCCACCGCCTGGCAGGGATTCCGCTACGCCAATGTGCCGCCCGGGGGCTCGCTCGCCGTGCTCGGACTCGGGCCGGTGGGCCAGCTGGTCGCGCGCGTGGCACGGCATCACGACGTTCGCGTGCACGCGGTCGACCCCGTGCCCGAGCGACGCCTGATGGCCGAACGGCGCGGCGCTGTCGTGTACGACCTCGACGACCAGGTCGTGCCGGCCATTCGCGAGGCGACCGGTGGGCGTGGGCCCGACGCGGTCGTCGACGCGGTTGGCCTGGAGGCGCACGGGAACCCCGCGATCGCGGCGGCGCAGAGGGCGATCACCATGCTCCCCGACACCATGGCGAAGCCCATCATGCGCAAGGCCGGCGTCGACCGCCTCGCTGCGCTGAACCTCGCGATCGAACTGGTTCGCCGTGGTGGCACCGTCTCGGTGAGCGGTGTCTACGCGGGCGCGCTCGACCCGATGCCGCTGTTCCAGATCTTCGACAAGCAGCTCACGATGCGGTTCGGCCAGTGCAATGTGCACCAGTGGATCCCGGAGCTGCTGCCGCTCGTCGAGGGCCCCGCCGACCCCCTGGGCCTCGAGGACCTCGCCACCCACCGGGTTCCGCTCGACCAGGCGCCGACGATGTACGAGAAGTTCCGCGACAAGCAGGACGGATGCATCAAGGTCATCCTGAAGCCCTGATCGGGTACGCGACCGCTTCAGGAATCGCGTCGCGAATCGAACAGCGGGGTCGCGTCGTCAGATGACGTGGCCGTCGGGGTCGAGCGGATCGTTGGTCTCGCGACTCGGTGCGTGCGGGTCGAGCGGGTCGGCCGACTGCCGGCGAGCGTCGGGGTCGGAGAGAGGGCCGCTCCCGTATTCCACTGGCGGCAGGATGTCGCGTGCCTGCTGTTTCGGGTCCGGCGGCGGGGTGTCGGTCGTCGGTTCGGGTGGCCGGCCGATCGACTCGTCCATGGTGGTGCTCCTTCCTCGCACGGATGCCTCAATGCGTCCGTCATTCTCGAAGCTACGCCGCAGGCAACTTCGCGGACAGGCCTTGACTGCGGGGCGGCGATCGTCCACGGCCCGATCGAACAATGCCTCCGGTCCGCGTAGGCTGGCCGCCGTGGGGCATCCGCAGGTCGTCGATCCGGCGCATCCGCTCATCGAACGGGTACGGCGGATCTGCTTCGAGCTGCCCGAGGTGATCGAGGTCGAAGCGTGGGGCCGGCCGACCTTCCGGGCGGCGAAGCCGATCTTCGTGCACGTCGCCGCGACGGCCGAGAACCCCTTCTCGATCGTCGTGAAGACCGACCCCGAGGAGCACCTCGCGCTCGTTCAGGACGGCCGGTTCTACGGGGTGCCCTATTACGACCGCGCTCGCTGGGTGGGTGCCGACCTCGATGCGCCCGACACCGAGTGGGCGTTCCTCGCCGAGCTCATCGAGACCTCGTATCGCCAGGTCGCGAATCGGCGTCAGCTGACGGCACTCGACGCCCTGAAACCGGAGCATGCGGGCTGAATCGGCGCCGTCGGCTCGATTGGCGCGGGGCACGCGTCTGGGATAGAGTGTCGGGGTTGCCGGTTGTGCGTCGAAGCGCCCGGCGACATGCCACGCGCCCGTAGCTCAACGGATAGAGCATCTGACTACGGATCAGAAGGTTGGGGGTTCGAATCCCTCCGGGCGCACACTGGTTGAGACAGTAGGAGCGCGGCTCGCGCAAGCGGGCCGCTTTCGTCGTTCCGGGGTGATACGGCCGTGCTCGGCGCTGGGAGTGACGGCACCGTCGCCCGGATGTTCGCTGGGAATCTGCCGAGGATCGGCGCGCCTCCTCGAATCCGACGATGGTGAATGGCAGTGCCCCCGGATAGGCTCGGCACACATCTGATTCCCGTGATCGAGAGTTCGGATATGAGGGGTGCGCGGGCCGGGGCCGACTCGGCATCGTCAAGAGGGATGGGCCGCCGGCAAAGGCGCACGGCCCGATCCCCGATGGCCGGTGGTGGGGGACACGATCGGCCGATCATCGTCCCTGCGATGCGAGGCGGCGGATTCATCCGCCGCATCTACGCAGTGCTCATCGCCGCCGCGATCACGATCGTGATGTTCCACGAGTTCACGACGCAGTTCGGGATGCACCACAAGAAGCCGCAGCTGGTCGGATTCGCCCTGCACGGCGAGGACGTGGTGTGGGCGCTCCCGGCCATCGCCCTCGGTGCCGCCGTCGGTGCCGGACTGGTCGTGGCATCCGGTTCCCGCGTCGGCCACTCGGTCCTCGAGCGGCTGCACCTGCCCGGCCTGGGTCGGGATTCCCGTGCCCGGTCGATCGGCCTGGTGTGGGGTGCGATCGGCGTGCTCGCGGTGCACTTCACCGGTGCCGCATTCGAGGGAGTGCCCGGCGGTCACTCCGCGGTCGCCATCGTGATCGGCGGCGGGCTGGGCTACGGCACCTACCGACTCCACCACCATGCGATGCATCACGAGGCATACAGCACCTTCAACCTGGTGGCGATGCTGCTCGCCTCCGGAAGCCTCGCAAGCATGAGCATCACGCCCACCGGCGAGTGGTGGACCCGCAACTTCAGCACGCTGGGAACGTCCGACGACATCGCGGCCGCCTGCTTCAACATCGCCGTGGTCATCTCAGGGGCGGGCATGGCCGGGATGTCCGCGAGCCTCACCCGCGCCATCCTCGCCCCACGGTTCGGCGTGCGACGGGGCGGGCTCCTCACGATGCGCGTGCTCATCGTGGTGATCGGCGTGAGCCTCATGGGCGTCGGCCTCGTACCGATCGACGGCGCCACCGACCTGCACAACGCGGCGGCACTGTCGGCGGCCGCGGCGTTCGCGGTGCTGTGCGTGGGCGTGCAACTGTGGGCGCGCACGCTTCCTCGTGAGCTCGTGTTCGCGTCGTACGCGTCCATCGCGCTCGAAGTGACCGCGATGGTGCTCTACGACGTCATCGGGCTCTTCAACCTCACGGTGTTCGAGGTCGTGGCCTTCACGCTCGTGTTCGCGTGGCTCATCGCGCTCGTGGCGATCACCCACGCAGATCCTGAGGTTCCGGATGCCGCGAGCCGCCGTCACCTCGTCCGCCCGCGTCGCGGGCCCCAGCCGGGCGCGGGGCGCGACCCCGAAGCGCGCTCGGCCCGGCCTGCCGCTCGCAGTGGCGGCCCGCCCCGCCGCACCACCGCCCCCTCTGTCCGTCAGGGGAGTCGTTCGGGCGTGCGACGCGGGGTGCGCGTGATGCGTCGGGGCGTCGACGGGGCCGATGAGCCGTCCGAGCCGGGATGAGAGCGTCTGCGGCTATCGTCGTAGGTGTAGCGCGGCAACGCGCTGCGACGCCGGCCGGAGGCATCCCACGACCCGACAGGAGCACTCGTGACCGTCATCACCATCGATCGCAACGAGGAAGCGCACCGATACGAGCTGAAGCTCGACGGCGAGCTCGGGGGGTACGCGGAGTACCGCACCAACCCGGGTCGCATCACCTTCACGCACACGGTGGTCTTCCCCGAGCACGAGGGCAAGGGTCTCGGGAGTCGCCTCGCCAAGCGTGTGCTCGATGACGCGGTGGCCCAGGGGGACACCATCGTGCCGCGGTGTCCGTTCATCGCCGCCTACCTGCGTCGGCATGAGGGTGTGTACGACGACTCGGTTGCATGGCCTGATCCGGCCCGGACCGACTGACCCGGCAGAGCCCCCCGACGCATCCTGACCCTCATTCGGGGCGGTGTGCTCGCGGGGGTCACGCGATTACGATTCGAGCAACCCGAGTCGGCCCCGACCCGACGGGTTCGTCGTGCACCGGCGAGCTCAGGCATCGACTCCAGTCGCTCCTCGGGAACTGCTCGCCGAGCTCAGTTCGGGTCGCTCGGCGGGAGTGGCCTCTTCTGGGGGCCGCGGTGGGGTGGGAGGTAGGGTTCCCACCCCACCGTCATCCCCGGGTCAGAGGCCCATCCCCGTCAGGCGCTCTCGTCCTCGGCGCCTTCGGCGGGCGCGACTGACGCGTCGGCGAGGCCAGCCCCGACCGAGTTCCGCAGCCGGTCGCAGAGATCGATGAGCTCGTGCAGTTGCGGTTCGTCGAGGGCGCTGCCCACATGCCGGGTGATCGCATCGGTGTGGGTGAAGGCGACGCGGCGGAAGAGCGCGTACCCATCCTCGGTGAGGGCGACGATCGTGCCCCGGCCATCCGTCGGGTCGGGGGCCTTCGCCACCAGTCCACGGGATGCCAGCCGATCGACGAGCCGGCTCACGCTCGGCTGTGTGATGAGCACCGAGCGGTTGAGGTCCTTGAGCCTCAGGCGCCGTCGCGGTGCCCGTGAGATGTTGAAGAGCACGTCGTACTCGTTCAGCGAAATGATGTCGCTGGGAAACTCGGCTGCCAGGGCGCGGAGGATGGTGACCTGCGCGCGGAACAGCGACTCCCATGCGGCGACAGTGAGTGCGCGATCGGCCACTCGTGCTCCCCTCGATTCGTTCGCCGGATCAGCGGACGTGTTCCAAGGATAGGGAACCTTCGCCGGGATCGGTTGAGGGCCGGTCGTAGAGGCTGACGACCGGCCCTCTCCCTTGCACCAAGAGTGTCCTGCAATCACATTCCGCACCAACCGCCACAGCAAACAGCCGGTGCGTTACCGAATATATAACGGATCGGTAACGGCGTCTAGTTATCATTCTGTGATTTTTCAACAGAGTCTTCTCGGTGCCCGGATCGGCCTCGATTCCGCGCGACTGCGGCCGCGATCACCCCTCGATCGACTCAGCAGACACCGATGAGTTCGCCGGTCCCCCGACGCGCCATGGCGGGACGGAGCCTCGATCAGTAGACGTCGGGCGAGGGCGTCGACGCCTGCCGGATCGACACGTCGGCGTGCCGGTCGAACCGATAGCCGACCCCGCGCACCGTGCGCACGATGTCCTGGTAGTGGGCGAGCTTCGAGCGCAGGCGCCGCACGTGCACGTCGATGGTGCGCTCGCTCGGTGCCTCGTCGTCGGCGTCCCAGAGGTTCTCGATGAGCTCGTGACGGTCGATGGTGCGACCCTCGCGCAGCACGAGGTACTGCAGCAGTTCGAACTCCTTGTAGGTGAGCCCGCCGGCCTCGCCGTCGAGCAGCACGCGCTTGCGCGAGATGTCGATGATCACGCCGTTCGGGTGGCGGTCGCTGTCGTCACGCGTGCCCTGCTCCTGGCGCTGCTTCGCGAGCGCGGCCGGGTCCTGCAGGGCGAGGCGCACGACGTCGACGTCGCGTCCGCCCGAGCCCTCGGGGGCGAGGGCGACAGCAGCGTAGGTCTCGGCCGACGGTGCGATCTCGGCGGTGAGTGCGCGTAGTGCCTCGACGATGCGGTGCAGCGTGGTGCCGTCGGCCGCGGCCTTGCCCTCATCGATGCCGACGTAGAGCACGAAGCCGCGGGCCTCGGTGCCGTCGGGCACCGCGCGGACGCGGGGTGCCGCGGAACGGACCGACTGCTGGCCGTCGGCGTGCGTGGCCTCGGGGTGCGTGCGGGAGGAGATCGGGACGGGGCGGGCCGGCGTCGCAGGCAGCGACGGGGCGGTGCGCACCGTGGTGCGGACGGGGCTGGAGGTGCGGGCGGGAGCGAAGGCGAGCGACATGACGGGAATCCTTGTGCGAAGAAGATGCGGCGATTGACCCCGATTCGACGGGGTCGATGCGAATGGCCGTGCGGCCGGGAGAACCCGGAGGAGAGCGTCGGGTTCGATGGAGTCCGTTCCGATCAGGGTGCGGATCGGCGACGGGAACTCGGCGGTCGGGTCGCGGTCAGCGGCACATTCGACAACACATGGACGCGCTCGCCGGCATCATCATGCCGGTCGTCCTGAGGGCCTCGGAGGCGATCAGGGGGCGTGCGCTGTCAGTCATGGGCGTCAGTCAAACCGAAAGCCGAGCGTGTGTCAATTCATGACGGCCGCATGACGGGGTGTGACGGTGCAGACGGTTCGCGATGAGTCGGGGCATCCGGGAGGATCAGAGCAGCGGATGTCGGGAATGCAAGAATCTTCGAGAAACAACGGTCGTCAGAAATATTCCGCATTCGGATGCCACTGCGGCGCGCCGCGGTCCGAAGATCCTTCGCTGCCTTCACGAAGAAGGCAGGTATATCAGACTGTGCCGTACAGCCGGTCGCCGGCATCGCCGAGTCCGGGCACGATGTAGCCGTGCTCGTTCAGCCGCTCGTCGACGGCGCCGAGCACGATGGTGACCTCGCGTCCGTGCAGCGCCTCCTCGACGGCCCGGAGACCCTCGGGGGCGGCGAGGATGCAGATGGCCGTGACATCCGTCGCCCCGCGTGCGAGCAGGAACTCGATGGCCGCCGTCAGCGACCCGCCCGTCGCGAGCATGGGGTCGAGCACGAAGCACTGGCGGTCGCTGAGGTCATCGGGCAGTCGCTCGGCGTACGTGGTCGGCTCGAGCGTCTCCTCGTTGCGAGCCATGCCCAGGAAGCCGACCTCGGCGCTCGGGAGGAGCTTCACCATGCCGTCGAGCATGCCGAGTCCGGCGCGCAGGATGGGGACGATGAGCGGCTTCGGATCGGCGATGCGCACCCCCGTCGTGGGCGCCACCGGGGTCACGATGTCGACGGGCTCGACCCGAACACCCCGCGTGCCCTCGTAGGCGAGGAGCGTCATGAGCTCCTCGACCAGCGAGCGGAAGACCGAGGACGGGGTGTTCACGTCGCGGAGCACCGTCAGCTTATGGGTGATGAGCGGGTGATCGGCAACGTGGACTCGCATAGGCTCGAGTCTAGGGTCGGAGGGAGTGCCAGTGGAGTTGCCGATCCACCGCGAATGGATGCGGCTCGCACTCGCCGAGGCCGAGCAGGCGCCCGACACTCGCGACGTGCCCGTCGGCGCGATCGTCGTGAACGGCGACGGGGTCGTGATCGCCGCGAGGCGCAACGAGCGGGAGCTCACCGGCGACCCGACCGCTCACGCCGAGGTGCTCGCCCTGCGCGATGCGGCCGAGGCATCCGGCGACTGGCGCCTCACCGACTGCACCCTCGTCGTCACGCTCGAGCCGTGCGTGATGTGCGCGGGCGCGATCGTCTCGGCGCGGGTCGCGACGGTCGTGTTCGGAGCCTGGGACGACAAGGCCGGCGCGGCAGGTTCGCTCTACGACGTGCTGCGCGACCGGCGGCTCAACCACCAGGTCGAGGTGTTCGCAGGGGTCGATGCCGACGCATCCGCTCGCCTGCTGCGGACCTTCTTCGAGGATCCGCTGCGCCGGCCGCCGGCCTGAGCGGCGAGACCCGCCACGTGGTCGCCGGGCAGCGCAGCTACTCCACCCGCGAGCTGCGCGTCACTCCAGGCCCTTGATGACGATCGCGTCGGTCGGGGGAGCAGCCGCAGCCGGATCGACGTACACGTCGGGCTCCACGTAGATGACGCGGGCGGCGGGCACCGCCTCGCGGATGCGCTGCTCGATGACGTTCGTCGCGGTCGAGACCTCGAGCAGGCGCTGGTCGCCGTGGAAGCCCACCTTCGCGGCGACGAGCAGTTCATCGGGTCCGAGGTAGAGGGTCTTCATGTGGATGATGCGGTCGGCCTCGGGGCCCGCGAGGATGGCCCGCTCGATCTTGCCGTGGTCGGCCACGGTCGCGCCCTCGCCGACGAGGAGGCTCTTCGTCTCGATGCCGAGGACGATCGCCACGACGATCAGGAGGATACCGATCATGAGCGTGCCGATCGCGTCGAACAGGGGGTTGTCGGTCAGCACGGTCAGGCTCACGGCGATGAACGCGAACACGAGCCCGAGCAGGGCCGCGATGTCCTCGAGCAGCACGACCGGGAGTTCGGGCGCCTTCGCGTGCCGCACGAACTGCACCCAGCTCTGCTTGCCGCGCACGTGGTTCGACTCCACCACGGCCGTGCGGAGCGAGAACGACTCGAGCACGATCGCGATGGAGAGCACGAGCAGCGGCAGCCACCAGTTCTCGAGCTCGTGCGGGTGCTGCAGCTTGTCGACGCCCTCGTAGATCGAGAAGATGCCGCCGACGGAGAACAGGATGATCGCGACGACGAACGCGTACACGTACCGTTCGCGGCCGTAGCCGAACGGATGCTCCTGGTCGGCCTTCTTCTTCGCCTGCCGCCCACCGAGGATGAGCAGCAGCTGATTGCCGGCATCCGCCACCGAGTGCACGGCCTCGGCGAGCATCGAAGCCGAGCCCGAGAAGAACCACGCGATGAACTTCGTGAGGGCGATGCCCGAGTTCGCGAGGAATGCCGCCATGATGGCCTTGGTTCCGCCGGATGCGCTCATGGGGCAATCCTAGAATGGCCGCGCCCACTGCGACGTGCTCGTCCGGGGGGCTTGCGCGGGCCGCTCCTAGGATGGTCGCATGCCAGTCGAAACGCCCGTGAAGCTGCCTGCGATCGCCTTCCTCGGGGCCGGGTCGATGGCCCGCGCCATTCTGTCCGGGCTCCTCCAGCCGGGCATCGAGATCGACGGCGGCATCCGCGCCACCAACCGGTCGGCAGCCCGCGCGGCCGAACTGGCCGACCTGCCCGGGGTCACGTCGTCGGCGACCGAGACGGATGCCGCGGCGAACCGTGCCGCCGTCGCCGGCGCGGGCCTCGTCGTGGTCGCGGTGAAGCCCGCCATGGTGCCCGACCTGCTGCGCGAGATCGCGGATTCGCTCGAGCCCGGCACCGTCGTGGTCTCGGTCGCCGCCGGCGTGACGGTGGCGACGTTCGAGTCGCTGCTGCCCGAGCACGTCGCCGTCATCCGTTCGATGCCGAACACACCGGCGGTCGTCGGGCGCGCGGTCACCGGCGTCTCGGCCGGCACGCGCTCGAGCGACGACGACCTCGCGCTCGCCGTGTCGATGTTCGGCACCGTCGGCGACGTGCTCGTCGTGCCCGAGTCGCAGCTCGACGCACTGTCGACGATCTCGGGCTCGGGCCCCGCGTACGTGTTCTTCCTCATCGAGCAGCTCACGGCCACGGCGATCGACAAGGGCTTCACGCCCGAGCAGGCGGCGCTCATGGTGCAGGGCACGTTCCGTGGGGCGAGCGAGCTGCTCGCGGCATCCGACGACGACCCCGCCGAGCTGCGCCGCCGGGTGACGAGCCCCAAGGGCACCACCGAACGCGCGGTTGCAGTGCTCGAGGGGGCGAACCTGAAGCAGGTCTTCGACCGGGCGACGGATGCCGCGCTCGCACGCGCCCGGGAGCTCGCCGCCGGCGCCTGACGCCGGGCCACGCACGGGCACCCGGGTTCGAGCCGCCAGCGCGGGTACGCCACGGACGGCATCAGCCGGCTGCGACGAGCTCACGTCGTCGCATCGCGACGATCGCGACGCCGATGGCGACCGCAGCGATGGCGAGCATCCAGATGCCTCCCGTCCAGTCGACGTCGTCGCCGATCGGCACAGGGGAGTGGGCGAACGGCGACAGGTCGTGCACCCAGTCGGGCAGCCCGAGGAGCTCGCCGAACACGCCGAAGAACGCGCCGAGCGTGAGCGCGGCCCACGCGACCCCGATCATCACCCGGGGAACGAGCACGAACAGCAGCAGTCCGAGCCCGAGGTAGACGAGCACCGCCGGCAACTGTGCGACCGCCGCCTGGGCGGCATCCAGGGACATCCCGGCCGAGTCGTCGGCCGATCGCGCGCCCGCGAAGGCACCGAGCATCGCCACGCCGATCACGACGACGACACCGAGGAGCGCGACTGCGCCGTGCTCGGCGATCCACCGCTGTCGGGGTACGGGCGTCGCCAGCACCGTCTCCGCCGTCCCGTGCCCCTCCTCCTGGCGAGCGCGCATGATCAGCTGCAGCGCGCAGGCCGACGCCAGGATGCCGATCACGCTGAAGAACGTCGTCGTGAGCGCCTCCTCGAGGCTCGCGCCGGCGCCGGCCAGCTGCTGCAGCCGTAGCGCTACCTCCGGTACGTCGGATCCGATCTCGTCGACCAACGGCGTGAGCGACGTGGCGAGGGCGCCCATGACGGCGGCGCCGGCGGCCCAGGAGAGCACCGCTCCCGTGCTGAGCTTCAACGCCAGACCGAGGGAACCCGACAGCAGCGGCCCGGCGCGGTCGCGTCCGCGGAGCCCGGGGAGCACGCTCGCCCCGCTGTCGCGCGCCGACTGGAACGCGTACACGAGCGCGACGAGCACCGCGGCGAAACCGAGCGAGACGAGGAGCGGCGCGAGGTCGTCCTCGGCGAACGCGCCGGTGCGCTGTGCCCATCCGATCGGCGAGAGCCAGCTGATCCACAGCGGTGTCCGGTGCAACCCGTCATCGGACGGCTCACCCGCGGCGTCGCCGATGCCGCGCACGAAGTATGCCGCGATGACCGCGGCGACTCCCGCCGCGTTGGCCGCGCGCGACGAGCGGAAGAGCTGTGCGAACACGAGACCGGTCGACAGGAAGGCCACCCCGCAGGCGGCGATCGCCGCGCCGGCGACGAACGCCCCTCGCGGCTCCAACCCGCTCACGAGGAACGCCACCGCGATGGCCAGACCGAGCACGGCGTTCACCAGCACGCCGTGGATCACGGTCGCCGTCGTCGGCAGCAGTCGGGATGCCGGCGTCGACGCGACGAGTTCGGCGCGACCCGCCTCCTCGTCGCCGCGCGTGTGGCGGACCGCGAGGAACGTGCTCATGAGTCCTGCGAGCACGCCGAGGATGGCGCACATGAGGAAGAACGCGAACGGGCCCACCTCGGCACCGTTCGGCGTGCCGCGGAACATGAGGATGGCGGGCGCCACCGTCGTCAGCCGCAGGATCCCCTCGCGTTCGGCGAGGTCGCCGAATGTCGTCGTCACTGCCGTCGTCGCCATGAGCGCCAGCGCGGCGGTCCCGACGATCCAGAGGGCGAGCTGCACCCGGTCGCGGCGCACGCATTGTCGCAGCAGTACCCCGAGCAGGCTCACGATCGTGCCTTCACCCCCATCAGGGCGGGATCGTCGCCGTAGTGCCGGAGGAACAGGTCCTCGAGCGACGGCGGTGCGACGGTGAGGCCCTGCACCTCGAGCAGCCCCAGCTCGGGCAGCACGCCCGCGATCCGATCGCTGTCTGCGGTGAAGCGCACCCGGCCGCTGTCCACGACGAGGTCGTGCACGCCGTCGATGGCCGCGATGCGGGCCTCCTGCCCAGGCACGTGCACGAAGGCGACCGACGAACGCGTCAGGTGCCGAAGCTCGGTGAGCGTGCCCGACTCCACGAGGCGGCCCGACCGGATGATGCTCACCCGGTCGCAGAGCTCCTCGACCTCCGCCAGGAGATGGCTCGACAGCAGGACGGTGGCGCCCTCCTTCGTCACCCGGTCGATCTCGCGATTGAACACGACCTCCATCAGCGGATCCAGACCGCTCGTCGGCTCGTCGAGCAGGTAGAGCTCGGCCGGCGTCGAGAAGGCGGCGATCAGCGCGACCTTCTGCCGGTTGCCCTTCGAGTACGCCCGGCCCCTGACCCGCGCGTCGAACTGGAAGGCGTCGATGAGCCGGGCCCTGCGCTCGGCGTACGCCCTGCGGTCGGCGGTGCCCCCGCGGAGCCTGGCGATCAGGTCGATGGCCTCGCCGCCGGTGAGGCTCGGCCACAGGGTGACGTCGCCCGGCACGTACGCGAGGCGGCGATGCAGTGCTGCCGCCTCGGACCAGGGGTCGCGCCCGAACAGGGTCACCGTTCCGCCGCTCGCGCGGGCGAGCCCGAGCACGATGCGGAGGGTCGTCGACTTCCCCGCGCCGTTCGGGCCGAGGAATCCGTGGATCTCACCGGGGCCGACCTCGAGGTCCAGGCCGTCGAGCGCGGCGGTGCGTCCGAATCGCTTCTCGAGCCCCCTGCAGCTGATCACGCTGTTCATGCGCGTGACGCTACGCCCACCCCATGCACGACGTCGGGACCAACGGCACGTCCACTCCGAGGCATCGGGTTCGCTACCGTGATCGTATGGATGCAGCGGAGCTGGTCGCGACCGTGGCCGAAGTGATCGGCTGGATCGCCCTCGGGGGGTCCCTCGCCTGCCTCCTCATCGCCCTCGTCATCCGTCTGGCCGATGGCCGGTGGCTGGCAACCGACGCGGTGGTGGTCGACCAGGAGCACGGCAGCACGGTGCGGTGGTTCGCCGAAGGGGCGTTCCACCAGCGCCGACTCAGCGAGGACGAGCGCGCACACGTCGTCGACGCCGAGGAGGAGCGCGCCTTCTACAAGGAGCGCGAGCCCGATCGCCTCCGCCTCCACGAGCCGCCCGGAGGTCGACGCGCGGTGCGCCTCGTGGGACTCGTCCTGCTCGCCATCGCGGGCATCGCAGGACTCGTGAGCCTCGCGATCATGCTGGCGGGCTGAGCCGCGCGCTACTCGAGCGCCGCGAACTTCTCGATGTCGCCCTCGGTGCCCGTGACGATGATGAGGTCGCGGTTCGTGACGACGGTCTTCTCGGTCGCGTACGTGAACGGCTTGCCGGGACTCTTGACGCCGACCACGGTCACGCGGTGCAGTCGGCGCACCCCCGACTCGCTGAGCGTCTTGCCGCGGATCGGCTTCGGCGGGTACATCTTCACGAGCGCGAAGTCGTCGTCGAACTCGATGAAGTCGAGCATGCGGCCGCTGACGAGGTGCGCCGTGCGCTCGCCGGCCTCCCGTTCGGGGTAGATGACGTGGTTCGCGCCGATGCGCTCGAGGATCTTGCCGTGCGACTGCGAGATCGCCTTCGCCCAGATCTGCGGGATCCTGAGGTCGACGAGGTTCGCGGTGATGAGCACGGATGCCTCGATCGACGAGCCGACGGCGCAGACGGCGATGGAGAAGTCCTGGGCGCCGATCTGCTGCAGCGCCTCGATCGACCGCGCGTCGGCGACCACGGCGTGGGTCACCCGCTCGGCCCACTTCTGCACGAGCGCCTCGTCGTCGTCGACCGCGAGCACCTCGCGGCCGAGGCGGTCGAGCTGGCCGGCGGTCGCCGCACCGAAACGCCCGAGGCCGATGACGAGCACCGGCGCGTCGTGCTTGATCCGATCAACCAACGATGGGCCTCTCTTCCGGACGCTTGAACAACTGCCGGCGCTGGCTGGCCGCCAGTGCTGCGGCGAGTGTCACTGTACCAACCCGCCCCATGAACATGGTGACGGCCATCACGTACTTGCCCTCTGGGGGCAGGTCGGCGGTGATCCCGGTCGACAGTCCGCAGGTCGCGAAGCCCGAGATCACGTCGAACAGCACGAAGTCGAGGGGCTGCTTGCTGATCTGGGTGATGACCACGGTGGAGACGGCGACGATGGTGGCGCCCCAGAGCACGACGCTCACCGACAGCCGCAGCATGTCTCGGGGAATGCGCCGCCCGAAGGCCTCCATCGCCGGGGCACCCTTGGCCTCCGCGTAGGCGGCGAGGAACAACACGGCGAGCGTGGTCACCTTGATGCCGCCGGCCGTCGACGCGGAGCCGCCGCCGACGAACATGAGCATGTCGGTGACGAGCAGGCTCGATCCGTAGAGCTCCGCCATGTCGATCGTGGCGAACCCTCCCGAGCGGGTCATGGTGGACATGAAGAACGCCTCGAAGAGCGTCTGGCCGAAGCCGAACCGGCCGTAGGTCCGAGGGTTGTCGTACTCCAGGACGAGGAACGTGAGGGCTCCGGCGAACCAGAGCACCACCGTGGTCGTGAGCGTCAGCTTCACGTGCACGCTCCAGCGGTGGGGAATCCGCCACGTACGCAGCAGCGCGAAGATCACGGGGAACCCGAGGCTGCCGAGGAACACGGCGAGCATCATGAGGGACTGGAACCAGTAATCGTCGAAGAACTCGACGGGCCCCATCGCATTCGGGGCGAAGCCGGTGTTCGTGAAGGCGCTCACCGAGTAGTACGCCGAGTACCAGATGCTCGTGCCGAGGTCGTAGCCCTGCGCGAGCACGCTCGGGATCATGCCGAGCATGATCACCGCCTCGATCGAGAGGGTGCTCACCGCGACCGTCGTGAGCAGCCCGCCCACCTCGCCCAGGCGCACGGCCTGGCGTTCCGCGACGGGCCCGGCGTGGACCCGAGACGGATTGGTGTCGCTCGCGGCGATGAGCTTCGCCCGTAGGCCGAGTCGTCGCGAGACGACGAGTCCGAGGATCGACGCGAGCGTCAACACGCCCATGCCGCCGATGTTCATGCCGATGAAGATCACCGCGTTGCCGAAGGGCGACCAGTGGGTCGCCATGTCGACCGTGGTGAGGCCGGTGACGCAGATCGTCGAGACCGCGGTGAAGAACGCGTCGTGCAGCGGCGTGCCGCCGGTCGCGGTGCCTGCCCGTGCGATCGGCAGGCTGAGCAGCGCCGTCGTGATGGCGATGAGGCCCGCGAACACGAGGATCGCGAATCGAGCGGGCGAGCTGCGCACGAGGCCGTCGATGGCGTCGCGAACGCGTCCCAGCCAGGACCGCTGGTCGCCTCGTCCGCCGCGGCCCATCGGCTGTGCGCGCATCGAGCCCCCTCACGTGCCGTCACCGATCGCGTGAGTCATGGTACTCCCCGCCATGAGTGACTAGCCTTGTCGCATGGCGGACATCTTCGACGTGGTGGCGGATACGACGCGGCGCGACATCCTCGCCGTGCTCCTCGACCGGGAGACTGCAGCTCCGCAGTCGGGCGGCGAGATCAGCGTCTCCGAGATCGTGTCGACCCTGGGGCTCAGCCAGCCCACGGTCTCCAAGCACCTGAAGGTGCTCCGCGAGGCGGGTCTCGTCGGCGTGCGCGAGGAGGGCCAGCACCGCTACTACCACCTCGACCGAGGGCCGCTCGAGGTGCTCGAGGACTGGCTCATCCCGTTCGTGTCGTCGGATGCCGCAGCGGATGCCGCCACCCTCGCCGGCGCCGAAGCCGAGGCCACGTCGCTCAACGAGGAACAGCGCGCGTTCGCGTCGGCGATCGGCAAGGCCTTCGCCGAGACCGCCCATCAGGTGACGACGGTCGTCGCTTCGAAGAAGCGCAAGTAGCCCCCGACTGCCTCAGCGCACGAGCAGCGTCACGATGAACCCCACGCACGCCGCTGCGCACGCGAGCGACCGCACGTGGTTCCACGCCTGCCAGCCCGGGCGGAACTCCCCCCATGCCGCGACCAGCGCCGACGTGTCGCCGGTGGACGCCGCCGCGAGGCGGTTGTTGCGCGGAACGTTGGCGCCGCCCGTGACGCCGATCGCGCCGACGAGGTAGATCACCGCGGCCGCGATCGCCCACCACGCGCCGTCACCGAGCGCGCCGGTCAAGGCGAACACACCGACAGCCACGGCCAGCACCGCCGTGCCGAAGAGCACGAGCATGAACGGCGGTCGCACGGCCGTCACGTTGATCTCGCGCATGGCCCGAGCGGCATCCGCCGGGGGCAGTCGGTCGAGCCCCTGCGTGACGAAACTCGAGAAGGCGGTGAAGACGCCGGCGGCGACACCGGTGCCGAGGATGGTCGCGACGAGCAGGAGGTCCAGGAGCCAGGTCATGCGCCCAGTCTGACGTGCCCCTCCGTCAGCGCAGCGGCTTGATCATCTCCAGCTCGAGCCCGCCCGGCTCGAGCTCGTACTCGCGGCTGCGGCCGGTGAGCGTGAAGCCGAGCTTCTCGTAGAAGCGAATCGCGCGGGGGTTGTCCTCATGCACCTCGAGGCGCAGCGTGTCGCCGTAGCCGAGCGCCCAGCGCTCCACGGCATCGAGCAGGAGGCGGGAGACGCCGGCCCGATCGCCACGGTGGCTGGGCGCGACGTAGACGCCGACGAGCAGGGGCCCGCTCGTGGCATCCGGAATGTAGCCGCCCATGTGGCCCACCCAGCGCTCGCCGTCGATCGCGACGATCGACGTCTGCCGTGGCGAGGTGCCGCGCGCGGCGCGTGCGCGCCAGCCCGCCTCGTCGACCGTGAGCGCATGCTCGAGGGTCTCGGCGTAGGCGAGCGGAGTGTCACGGAGCATCTCGAGCCGGAGCTCGCGCCACTCGCGCCAGTCGTCCTCGTTCGTCGTGCGGATGACGAGGTCGGTAACCTGCATCCCTCGACGCTAACGCATGGGAAAGGGGCGCTTGCGCGGATCCGATAGACTACCCCGAGGCCTTCCGGCCTCCGGCTGCGGCACGCGCGGCCGTTTCGACTTTCTGTGAGGTTCTGATGGGTTCCGTCATCAAGAAGCGCCGCAAGCGCATGGCGAAGAAGAAGCACCGCAAGCTGCTGCGCAAGACGCGTCACCAGCGTCGCAACAAGAAGTAGTCGTTCCGCACGACCGGCTGAGCGTCAGGCCACTGGTCTGGCGCTTTTCGCTGTACCCGAAGCCGTGCCGACCACCGGCGCTTAGGCTGGACGCGTGACCCGAGACATCCGCCTGACCCTCATCGGCAAGCCCGGCTGCCACCTCTGCGACGACGCGCGCGAGGTCGTGCAGGCCGTCATGACCGAGGTCGAGGCGTCGGATGCCGCGCCTGCCCTGCGGCTCGAGGAGCGCTCCATCCTCGACGATGAGCAACTCGCCGCGCGGTATGCGGAGGAGATCCCCGTGCTCCTGATCGACGACGAGGTGCACAACTACTGGCGCATCGACCCGGTGCGCCTGAAGACGGCGCTGCTCGCGGGGTGACGGCCGGGTAGCCCGTAGTCGGGGCATCCGGAACCGTCAAGCCGTTGCCGCCCCTGCCCGCGCGGTCTTGACTGACCGAATGACGAGCCTCTGGAGAGACGCGGCCACGCCCGGCGACGGCGACGACGAGATGCCCAGCTCCCGTTACGAGGCGGCGGTGCTGCCTCCGGATCACTTCGATGTCGCGGTCATCGGCGCGGGCATCACCGGTCTCGCCACGGCGCTCATGCTCGTGCGCGGCGGCCTCACGGTGGTCGTCCTGGAGGCGAAGCACGTGGCCGCGCTCGCGACGGGCGCGAACACCGGCAAGGCGACCGTGCTGCACGGCGCGTTGCTGCACCGCATCCGCAGCTCGCATTCCGCCCGACTCGCGCGTGCGTACGTCGAGGCCAACCTCGACGGGCAGCGGTGGATCGCCGAGTTCGCGCAGCACCACGGGGTCCCGGTGAGCGAGGAGACGGCCTACTCCTACGCCGCGACCGACGACGGCCTCCGCACCGTGGACCGCGAGTTCGATGCCGCACTCGAGGCCGGGCTGCCGGTCGGACGGGTCGATCGGATGCCGGTGGGCTTCCCGTTCGCGGGGGCCGTCGCGCTGCCCGGGCAGCTCGGGCTCGATCCCTACCGACTCGCCGTGGCGATGGCACGCGCCTTCGTGGCCGAGGGCGGCGTGCTGATCGAGGGAGCCCGCGTCGAGGGCGTGCACGCCGGCGGACCGGTCGAGGTGCAGACGCTCGAGGGTCCGATCCGAGCGGATGCCGCCGTCATCGCGACCGGCACGCCGATCCTCGATCGCGGCCTCTACTTCTCGAAGCTCCAGGCCTCGCGCAGCTACCTCACCTCGTACCGCGTCGAGGACCCGCCACCGCCCGGGCTGTTCCTCTCCGTGGACGAACCGACGCGGACCATCCGCACGACGCCGGACCCGTCGGCCGTCTCGGGCGTCTCGGGCGCAGGCGCCTCCGGCGCCGAGGCGCCGCGCCTGCTGCTCGTCGGCGGCAACGACCACCCGGTGGGCCAGGAGCCGTCGACCGAAGCCAAGGTGCGCGACCTCATCGACTGGACGGGCGCGCACTTCCCGGGCGCCGAACTCACCCACCGCTGGGCGGCGCAGGACTACCACTCGCTGAACCTCGTGCCGTTCGTCGGCCGGATGCCCCGTGGCCGTGGCCGCATCTGGGTCGCCACCGGCTACGGCAAATGGGGACTCACGAACGGCGTCGCGGCCGCCATCCGCATCTCGTCGGAGATCCTGGGCGTCTCGTGGTTCGACCGGCGCCCCTGGATGCGGGTGATCGGCTCGCGTATCACGATGCCGGGCGATATCGGCCGCGGCGTCGTGGAGGCCGGACGCGTGGTGCGCAACCTGGCCGCGGGCTGGGCGGAGGCGCAGGGGCGTCCGGCGCCCGCGGTGCGGCCCGCCGAGGGCGAGGGCACGGTCGTCAACCGCGGTGGGGTTCCGTACGGCATCTCGACGGTCGACGGTCGCACCTGCGCGGTGCGCGCCGTGTGCACGCATCTCGGCGGCGTCCTGAATTGGAACGACGCCGAGTCGACGTGGGACTGCCCGTTGCACGGCTCGCGCTTCGAGGCATCCGGTCGTCGCATCGAAGGGCCCGCGGTCTACGACCTGCCCGAGGCGACGCGCACCCCGCCGCGGATCTGATTCACGCCGCGTCGCGCGCGCAGCGGAACCCGATGTGGGTCGTGGCGGTGTCGTCGGCCTGCGGTGAGCGCGCGGCGGGCCGGTAGCGCAGGCAGTAGTCGGGCGAGCAGAGGTGCGATCCGCCTTTCAGCACGCGGCGGGAGATCCGCGAGCCCGGTTCGACGGATGCCTCGGCGAGCAGGTTCGCGCGCGTGCCCGGCTCCACCGGCAGCGCGCCGGGCACCTCGTGCCGGGGCGAGTAGTAGTCGGTCGTCCACTCCCACACGTTGCCCGTGACGTCGAAGAGGCCGAATCCGTTGGGCGGGAAGGTCATCACCGGTGACGTGCCGACCCAGCCCTCGGCCCCGGTGTTGCGGTGAGGGAAGTCGCCCTGCCAGCGGTTCACCATGAGGCGGCCGCCCGGGCGTTCGTCGTCGCCCCAGGCGAAGCGTGCACCCTCGAGGCCGCCGCGGGCGGCGTACTCGAACTCGGCCTCGGTGGGCAGACGGGTGCCGGCCCACGCCGCGTAGGCCGCGGCATCCGCGAAGCTCACCTGCACGACCGGGTGGCTCGGCCGGTCGTCGACGGATGACCCGGGGCCGAACGGATGCCGCCAGCTCGCGCCTGGCACCCACCGCCACCACTGCCGCCAGTCGCGCAGGTCGACGGGGCCCGCGGTCGGGGTGAACACGAGCGCGCCGGGCACGAGGTCGGCGGGATCCGCGCCCGCGAAGTCGGCCGGATCGAGCTCCCGCTCGGCCACGGTGACGTAGCCCGTCGCCTCGATGAACGCGGCGAACTGCTCGTTGGTGACCGGGTGCAGGTCGAGGTCGAACGCGTCGACCGTGTGCTCGTGCACTGGGGTCTCGTCGGCGTAGAACTCGGCCGAGCCCATGGTGAACGTGCCGCCGGGCAGGTGCACCATGGTCGTCGTCGGGATCACCCTTCGACCATACGCTCGGCCTCGTGAGCTACGGCAGCAGGCGCGTCGGGCCGCGGAACAGGTACGTGGTCTCGCGGATCGAGTGCTCCTCGAGCATGAGCATCAGCACGCGGGCCAGGCCCATGCCGAAACCGCCGTGCGCGGGGACGCCGTAGCGGAAGAAGTCGAGATAGAACTCGAGCTCCTCGGGCTCCAGCCCCTTCTCCTTCGCCTGGGCGATGAGCACGTCGATGCGGTGCTCGCGCTGTGCGCCCGTCGAGATCTCGACGCCGTTGTAGATGAGGTCGTACGAGTTCGTGAGGCCCGGGTCATCCGCGTTCCGCATGTGGTAGAACGGCCGGATGCTCGACGCGTAGTCGGTGAGGAACACGAAGTCGTGCGCGTACGTCTCCTTGACGTACTGCGAGATGCGGCGCTCGCCCTCGGGGTCCATGTCGGCGTCGGCGCGCGGCACCACGTAGCCGTGGTCGGCCACGATCTGCTTGGCCTCGGCAAGGGGGATGCGCGGGAACGGGGTCGTGGGCACCTGGAGTTCGACGCCGAAGCGCTCGGCGATCTCGGCGCCGTGCTTCTCCTTCACCGCGGTGAAGGCCGCGACGAGAAGCTCCTCGTGCATGCGCATGACGTCGTCATGGGAGTCGATCCAGCTGATCTCGGCGTCGATCGAGGTGAACTCGGTCGCGTGCCGCGAGGTGAACGACGGGTCGGCGCGGAAGGCCGGGCCGATCTCGAACACCTTGCCGAAGCCGGCGGGCTGGGCCATCTGCTTGAAGAACTGCGGGCTCTGCGCGAGGTAGGCGGTGGTGTCGAAATAGCCGACCGAGAAGAGCTCGGCGCGCGACTCCGAGGCGCTCGCCATGAGCTTCGGGGTGTGGATCTCGATGAAGTCGTTGTCGATCCAGTACTGGCGGAGCGCGTGCTCGAACGTCGTCTGGATGCGGAAGATGAGGTGCTGCTTCGGGTGCCGCAGGTCGAGGAAGCGCCAGTCCATGCGCTTGTCGAGGCTGGAGTCGGCCGCGATCGGGGTCTCGAGTGCCGCGGACACGACGTCGAGCGAGCCGATCTTCACCTCGAGCCCGCCGAGCTTCACCCGCTCGTCGTGCTTCAGCTCTCCGGTGACGGTGAGGAACGTGCCGTGCGAGAGGGCCGAGATCTGCTCGGTGAGCGCGAGCGCCTCGGCGGCGCCGACGCTGACGCCCTCGGGGTCGAGCTCGCGCACAGCCGGGTTCACGAGCTGCACCGCACCCGACTCGTCGCGCAGGATGATGAACTGCACCTTCTTCTGATCGCGCACGGTCTCGACCCATCCGGAGACGGACACAGGGCCGTCGGGCAGCGCGGCGAGGTTCTTGATCAGGGTGCGTGAGGTCACGATCGACCATCCTACCCGCGGGTCGTTTCGCGACATCCGACGGTCCGCGACGCCGGACCCTCGGCGGATTCAAAGGGAACGCCTCTCTAGACTGGAGCCGTGCCTGCCGAGCAGATCCATCTCGTGCGCCATGGCGAGGTCTTCAACCCCCAGGGCGTGCTCTACGGGCGCCTCCCGGGTTACGGGCTCTCCGACCTCGGCCGCCAGATGGCGCAGGCCGCAGCCGACGACCTCGTCGCACGTGACCGACCCATCGGGCTGCTCATCTCCTCACCGCTGCAGCGAACCCAGCAGTCGGCGGAGCCGATCGCGGAGGTCTTCGATCTCGAAGCCCAGCTCGACGAGCGCGTCATCGAGCCCGAGAACCGCTTCGAGGGGATGAAGATGCACGGCCGCGATTCCGCGCTCCGCGACGTGCGCAACTGGACGTTCCTCGTCAACCCGTGGGAGCCGAGCTGGGGCGAGCCGTTCCGCTCGATCACGCGGCGCATGCTGAACGCCATGCACGACGCGTGGGATGCCACCGCCACCGGCGATGCCGTCATCGTCAGCCACCAGCTGCCGATCTGGATGGTGCACCGCCGGGTCGCGGGCAAGTCGCTCGCGCACGACCCGCGACGACGTCGGTGCGCGCTGTCGAGCATCACCTCGTTCGAGCTCCGCGGTCGCCGGTTCGTCGAGGTCGGGTACCGCGATCCGGCGGCGGGCCTCGCCGCGCAGGCGACCGACGTGGGGGCGGTGTGATGCGCCGTCGGCTCGTCGCGCTCGTCGCGGCATCCGCCCTGCTGCTCGCCGGCTGCGCGAGCGACCCGCTCGCCGAGCAGTACCGCGAGGGCAGCGGCAAGAACTACATCGCCGGTGACGGCACGATCTCGGAGTTCTCCGAGTCGCAGCGCGGCGAGGCCATCGAGTTCTCGGGCGCGACCGTCGACGGCGACGCGTTCGACTCCGCCGAGACCGTCGGCGACGTCACCGTCGTCAACTTCTGGTACGCGGGCTGCGCCCCCTGCCGGGCGGAGGCGCCGATCCTCGAAGAGGTGTCGCAGTCGTTCGCCGGGCAGGGCGTGAGCTTCGTCGGAGTCAACGTGCGCGACCAGGCCGGCACCGCGGCATCCTTCGAGGAGACCTACGGCGTGACCTACCCATCGATCCTCGACGTCGAGTCGGGCACCGCGCAGCTCGCCTTCGCGGGCGACGTTCCGCCCGCGGCCGTGCCAACGACGATCGTGCTCGACAAGGACGGACGCGTCGCCGCGCGCGTGCTCGGCCAGCTCACCGAAGCGTCGATCCTCGAGTCGATCATCGACGGACTCCTCGCCGAGCAGGCGTAGGCCCGGGGCGAAGGCGGCGACGGAGTGGGCGGCATCGGCGACATCGTGCTCAGCGGGCAGCTGCTCGCGGCCGTGCCGATCGCGCTCGCCGCGGGACTCGTCTCGTTCCTCTCGCCGTGCGTGCTTCCGCTCGTGCCCGGCTACCTCGGCTACCTCGGCGGGTTCACGGATGCCTCGGCCATCGCTGCGGAGGAACGACGCAACCGTCGGCGACTCGTGCTCGGCGTGTTGCTGTTCATCGCCGGGTTCACGGTGGTGTTCGTCACGTTCAACCTGCTCGCGGGTGTCGCCGGAGCGTGGTTCAACGCCTACGGCGAGATCATCACGCGCGTCCTCGGCGTGGTGCTCATCGCCATGGGCCTCGTGTTCATCGGCCAGTTCACGTTCCTGCAGCGCACCGTGAAGCCGACGTGGCGGCCCGCGACCGGACTCGCGGGCGCGCCACTGCTCGGCATCGTGTTCGGCCTCGGATGGACGCCGTGCATCGGCCCGACGCTCGCCGTCGTGCTCACCCTCAGCGCCGACTCCGCCTCGGCGGGCCGAGCGGTGCTGCTCGGCCTCGCCTACTGCATCGGCCTCGGCATCCCGTTCCTGCTCGTGGCCCTCGGCTTCGGCTGGGTGACGGGGTCGATGGCGTTCTTCCGCCGCCACATCCGCACCATCAACATCATCGGCGGCGCGCTCCTCATCGTGATCGGCCTGCTCATGGTGTCGGGCCTCTGGAGCATCTGGATGTACGAGCTGCAGGCGGTGATCACCGGCTTTGTCCCCGCGATCTGACCCCGACGCGCTGTCGCGTCCCGATGACCACATCGACGCTCCTGAGCGGTCGACGGATGCCGCATCCGCCCGATCGGCCCAGGACGGCGTCGTGACCCAGCCGAAGCTCGGCTTCACGGGCTGGCTGCGCTTCGCGTGGCGGCAGTTGACGAGTATGCGCACGGCGCTGCTGCTGCTGCTCCTCCTCGCGATCGCCGCGGTGCCCGGCTCCCTCGTGCCGCAGCGGTCGAGCGACCCGAACGGCGTCACGCAGTACTTCGCCGACAACCCCGACCTCGCGCCCGTGCTGGAGTCGTTCCAGATGTTCGACGTCTACACGTCGGCGTGGTTCTCTGCCGTGTACCTGCTGCTGTTCGTGTCGCTCATCGGCTGCGTCATCCCGCGCACGAAGCATCACTTCGAGGCGCTGCGGGCGCGTCCGCCGCGCACGCCCGCGCGACTGTCACGGTTGGCCGGATACACCGATCGGGCGCTCGCCGTCCCGACGGGCTCGACCACCGAGGCGGCGGCGGATGCCGCGATCGACGCCGCGGCGAAGCAGCTCCAGCAGTCGGGCTACCGGGTCGAGCGCTACGAGCTGCGCGGCGAGGCATCCGTGTCGGCGGAGCGCGGCTACCTTCGCGAGACCGGCAACCTCGTCTTCCACACCGCGCTCCTCGGCGTGCTCGTCGCGGTCGGCATCGGCGGCGGCTTCGGCTTCTCGGGCCAGCGGGTCGTGGTCGAGGGCCAGTCGTTCGTGAACACGCTCGCCGCCTACGACTCGTTCAACCCCGGCCGCTTCTTCGACGACGCGAACCTCGAACCGTACCGGCTGGAGCTCGAGGAGCTCGACGCGGTGTACGAGACGCAGAACCAGGAGGCCATCGGCCAGCCGATCGACTTCACCGCCAACGTGTCGGTGCAGGGGCAGGGCGGCGCGGCCGAGCCTGGTGTGGTCAAGGTCAACGAGCCGCTTCGGGTGCACGGCACCGACGTGTACCTGCTCGGCAACGGGTATGCGCCGACCATCACGGTGCGGAACCCCGACGGCGACGTCGTGTTCACGGACTCGGTGCCGTTCCTGCCGCAGGACGCGAACCTCACCTCGATCGGCGTCGTGAAGGTGCCCGACGGCCTCGACGAGCAACTCGGCATGGTCGGCTTCTTCTACCCCACGCAGTCCACGCTCGGCTCGGGCGCCTACACGTCGAGCTACCCCGACCTCGTCTACCCGGTCCTGACGCTCAACGTGTACCAGGGCGACCTCGGCATCAACGAGGGAACCCCGACTTCGGTGTACACGCTCGACCCGTCGGGCATGGAGCAGCTCACGGGCGGAACGACGGGTGTGGACTCGATCGAGCTCATGCCCGGCGAGACCGTCGACCTGCCGGACGGCCTCGGGTCGATCACGTTCGAGGATGCGTCTGCCGAAACGGGTGGTGCTCCGGATGCCGCGGCCGACGACTATTCGCAGAGCGTCTCGCGTTTCGCCAGCTTCGACATCCACGACGACCCGTCGCAGGGGTGGGTGCTCGCGTTCGCGATCCTGATCCTCGCGGGACTGCTCGTCTCGCTGTTCGTGCCGCGCCGGCGCATGTGGGTGAAGGCCGCGCGCCGGTCCGACGGCACGATGGTGCTCGAGTACGCGGGCCTCGCACGCGGCGAGGATCCCGGGCTGGAGGAGGCCGTCGCGGCCTTCGCCGACAGGCACTCCCGAACTGCCGACGACCGCGCGAACCCTTCGACGTAAGGTAGAACAGTGACGCTCGACCAGATCTCCATCACCCTCGTGTACTCGGCCATGGCCGTGTACGCGATCGCATTCATCGCGTACGCGATCGATCTGGCGCGTCGGTCGGCGGCCGCGACGAAGGCGGCCGACGGTGCGAAGGCGCCGGTGGTCGTCGGGGTCGCGGCATCCGGAGCCTCTCTGGAATCGGATGCCGCGCCGGTCACGCCTGCGCCCGCTGCGAAGCCCGGAGCACCTGTGAAGTCCGGGGCATCCGTCGCCTACGGCCGCTCGCCGTCACTGCGCGTCGCCGTCGCGATGTCGGTCGTCGCGTGGCTGCTGCACCTGGCCGCCGACGTCACGCGCGGCATCGCCGCCGAGCGCGTGCCGTGGGCCAACATGTACGAGTTCGCGCTCACGGGGACGCTCGTCATCACCACGGTCTACCTGCTCGTGCTCGTCGTCTCGAAGCACGACCTGCGGTTCCTCGGCACGTTCGTCACCGGCCTCGTGCTCGTGCTCCTCGGTGTGGCGACCGTGAACTTCTACGTGAGCGTCGTGCCGCTGCCTCCGGCGCTGCAGTCGGCGTGGCTCGTCATCCACGTGTTCGTCGCCACCTCGTCGGTGGGCTTCTTCGCGCTCGGCTTCGCCCTGTCGGTCGTGCAGCTCCTGCAGTCGCGGCGTGAGGCCATCGTGGCCTCCGCCAAGGCGGCGAAGCAGTCGTTCCTCGCGACGCTGCCCGACTCGGCGACGCTCGAGAACCTCGCGTATCGCGTCACCATCATCGGATTCATCCTCTGGACGTTCACGCTCATGGCCGGCGCGATCTGGGCCGAGGCCGCGTGGGGTCGGTACTGGGGCTGGGACACCAAGGAGGTGTGGACCTTCATCATCTGGGTGGTCTACGCCGGGTACATCCACGCGCGCGCGACGCGCGGCTGGCGCGGCTCTCGGTCGGCGTGGCTCGCGATCATCGGCTTCTCGACGGTGCTCTTCAACTTCACCGTGGTGAACCTGTTCTTCAAGGGACTGCACGCCTACTCCGGACTCTGATCCCTCGTTGCGCTCGCGCTGGCGAGCAGCCAGGCCGCCTCGAACAGCCGCCCGCCGGCCACGGCGCTCCAACCACGGCCCTGGTGCGCCGGTCGGGCCCCGTGCGGCAGCCGCGCCCGGTTTGCACTCGCATGCCGGAGGGAGCACGATCGACGTATGAGGCTGCTCGAGCGCGAGCACGGGCTCGCCGAACTCGCCGGTGCGGTGCGCACGGCAATCGACGGGAGCGGTTCGGTGCTGCTCGTGCACGGCGAGGCCGGCATCGGCAAGTCGAGCCTCATCGGCGCGCTGCGCGACCAACCCCCGGCCGGCGCCCGCGTGCTGGTCGGTGCCTGCGATGCGCTGTCGACGCCGCGTACGCTCGGGCCGCTTCGCGACCTCACGCCGTTCGTCGGGCCCCGTCTCGGCGAGGCGCTCGGCAGCGGCGATCGTGAGGAGGTCCTCGCCGCCCTGCAGGAGGAACTCACCGCCGCGCCGGGCACGGTGCTCGTCGTCGAGGACGTGCACTGGTCCGACGAGGCGACCCTCGACGTGCTCCGATTCCTCGGGCGGCGCATCGATGCGCTGCGGTCCGTGCTCGTGCTCACCTACCGCGACGACGAACTCGACCGCGACCATCCGCTCACGAGGCTGCTCGGCGACCTGCGGGTGAATGTGCGGCACGTCCCGCTGGAACGGCTGTCGGCGGCGGCAGTGGGCGAGCTCACCGCTCGGACCGGGGTCGACGCCGTTCGGGTCTTCGCATTGACCGGTGGGAATCCGTACTTCGCGAGTGAGCTCATCGCGTCGGCGGATGCCGCCGTCGTGCCGCGAACGGTGGTCGACGCCGTCACCGCACGGCTGCGTCGCCTCGATCGTGTGACACAGGCGAACGTGGAGCAGCTCGCCGTGGTGCCCTCGGCGGTCGGCATCCCGGAGTTGGGGCACCTCGTGCCGGGCGGAGTCGGCGCACTGAGTGCGGCGGAGGAGGCCGGGCTGATCACGGTGCGCCCCGAGGCCGTGCAGTTCCGGCACGAGCTGACACGCCGTGCCGTCGTCGACACCCTGCCCGTCTCTCGGCGCATCGAGCTCAACGGCCGCGTGCTCGCGATGCTGCTCGAGGTCGGCGGGGACCCCGGACGCATTGTCTCGCACGCGGTGGAAGCCGGCGACGTCGGTGCGATCGCGCGCTGGGCGCCGCGGGCGGCACGCGACGCAGCGGTGAGCGGCGCGCACCGGCAGGCGGCCGACCACTACCGTGTCGCCCTGGCGCATCCCGGGGACAGCGGCGCCGCCGAACGCGCCGACGTGCTGGAGAACTACGCGATCGAGCTCTACACGCTCGGCCGTGGTCTGGAGGCGGTCGAGTCCCAGACCGAGGTCATCCGCCTCCGGCGGCAGCAGGCGGATTCCGCGGCGCTCGGCGCCGGGCTGCGGTGGATGTCCCGATTCCAGTGGAAGGCGGGCAACCGAGCCGAGGCCGAGGCGGCGGCGCGCGAGGCGTCGGCCGTCGTCGCCGGGCTCGATGACGGCGCACTCCTGGCCATCGCGCTGAGCAACGAGGCGCAGCTCGCGGTGCTCGGCGGCGATCTCGCCCGAACGATCGACCTCGCCACCCGCGCCATCGCGCTCGCGAAGGGGTTGGATGAGCCGAGGGCCCTCTCGCACGCGCTCAACAACCTCGGCGCGGCCCACATGCTGCAGAACCGCGACGAGGGGATCGAGGAACTCCTCGAGGCGGCCGACATCGCGATCGCGGCGAACCTGACGGAGGACGCGGCGCGCGCCCACGTGAACCTCGTCTGGAGCTTGCTCGATCAGTACCGGCTCGATCTCGCCGAGTGCTACCTCGAGCCGGCGCTGGAGTTCTCGGAGCGAACCGAGGTCGTCGGACTTTGGACCTACCAGCAGGTCGAGCAGGCGCGGCTGCAGCTCGCCAGGGCGCACTGGGACGAGGCGGTGGCCGCGGCGGAGCAGACGAACGAGTCGCTGCCGCAGCCGCACTGCGTTGCGCTCACCGTGATCGGCCTGGCCGGCGTCCGCCGGGGTGATCCGGGGGGCGAGGCGACGCTCGAGGAGGCGCGCAGCCTTGCCGATCGCCTCGGCGAACTGCAGCGCATCGGCCCTGCGGCGGCAGCCCTCGCCGAGGCGGCCCTGCTACGCGGCGATGACGGCGCGGCGCGCGCCATCGCCCGACCCGCGTACGACGAGGCCGTGCGATTGCAGAACATGAACCTGCAGGCCGAGCTCGCATCGTTGCTGCGCCGGGCGGGCGTGGTGGTCGAGCCTCCCGAGAGCGATCATCCGTTCGCCGTCCAGGCGCGCGGCGACTGGCAGCGCGCGTCCGAACTGTGGCGGGCGATCGGATGTCCGTACCACGAGGCGTCGGCACTGGCCGAGAGCCCGCACGAGTCCGACCTGCTGGCGGCGCTCGCGATCCTCGACGCGATCGAGGCCGTTCCGCTGGCACGGCTCGTGCGAGCCCGGCTGCGTGAGCGTGGCACGCGAAGCATCCCGCGGGGTCCGACGACCCTGACCCGTCGCAACCCGGCCGGCCTCACCGCCCGGCAGGTCGACGTGCTGCGGCTCGTGGCCGAGGGGCTCACCAACGTCGAGATCGCTGATCGCCTGGTGCTGTCGGTGCGCACGGTCGACACGCACGTCGCCGCGGTGCTCGCGAAGCTCGGCACCGCGACGCGCGTCGACGCCGCACGACTCGCGCCCGAGGTGCTCGAGCAGGTCGGCTGAGCCCGCGCAATGACGCGCGCCGTCCTCCCCGGCGTCGGCAGCCCGTGCCGCCGATCTCGGTAGCCCGGCCACGCGATCTCGGTAGTCGTCACCGACGAGACGCAGGACCCCTCGCCGTAGAACTGGAATGCGCCCGCAACCGGGCCGCCAGGACCAGAAGGAGAGGAGGGACATGATGCTCGCCACCATGATCGCGCTGGGTCTGCTCGCCCTCGCGGCGATCACCGCCGCCTTGGTGCAGTTCCGCCGCGACGGCTACCGCCGGACGCCCACGCTGCCGCGCTGACCCCGTCCCGGTGCCGCCACGGCTCAACCCGTTCCACCTCGCATTCCACCACCGAAGGAGTCGCCACGAACACCGCAGTCGCTACCTCGCCTGCAGCCAGCCGCCCGCTCCGACGCCGGACGCCGGCCGAACGGTTCCTCCACCGCGTCGCGCTCGCGTTCGCCGGGCGCGGGCCGACGGGGGCCGAGGAGCTCGACGCCCGCAGCCTCCATGAGCTGCGCCGCGAAGCCGCCCGGCTCCGCGAGCAGGGATCTCCGACCGTCCCCGTCGTCCGGCTGTTCTGATCGCTCTCCGACTCTGCTCCCGGTTGTCCCGGGCCGTTAGTGTTGCGGGTCCTGGCCGAGAGCGCACGATCGCCGAGATCGCCGAGCGGCCCGTGCTCTCCGTTCGACCGGTCGACAGCCACGTGGCGGCGATCATCGCGAAGTTGGGGGTCGCGTCACGGCATGAGGCCGCCCGAGTTGCGGGCGACGTGCTCGCGTCATCTCGGCAACCCGCCGATGACATCTCCGTAGTTACACGGATACCCGGCGACGGTGGTTCGCCGTAGAACGGAATCAGGCCCGGAAGCGGGCCAGGGTCGAACCCCAGGAGTCATCATGGCCACCCCACTCATCGCGACCGGCCCGCTGCCGGTCGTACCGCACCGAGACGCCACGTTCGTCGAGCGCATCTCGCTCCGCGCGGGGCTTGCGCTCGTGGCGTGGAGCCGGAGGGCGGAGCAGCGCAACAGTCGTGAGCACCTCGCCGAACTGCACGAGCGTCGGCGCGAGGCCGAACGCCTGCGCACCGAGCTCCAGCGCGACCTCATGCTCGCTCGGAACATCTGACGCCAGCGCGTCGAATGCTCACGCCTCGCCGACGGTGAGGTCGACGAACAGCTCGCCCGCGGTGCGATCGAGGTCGTCGTGCACGTCGACCGGATCGACGCCCGGCGGCACGCGCACGACCAGGTGCGCCTCGAACAGCCGCCCGCCGGCCATCGGCGCATCGCGGCGTTCGGTCGTCATCGATTCGATGTTGAGGCCGTTCCGTGCCAGGGCCGCCGACACGTCGCGCACGATGCCGGGGTGATCGCTGCCGATGAGGTCGATGCGCAGGTGCGCCCAGCTCTCGGTCGGCGTGCCCGGCTCTTCGACGCCGGGATGCGCGGTCACCTCCATGAGCCCCTCGAGCCCGTCGAGCGCGGCCCGGAGTTCGTCGGCACGCTCGTTCGGCACGGTGACCACGACGATCCCCGCGAACTGTCCGGCGAGCTCGGCCATCTGGCTCTGCTCCCAGTTGCCGTCGTGGGCGGTGATCGTCTGAGCGAGCGTCTCGACGAATCCGGCGCGGTCGTCGCCGATGACGGTGAGCACGAGTCTGGACATGTCGGCATCAAATCACGGCAGAGGTGCCGCGGTCGAGCCGCCATACGCCTCGGACCCCGCTCAGCGCGCGAGACCCGCGAAGAACTCGCCGACATCCCGGGCGTAGAGCTCAGGCTGCTCGAGCGCGGCGAAGTGGCCGCCGCGGGGCATGTCGGTGTAGTGCGCCAGGCGGTAGTTCGGCTCGACCCACCGCCTCGTGGCCGGGTTGATCTCGGCGGGGAACGCGGCGACCCCGGTCGGCACCTCGGGAACCGGGTGCACCCGCCCTTCGGGGTCGAGCCGCGACTCGTAGTAGATCATGGCGGATGACGCGACCGAGCGCGGGACCCAGTAGAACATGAGATTCGTCAGCAGGTCCTCGGTCGTGAAGGCGTCGAGGCCCCCGTCGCTCCAGCCCTCGAACTTCTCGAGGATCCACGCGGCGAGCCCGGCGGGGGAGTCGGTCTGCGCGATCGCCAGCGACTGCGGCTTGGTCGACTGGAGTTGCGCGTACGCGCGGCCCGTGGCATCCGTCTGATCCCATCGGGCGAGGAGTTCGCGCTCGCGCTCGTCGGCGCCGTCGGCCCACGTGGGCGTGCGGTGCACGCTGACCAGGGGCAGGTTGGTGTGGTAGCCGATCACGGAATCGGCGTGCAGCTGCGAGAGCCGCGAACCGATGATCGCACCCCAGTCGCCTCCGGCGACGCCGTACCGCGCATGACCGAGTTCGGAGGTCATCAGGGTGTGCATGGACTCGGCGATCCGGGTAACGCCCCAACCGGGCTCGGCGGGCTTGCCGCCGAAGCCGAAGCCGGGCAGCGACGGCATGACCAGGTCGAACGCCGCGTGCCCTGCAGCCGGGTCGGTCAGCGGCTCGATCACGTGCCGGAACTCGACGATCGACCCGGGCCATCCGTGCATCAGCAGCAGCGGGATCGCGTCGGGCAGGCCCGACGGGGCACGGAACACCTGCAGGTCCACGCCGTCGATGGGCACGACGATCGGGTCGAGGCTGTTCAGCCACGCCTCGTGCGGTCGCCAGTCGTACTCATCGGCCCAGACCCGGCACAGCTCGCGCAGGGCGGTGAGGTCGGTGCCGGCCGCCCACGGCGCCGCGGGTACGGGTTCGGGCCAGCGGGTGCGGCGCAGCCGTTCGCGAAGTTCGGCGAGTTCCTCGTCGGCGACGTTGATCGGGGCGGGGCGGTGCGCGTTTGCGGTCATGCTCGATTATCGCGCTGCGGCTCGCCGCCTCAACCCCGGATGCTGAGAGCGTTTCCAGCAACGGCGCAGAACCGACGTGCGTGGTACGTCGTCTCCGCGCATTCGCATCTGTAAGCGCTTGCATTCATACGCGTCGCGCTGCTACCGTCGCGAGCAACGTCGGTGGCACGTGGTCGTGCCGGAATTCGGGGAGTCAAGGATGACGCAACGCGCTCGTGTCCGAAACGGGATCGCCCTGCTGTTGACCGGGGTGCTCGCGGCATCCGCCGCGATCGTCGGCACGGTGATGCCGGCCGCAGCCGAAGAGCCGCGCACGTTCGCCCTCGTGGGCGACCTGCAGTCCGAACTCGGATGCCCCGCCGACTGGTCGCCCGACTGCGCTGCGACCGAGCTCATCGCGACGGCGACGCCCGGCGTCTTCGCCGCCGACTTCACGGTGCCCGCCGGCACGTGGCAGTACAAGGTCGCGGTCAACGACACGTGGGACGAGTCCTACGGCCTGAACGGCGGCGCCGACAACATCCCGCTCACGGTCGCCGGCGACACGCCCGTGCGCATCGTCTTCGACGACAACCAGCATCGCGTCGGCCTCGAGGCCATCGGGCTGCGCGGCGCGTACGACGAGGCATCCGACGCTCCGCTCGTCACCGACCCGGTGCGTCAGCCCGGCAGCGACGAGACGTTCTACTTCGTGATGACCGACCGATTCGCGAACGGCGACCCAGCCAACGACGCAGGCGGGCTCGTCGGCGACGCCCTCACGACCGGCTTCGACCCGACCCACAAGGGCTTCTACAACGGCGGCGACCTCGCCGGCCTGCGCTCGCAGCTCGACTACATCGACGGCCTCGGCACGAGCGCGATCTGGCTCACCCCGAGCTTCAAGAACCGGCCGGTGCAGGGCGAGGGCGCGAACGCGAGCGCCGGGTACCACGGTTACTGGATCACCGACTTCACCCAGATCGACCCGCACCTCGGCACGAACGCCGAGCTCGAGGCGCTCATCGCCGAGGCGCACGCCAGGGGCATCAAGATCTACTTCGACATCATCACGAACCACACGGCCGATGTCATCGACTACGCCGAGGGCCAGCACGCCTACATCGACCAGGCCACGAGCCCCTATACGGATGCCTCGGGCACCGCCTTCGATCCGGCCGACTACGCCGCGGCAGGCGCACCTCCCTTCCCGGCGCTCGACCCCGCCACGAGCTTCCCGTACACGCCTGTCGTGACGCCCGAGGACGCCGACCTCAAGGTGCCGTCATGGCTCAACGACACGACGCTCTACCACAACCGCGGCGACTCGACGTGGGAGGGCGAGTCGGTCACGTTCGGCGACTTCGTCGGCCTCGACGACCTCATGACGGAGCATCCGACGGTCGTGAACGGCTTCGTCGACGTGTATCGGCAGTGGATCGACCTCGGCATCGACGGCTTCCGCATCGACACCGCCAAGCACGTCAACTTCGAGTTCTGGGAGCAGTGGTCGACGCAGGTGCTCGACTACGCGCACGACGCCGGCAAGCCCGACTTCTTCATGTTCGGCGAGGTCTACGACGCCGACCCGCAGAAGCTCTCACCGTACGTGCGCAAGACCGACATGAACTCGGTGCTCGACTTCACCTTCCAGTCGCAGACCGTGAGCTTCGCGGCCGGCAACTCGGCGAAGAACCTGCAGTCGCTGTTCGCGGGCGACGACTACTACACGACGCCCGACTCGTCGGCCACGGCGCTGCCGACCTTCCTCGGCAACCACGACATGGGCCGCGTCGGGTACATGCTGCAGTCGACGGATGCCCCGCTCGCGCGTGACGAGCTGGCGCACGAGCTCCTCTTCCTCACGCGCGGCCAGCCCGTGGTCTACTACGGCGACGAGCAGGGCTTCGCGGGCATCGGCGGAGACCAGAGCGCCCGTCAGACCCTCTTCGCGAGCCAGGTGGCGGAATACCAGAACCAGCCGCTCGTCACCGGCGAGACGGCAGGCAGCGTCGACCGCTTCGGCACCGACGCCCCGCTCTACCAGCACATCGCTGCGCTCGCCGACCTGCGCGCGGCCCACCCCGCCCTCGAGACCGGTGCCCAGATCGAGCGCCACGTCGACAACGGAGCGGGCGTGTACGCGTTCTCGCGCGTCGACCGCACCGAGCGCGTCGAGTATCTCGTCGCCGCGAACAACGCGAATGAGTCGCGCACCGTGCAGGTGCCCACGCTCACCGGCGACGGCGCGTTCCAGGTGCTCTACGGCGACGGTCAGTCGGTCACGGCGGATGCCGCGGGCGTCCTGTCGGTGACCGTGCCGCCGCTCGGCACGGTGGTGTGGAAGGCCGACCGGCAGGTGTCGGCGCCGGCCGCGGCATCCGCCATCTCGGTCGACGTCCCCGTTGCGGGAGCCGGCGTGACCGGCGTGACCCCGGTCGCGGCCGACGTGGCCGACGCCACCTGGCAGGAGACGAGCTTCGCGTGGCGGGTCGCCGGCGCAGGCGACGACGCCTGGCAGGCGCTCGGCACCGCCGAGGACACGACCCCGCGCGTCTTCCACGACACCACGGGGATCGCCAACGGCACGCTCATCGAGTACCGCGCCGTGTCGACGGATGCCTCGGGCAACGGCGCCGCCGCATCGACCTACGCGTCGGTCGGCAACGCCGTGAACCTTGTCGTGGAGGAGGACCCGGAGCCGCCGATCGACCTCGTCACGGTGCCCGGATCGCACAACTCCGAGATGGGCTGCCCCGGCGACTGGACGCCGGGCTGCGAAGCGGCGAAGCTCACGCTGCGCGCCGACGGCATCTACGCCGGCACGTTCGACGTGCCCGCCGGTGACTACGAGTACAAGGTCGCACTCAACGGCAGCTGGGATCTCAACTACGGCGCCAACGGCGAGCAGAACGGCCCGAACATCACCTACTCGCACGCGGGCGGGCCGGTCACGTTCTACTGGAACCCGGTCACCAAGGTGGCGTCGTCGTCGGCCGAGGGCCCGGTCGTCACGCTGCCCGGCAGCTTCCAGTCGGAGATCGGATGCCCCGGCGACTGGCAGCCCGACTGCCTCGCGTCGCTCATGCAGGACGGCGACAAGGACGGCGTCTTCACGTTCGCCACGTCGTCGATCCCGAGTGGCAACTACGAGGCGAAGGTCGCGCACGGCCTCAGCTGGGACGAGAACTACGGCGTCGGCGGCGCGCCCGGGGGTGCGAACTACGCGTTCACCGCGACCGACGGCAAGCTCGTCGAATTCCGCTACACGCTCGCCACGCACGTGCTCGAGATCATCGTGACCGACCCGCCCCTCGTGGGCACCGGGCAGTTGCGCGCGCACTGGGTCAGCGAGGACACCATCGCCTGGCCGGCCGAACTGCTCGGCGGGGCATCCGCCGACTCGGCCGCCTGGACGCTCGAGCACTCGGCCACGGCAGGTCTCGTGATCGCCGAGGGCGCGGTCACGGGCGGAGGCGACCCGGTCGAGCTCGCCCTCGACCCGGCGGGCCTCACCGAGTCGCAGCTGGCGAAGTTCCCGCACCTCGACGGCTTCCTCGCGCTGCATCCGGTGGGCCTCGACCGCGCGGCGGTGCAGCAGCTCCTCACCGAGCAGCTCGCGGTCGCTCAGACGACGACAGCGTCCACTGGGGCTGGGTCGCTGACCGCGTTCACCGGCGTGCAGGTGCCCGGCGTGCTCGACGACCTCTACGCCGACGCCGTGGCACCCGTGCCGCTCGGGGCGACGGTGACCGGCCTGGACTCGACCGTGCGGCTCTGGGCGCCCACGGCGCAGGCGGTGTCGCTCGAGGTGTGGCCCTCGGGCGGCGTCGGCGACCCGACCGTGATCCCGGCGTCATTCGATGCCGCTGATGGCACGTGGAGCGTCGACGGGCCGTCGGTCGGCGACGAGTACCGCTGGTCGGTCGAGGTCTTCGCGCCCACGACCGGCGCCATCGAGACCAACTCGGTGACCGACCCGTACTCCGTGGCCCTCACGACCAATTCGGCGCGCACGGTGATCGTCGATCTCGACGACGAGTCGATCGTGCCCGAGCAGTGGGCCGAGACGCCCGCACCCGTCGTCGAGCGCCCGGTCGACCGCGCGATCTACGAGCTGCACGTGCGCGACTTCTCGATCACCGACGAGACCGTACCCGAGGCCGAGCGCGGCACCTACCGCGCCTTCACGAAGGACTCCGCGGGCACCGCCCAGCTCCGCGAGCTCGCCGAGGCCGGCATCAACACCGTGCACCTGCTGCCGACGTTCGACATCGCCACGATCGAGGAGGACCGGGCCGCGCAGGCGGCTCCGACGTGCGACCTCGGGTCGTTCGGTCCGGCGTCGGCCGAGCAGCAGGCGTGCCTCGAGGCGATCCGCGACCTCGACGGCTTCAACTGGGGCTACGACCCGTTCCACTTCCAGGCGCCCGAGGGCTCCTACGCGGTGGATCCGAACGGCGGCGCCCGCGTCGGCGAGTTCCGCGAGATGGTCGGGGCGCTGCACGGCATGGGGCTGCAGGTCGTGCTCGACGAGGTGTACAACCACACCGCGGCATCCGGGCAGGGGGAGAAGTCGGTGCTCGACCGCATCGTGCCCGGCTATTACCAGCGCCTGAATGCTCTCGGCGCCGTCGAGACGTCGACGTGCTGCCAGAACGTGGCGACCGAACACGAGGTCGCCGAGAAGCTCATGGTGGACTCGGTGGTGCTGTGGGCCGCGGAGTACAAGGTCGACGGCTTCCGCTTCGACCTCATGGGTCACCACTCCCGCGACAACATGCTCGCGGTGCGGGCCGCGCTCGACGAACTCACGGTCGAGGCCGACGGCATCGACGGCTCGCAGGTGTACCTGTACGGCGAGGGATGGAACTTCGGCGAGGTCGCGGACAATGCGCGGTTCGAGCAGGCCACGCAGGGGCAGCTCGGCGGCACCGGCATCGGCACGTTCAACGACCGGCTGCGTGACGGCGTGCACGGCGGCAGCCCCGTGGTCGGCGAGTCGATCTTCGACCAGGGCTTCGGTACCGGCCTCGCGGGCGACCTGAACGGCAGGCCCGTGCGGGACGGAACGCGGAACCTCGGCCAGCAGACCGACCTCGTGAAGGTCGGCCTTGCGGGCAACCTGCGCGACTTCGAGCTCGTCGGCTCCGACGGCGCGACGAAGACCGGCGCCGAGGTCGACTACAACGGCGCCCCGGCCGGCTATGCCGACCAGCCCGACGAGGTCATCACCTACGTCGACGCGCACGACAACGAGACGCTGTACGACCTCGGCGTGCTGAAGCTGCCCGTCGACACGTCGATGGCCGACCGCGTGCGCATGAACACGCTGTCGCTCGCGACCGTGACGTTCGCGCAGACGCCCTCGTTCTGGCACGCCGGCACCGAGCTCCTGCGGTCGAAGTCGCTCGATCGCAACAGCTACAACTCGGGCGACTGGTTCAACCGCATCGACTGGACCGGCCAGGAGTCGACCTTCGGATCGGGCCTGCCGCCCGCCGCCGACAACGAGGACAACTGGTCGATCATGGCGCCGCTCCTCGCCGACCCCGCGCTGAAGCCGACCGCGGCGGACATCGCGGCCGCAGAGGCATCCGCCCTCGACCTGCTGCGCGTGCGCGATGAGGTCGACCTGCTGCAGCTGGGTTCGGCGTCGCTGATCAACGAGAAGGTGTCGTTCCCGAACAGCGGGGCGGATGCCACGGACGGGCTCATCGTAATGCTCATCGACGATCTCGTCGGCGAGGATGTCGACCCGTCGCTCGAGGGCGCGCTCGTGGTGTTCAACGCGTCGCCCGCTGCGATCACGGAGTCGGTCGACGGGCTCGCCGGCCGGTCGTTCGAACTCGCCGACGCACTCGCGAACGGCGCCGACCCGGTGGTGAAGACCACGGAGTGGGATGCCGCGACCGGGTCGCTCACCCTGCCGGCTCGTACCGCGGCGGTGCTCGTCGACGAGCAGGAGCCGCCGGCCATCGCGACGTCGGTCGTCGCCGTGCCGAACAAGGTGTTCGCGAAGGCGGGGTCGTCGGTGAAACTGGCTGGTCAGGTGTCGTCCGCCGACGGTGCCTCGCCGGTGGGCACGGTCACCGTGCTCGACGGCGACCAGGCGATCGCGACCGCGCTCGTCGGCACCGCAGAGGCGGGCGGGTTCGAGGTCAAGCTGCCGAAGCTCGACGCCGGCCTGCACGTGCTGACGGTCACGTTCGACGGTGGTGAGGGGTACGCCGACTCCCAGTCGGTGCCCATCGTGATCGTGCTCTGGTAGCGCGCCCCCGCGGGTTGGGGCGTGCCCTCCTCAACCCGCGGCAGGGGTGCGGTGGGCGAGGCCGTCGCGGTAGGCGATGGCGGTGAGCTCGGATCGCCGGCCGGCGCCGAGCTTCGCCAGCAGGTTCGACACGTGGCGCTCGACGGTTCGGTGGCTGATGAAGAGGCGGCCGCCGATCGCCCGGTCGGTGAGTCCCTCGGCGACGAGCGCGAGCACGTCCTGCTCGCGGCGGGTGAGGTGATACGGGTCGTCGTCGCTCGTCTCGGGTGGGTCGTCGCGCAGCGTGATCCGGGCGCGTTTCGCCGTGTCCTCGGCGAGGTGCACGACGTGCGCCGCGCCGACCCGCTCGGCGGTCGTCCACGCGGTGCGCAACTCCAGTGCAGCGGTCGTGCGATCGCCGCCCGTGGCGAGCAGCGCTCCGGCAGCCCGGAGTCGCGCCTGCGCCTCGCGGAACGGATCCTGGAGGTCCTGCCACTGCTCGGCCACGGCGAGCCACGCTGCGGAATCCGGGTCGCCCGCGGCATCCGTGAGTTCGCACTTCGCGACCGCGTATTCGGCAAGGGCGACCGGATTCACCGAACGCGACCGGGCGATCGACGCTTCAGAACGGGCGACCCAGATCAGCACGTCGTCGACGCGGGCTCGGCCGCCCCGTCGCCCGCCGATGGTCGCCGCGGCGGCCGCGGCGGACGCCGCCGCAGCGAACAGCGGCACCGAGAACACCGCGTGCTCCTCGCCGTGCAGCTTCGCGTGGCCCTCGTCGGCCGTGGCCAGCGCCTCATCGAGCTCGCCCACGGCCGCGAGCACTTCGACGAGCGTCGCGTAGAGCGGCCCGAGCATCTGGCCGTCGAGGAGCCGCGCGCCGGCGTGACGCGCGGCTTCGAGGCGGGAGCGCGCGCGATCGAGGTCGCCCAGGCGGAACAGCAGCATGCCGCTGATGAGGTCGACACGCACGGCGTCGATGCCCGCCGGCTCCAGGGCGTCGGCTTCGTCGAGGAGGCGCGTCGCCTCGAGGTTCCGGCCCAGGTGCAGCAGCGCCTCAGCCGCGTCGCACCGGCACCACACGCCCTTTCGGTGCTTGAGGCCCAGGCTCTCGACCACGCCGATCCCCTCGAGCGCCACGTCCGCGGACTCGGTCATGCGCCCGGCGTCGAAGAGCGCCGAATGCAGGTTGACGATCGCGCGGGCGATGTCGTCGACGTCCTCGAACTCCTCCTCGGCGATGCGCCGCGACATCCGGAGCTCGGCGATGCCCTCCTCGAGTTCGCCGAGGTACGAAAGGTCGACGCCCAGGTTGTTGCGGGCGTGGCCCTCGACCGATCGGGCACCCACTTGACGGGCGAGCTCGATGGCTTCACGGGCGAGGGGGAGTGACTCCTCGAAGCGGCCGGCCAGCATGAGCACCTGCGAGTACCCGCTGAGTACGGCGGCGCGCCACGAGGTGACCGGCTCGGCCGGCACGAGCTCGACGGCGCGTTCGTAGGCGACGAGTGCGTCCTCCCCCTCGGCGGCCATCCAGAGGTACCGTCCGAGACGCTCGTACATGTAGCCGTGGTGGTGCTGTTCGGCGGGATCGACCGCGGCGATGGCGCGACGGATCAGCTCGCCGGCGCGCTCCGGCCGCGCCGCGAGGTGGGCGACCTCTGCGGCAGACCACAGCACCAGGTAGCAAGGCTCATCGAGGTGGACGTCCTCATCGGGCAGAGCGTCGAGCAGTGACACCGCGCGTTCGTACTGGGCCAACGACTCGCTGAAGGCCAGCGCTCGCGCGGCGACCCGTGCGGCGATCACGGCGGCCGTGAGCGCACGGGGGCCGTCGCCGGCCGCGTCCCAGTGCCGCGCGATCCGGCCGGCAACCGACACGAGATCATTGGCGAGGTCCGGGGATTCGGTCAACGCCTCCGCCACCCGTCGATGGAGCCGGGCAGCCTCGCCGGGGAGCAGTCCACCGGCGATGGCTTCCTGGAGCAGCGCATGCCGGAAGACGTATGCGCCGCCGTCGGCGACCTCGGTGAGGAGCACGTGGTGTTCGACCGCCGGGCGCAACGCGGCGTCGATCGCCGGGGCCGGGATGTCGGCGACCCGCTCGAGCAGGCGGTGCGGCACACGGCGGCCGATGACGGACGCGGCGCGCAACGCCTGCCGGGTCGCGGGTGCGAGCTCCTCGAGCCTCGCGAGCAGCAGGTCGCGGATGGTGGCGGGAAGCTCTCCGCTCGAACCCAGCACGAGCAGTTCCTCGGCGAAGAACGGGTTGCCCTCGGCTCGTTCGTAGATCTCGTCGAGCAGGGCCGTGCGGGGAGGAACGCCGAGGATGTCGCTGAGCTGCAGGGCCTGCTCGTCTCGGGTCAAGCGCTCGATGACGACGTGCTGGCCCGACCGACGGCCGGACTCCGCGATGAAGCGCCCGACGGCCGCATCACCGGGGGGCTCGTCGGTGCGAACGGTGAAGACCAGCAGCGTGTCGCCCCGCAGGTGGCTGCCGAGGAGCGTGATGAACTCGAGCGTTGACCGGTCGGCCCAGTGCAGGTCCTCGACGATCACGATCACGGGGGCGTCGGCGCTGAGCCCGTCGATCATCGCGCTCACCGCTTGGAACAGCAGGCTCGCGCTCGCGCGCGTGGGTTCGGGGACCGGGATGGAATCGGCCAGAGCCGGGATCCACCTGGTCAGTTCGGGCGCGGCATGACCGGCGAGCCGGATGACCTCCGCGGCACCGAGACGCCGCACGAGGTCGGTGAGCAGCTCGACGAGCGGGGCGTACGGCAGGATCTGCTCCCCGAACGCGACACAGCGCCCGACGAGGACATTCGCGCCCCGGGCCGCAGCCCGGGACGCGAACTCCTGTGCGGTACGCGTCTTGCCGACTCCCGCCTCGCCCTCGACGAAGACGGTCTGCACCGCGTGGTCGGCGATCGCGTCGTCGAGCAGCGCCTCGAGTCGGGCGAGCTCGCGCTCGCGTCCGACCAGGCGTCGACTTGTCGCGCGATTCGTCGTGACCTCGCCGGTCATCGCCATAATGGGATTATCGCGCGATTCGAGGAATGCTCGGGCAGAAATCTGGACGAAGCATCCGGAGCCTCATCCCTCCTGCACCGGCACGAGCTGATCGGCGACCAGCCCGTGCGCCTCGCGGTGCACCTGCGCCGCGGCCTCGGCGTCGGGAGCATCGACGAGGCAGAACACCTTGCCCGAGCCCTCGTCGAACCAGTACTGCCGGTAGTCGACGCCGTAGCGGTCCTGGACCTCGAGGTCCTTCGCGTGGGCGCCGGCCACCGCCTCTGCGGTGAGTCCTTCGACCCGGTCGTGGACATCCATGAAGAGTGCCATTTCATCCTCCTGCGTGGTGGGTGGTGGTACCACCAGCGTGGAGGTCGGGTCGTCGAGCCGGTTACGGGGAACCACGCAGTTCCGGATGCCGCGACCACGCATTCCTCATCGGAGGTCGGATCCCGGGAGTGTCAGAACTCCAGGCCGCAGGCCTCGTAGCTACCGAGGATCTCCGCACCGTACGCGGCGAAGATCTCGTCGATGCCGCTGCCATCGCCGGCCTTCTCCTCGTGCGGGTTGTTCGAGGCGATGGTGCCGTCCTGGCCGACGGCTCCCTTGACCATGATGGTGAAGGTGGCGGGGGCGCCGCTCGCCTGGTACTCCGTGAGCACGCACTCGGCCAGGTCGGCCGGGAGTTCCTCCGTGAGCGCCTGGGCCACGTCGAGCGTGTACCACGCCTGCGAGTGCGACGCGCCGGCGTTGCCCTGCTCGGAGCGGTTGGGGTTGTAGCACTCGTGCGCGTAGGCGGCGACGCCCGTGCCGAGCACGCCGGCGGCGGCGAGCGCGACGCCCGCGGTGATGTTGGTGAGAGTGCGTGAGAACATTGGTGTCCCTTTCGATCGGCTTGGTCGGCGGAAACGGGCCGACCTCACCAACCGTGCCGGGACGCCACGCGGCGGGCATCGGTGCTGACCCGCATCGCGGTTCAGCGTCAGCCCTGCATCAGCCGGCGGCGAGCTGTGCGTGGCATCGTTCCAGCCTGGCCAGCCACCAGGCGGTACGCTCGGCGTCGGCGGCGTACCGTTCGAGCAGCGCGGGATCGGGATCGATGCGGCGCACGTCGATGGCGCCGTCGCGGGGCACGAGCGGGTCGCGCGTGACATCCGCCGCCAGCAGCGCCGCGGTGCCGAGTCCGCAATCGTAGTCGAGTTCGGGCACGGATGCCGCGAGCTGCGCGCCCATCGCGAGGCCGACGCTCGTGTCGAGCGCGCTCGACACCACCACCGGCAGCCCGGCGCGCGCGACGACGTCGAGCGCCCGGCGGATCCCCCCGAGCGGCTGCGCCTTGATGACGAGGAGGTCGGCGGCGCCGGCCGCGGCCACCGCGAGCGGGTCGTCGGCGCGGCGCACGCTCTCGTCGGCAGCGATGGGGATGCCCATGTACTTCGTGCGGCGGCGGATCTCGGCGAGCTCGTCGACGGTCTGGCACGGCTGCTCGACGTACTCGAGGTCGAACGGCGCCATGGCGTGGATGGCGTGCTCGGCCTCGTCGACGTTCCAGCCGCCGTTCGCGTCGAGGCGCACGCGTCCCTCCGGGCCGAGCGCCTCGCGCACGGCGCGCACGCGGGCGATCTCCTGCTCGAGGGTCTCGTCGCCGCCGGCGACCTTCACCTTCGCGGTGCGGCATCCGGGGAATCGCTCGAGCACCGTGGGCACGCTGTCGGGGTCGACGGCGGGTACGGTGGCGTTCACCGCGATCCGGTCGCGCAGCGCGGGCGGCGGCGCGTTCCAGCCGTAGTCGATCGCGGCGGCCAGCCAGGCGGATGCCTCGGCGTCGTCGTACTCGGCGAAGGGCGAGAACTCGGTCCATCCCTGCGGTCCTTCGAGGAGCAGCGCCTCGCGCACGTCGATGCCGCGGAACCGCGTGACGAGCGGGAGCGCGACCACCCGTGCCGTGGCGAGCAGGTCGGACAGGGGCGGCACGGATGCGGCATCGTCGGTCACCCTCCCATCGTGTCACCGCGCGAGCCCCATCGGTGCATGCCGGTCTGTTAGCGTGGACGGACTTGGGGGTGCACATGTCCGACGGATACGACTCGCTCGGCGTCGAAGCCACCGAGGTGCGCGATTCCGCCGGGCGGAACGTGCTGATCGCCGTCATCGGACTCGTGCTCGTCGTGGGCGCATTGATCCCGCTCACGTACGGCGCGATCTGGGTGGGCTCGCTCGCGTACGCCGCGGCCGTGTGGTTCCTGACCGGTGGGGCGGGTCTGCCGCCCGAGGGGTCGTCGGTCGCCACCTGAACGACACGGATGCCGCGGCATCCGTCATCTGGACCGTCCCGCGGTGTTCACCTCGTCGCGCCATCCGACGAGGTCGCGGATCGGGCCGAGGTCCCACGCCGGGGCCTCGAAGCCGACCGTGAAGAGCCGCGTGCCGACGGCGTGCAGCGCCTCGGCGTTCGCGGCGTAGTCGACGCCGCCCTCCGGGTAGCGACCGGGCAGCGGGTTCACGCCGGCGCTGCGCTCGATGTCGGCGGGATCCCGTCCGATGCGGCGGCACCAGTCATCCAGCACCGCATGCTTGTGCGAGATCTTCTCGGCGTCGCCGAATCCGTGCCAGATGTCGGCGTGCTGCGCGGCGATGCGCAGGGTCACCTGCTCGCCGCCGCCACCGATGAGCACGGGGATGTCACGCGTCGGCGGTGGGCTGAGCTTCGCCCACCGGTCGCGGATGAGCGGCAGATCGCGGCGCAATCCCCGCAACCGGTCGGGGGCCGTGCCGAACTCGTATCCGTACTCGGTGTAGTCGCGCTCGAACCAGCCGGCGCCGATGCCGAGGATGACCCGTCCGGGACGGCCGTCGCGAGCGCTGATGTGGTCGACGGTGCGCGCCATGTCGGCGAGCAGTTGCGGGTTGCGGTACCCGGTGGATGACACGAGCACGCCGAGCTCGACGCGATCGGTCACCTCGGCGAACGCGGCCAGGAGCGTCCACGCCTCGAGATGCGCCCCGTCGGGGTCGCCGGAGAGCGGGAAGAAGTGGTCCCAGCCGAACAGGACGTCGGCGCCGGCCTCTTCCGCGGCGAGCGCCGCCCGTCGCAGCTCGGGATAGGTGGCGTGCTGCGGCTTCACCTGCACGGCGACGCGGGCGCGGCGGTCGGCGCGGGGCTGGTGGACGGTGGCCGACACGTCTCGCGTGCCGGTGGGGGCGATGCCCGGCTCGGCGGTATCCATTCCCACAGTCTGCCGCGAAGTGACTCGATCCGTGACCGGGTCGGAGCGACGGGCACGGGCAGCGGGGTGTCCGTGCCCCACGGCACCATCGGCCGGGGACGCCGGCCGCGCATCCTGCACGCCTAGGCTGGTGGGCATGTCACGCGAGGTCTCGGAACTGTTCGACGCGAGCGAGTGGGCGGATGCCGCGGCATCCGTCACCGGCTCGGATGGTTTCAGCGACATCACGTACCACCACTCCGTCGACGGGCGCATCGCCCGCATCGCGTTCGACCGGCCCGAGGTGCGCAACGCCTTTCGGCCGCACACGGTCGACGAGCTCTACCGCGCGCTCGAGGACGCCCGCACGAATCCCCGCATCGGCGTCGTGCTGCTCACCGGCAACGGGCCGAGCGAGAAGGACGGCGGGTGGGCGTTCTGCTCCGGCGGCGACCAGCGCATCCGCGGCCGCGACGGCTACAGGTACTCCGATGCCGAGACGGCGATCGTCGAGGGCGAGCACGGCGGGCACACCCAGGTCGGGCGACTGCACATCCTCGAGGTGCAGCGGCTCATCCGGTTCATGCCGAAGGTCGTCATCGCCGTCGTGCCGGGCTGGGCGGCGGGCGGTGGGCACTCCCTGCACGTGGTCTGCGATCTCACGATCGCGAGCCGCGAGCACGGCCGGTTCAAGCAGACGGATGCCGACGTCGGCAGCTTCGACGCCGGCTACGGCTCGGCCTACTTCGCACGCCAGATCGGGCAGAAGTTCGCGCGCGAGGTGTTCTTCCTCGCCGAGGAGTACTCGGCCGACCGGGCCTACGCGATGGGCGCGGTCAACCGGGTCGTGCCGCACGCCGACCTCGAGCGCGAGGCGATCGCGATGGCCCGCACGATCCTCACGAAGTCCCCGACGGCCGTGCGCATGCTGAAGTTCGCGTTCAACGCGGTCGACGACGGCATGGTCGGCCAGCAGGTCTTCGCGGGCGAGGCGACGCGCCTGGCGTACGGCACCGACGAGGCGGTCGAGGGCCGCGACGCGTTCCTCGAGAAGCGCGACCCCGACTGGGGCCCGTACCCGTGGCACTTCTGATCGGACGCGGCTCCCGATGAAACCGCTCAGACGGGTTCTGGCGTCGGATGTCGCGGCGGTGACGAGTGCGCTGCACGCCGCGCTCGACGGCGGACCCGCCGTCTGGCCGGTCGCGCCCGGGGGTCGCTCCTCGACCGACGTCGGTACCGGGGTCGACGACGCGATCGCCCTCGTCGTCGAGACGAGCGGATCGACGGATGCCCCGAAGCGCGTGCTGCTCTCGGCGCCGGCGCTGCGCGCGAGCGCCGAGGCGACCGAGGCGGCGCTCGAAGGCCGGGGGCAGTGGCTGCTCGCGCTCCCGGCGCACTACATCGCCGGCGCGCAGGTGCTCGTTCGGTCCCTCGTCGCGGGCACCGAACCCGTGGTGCTCGACGGCGAGCACTTCGACCCGATCGCGTTCGCGGCGGCATCCGCTCGGCTCGATGACGCGCAACCGCGGTACACGTCGCTCGTGCCGGTGCAGCTCAGCCGCCTCGTCGACGCGGCGAAGACGGATCCGAAGGTCGCCGAGGCGCTGCGGTCGTTCGATCGCATCCTGCTCGGCGGTCAGGCCGCACCGCCCTCGCTCATCGTCGCCGCCGACCTGCTCGGCGCGCGGGTAACCCGCACATATGGTTCGAGCGAGACGTCGGGCGGATGCGTCTACGACGGGCGTCCTCTCGACGGCGTCGTGGTGCGCATCGTCGACGGCGCCGTGGAGCTGTCGGGGCCGATGCTCGCTGACGGATACCTCGGTGATCCTGACCGCAGTGCGGCTGCCTTCGCGACCGAAGCGGACGGGACGCGCTGGTACCGCACGGGCGACCTCGGCCGACTCGAGCACGACGGCACGCTCCGCATCCTCGGACGCACGGATGACGTGATCATCTCGGGCGGCGTGAAGGTCGGGCTCGGGGAGGTGGAACGGGCCGTCCGAGCCCTGCCCGGCTTCGCCGACGCCGTCGTCGTGCGCGTGGTCGATGCCGAGTGGGGTGAGCGGCCGGCGGTCGTTGCGTCGCGCACGGAAGCCGCCGCGACATCCGATTCACTGGACGCCCTCACCGGCGCGACCGACGCCGCGGGTCTCCCGCCCGCCGCCCGCCCGGTGCGCCTCGAACTCGTCGACCGAATGCCGCTGCTCGCCTCTGGCAAGCCAGACCGTCGCGCTCTCGAGTCGCTGCTCTCGAGTTAGTGGGATCGGGCACCGTTGGTATCGATGGTCGCGAGGCCGAGCTCTTGCCAGGCCGCGATCAGGTCGCGATCTCCGGAGACGCCCACGAAGTCGTCGCTCGACGCCTCGACCGCGGTCGCGCAGTGCACGGCGTCGTACCCTCGAAGTCCGAAGCGCCGGCTGAGTGCGGCCGCATGGAGCACCGTGTCCTCGCGGGGTTCGACGACGACGACAGAGCCCCAGACGCTCTCGAGCGTGACCATCGAAGCCCGATGCTGGTCTGCGTCGAGGCGCCCCATCCGTTCGGCGCGAGCGAGCGCGGCCGCTGCTTCGACGTAGGCCAGGAGGCTCACGACCACCTCGTCGGCCGAGAGCCACACCCGCCGAGACCGCGCCGAGGTGGGTTCGTCGATGATCAACGGGATGATCGCCGAGGTATCGAGGTACGCGATCACCGCCGTTGCTCGGCGATGAGATCGGAGACGATGCCCGCTGCGGTGATCGGAGTCGGAAGCGTTGCCTTCGGGCGCAACGGCGGCCGGGCGAACCCCTCGGTGATCATCCGCTCGATCGGCGACTCGGCTTCGATGGGGACGATGCGAGCGATCGGCTTGCCGTGATCGGTCACGACGACCGTTTCGCCCTCCCGGACCCGTGCGAGCTGCCGACTGAGCGTGTCGCGCAGCTCGCGGATCCCGATCTTCGATGTGGCCACATTCATGTGCTCATTGTAGCCACAAGCGTGGCGGCGGGGCGGCGGCGGGACGGCGGCGGGCGGCGGTGGTCACACCACAGGCGCCGCCCGCACCGTCTGCACAGCATCCGCTTCGGCGTCGAGTTCGGCCAGGCGCTTCGCCTCATCGAGGTGCGCCTGCACCTGCCGGCGGTTCGGTAGCAGCAGGCTCGCGAGGGCGGCGATCCCGAACCCCGCGACCGACACCCAGACCGATGCCTGCAGCGCCTCGAGCACGTGCGCCCGACTCCAGTCATCGCCGACCACGGTGAAGAACACGGTCGTCGAGACCGCGATGCCCGACGCGGCGCCGAGCTGCTGGAAGGTGCTGAAGGCACCGGATGCCGCGCCCGCATCGGTGACCGGCACGGTGGCCAGTGCGACGTCGATGAGCGGGATGATGAGCAGGGCCAGGCCGAAACCGGCCAGGAGCATGGGCCAGACCGCCGCCCAGCCGGTGAACGTGCTTCCGGTGTCGGCGACGATCGTGAACACCCAGAGCACACCCGCCGCAAGCAGCGCGGACCCCGCGGTGACGAGCCACTTGCCGATGCGCGGGACGAGCGGGATGACCGCGCCCGTGCCGACGAGCGCCCCGAGGCTGAAGGCGAGCAGGTTGAGTCCGGCGGCGAGCGCATCGAAACCGAGCGCGGCTTGCAGGTAGATGATGAACGGCAGCGTGAACGCGTTCAGGGCGCCCTGGAAGGCGGCCTGCGTGACGATGCCCGCCGAGAAGCCGCGATCGGCGAACAGCGGCATGGGCAGAAGCGCCGAGCCGTCGCGCTGCATGCGCCGCCGTTCGTAGCCGATGAACCCGAGGAGCAGCACGGCGCCGGCGGCCACCGGCAGCCAGAGCCAGGCGGGCCAGCCGAGCGTCTGGCCCTCGACGAGTGGCACCATGAACGCCAGCACCACGGCGCTGAGCAGCACGACACCCACGAGGTCGAGTCGCATCGGCCGGGGCGAGCGCGTCTCGGGCACGACCCGCGCAGCGAGCGCGATGATCACGATCCCGACCGGGACGTTGATGAGGAACACGGTCCGCCATCCCAGGCCCCACAGGTCGGCGTCGACGAGCCACCCGCCGAGCACCGGCCCGGCGACCGCGGCGAGGCCCGCCACTCCGCCGATGAGGCCGTACATCGGAGCGCGCTCGCGCGGCGAGAACAGCGCCTGCACCGAGGCGAGGAGCTGCGGCACCATGAGCGCCGCGAAGAGACCCTGGGCGATGCGCGTGACGACGAGCACGTCGCCCGACCACGCGAACGAGGCCGCGGCAGAGGCGAGCGTGAACCCGCCGATTCCGATCAGGAACATGCGACGGCGCCCGAACAGGTCGCCGAGCCGACCGCCGGTGATGAGCGCCACGGCGAAGGCGAGCAGGTAGCCGCTCACGATCCATTCGAGTTGGGCCTCGGATGCCCCGAGGTCGGCGCCGATGGAGGGGAGCGCGACCTGCACGATGGTGACGTCGAGCAGGTCCATGAAGGAGGCGAACAGGAGGACGCCGATGGCGAGGCCTCGGCGCGGTGTGGTGGCCATTCCGGCCGTCCTTTCGTATGCTGAATTCATTCCGATCTGGAAAACTTCCGTGATGGGATTATCCCACTACGGGAACGATAAGGAGTGCGAGCACCGATGTCAAGCAAGGCCGAGGTCAGCGGGCGCATCGTCGGCCTTCTCCAGCTCGTGATCGCGTCGTCGGTGATGACCAACGAGCGCATCGCCCGTGCGATGGGAATCAACGTCGTCGACCTGCAGGCGCTTGGGTTCATCGCGCGCAACGGCGCCCCGATGACCGCGGGGGAGGTCAGCCAGCAGACGGAGCTGCCGACCAGCACGACCACGCGCGTGCTCGACCGGCTCGAGGGCCACGGCTACATCGAGCGCATGACCGACCCGAGCGATCGGAGGCGGGTCGTCGTGCGGGTTCGTCCCGAGCTCGCCGAAGGCGTGGGTCGGGGCGGCGACGACGACCCGTACGCCGCCATCCTCGAGGGCATGCAGCGCGTGCATGAGCAGTTCACGGTCGACGAGCTCGAAGTGGTCGCCCGATACCTCGACGCCGTGAAGGACGTGCGCTGACCGGCGCAACTAGCATGTCGGTGTGGCACGCCCGAAACCGCAGCGCATGAATCCCGCCGACGTCCGCGCCAACGCGCGCCGACGCTCGGGCAACCCCGCCAAGCGCACGACCGCTCCGACGGCCGCACGCGGCCCGGCGACGGTCGCCGACTGGGTGGCCGGCGCCCGCATCCGCACGCTGCCGCTCGCGATCTCGCCCGTCGCGCTCGGCACGGGAGCGGGTGTCGTGGCCATACCCGACGGGCCGTGGCATCCGGCCCGCGCCCTGCTCGCCCTCGTCGTCGCCCTCGCGCTGCAGATCGCGGTCAACTACGCCAACGACTACTCCGACGGCGTGCGCGGCACCGACGAGCATCGGGTCGGCCCGGCGCGGCTCACCGGCTCGGGCGCGGCCAAGCCGCGGCACGTGCTCGCCGTGGCGCTGAGCTTCTTCGCGCTCGCCGCCATCGCGGGTCTCGCGCTCGTCATCGTGACCGGGCAGTGGTGGATGCTGGCCCTCGGCGCCGTGGCGATGGTCGCGGCCTGGTTCTACACGGGCGGCAAGCGGCCGTACGGCTACTACGGGCTCGGCGAGCTCTTCGTGTTCGTGTTCTTCGGACTCGTGGCGACGATCGGCAGCGCCTACGTGCAGGCGCTCACGGTGAACACCGAGGCGTGGCTGGGCGGGGCCGGCGTCGGATTCATCGCGTGCGCCGTGCTCATGGCCAACAACCTCCGCGACGTCGAGCAGGACCGCGCGGCCGGCAAGCGCACCCTCGCGGTGCTCGTCGGGCCGCTCGCGGGTCGCATCCTGTTCACGATCTTCATGCTCGTGCCGTTTGGGATCACCGGGTTCTTCGCCCTGCTCTACCCCACTGCGGTGCTGGTGCTGTTCGCGTTGTTCATCGCGGTGCCGGCGTGCGTCATCGTGCTCTGGGGGCGGACCCCTCGCGAACTGCTCCTCGCGCTCCAACTCGCGAGCATCACGTCACTCGCCTACGGGGTCGGGATGGGGCTCGTCTTCGCCCTCTGACCGCTGGCGCCGGATGGCTGAAGCTCGTGCAGGAAAATGGGCCCCGTGCCTGCCTGAGTGGAGCCCTCGCCGCAATTCTCCTGCACAAGCTAACGCACGAGTTGGGGGCCGGGCGGTCAGGCCGCCGGGTCGCGACGCTCGGTGGGGGCGGCGTCGACGACGGCGTCCTCCACCTCGTCGTCGACGTGCACGACCGGGGTCTCCCGGTGGCGAGCCGCGTACAGGTCGGTCGCGATCGACTCGCGCTGGCGCCGGAGGAAGATCAGCGATGCGCTGAAACCGAACACGGCTGCGACGGCGGCTGAGACCCACGGGTCCACGCCGGCGATGAGCAGCACGGCGAGCGGCACCGCGAACAGCACGATGCGCAGCACGGTGTACCAGAACCAGACGGGCAGGGACTTCACCCTCACAGTGTAGGTCGCCTTCCGCTGAGTACTCTCACAGCCGCGAGCGGGCCGACGCGCCTAGACTGGGGAGATGGTCCGGTGGCTCTTCGTGCTCGGCATTGCAGCCGTGGTCTTCACGATCTATGCCATCGCCGACTGCGCCTTCTTCGACCGCACGCGAATCCGCGGCCTCAGCCGCGGATGGTGGATCGTCGTCATCATCTTCGTGCCGATCATCGGCGGCGCGCTCTGGTTCGTCATCGGGCGTGGCCGCATCGATCGGGTCGGTTCTCGGGCGGGCGGCACGCTCGCTCCCGATGACGACGCCGAGTTCCTCCGTCAGCTCCGCGAAGACGCCGCACAGAACGAGCGCATCCGCCGCATGGAGCAGGAGCTCGCCGACCTCGACGCCGACGACGAACCGCATCTCGGCGATGCCGCAGGCACGACCAAGGGTGAGGATCGCAAGCGGCCCGACGCCCCCGACGCCCCGGGCGAGACGGGACCTGCCGGACGACCGAATGGTTGATCCCGAGGCTCCGACGACGCCGAGCGTTCGACGGAGCCCCGCGAGTGATGCCGCCATGGCGCTCCTCCGCGCCCTCGTCGAGGCCGGTGTGCGCGACGTCGTGGTCGCGCCCGGCTCCCGCTCGCAGGCCCTCGCGCTCGCGGCCGCCGAACTCGAGCGCGTCGGCGGCATCCGATTGCACGTGCGCATCGACGAGCGAGGCGCGGCGTTCTTCGCCCTCGGCACCGCCGTGGAGTCGGGGCATCCGGCGGTCGTCGTGACCACCTCGGGCACCGCCGTCGCGAACCTGCACCCTGCGGTGCTCGAGGCGCACCACTCGGGCGTACCGCTCATCGTGTGCACGGCCGACCGCCCGGCGGAACTCCGCGGCATCCGCTCGAACCAGACGACCATGCAGCCAGGCATCTTCGCGGGAGCGCTGCGGCTGGAGCGCGACGTCGGCGCTCCCGAGGGTGAGCCAGGCGAGACGGATGCCGCGGCCGCCCTCGCGCGGGATGCCGTCGCCGCGGCACTCGGCCGCGACTCGGCGGGCGAGTTCGTACCGCACCCGGGGCCGGGGCCCGTGCACCTCAACCTTCAGTACCGCGAGCCGCTGTCGGCCGTGATCACGTTGGACGCGGCCCTGGTGGCGGAGGATTCCGAGGAGCGGCCGGATGCCTCGGCCGCTCCGCGATCCGCGGGAGTCGTGGACGCTCCGCACGTGGCCGGGGCACTCATCGAGCCGGGTCCGCGCACCATCGTCGTGGCCGGAGCCGGTGCCGGACCGGCTGCGGAGGAGTTCGCGCGCGACGGGGGCTGGCCGCTCATCGCCGAGGTCACGAGCGGCGCGCACTTCGGACCGAACCTCGTCGTCGCCTACCGCGAGCTCCTGCGCGAGCCGGGCTTCGGCGATCTCGTCGAGCGCGTCGTCGTGTTCGGGCATCCGACGCTCTCGCGGGAGGTGCCGGCGCTCGTGCAACGCGACGGCGTCGAGACCATCGCCGTCGCCCCGTCGGGCATCGAGTGGTTCAACCCGGGGCGGCGGGTGAAGCGTTTCGAGCGCGCGGTGCGCAGGCGCCCGCAGGCCCAGCCCCAGTCAGCCGAAGACCGAGCCTGGGTCGGGCGATGGGTGCGCGCCAGCCGCGTGCTCGTCGCCGAGGGGCTGCCGCAGGCGGCATCCGTGCAGAGCGGCATCGACGAGACCGGCCACGTGTCGGACTTCGTGGCGCAACGCGAGTACATGCGCGCCCAACTCGAGGTGGTGCGCGCGCCCGTGACGCGGCGCATGCTCGTCGACGCGGTGTGGGCGGCGACCTGGCCCCACGACCGGCTCGTGTTCGGGGCATCCCGGCTCATCCGCGACGCCGATCGCGCTGTGCCCGGACGGCGCATCCGGGCGCACGCGAACCGCGGGCTCGCGGGCATCGACGGCACGATCGCGACGGCGCTCGGCATCGCAGTCGCGAGCCAGTCGCCTTCTCGAAGCGCGAAGTCCGCCGCCGTCGGCGTGACCCGGGCCATCGTCGGCGACCTGACGTTGCTGCACGACGTCGGGTCGCTCCTGCTCGGCGACGGTGAGCCGCGCCCGCGCATCCAGGTCATCGTCGGCAACGACGGCGGCGGCACCATCTTCGACGCACTCGAGGTGGCCGCGTCGGCGTCGACCGAAGCGTTCGACCGGGTGCAGTTCACGCCGCAGCACGTCGACCTCGCCGCGCTCGCCCAGGCGTACGGATGGAGCTACGCCCGCGCCGCGACGCGCGGCGAACTCGACGAGGCGCTCGGCACGGCGGTAACCGGTCCGGGCATCGTCGAGGTGCCGCTCGCCCGCTGATCCCGGTGGTCGGATGCCTCCGACGGTCGATTGGCGAACGCAGCGAGCGTATCGAGACGCGCGCAAGCCATTGACGCCGGACCGGTGCGGTCCGTCAGGATAGGGGACGGTGATCGTCGCGGAGACGGGGCGACGACGCCGCGACGAGGGGAACACCGTGGGTCTCGAGACATACTGGGCGACTGATCCGTCCGACGTGCTGCGGGTGCGACAGGGATTCATGCTCGCCGATGTGGACACGCGAGCCACACCCGGGTTCGAGGGCGACAAGTCCGATGCCACGACCTCACTCGCCGATGGCGCGGTGATCCTCGCCGAACTGCAGGAGAAGCTCTTCGCCGGCAACCAGATGGGCGACGACCCGCGCCGCATCCTGTTGGTGTTGCAGGCGATGGACACCGCCGGCAAGGGCGGCATCGTGAAGCACGTGATGAGCGCCGTCGACCCGCAGGGTGTGCAGTTCGCGGCCTTCAAGAAGCCCACCGAGGAGGAGCTCGCGCAGGACTTCCTGTGGCGCATCCGCAAGCGCGTGCCCGACGGCGGCATGATCGGCGTCTTCGACCGCTCCCACTACGAGGACGTGCTGGTCGCCAAGGTGCGCGAGCTCGCGCCGCCCGAGGAGATCGAGCGCCGCTACGACGCGATCAACGAGTTCGAGGCCGAGCTCGCGGCATCCGGCACCACCATCATCAAGGTCATGCTGCACATCTCGATGGACGAGCAGCGGGAGCGCCTGCGCGACCGGCTCGAGCGTCCCGACAAGCACTGGAAGTTCAATCCCGGCGACATCGACGAGCGCATGCACGCGCCCATGTACCAGGAGGCGTACCAGACCGTCTTCGAGCGCACGACCACGCCGCACGCGCCGTGGTACGTCGTGCCGGCCGACCGAAAGTGGTACGCGCGCCTCGCGGTGCAGCACCTGCTCATCGAGGCGCTCGAGGCGATGCGACTCGACTGGCCGCTGGCCGACTTCGATGTGGAGGCTGAGAAGGCCCGGCTCGAGGCGAGCTGACCTGCTCCGTCGGCGGCCCGGAGCCTCAGCCGCCGAAGGCCTCGACGATGGGCCGGAACTTGATGACCGACTCGGCGAGCTCGTCGGCCGGCAGCGAGTCATGCACGATGCCGCATCCGGCATATGCCGAGACGGTGCCGAAGGCATCGACCTGCGCGCATCGCAGCGCGATCGCCCACTCGCCGTCGCCGCCGCCGTCGATCCAGCCCACGGGGCCGGCGTACCGCCCGCGGTCGAAGCCCTCGAGCTCGGCCAACGTGCGCAGCGCGATGCGTCGGGGAGTGCCGGCCACGGCCGCGGTCGGATGCACCGCCTTCACGAGATCGAGCGAGCTCGACCCGTCGCCCAGCGTGCCCTTGAGGTCGGTGGCGAGGTGCCAGAGGTTGGGCAGTTGCAACGTGAACGGCTGGGGGCTCGCGTCGAGACGTGCGGTGTGCGGCGCGAGCCGCTTGACGGCGCTCGCGACGGCGAGCGCATGCTCTGCCAGGTCTTTCGGCGAGGCCGCGAGCGTGGCCGCGCGTTCGCGGTCCGATGCCTCGCCCGCACCCCGCGAGGTCGTTCCCGCCAGCACCCGCGCCGAGACGGTGCCGTGGTCGACGCGCACGAGCGTCTCGGGACTCGCGCCGATGAGCCCGTCGACGGCGAACACCCACGTGTCGGGGTAGTCCTCGGCGAGCCGGTTGATGACGGCGCGAAGGCCGTCCTCCTCGTGCAGCTCGCCCACGAGCTGGCGCGCGAGCACCACCTTCGCGAGCTCGCCCGCGTCGATGCGGCGTACGGCCTCGGCGACGGCCGCCTCGTAGGCGTCGGGCGGCAGGGCGCCCGGCGTGAATGTCACGCGCGGCACCCGGCGTTTGGGCGTCGGCTCGGGGATCTCGAGGGCGACGGATGCCGCGGCATCCGCTGCCCCGTCGCCGCCCGTCGCGAGCGAGATGCGCGTCACCCACGTGCGCCCCTCGCGCCGGCCGAGCACAAGCTCGGGCACCACCAGCACGCTCGTCGAGGCCGAGTCGTCGGCGAACGCGAACGCGCCGAACGCCACGAGGCCCGTGCCGGGCAGGCCGACGCGGTCGTCGACGTCGGCGTGGGATGCGAGCGAGGTCCACGCCGCGGCGGCGTCCTCGACGCGGCTCGGGCCGCTCGTCTCGATGCGGAGCGTCTCGCCGAGGCCCACGATGCCCTCGCCACGTCGCATCCAGAGCAGCGGATGCCGCGGGTCGGCGCGTGGGATCAGCGGGGCGAGTTCGTCGACCGGTTCGGTGCGCACGACGAGCCGGGTGACGGCAGTGTGCGACGCCGAGGCATCCGTGTGGTTCACCGCACCAGCCTACGTCGCGCCGTCCGCGGGGCCGGACGTGCGGGCCTCGCCCACATCGTGACGACCTTTCGGCGCCTGGAGGACGCGCGCATGACGTCGTGAGCCGTCAAACCGTCGTGGGCACTTTCGGGATCAGGCGGCGAGTTCCTCGCGCACCTCGACGCCGTGCCAGAACGCGACGTAGTCGGTGATCTCGGAGGCGGCCGCCAACGGGGTCGGGTAGTACCAGGCGGCGTTCGGGTTGCGCTTGCCGTCGACCTCGACGTGGAAGTAGCTCGCCGTGCCCTTCCAGGGGCACACGGTGTGGTTCTCGCTCGACACGAAGTAGCTCGGGTCGATCGACTCGCGCGGGAAGTAGTGGTTGCCTTCGACGACGATCGTCTCGTCGGATTCTGCGATGACCGCGCCGTTCCAGATGGCCTGCATGTGGTTTCCTCCTCAGCGGGCGGGGTCGCCCGTCTCGATACGTGCCTGTCAGGGCAAACGCACCGGCGACGAGATGCATTCCTGCGTATGGAACGTCACAGGGCCCTCGCAGGTTCCATCGGTCGGCGGTGGGGTGTCGACCGTAGACTCGAAAGATGACGCGCGCAGATCTCGGCAAGGATCCCAGCCAGGTGTCGGCCATGTTCGATCGGGTCGCCGCTCGCTACGACCGCACCAACACCGTGCTCTCGATGGGCAACGCGCCGCTCTGGCGGGTCGCCACCACCCGGGCCGTCGCGCCGAAGCCGGGGGAGCGGATCCTCGACGTCGCGGCCGGCACGGGCACCTCGAGCGCCAGCCTCGCGCGGTCCGGGGCATCCGTGGTCGCCGCCGACTTCTCGCCCGGCATGATCGAGGTCGGGCGTCGCCGCCAGGCCGGCGTGCCGAACCTCGTCTTCGTCGAAGCGGATGCCACGAACCTGCCGTTCGGCGACGGCGAATTCGACGCCGTCACGATCTCGTTCGGACTGCGCAACGTCAACGAGCCGAAGAAAGCGCTCGCCGAGTTCTTCCGGGTCACGAAGCCCGGCGGACGGCTCGTGGTGTGCGAGTTCTCGCACCCCCCGGTCGGATTCGTGCGCGCCGGATACCACGCGTACCAGCGCTACGTGATGCCGCCGCTCGTGAAGCTCTCGAGCTCGAACGACACCGCCTACGAGTACCTCCATGAGTCGATCGAGGCGTGGCCCGACCAGCGCACGCTCGCCGGGTGGCTGCGCGAGGCGGGATGGGTCGACGTCGAGTGGCGCAACCTCGCCCTGGGCATCGTGGCCCTGCACCGCGGCCGCAAGCCGGCCTGACACTTACCGGCCGCGCCGCCGAAGCGACGCGGCCGATGCCGTCGGGACATCCGACCGGTCAGGCCGTGACGAGATCGCGGCGCCGGAACGCGGCGAGCGCCAGTGCCGTGATCGCGGCGGCGATCGCCGTGAGCACGAGGACCGCCGACACCGAGATCTCCTCGGCGGGGTACTCACCGATGTGCTCGTACGGTGATGCCTGCACCATGGCGTCGGGAACGTCGAGCATCGGCCCGAAGAACCCGAAAAGGAACGCGTATCCGAACACCGCCCACGTGAGCGGGACGAGGCGCGGCGCGACCGCGTAGAGCAGCGCCGCGATCGCGAGCGTCGTCCACACCGCCGGCGCGTGGGCCACATGTCCGAGCAGCACGTCTCCGAACAGGGCGCCCTCGCCGGTGCTCGTCGCGGCGCCGATCGCCTCGCCGAGGCCCGCCGCGAACAGCAGCCAGGCGACGCCGAGCGCCGTCACTGCGGTCCATGAGCCGAGCCACGCCGGCCGGCTCACCGCTGTTGCGAGCACCGGCTCGGTGCGGCCGTCGAACTCCTCGCTGCGGAGCGACTGCATGGCGAGGATCGCGTACACGGTCGTGAACATCGCGAACATGAGGCCCATGAGCCCGAGGTATCCCGTGAGCAGGTCTTCCTCGCCGCCGAAGAGCACCAGGAGCTCCGGCGGGGCATCCGAGAATCCGTCGATCATCGCCTGCGTGAATGCTCCGTACGCGAGGCCGCCGGCGAACAACGACAGGCTCCAGCCGATGAGGCTCGCCCGCTGCAGCCGGAACGCGAGCGCGAACGGGCTCGACAGCCAGGCCGGGGCGTACGCCGATCCGCGACGGGCGGGCACGAGGCCCGCGGCGAGGTCGCGGCGCGCCGAGAACGCGTACCCGATCGCGGTGAACACCACGAAGCAGGCGATCGAGATCGCGAGCGGCCACCAGCGGTCATGTACGTACGGTGCGGTCTGCTGCGACCACCCGATCGGAGTGAGCCACGAGATCCAGTCGAGTCCACCGCCCTGTGCGGCCGACATGTCGCCGAGGCCGCGCAACAGGAACCCGCCGCCCATGATGGCGCCGGCGATGCCCGACGCCGTGCGCGAGAACTCGGTGAGCTGCACGCACGTCGCGGCGATGCCGGCGAACGCGAGGCCGGCCGCGCCGACGCTCGCGCCGAACAGGATCGAACCGCCGGCGTCGAACCCCATGCCGGCGAGCATCCCGCCCATGAGTACCGCGACCACGACGTCCATCAGCACGGCCACGGCGAGGGCCGCCGTGAGTGGAGCGTGGCGGCCGACGACGTTGGCGCGCACGAGCTCGGCTCGGCCCGACTGCTCCTCGACCCGCGTATGCCGGGTGACCGTGAGGATGTTCATGAGCGACGCGCCGATGATGAGGTACATTCCGTAGGTGCCGGCGAGGAATCGCTCGAGCGTGATCGCCTCGGAGCCGAACCCCGGGCCCATGAGCAGGGTGGCGGCCGGGTTCGAGGAGAACGCCGCGAATGCCTGCAGGTCCTCGGGTGTCGGGAAGACGATCTGCAGCACGTTCGCGAAGTACGCGAGCAGGAGCGTCAGTCCCAGCGTCCAGCCGAAGAACCGGATGCGGTCGCGTCGCAGCATGAACCGGAACAGCGAGCGGAACCCGGCAAGTGGCCGCGCCGGGAGCTTGGCCGGGGCAGGCGACGGCGACGACCGGCGCGTGCCGGCGGCCGTCGTGGTGGGTGTGCTCATCGTGCCACCCCCGCCGCTGCGACCGAACCCGCGCCGCCGTTGCCGACGCCGGCCGCCAGCTCGTCGCCGTAGTGGCGCAGCAGGAGCTGTTCGAGGGTCGGCGGAGTCGCCGTGATGGTGGTGACGCCGAGCGACGCGAGCTCCCGCATGACCTGGGGCATGGCGTCGCCATCGACGTCGAACGACAGCTGCTCGCCGTCGTGGCGCGCCTCGTGCACGCCCGGCAGGGCCGTGATCAGGTCGGCGGGTTGCTCGGTGATCACGGACACGCTCGTCCGGGTCAGGTGCCGCAGTTCGCGCAGGCTTCCGCTCTCGACGACGGCGCCCTTCCGGATGATCGAGATCCGGTCGGCGAGCACCTCCACCTGAGCGAGGATGTGGCTCGAGAGCAACACGGTGCGTCCGGCGGCGGTCACCTCCCGGATGCAGGATTGGAAGACCGCCTCCATGAGCGGGTCGAGCCCGGCCGTCGGCTCGTCGAGCAGCAGGAGTTCGACGTCACTGGCCAGAGCGGCGATCAGGGCGACCTTCTGGCGGTTGCCCTTCGAGTACGTGCGGCCCTTCTTGCGCGGGTCGAGGTCGAAGCGGTCGCACAACTCGTCGCGTCGGGCGCGATCGATGCCGCCGCGCAGTCGGCCGAGCAGGTCGATGGCCTCACCACCGGTGAGGTTCGGCCACAACTCGACGTCGCCGGGTACGTAGGCGAGCCGGCGGTGCAGCCCGACCGCCGACGACCACGGGTCGGCGCCGAGCACCCGGGCCTCCCCGCCGTCGGCGCGCAGCAGGCCGAGGAGGATGCGGATGGTGGTGGACTTTCCGGCGCCGTTCGGGCCGAGGAAGCCGTGCACCTCGCCCCGCTCGACGCGGAGGTCGAGCCCGTCGAGGGCGGTCACGGAGCCGTAGTGCTTGCGGAGGCCGGAGATCTGGATTGCGGGCACAGCCGTGCCCGGGGTTGCGTTGGTCATGGGAAATCGCTCTTTCGATCGTGTCGGAGTCGGATAACGGTCAGGCGGGGACGCCTGAGGAATCCGTCGGCGGATCGGGAACGTAGAGCAGGTAGGCGTCGAGCATCGCCCGGTCGGTGAGGAAGCCCTCGGTGTAGACCTCGAGCGCCGGGAGCGTGAGCGCGTTGAGCGCACGGTCCCAGAACTCGGCGCGCTCGATGGCGCTCGGGTCGGGCTCTGTGGCGAGCGCGAGAAGCAGGTTGCCGAGGGTGGCGCCGATGAGGAATCGGATGCGTGCCTCTTCGTCACGGCTCGGCACGACCATGCCCGCAGCGACGCCGTCGGCAACGTAGCCGAGGGCGTCTTCCACCATGTGCTCGATGAAGGATCGGGCCGTGTCGCCCCCCGACTGGATGGTGCGAAGCACGTAGGCGATGAGCGGCCGGTACTCGTCCATGCGCGCCAACTGGCCGATGAACGCGCCGGGGGCACCAGACGGTGCGGCGATCACGGAGCGCTTGCCGTCGCGGATGACCGCGAAGACGTACTCATCGCACTCGTCGCGCAGCGCCTCCTTCGAGCCGAAGGTCTTCACGACCGAAGCGGCGCTCACCCCGGCATCACGTGCGATCGTGCGCAGGCTCGCATCGAACCCGTCGCGGCCGAACCGGGCGACGGCCGCCTGGCGGATCCTCGCCCGGGTCGAGAGGTCGCCCTCGGAGAGCAACTGCTGCGAACGCATGTTCACCAGAGTAAACGCATGTTTACTCTGGCCGCAAGACCCACTCCTCGCAGGAGGTGCACAGCAGCGTCTCGAAACCCGCCATGTCGGCACCGGTAGGCTTGACCGCGTGAAACCGAGCCACCCGGTCGCCCGTCGAGGCTCCGCGCTCGCCGCCAACCTGGGCCTGAGCGAACGCGTCTTCGCGTCATCCGCCGACCGGGCGATGGCGAAGGCGATCGACGCCGGCATCGAACGGGTCGAAGAGGGCTTGATGCGCGAGGTCAGCTTCGCGGACTCGATCGCGGATGTCTCGACCCGCTACCTGCTCGAGGCGGGTGGCAAGCGGGTGCGGCCGATGCTGACGCTGCTCACCGCGCAGCTCGGCGCCGGCGTGACCGACGACGTCGTGATGGCAGCTGAGGCGATCGAGATCACGCATCTCGGTTCGCTGTACCACGACGACGTGATGGACGACTCCGAGCGACGCCGTGGCGTGCCGAGCGCGCAGACGGTGTGGGGCAACTCGGTCGCGATCCTCACGGGCGACCTGCTGTTCGCGCGGGCGAGCCAGCTCATGGCGAGCCTCGGCGAGCGGGCCATCCGCCTGCAGGCGAACACGTTCGAACGGCTCGTGCTCGGGCAGTTGCACGAGACGGTCGGCCCGACCGGCGGCGAAGACCCGATCGCCCACTACATCCAGGTGCTCGCCGACAAGACCGGATCGCTCATCGCCGCCGCGGCCCAGTCGGGTGTTGTGTTCTCGGGCGCCGACCCCGGGTTCGAAGCCCCGATCGTCGAGTTCGGCGAGAAGATCGGCGTGGCCTTCCAGCTCATCGACGACGTCATCGACCTGTCGCCGCAGCCCGAGGAGACCGGCAAGGTGCCCGGCACCGACCTGCGCGCCGGCGTCGTCACGCTGCCGATCCTGCGGCTCGCCGAGCTCGCGAAGACGGATGCCGCATCCGCCGACCTGCTCGCCCGCATCCGCCGTGACGTCATCGTGGCCGCGAACCCCGCCGACGCCGGCGACCCGCACGACACGAACACGCTCGCCTCGCGGATCGTGCCCTCGCGCGCGACGGTCGACGCGATCGTGGCCGAATTGCGGGAACACGAAGCCACTCGCGCTACGCTCGCCGAGGCCCACCGCTGGGCCCGCGACGCCGTCGCGGCGCTCGCCCCATTGCCCGAGGGAAGCGTGAAGAAGGCGCTCACACGATTCGCTGAGACGATCGTGGAGCGACAGAGCTGATGGAGACCAGGAACGTGACGAGGAACAGACTGCGGCTCGCGATCGTGGGCGCCGGCCCCGCCGGAATCTACGCCGCCGACATCCTGTTGAAAGCCGAACGCAACTTCGACGTCTCGATCGACCTGTTCGATCAGCTCCCCGCACCCTACGGCTTGGTTCGATACGGCGTCGCCCCCGACCACCCGCGCATCAAGGGCATCATCTCGGCCCTCCGCGAGGTGCTCGACCGCGGCGACATCCGGATCTTCGGCAATGTGCGCTTCGGCACCGACATCACGCTCGCCGACCTGAAGAAGCACTACAACGCCGTGATCTTCTCCACCGGCGCCGTGCGCGATGCGTCACTCAGCCTGCCGGGCGTTCAGCTCGACGGATCCTACGGCGCGGCCGACTTCGTGAGCTGGTACGACGGACACCCCGACTACCCGCGCGACTGGCCTCTCGACGCGCGGGAAGTGGCGGTCATCGGCAACGGAAACGTGGCACTCGACGTCTCGCGTATCCTCGCGAAGCACGCCGATGACCTGCTGCCGACCGAGATCCCCCAGAACGTCTACGAGGTGCTCAAGAACTCACCCGTGACCGACGTGCATGTCTTCGGACGCCGCGGCCCGACCTCCGTCAAGTTCACGCCGCTCGAACTGCGCGAGCTCGGCGAGCTGCGAGACGTCGACATGATCCTCTACGACGAGGACTTCGATTACGACGAGGCCGCTCGCGCGGCCGTCGCGGGCAACAAGCAGGTCTTCGTCATCGACAAGGTGCTGCAGCAGTGGCGCCAGCGATCGGTCGGGGAAGCCTCGCGACGCCTGCACCTGCACTTCTTCGCCAAGCCGCTCGAGATCGTCGACGACGGCAACGGGCACGTGGGCGCCATCCGCTGGGAGCGCACCGCGCCCGACGGTGAGGGCGGCGTCGTGGGCACCGGCGAGATCCGCGAGCTGCCGGTTCAGGCCGTGTACCGCGCGGTCGGCTACTTCGGTTCGCCCCTCCCCGGCATCCCCTTCGACAAGAGGTTCGGGGTCATCCCGAACCACGAGGGCCAGGTGCTCACGCGCGACAAGGAGACCGGCGAGCCTCGGCAGATGTACGGCGTCTACGCCACGGGCTGGATCAAGCGAGGCCCCGTCGGCCTCATCGGTCACACCAAGTCCGACGCGATGGAGACCATCAAGCACGTCATCAACGACCTCGGCAACTGGTGGCGCCCCGAGGCGCCGTCGGAGGAGTCGGTGATCGAGATGCTCGAGTCGCGCGGCATCGCGTGGACCGACCTCGACGGCTGGCACCGCCTCGACGAGCACGAGCAGGCCCTCGGGTCGGCCGAGGGGCGCAAGCGCATCAAGGTCGTGCCCCGCGACGAGATGGTGACGATTTCGCGCGGCGAGGCGTAGGGGGCTTCGGCCAGTACGCTGCACTTCATGCCCGTGGCCCACGTTCTCTTCACGCTGGGCGCGGCCCTCGTCGGTGGTCTCCTCGGCTGGTGGCCGCTCGCGGCATGGACGGCACGTTCGATGAAGGGCGAGCGGATGCCCCTGCGCACCATCCGCATCGCCGGCGCCGCGCTCACCGCGCTCACGTTCGGCGTGCTCGCGTTGCGCTTCGGCGTCTCGTGGATCCTGCCCGCGCTGCTCGCCTTTGCAGGATCCGCCACCGTGCTCACCCTCGTCGACCTCGCGGAGAAGCGGCTGCCGAACGCGGTCGTGTTCCCCACTCTGGGCGTTGTGGGGGTGCTGCTGCTGCCCGCGACGTGGGCGGCCGGCACGTGGTGGCCGCTGCTCTGGGGGGTGGCGGGCGCCGCGGGGATGTTCGCGCTGTACTTCCTGCTCGCCCTCATTGCGCCATCGGGGATGGGCATGGGCGACGTGAAGCTCGCGCTCGTGATCGGCCTCGTGCTGGGGTGGTTCGGGCTGAGCGCGTGGCTCGTGGGCCTGCTCGCGGCATTCGTGGTGGGTGGGGTCCTCGCGATCGCGGCGCTGCTGCTGCGGCGGGTCACCCTTCGAGGGTCGATCCCCTTCGGGCCGTCGATGCTGATGGGGGCATTGATCGCGATCCTCTTCGTCGGGGGATAGATACCGTTCGGGGTACATGGGCCTGCCCCCAGAGCGGGTGACATGACGGCCCTTGTGGCCCGAGTTTCCGCGGATCCTGGCCGGAGGCGGAGAGATCTCCCCGTTCGTCCCCCGAAGGGGGGCGTGGTACAGCACGCGATCACGCCGATAGCTTCAATCAGCCGCCGGTGGTCGCCGGTGGCACGTCGTTTCCCCCGAACCCCCGAAGGACCTGCAAATGCTCAAGGCATATTCGCGCATGCATGCGCTCATCAACTCCCTGCGTACCGAGGAAGACGGCAACGCCGCTGAGTACGGACTCATCATTGCGATTGTGGCCCTCGGCATCATCGTTGGTCTCGGCGTGCTCGTGGCCGCGCTGAACGGCATGTTCGGACGAGTCGGCACCTCGCTCGGTGGCGTTCCTGCTACCTGATCAGATCAAGCGAGTCGAAGCGGACCCCGAGCATTCGGGGTCCGCATCGCCGTTCGGAGAAGTGAGCATGAAGCACAAGAGACGACCGTTCCGCGCGAGCCGCGACTCTGGCGCTGCCGCTGTGGAGTTCGCACTCATCGTGCCTGCGCTCCTGCTCATCCTGTTCGGGATCATCGAATTCAGCCGGCTCTACAACGAGCAGATCTCCTTGACCAACGCCGCGCGGTCGGCCGTTCGCGTGATGGCGATCAGCAACGATCAAGCCGACGCGGTCGATGCCGCGATCGCCGCGTCCCCGGCGCTGAATCCGGCGCTGACGGCCGCGAACATTGCGTTCAGCCCTACCGCGTGCGCCGTCGGAGCCACGATGACGGTGACGATCAACTACAACGCGAGCCTGTTGACCGGCTGGTTCGGAACGACATTCGCCCTTACGGGCGAGGGAGCGATGCCATGCGGCGGATGATCCGATGGGTGCGTCAGGAGCGCGGTGCCAGCGCCGTGATGTTCGGGCTGCTGCTGATCCCGATTCTTGGCTTCGGCGGCATCGCTGTCGACGTCGGTGCCTTATACGCCGAGAAGGCGGAGCTCCAGAACGGCGCCGATGCGGCGGCGCTCCAGATTGCCATCGCGTGCGCCTCAGACGAGGCGGCAGCCGCCTGCCTGTCGGGGGATCCGAGCGCGATCGCGGGCGGCAACGATTCGAACGACGGCATCGCCGTGGTTCATGACGTCCAGGTGAACACGACGACAGACCTCGTCACCGCTGTGACGAAGACCGAAGACCTCGGCGTGCGGCATCCGCTGGCCTCCATGATTCCTGGCATCGGTGATTCGACCGTGGTCTACGCCGAGGGAGCCGCGGAGTGGGGCGTGCCGGTACGCGGTCCGACGCTTGCTCTGGCGATCGGCTATTGCGAGTTCGCCGAACACCCGCCTCAAGAGGGTGTTCTGAATCCTACGAAGATCCTCGTCCAGTACGAGACCGATACGAGGCGTAACTGCCCCGGCGCATTTGCCCCGGGCGGATTCGGTTGGCTGCCCTCGACGAACTGCTCGATCGAGATCGACGTCGCGGACCCGTGGGTTCTCAGCAAGCCGGGCAACAGCACAGCTAACACGGGATGCAGCGATGAATACCTCGCGTCCTACCTGGAGGAGGGAGCCGATACCGTCTTCATCCCGATCTACGACGACTTCAGGGGCGCGGGCGGTTCGAACGTCGAGTTCCACATCCAGCAGTTCGCGGCATTCAAGATCACAGGATTCAAGCTCAGCGGTGGGAACGCGTACATCGACCCCGATGCCCCGAGCTGTGCCGGTTCCTGTCGCGGCCTTCAGGGCTACTTCATGAAGTTCGTTTCCGTCAGCGACGCCTTTGCGCTCGGGAGCGGCTCCGGCCCCGGCACCGGAGCAGCGATCGTCAGGCTGACCCTCCGCACTTCGTGAGCCCGGGTCGTGCGCCCGACCACCCTCCCTACAGAAAGGCACTCGGATGACCCGGATCATCGGTGCGATCGTCTCGATCATCCTCGCAGTCGCCGGGGCGGCGGCGCTGTTCTTCTACGTCCAAGGAGCGGACCAGCGCGCCGCCAACGGTGCCGAATTCCGCGACGTCTATGTCGTGACGACCGCGGTTCCGCACGGCACGCCCGGCGAGTCGATCACCGAGTTCATCGAGATCGATCAGCTTCCTGCGATAGCCATCCAGCCGGGCATCGTCACGAATCTCGTCGACCTCGAGGGGCTCGTGGCCAACGCTTCGCTCCTCCCCGGCGAACAACTCATCGAAGCTCGGTTCTCGGACCCGCAGGAACTCGCGGCCGGCGGCGAGGTCCTCGTGCCGGGAGGCATGCAGGAAATCACGATCGCGCTTTCGGTCGAGCGCGTCGTGGCTGGTGGTGTGACCCCGGGGAGCACGGTCGGTGTGGTTTACACGTCGAACACCAACAGCAACGCCATCAACACGCAGACTGCCGAGACGCAGTTCATGTTCCATCGCATGCTCGTCACGCGGGTGGCGCCAGGAACGACCGCTGCGGCTGGGAGCGGCGAGTCCGAGCCTGATGTCACGGTGGTCAGTGCCTTCATGGTGACGCTCGCCGCGACCACACCTCAGATCGAGAAGCTGGCCTACGCGGCCGAGCAGCAGGCGGACGGCAATGGCGGTCTCTGGCTTACGCTCGAGCCCGAGACTGCCGACCAGTCCGGGTCGACGCGTCGTACCGGAGAGAACATCTACGGGTGACTCGGTTTCTCCTGGTCAGCCGCAGCGCGGAGTACGAGACGCGACTCCGCAGGTTGTTGCGCGCGAAACTGCAGTCGGTGCCCGGCGAGTACCTCACCTTCGGTGCCGATGCAGTCGTTGATCGGATCAAGCGGCAGCCTCGTGTCGCCCTGCTCGGCCCGCTCCTCAGCTTCGAGGAGACGAAGTCGCTCACCACCGCGCTGAGCGAGAAGCACCCGGGCATCGGCCTGATCGTCGTCCGCGAACAACGATCAGATCTCGAGGACTGGGTCGACGGCATCGAGATCCATGCCGTGCTGAGCCCCGAAGCGAGTGACGCGACGACCGAGAGCCTGATTGACCGCCTCGACGGGTGGCTCACCGCGTCGGGGCGGCTTCCTGACCTGGACGCCGGCGAAACAGAGCTGGATGCGGCGACGGATGAGCCCGTCGAGCTCGTCAATCTCGCGGCCGACCAGCTGACGATGTCGGAAGCGGCATCTGATGCGAGCGAGGAAGTCATGGAGGCGGCTCCTGCCCAGGAATGGGTGCTCCCGCCGATCGCCGAGAACGTTCGTACCGAGGTCATCGTGGTCGCCGCACCCAAGGGTGGCCAGGGCAAGACGACCACTGCCATCAATCTGGCGGCGGGGCTCGCCGAGGTCGAACCGAACTCCGTCGTCCTCGTCGACGCCGATGTGCAGTTCGGGGACATCGCCAACGCGTTGGAGCTCACCTCCCAGTACTCGCTCGCCGACGCAGTGCACGCGGGAAACGAGGAGGTGGCACTCAAGGCGCTTCTCGTTCATCACGACGACGATTTCTTCGTGCTCCCGGCGCCGTTGTCGCCCGAACTTGCCGACGGTGTCACAAGCGACGCACTGGGTGCTCTGCTCGATCGGTTGGCGACGATGTTCCGGTACGTCATCGTGGACACGACGCCCGGACTTGGCGACCACACCCTGACCGCTCTGGAACACGCCACCGACGGAGTCTTTGTGACGAGCCTCACCGTCACGAGTCTCCGGGCGCTGCGCAAGGAGTTCGAACTCCTCCTCGCACTAGGGCTCGTGCCGGCCAACCGGCACGTGATCCTCAACTTCGTGGAGAAGAACACGGGATTGCTGCGCAAAGACGCGGAGGCCATTCTCGGGACGGGTATCGACGTCGAGGTGCCGCGCTCCACCGGCGTGGTGCTTGCTTCGAATTCCGGGATCCCGCTGATCCATCATGACGTGCGCGACTCCGCAGCGAAGGCACTCCGCAGTGTCGTCCAACGCATCGAACCAAGTGCCGTGCCCACGCGGCGACGTATTCACAGGAAGACGAGGAACAGATGAGCCTGAGTGATCGGCTCGAGCGTGTGCGCGGCGCACATCGGGCATCCATAGTGCCCGAACCCAACCTCGACGCCGTTCTGACCCATGAACCGTTGGTGGACGACATCGCCGACGAACGGGCGCAACCCGACACCGATGCGGCTGCACCGCAGCAGCACACGACCACGTGGACGGCGCTCGCCGGGAATCCGGAGCCTGAGTTCGTCGTCGATGCACTCGCCGACCTGAAGGAGCGGGCGGCACAAGAGCTCTTCCGCCGGATCGGCGCGCGGCTTAACGATCCCAGCCTCACAGAAGAGAAGCTTCACGCCTTAGCGCGGGAGGAACTCAGCCACATCGTGGAATCGGAGCAGGTCGCGCTAACCGTGAGCGAGCGGAATCGCCTCATCACGGAGATCGGGGCCGACGTCCTAGGCTTCGGCCCGCTTGAGCCGCTGCTCGACGACCCGCAGGTCAGCGAGATCATGGTGAACCGCTTCGACCAGGTCTACGTCGAGCGCGACGGCAAGTTGTTCGAGTCCCGGAGCCGCTTCACGAGCGAGGCGCAGCTTCGCAGGGTCATCGAACGCATCGTCTCGCGCGTCGGGCGACGCATCGACGAGTCGTCACCGCTTGTCGACGCCCGCCTCGAGGATGGATCGCGTGTCAATGCCATCATCCCGCCGCTGGCCGTCGACGGCTCGTCGCTGACTATCCGTAAGTTCTCGCGAACTCCCTACACGGTCGACGACCTCATCGGGTTCGACACCCTCACGCGCGAGATGTCGACCCTGCTCGACGCCGCGGTCCGGGCGAAGCTCAACATCCTGGTCTCCGGTGGAACTGGGACAGGCAAGACCACGCTCCTCAACGTGCTCTCGGCGTTCATCCCCAGCGACGAGCGCATCATTACCATCGAGGACGCCGTCGAGCTCCAACTGCAGCAGGAGCACGTCGTCCGGCTCGAGTCGCGTCCTGCGAACATCGAGGGGCGCGGGGAGATCACGATCCGCGATCTCGTGCGCAACTCGCTGCGCATGCGTCCCGACCGCATCGTCATCGGCGAGGTGCGTGGCGGTGAGAGCCTCGACATGCTCCAGGCGATGAACACGGGACACGAGGGGTCGATCTCGACGATTCACGCAAACTCACCGCGTGACGCGCTGGCACGTCTGGAAACCCTGGTGCTCATGGCGGGAATGGACCTCCCCCTCCGGGCGATCCGGGAGCAGATCGCGTCGGCGATCGATGTCATCGTGCAGATCTCCCGCCTCCGTGATGGATCGCGACGCGTGGTGAGCGTCACCGAGGTGCAGGCGATGGAGGGCGACGTGATCGCGCTGCAGGATGCATTCGCCTTCGACTTCGCCGCCGGCGTCGACGCCGACGGGCGATTTCGCGGTCACGCCGTGCCGACAGGGGTGCGACCCCGATTCGTCGACCGATTCATCGACCTCGGCATCGACGTGCCGTCGAGCATCTTCCAGTACCGCCCGCGCGTGAGTCGTCTGCTCGGGGAAATCCAGTGAACAGCCTCTTCGCCTTTGGCGTTATCCTCGCCCTCCTCGCGTTGTTCGCGATGGTGTTCCTCGTGATCGCCCCGCCCGCCCGCCGTGTCGCGCTGGAACGGCGCCTGGCGCCGGGTACCGAGCATGTCTCGGCGTTGACGAAAGCCACCGACAAGACCGTCGCGACTATCGAATCAAAATTGTCCCGTCGGCAAGGTGGAGCATTCAGCGAGACGCGACTCGAACTAGCGGGACTTCGGATGACGCCCTCGGCGTTCGTCCTCGTGGTCTTCGCCCTCGGCACCGTGCTCGCCCTCGCCGGCGTCCTGGTCGGCCTCGGAAGTTGGTGGTCGCTCGTGTGGGCGATCGTCTTCGCGGCTCTTGCGCCACTGCTCGCGCACCTCTACCTGTCGTTGCGCACAAGCCGACGCCGCGCAGCCTTCGCTGACCAGTTGGACGACACGCTCCAGCTCGTGTCCGGCAACCTCCGGGCGGGCCATGGGCTTGCGCAGGCGATCGACTCGGTCGCTCGCTACGCCGATACCCCCACGTCGGAGGAGTTCTCGCGGGTAGTGAACGAGTCGCGCATCGGTCGGGACCTCGGCGATGCACTTGCGAGCACTTCCGAGCGGATGCACTCGGACGATTTCAAGTGGGCGGCGCAGGCGATCGCGATCAATCGCGAAACCGGTGGGAACCTGTCTGAGACGCTGCAGAGAACCGCAGCCACCATCCGGGAGCGAAACCAGATCCGCCGCCAGGTCAAGGCGCTGAGTGCCGAGGGACGTCTGTCGGCGATCATCCTCATTTCGCTTCCGATCGGTGTCTTCCTCGGAATCTTGGTGCTCCAGCCGTCCTACCTTGCGCCGTTCTTCGAGTCGATCTCCGGTTGGATCGCGATGTTCGTCGCGGTTGTCCTCATGATCATCGGCACGCTATGGATGATGTTCGCCGTGCGAGTGAAATTCTAGGGGGAGCGATGAACGTCGTCGCGATCGTTTCAATCGCCGCCGTGGCCATCGGCCTCGGTGTACTGGCCTTCGTGATCTTCTCGCTCATCCCCGTGAAGGCCGATGTGGTCGCCGCCATCGCTCCACCAAGCGAGGCCGAGCGAGAGCGCGTCGAGCGTGCGACGTTCTCGCAGACCCTCGAGGCCGTGATGCCGACGGGCTACACGGGCTGGATTCAGAAGAAGATCATCTACGCGGGCCGCGCCGGCTCCTGGAGCGTCGGTGGATTCCTCATTGTGCGGCTTGTGCTGACCTTCGTTGCCGTTGTCATCGCCGTCGCGGCGCTGGTCATCGGCGACGGTCCGCTCCAGAAGGCCGTCGGTGTGGTTTTCGCGCTCCTGATCTTCGTGGTTCCCGAGGTCATACTGAGCAGCCGTGCCGACGACCGCCAGCAGGCAATCCTCATCGCCCTGCCCGACACGCTCGATCAAATGACCATCGCCGTCGAGGCAGGCTTGGGGTTCGAGGGCGCGATGGCCAAGGCCGCACAGGGGGGCAGCGGACCTCTTTCCGAGGAGCTGATCCGCACGCTTCAGGACATGTCGATTGGACGGTCCCGGTCTGACGCGTACTCGGCCCTCCTAGCGCGCACTGACTGTGACGACCTCAAGCGCTTCATCCGGGCCGTGCAACAGGCCGACCGGTACGGCATCGCGATCGCCGACGTGCTCCGCGTCCAGGCGAGCGAAATGCGGGTGCGCCGCCGCCAGCGCGCCGAGGAGAAGGCGATGAAGGTGCCGATCAAGGTCGTGTTCCCGCTCGTCTTCGCGATCTTGCCCGTGCTCTTCATAGTGCTGCTCTACCCTGCAGTTGTCGGCCTCATCGAGACCTTCAGCGAGTAGACCAGGCCCGCGGGGTGCCGCCGCCTTCCCTAGGCTGAAGACACGAGCAGGGGAGGTGCCGTGGCCGAGGAGCGCGTCGACGGATGGCGCCCGGACGTGCTCGGCGAGCCATTCGAGCAGCTCACGCTACGCCTCAGCAGTGACGATGAAGGCGAAGTCGTCGCCACACTCGTGAGGTACCGGCCCAAGCCCGCGCCATGGTTCACGTGGCCCTGGAAGGCACGGTCCGTGGGGGAGGCATCCGGAACCGACGTCCTCTACGTGCACGGCTGGAGCGACTACTTCTTCAACCACGAGCTCGCCGAGTTCTGGTCCGCCGCCGGAGCGCGCTTCTTCGCGCTCGACCTGCGCAAGTACGGTCGCAGCCTTCGCCCGGGGCAGACCCCCGGGTACGTCACGAACCTCGCCGACTACGACGCGGACATCGAGGCCGCGCTTGAAGTGATAGGGCACGGGCGAGAAGGCAAGCAGACGGTGACGGATGCCGCGGCGGCATCCGCTCGGCCCCTCATCCTGCTCGGCCATTCGACCGGCGGGCTCACGATCAGCCTCTGGGCTGCCCGGAACCCGGGACGCGCCGCCGCGCTCGTGCTCAACAGCCCGTGGCTGGAGTTCCAGGGCAGCCGGATCGGCCGCGAGGCGCTGGCGCCGGTCGTCGGTTGGGGCGCCCGGGTGAACCCGATGGGACCCATGCCGAACATCGACCTCGGCTTCTATACGCGCACCATCTCGAAGGAGTACGAGGGCGAATGGGAGTACTCGCGTGAGTGGCGCCCTGACCGGAGCTTCCGGGTGTACCCGGCGTGGCTCACGGCGGTGCTCACCGGGCACGCGACCGTGGCAGCCGGCATCGATGTCGGTGCGCCGGTACTCACACTGCTCTCGGCACGGTCGACGATCCAGCCGCGGTGGGATGACGCGATGTTCTCGAGCGACATCGTGCTCGTCGTCGACGACATCGCTGAGCGCGTGCTGAAGCTGGGCCCGGAGGTGTCGGTCGCGCGCATCGACGGCGCGCTGCACGACGTGTTCCTCTCACCCGCGCCCGTGCGTGCCGCCGCGTACGCGGCCATCACGCGCTGGTTGCGGGGCTACGCTCCGGGCCGCTGACGGTGGCGAGTCTCGCTTCCCGAAGCCGTGGCCGAAACAGGAAGAGCGGGTAGAGGGAGATACACGTGAGTGAGAATGTGAGGAGCGCGAACGTCTCATGATTCATCAGCGTGACGATGGAGAGATGCAGTCCGAGTCCGAGCAGGACCGCAATTCGCCGGCTGGCAGGGAACCACAGGCCGCACGCGATGAGCAGTTCAACGAACACCGTCATCGCTGCGGCGACCGTGTAGAACTGCCATGGCAACTCGATCCACACCCATGCGGCGAGCGGTCCGCCCGAGATGAAGATCACGTTCATCTTGCTGAGCGCCGAGAAGAGGTAGACGACCGAGATCTGACTCATCATGAGGAGCTGTGGCCACCACGGGACTGACGGCCGCCCGGGATCGGGTCGGACCGACCAGGCGGTACCCGACTTCGCGAAGATGAGGTAGGTCATGAGGAGTGTCGCGAGAAGGCGATGACTGCTGTAGGTCTGCTGGTCCCAGAGCAAGACGAGAACGCCGAGCATCAGAGAGACGAGCGCCGCCTTATCGGTATTCCATCCGACCGTCACCGCGACTCCGGCACCGAGCGCGAGCATCAGGAGCGTTATCAGCCAGGGCAGCGTCGGCGCGGGGAAGCCTTCGATGACCGGCATCGCTACCTTGCCCCGGGAGATGGACTCGAGAATGTCGTAGGCCTCCATCGAGTTGAGAATCGTGGCCATGCCCACGCCAATGCGTGCGATCGCGACGGGTCGCGGGTCGGTTCGGACCTCTGTCAGTCGCATTCCACGGTCCTCTCCCTGTCCGCCTGCACCGCGTGCACCCGGACCGCATGAGGGATGGCGTAGCACACCGCCTCGGGGAGGGACGGTAGCCAGTCGATCTCAGGGCGGAATTTCCCGACGAGCTGGTCGGTATCATCGAACGTGGTCTCGACGCCATCGCTGTCGACCACGCTGAGCGTGACACCCCCGAGGCCCGAATACATCTGGAATCCGAACCGTTGGGGCGGTGGAAGCAGCAGCGCAACGGTCGGGACGGCGATCTGAAGTGCGATCACGAGCGCCAGAGCGAGACCACCCCAGGGGGCGCCGGGATGACGAGGTGTGACTGACCTTGCCGGATCCGGCAACGCATCCGCACCGGCGTCCTCGGGTCGCGCTTTCACAAGCCAACACTAGGTCTGATACGACGCCTGGCCAATGCCCGCATTTGAGGGCCCCGCGCGGCTCGCCGGTCAGTCGCGCCGCGTAGCCACCGGCGCGAGCGTGTGGCCAGATGTCCTGCCACGGCCGAAGGCGATCGGGCCGGGCAACCCGAATGGGATCGTGCGACTTCGCCATTTTTCACCTTGAGCAGATGCGGTACTGACCGTTCAAGCGAATGCCGGCGCCGTGACGGTACTCCGGTCGTGACTGCATTCGATATTGACTGATGCCCAGTGGCTCGCGCATCACCGAGATCGGCCACTCGCCGTCGACATCATCGGATGGGACTGATGCATCCGTTTCGCGCCGGAGGTTAACGGTGGCCAGGTTAGCCGGGGCTATGCCCCGGGACGCTGAGACGAGAACGGCCCTCGCAGCGCCGCCCAGTGCAGCAGCATGATGGTCTTCGCGTCCACGATGTCGACGCCGATGCGGTCGAGCGCCTCGTCGAAGGGCACCTCGAGCACCTCGATGTCCTCGCCCTCGTCGGCGAGTCCGGTGCGCGAGCCGTGCTCGACCGTGCCGCGCAGGTACGGCGCGGCGAAGAAGTGGAGCTTCTCGGTGACCGAGCCGGGGCTCATATACACGTCGAAGACATGCTCGACCTCGCCGACCGGATGCCCCGTCTCCTCCTCGGCCTCACGGCGGATCGCGGTCTCGGGGTCATCCTCGTCGAGGAGCCCGGCGGCGGTCTCGATGAACATGCCGTCGGGGTGATCGTTCACGTACACCGGGAAGCGGAACTGCCGCGTGAGCAGCACCGTGCGAGCGGCGACGTCGTAGAGGAGGATCGTGGCGCCGTCGCCGCGGTCGTAGGTCTCGCGCTCCTCGGTCGTCCACCGGCCGTCGGCGTGCTGGAAGTCGAACGTGGTCGCGCGCGTCACGTACCAGTTCGACGTCAGCACGCGCACGTCGCGCACCCGCACACGCGGGTTGCGGTCGAGGTCGCGTCCGACGAGGTCGAGGCCCGTGCGGCCGCGCCGGTCGGGCACGTCGACGCCGGGCTGCGCCGGCTGCGGCATCCGCTCGCCCGTCGGCTCGCCTGACTGCCCGAGCTCGGGCACGTCGATCACGCCGTCGCTCAGCGGAAGTTCACGAACTGGAGCGCGACGTCGAGGTCCTTGCCCTTGAGTAGCGCCATCGTTGCCTGCAGGTCGTCGCGGCTCTTCGAGGAGACGCGCAGCTCGTCGCCCTGGATCTGCGACTTCACCGACTTCGGCGCCTCGTCGCGGATGATCTTCGAGATCTTCTTCGCGTTCTCGCTGTCGATGCCGTTCTTGAGCCCCACCTCGATGCGGAACTCCTTGCCCGACGCGTACGGCTCGCCCTCGTCGAGCGACCGCAGCGTGATGCCGCGCTTGATGAACTTCGACTCGAGCACCTCGAGCACGGCCTTCACCCGCTCCTCGGTGTTCGCCTTGAGGAGCACCTTCTCGCCCGACCACTCGACCGACGCGCCCACGTTCTTGAAGTCGTAGCGCTGCTCGACCTCCTTGCGCGCCTGGTTGACGGCGTTGTCGGCCTCCATCTTGTCGACCTTGCTCACGATGTCGAAGGTTGCATCTGCCATGCGCGCCAGTCTATCGAGGGGTCGGATGTCGCGGCTGGGCCGCTTTCACGGCGCGGCGGATGCCTCGTGGCGCGGGTGTCGAGACGGCGCTGCGGCCCCTCAACCCAACCCTGCGGGCGGCCCGTGGATCGAACGGGCGCGTTAGCACGGTGCCACCGTGCATCTGCGACTTGTCGATCCGGCGCCGCGGCGCGCGCCGGCTCAGCCGGCGTCAGCGGGCCGCGCCGTCGACGAGCGCACGATGAGCTCGTAGGGCAGCGGGGTCGCGGCGGGCGCAGGGGCATCCGCTTCGGGCTCCAACTGCTCCATCAGGATTTCGACGGCCTTCTCGCCTTGCAGTCGCGGGAACTGCGCGACCGTCGAGAGGCCGAAGAAGTCGGCGAGGTCGTGATCGTCGATGCCGATGATCGAGACGTCGCGCGGCACCACGAGGCCGAGGTCGCGGGCGGCGAGGATGGACCCGATCGCCATCTCGTCGGATGCCGCGAAGATCGCGGTGGGGCGATCGCGCGGCACGCCCAGCAACTGTTTTGCGGCGTGGTACCCGCCTTTGATCGTGAAGTCGGCCGGGGCGAAGAGCCGAGGATCGACGTCGATGCCGGCGTCGCGCAGCGAGGCCTCGTAGCCGAGGCGGCGGTTCGTGGGCAGGTGGAAGTCGAGGTCGAACTCGAGCTGCCCGCCGATGTGCGCGATGCGCGAGTGGCCGAGGCCGATGAGGTGCTCGGTCGCGAGCCGGGCCACCGCCACGTCGTCGATCGTCAGGGTGCGCACGCCCGGGATGGGTCCGCCGACGCCGACGAGCGGCTTGCCGAGGTCATGCAGGCGCGTGACCTCTCGCTCGGTGAGCTCGAGCGACACCGCGATGACGGCGTCCACGCGCTGGCGCAGCAGGAAGTGCTCGAAGACGCTGACGCGCTCCTTTCCGTCGCCCGAGAGGTTGTAGAGCGTGAGGTCGTACCCCTTTCGGAGCAGCGACTGCTGCGCTCCCTCGAGCACCGAGGAGAAGAACCAGCGGTTGAGGAACGGGATGACGACGCCGATGTTGCGCGTGCGACCCGACGCGAGGCTGGACGCGTTCGAGGAGACCACGTAGCCCAGCTGCGCCGCCGCCTCGACGACCTTCGCCTTCGACGCGGACGACACATGGCCCCGCCCGCTGAGCGCGCGCGAGACCGTCGCGGTGGAGACCCCCGCGAGTTTCGCCACCTCTTCGATGCCGGCCATGCGCTCCCAATCGGCCGCACCGCACCGCGAGGATGCGGGCGTGGGCGTCGTTCGATCCTACCGTTCGGGCGTTCGCAGGGCGGGCAGGGCACGGGCATGGCACGGCCGGGGCACGGGCGAGGGCACGGGCATGGCACGGGCGAGGGCACCGCCGAGCGCGCGGATGCGGCATCCGCCGATTCGGCGCGTTGACACCCGGACGGGGCATCCGTGCGGTAGAAAGGTTGCTCAGGGTTGGCCCATGGGGGCAGGCTGCCCCCATCGCCGTCTCGAAAGGAACGTTCGCGTGAAGTGGGTCAAGCGAATCGCAATCGGCCTCGTGGTGGTGTTCGCCCTCTTCTATATGGTCACCAGGCCTGAGGATGCGGCGAACGCCGTGCAGGGAGCGCTCGGCGCCGTGTGGAACGCGGCCGAATCGGTGGGACGCTTCTTCACGTCGCTCGCCGCGTAGCCATGGCACGCCTGTTCGATCCGCGGGTCGAGCGGTTCCTCATCTCCGATGAGGGCGAGGTCGTGATCGACGAGGTCATGAAGCACTGGGCGGCGATCGTCAAGCCGATCCTCGAACTCCTGGTCGTGCTGCCGCTGCTGTCGCTGCTCATCTGGTTGCCGCAGGCGCTGTACTGGATCCCGCTGCTCGGAGCGCCGGCGCTCATCCTGCATGCGCTCTGGCGCATCCTCGGCGTCCGCATGGATCGCTTCGTCATCACGAACATGCGCGTGTTCCGCGTGCACGGCATCCTGTCGCAGCACATCGCGACCATGCCGATCTCGCGGATCCTCGACGTGTCGGTGCTGAAGCCCTTCGTCGGCCGGATCCTCGGGTACGGGCACTTCGTGTTCGAGTCCGCCGCGCAGGACCAGGGCCTGAAGGAGATCCGGTTCGTCGGCGACCCGAACGGGCGCGGCCTCACCATCCAGCGGGTCATCCAGCGGTCGGGTGTGCGCGGAACGACCGTGCGCGAGCCCACGCGGCCGACGTTCCTGCCGGCCGCCCAGCCGGCGGTGGTTGCGTCGGTCACGCTGCCGCCGCCACCACCCGCATCCGACGCGGCGTCTCCCGGTTCCCCGTCGCCGGGCGCCGCGACGCACCGGCCGGCGGCCGACCAGGACGATCTCAGCACCCGTCCGATCCTGGTGACCCCGGCGCCGCCCGAACGGAGCGAGACGTGGCCGGGAGCCGAGTCCGACGGCATCCCGCCGGCGTCGTTCCACGCGAACCGGGTCTGGCCGTGGGGTCGCCGCGACGTCCCACATCCGCCCGAGGACCCCGACGGAACGTAGCCCGCACGGCGGCTCGAGGCATCCGCTCAGCGTTCACGAAAGGCGAGCGGATGCCGCGACGCGGCCGTTCCCGCGGCGATTTCTCGACACGCCGCAACGCGGGTATTCTTGACAGGCCCCCGGTTGTGTGAGGAACGCGGTCGGGTGCGACTGGCGAGTTACCCAAGCGGCCAAAGGGATCTGACTGTAAATCAGCTGTCTACGACTTCGGGGGTTCGAATCCCTCACTCGCCACGTTTTCGGCCCCGGTTCACGCCGGGGCCGTTGTCGTTCGTGCGGTTCGGATGTCGTTGCCGCGGCTCAGCGCGGGGGCTCGTCGTCGACCGCGGCGAGGGTAGCGTGAAAGCATGACCCAGCACGAGGCATCCGCCGCATCCGCCGCATCAGTCGCCCTACTCGACCTCGCCCGAGATATCTCCGTACGGGCCGCGGAGTTCGCGCTGGAGGCCCGGCGCGCGGGCGTGAGTGTCGCCGACACCAAGTCGACACCGACCGACGTCGTGACCGCCGTCGACCGCGACACCGAGACGCTGATCCGTTCGTTGATCCTCGAGGCGCGGCCCGACGACGGGATCGTCGGCGAGGAAGACGTGGCCCACATCGGCACCAGCGGCCTCGACTGGGTCGTCGATCCGATCGACGGCACGGTGAACTTCCTCTACGGCATTCCGGCGTGGGCGGTGAGCATCGCGGTGGTCGAGGGCGCGGCGGCCGGCGACGTGGGCGGCACCACGCTGGCCGGGGTGGTCGTGAACCCGGTCAACGGGGAGCTGTTCGAGGCGAGCATCGGGGGAGGGGCGCGCCTCGCCGGTCGCGAACTGGCGGTCAACACCGGCGTAACGCTGGCTTCGGCACTCGTCGGCACCGGATTCGGGTACTCGGCCGAACGGCGACGCGAGCAGGCGGCCGTGCTGCTCGAACTGATGCCGCACATCCGCGACATCCGCCGGATCGGTTCGGCTGCCCTCGACCTGTGCGCCCTGGCCGCCGGCCGTCTCGACGCGTACTACGAGCGCGGCCTCAACGCGTGGGACCACGCCGCCGGGGCTCTCATCGCCCGAGAGGCGGGTGCTCGCATCGGCGGTCCCCGCGGAGGGCGGGAGAACGCCGAGTTGATCGTCGGCGCGGCGCCGGGCCTCTATGAGGAGCTCTCGGCCGCGCTGCGGGCGGCCGGAGTCGACGCGTGAACGGCCGCTGACGCGCGCGGCTTAAGTCCTCTGCGGGCCCTCCACGGAGCCGTGCGAGTACGGATGCCGCACCCGGAATGCCCGGCCACCGCTGAAATACGCCGCGGAGCATGGCGAACTCTGTTGAGAACGGCTACTCTTTACCAATCCGTTATCCCGGCCATAGGGCTGTGATGCTCACCTCCTTCCGCACGTCCGTCCCCGAACGCCGAAAGCCCCCTACGTGCCCGAGTCCCCCCTCGTGCCCGACGATTTCGCGCCAGGCACCCAGGTCCCACCGCGGCCTGAACGACCCCTGACCCGACGCGAGATCCGAGATCGAGAGGCGGCGGCGCGACACGACGCTGGTGCCGCGGAGGATTCACGGGGCGTCGTCCCGGCCCCGGTCCAGATCTCGCCGTCGGCTGCGTGGTCGGCGGCGCCCCCGCAGGCGTTCGCCTCGAAGGTCGCACGCCCGGTCGAGACGCCCCGCACCGAGGGACGAGACCTGTTCGGGGCGGCCCAGCCCCGGGCTCAGCGCCCCGGGTTCGATGAGCTCTTCGGAGCGGCCCCCGCCGGGTCGCATCCGACTCCCGCGGCGTCGCGTCCGACCCCCGCCGGGTCGCATCCGACTCCCGCCGGGTCGCATCCGACTCCCGCGGCGTCGCGTCCGACCCCCGCCGGGTCACCTCCGACTCCCGCCGCGTCGTATCCGTCTCCTGCCGGGTCGCATCCGGCTTTCACCGCCGCACCCGCCACCCCGGCCGCGCCGGCTCCCCGGCGCCGCGTCGACCAGCAGACCCAGTCCCCATTCAGCACTCCCGAGGCCGAGCAGGCCGACCGCCCCAACGGCCGCAGCTCGGCCTCTCCCATTGCTCCTTCCGTTTCTCCGCGCCGCGAACGGGACAGCGGCTTCGACGCGCTCTTCGCCGGCATCGGCGATGACGACGACGAACTCACAGACAGCGGGACCTCGTCACGCTCCGAACGCCGGAGTCGCGCCGACCGGAAGGCGGCCAAGGCTGCCAAGGGCGCGAAGGGCGCCTCGTCGAAGAAGGCCATGAAGTTCCGCAAGACCGCTCCGGCCGGACCCCGGCGGAGCGGGGACATGCCGGTCGCGCCTGTTGCGACCGCGGCTGATCTCGCCGCCCTCGTCGGCGGAACCGCGGCATCCGGTGGCCCCACGTCGGTGACGGCTCAGCCAGCGGCCGGGTCGAGCGCTGGCTTCGCCGCGGCCCTCTCCGCTGCGGCGGCTGTCCCGGCGCCGCATACCGCAGTGCCCACGCCGCCCGCGTCGACCTCCGCGCTCCCGGGCGATCCGCGGTGGTCCGCGACGGATGCGTCCGCCACGCCTGCGAGCGAGCCCGCCCATCCTGCGGCGGCGACCCCGACGGCCTCTGCAACGCCGGCGACCCCGCTGACCTTCGACCGCAGGGTTCGCCCGATCGGCGATGACTCGTTCGACCTGTCGACGGATGTCGCCACCGACCTGTTCGGGCTCACCGCCGAGCCGCCCGTCGCGTCGGCGCCGCCACCCGCGACCCGGGCCGAGCGTCCCCGCGATGACCGACGCAGGCCGCACGCTGCGCGCGCAACCACCGGGCCGGCGCCACGCACCGCGAAGGTGCAGGTGCGAGTGCCGGCGCGTCCCCAGTCGCGCCCCGTGGCATCCGCCAGCCCTCGCGGCCGTGGTGGCCGCCGCTTCGGGGCCAGCCTGGTCGCGATGAGCTTCGCCGCCCTGCTCGCCGTCGCCACGACGATCCCGTCATTGTCGCTGCTGACGCCCTCCGACGTGCAGGCGCTCGCGCTCTCGAGCCCCGGCGGGCCGACCCTCGACGGCCAGCGCGTGGTGTTGAACGGCGACATCGTCGCGCAGAGCGTGCAGCGCGAGGGCTACGAGACGCAGACCATCGAGGAGTACGCGCGGGCCGCCGGCATCCGCCCCGAAGCGACCTTCACGAACAACCCTTCAGGCACCATCCAGTGGCCGTTCGCGGTCGGCGTGCACATCGGCGACCGGTTCGGCTACCGCGACTGCTGGGGATGCTCGTCGAACCACGGCGGCCAGGACTTCAACCCCGGTCTCGGTGCCGAGATCCAGGCGATCGCCGACGGTGTCGTCTCCAACTCGACCGACTCGGGCGGCTCGCTCGGGGTCGTCATCATGATCGACCACGTCATCGACGGGGAACTCATCACGAGCGTGTACGCGCACATGGAGTACGACTCGCGGCGCTTCGAGGTGGGCGACACCGTGCAGGTCGGTGACCCCATCGGCACCACGGGTGACACCGGCATGTCGACCGGCCCGCACCTCCACTTCGAGATCCGCATCGGCGGCATCAACGGCACCAAGGTCGACCCGCTCGAGTGGCTCTACGCCAACACGAACTGACGTCGGGAGGGGGGCGCGACGGCACGTCGCTGCCGCGGCCCTCAGCGCTACACGCTGAGCTTGTGCAGGAGAAGTGCACTGAGGGGCGCTGACAGCGCACTATGGTGCCCATTCTCCTTCACGAGCTTGAGGCAGGCTGGCGCACTCGTCCTCCACAGCTGGCGCTGGGTCATCGGTTCGCACCGGCGGCATGGTCGCGCTCTGCAGAGTGCGTCAGCCGTCCCATCGTCGACCCATGAGCGAATCGGATGCCTCGAACCCGACACCGGCCGAACTCACGATGCGTCACGGCGGGGTGTTGCGTGCGTCGGGGCTCATGTCGACCGGCCTCACGGAGGCGCAGATCCGGAATGCGGTGCGGCTCGGTGGTCTCATCCGGATCCGGCGCGGCTGGTACGGCGTGCCGCCCGTCGATGCCCAAGTCGTCCGCGCGGTTCGCGTCGGCGGGTCCCTCACGGCCGGATCGGTCGCCGCCGCGCGCGGGCTCTGGCTGCTCCACGATTCGCGTCTACATGTGCGGGTCCCGGCGACCGCGGCGCGGCTGCGGTCGCCCGACGAGGCCGGCACCCGCCTCGATCGCGAGGCACACGGCGTGTGCGTGCACTACCGGGATGCCTCCCGCGACACCGACCTCGGTGACCGTCTCGGTCAGGACGGCCTGCCGCGGAGCATTGCGGAGATGTTCCGATGCGTCGGCACCGTGCCGGCGATGATCGCGCTCGAGTCGGCCCTGAACCGAGGTGTCCTCCCGATGCAGGCGCTCGAGTCGATCAGGAAGCTGGCGCCCGACTGGGTGCGGTTCGAGCTGGCGCACGTGTCGCCGCTCAGCGACTCGGGCCTCGAGACGATCGCGCGATTGCTGTTCCATCGTGTCCGGGTGTCCGTGCGAGCCCAGGTGCTGATCGAGGGGGTGCGGCATGTCGACCTCCTGGTCGGCGATCGATTGATCGTCGAACTGGACGGGCGGGCGTTCCACTCCGACGAGTACTTCGAGCGCGACCGCACGCAGGACCTCGAGTTGGCGATGCGGGGCTACCTCGTCGTGCGCCTGTCCTATCGCATGCTCACCGCCGAGTGGGATGACACGCACCGACGATTGCTCGAACTCGTGCGTCGCGGCCTGCATCGCTGGGGGCGCGCCGCACGCGAACTGCCCGCGTTCGAGGCATCCCAGCTCGAGCCCCACAGCTCGTGAAGGAGAATGGGCGCTATCCCCGCCCAGGAGAGGTCTCGCCGCAATTCTCCTGCACTAGCTGCACGCGTTACGCGCGGAGCCAGACCGCCGTGTCGGCGGGAAGCGAGCGCCCGTCGAGCTCGGAGCTCGCGAGGAGCACGTCGCCAGCAGGCAGCTCCACCGCCGCCGCTCCCGCGTTCGCCACCACGACGACCGACCCGTTGCGGAACGCCACCACGTCGTCGCCGAATCCGGGCAGCCACTCGAGCGTGCCGGCGCCGAGCGCGTGCTCCCGGCGCAGGGCAAGCCCCGAGCGGTACATCGAGAGGGTCGAATCGGGCACGCCGCGCTGGCGGTCGCGCGCGAGCTCGCGCCACTGCGAGGGCTGCGGCAGCCACGGGTCGCCCGCCGGGCCGAAGCCGTAGTTCGGCGCGTCGGCCTCCCACGGCAGCGGCACGCGGCATCCGTCACGTCCGTAGCGCTCGCCGCCGGTGCGGAACCACGTGGGGTCCTGACGGGCGGAGTCAGGGAGGTGGATGACCTCGGGCAGGCCGAGCTCCTCGCCCTGGTAGAGGTACGCCGAACCGGGCAGCGCGAGCATGAGGGCGGTCGCCGCCCGCGCGCGCCGCAGCCCCGCCTCGTACGACGGCAGGCCGTTCGAGCGCGGCCCGAGGCCGTGGCCCTGCGGGTTCGGCTCCGTCACCGAGAGTCGGGTCGCGTGGCGCACGACGTCGTGGTTCGAGAGCACCCACGTCGAGGGCGCGCCGACCTCGCCGAATGCGTCGAGCGAGGCATCGATCACCTGGCGCAACGCCGCAGCATCCCACGGCGTCTCGAGGTAGGCGAAGTTGAACGCCTGGTGCATCTCGTCGGGCCGCACCCACTTGGCCACGCGGGGGAGCGGGTCGACCCACGCCTCGGCCGCCAGGATGCGCTCACCGGGGTACTCGTCGAGGACCGCCCGCCAGTCGCGGTAGATCTCGTGCACGCCGTCCTGGCCCCAGTACGGCGCGTGGTCGTCGGGCTCGTCACTGATCTCGGGTTCGAGGGTGACTCCGGATGCCGCGGTGCCACCGGCACCGCCCATGCTGCCCGCGTCGGCAGGGGGCGTCCAGTCGGGCAGGCCCTCCTCCTTGACGAGGCCGTGGGCCACGTCGACGCGGAACCCGTCGACCCCGCGGTCGAGCCAGAAGCGCAGGATGCGCCGGAACTCCTCGCGCACCTCCTCGTTCGTCCAGTCGAAGTCGGGCTGCGAGCTGTCGAAGAGGTGCAGGTACCACTGGCCGGGGGTGCCGTCGGCCTCGGTGACGCGCGTCCACGCCGGACCGCCGAAGACCGATTCCCAGTTGTTCGGGGGCAGGTCGCCGAACGGCCCGAGTCCGTCGCGGAACAGGTAGCGGGCGCGCTCGGCGCTTTCGGGCCCGGCCGCGAGGGCCGCCTGGAACCACTCGTGCCGGTCGGACGAGTGATTCGGCACGAGGTCGATGATGACGCGGATGCCGCGGGCGTGCGCCTCGGCGAGCATGGCCTCGAAGTCGGCGAGCGTGCCGAACCGCGGGTCGACGTCGCAGTAGTCGGCAACGTCGTACCCGGCATCGCGCTGCGGGGAGGTGAAGAACGGGGAGAGCCAGATCGCGTCGATACCGAGCTCCTGCAGGTCGCTCAAACGAGCGGCGATGCCGGCGAGGTCGCCCATGCCGTCGCCGTTCGCATCGGCGAAGGACCGGGGGTAGATCTGGTAGATCGCGGCAGTGCGCCACCACTCGGAGGTCATGTGGAGAACTGTACGTCATCTGGCGAGGACATGGAAACGCTTGCAGAAGCGCCGAACAACAGGATGATCACAAACCGGTATCGATACGAAACATCCGGTTTGGTAATAGCATGTGCGCAGGGTATACCTGTAATCGCTTGCACAACTGCCAGCACTCACGGAAGAACGGCCTTTCGGGCACGGTGCTCGGTTCCGCGATCCGGAACGGGGACCACAGCTCCCACACCTGGCGAAGGCGCCGATCTCACACACTGGGAAGGGCACACCAATGAGGGTGAACAGGAAGAGCCTCCTCGCCGCCGGAGCGGTCGCGGTCGTCGCGACGCTCGGTCTCGCGAGCTGCGCGAGCGGCGGCGACAGCGGCTCCGACGGGGACGCCTCGTCGAGCGGCACGCTGACCGTCTGGGTCGACGCCGAGCGCGTCGACGCGCTCAAGGGCGCAGCCGAGGCGTACACGGAGAAGACCGGGGTCGAGGTCGAGCTCGTCGGCAAGGACAACGCCGACATCAAGGACGACTTCATCCAGCAGGTCCCGACGGGCAAGGGCCCCGACATCACCATGGGTGCGCACGACTGGCTCGGCGAGCTGTCGACGAACGGCGTTGTCGCCCCGATCGAGCTCGGCGACTCCGCCGGCGACTACCTCGACGTCGCCATCGACGCGTCCACCTACGAGGGCACCGTCTACATGCTGCCGTACGCGGTGGAGAACATCGCGGTGCTCCGCAACGCCGACCTCATCCCCGAGGCCGCCGCGAACTTCGACGACATGATCGCCAAGGGCACGGCCGCCGGCCTCGCGCAGCCCTTCGTCGTGGAGCAGGGTGCCGAGGGCAACCCGTACCACCTGTACCCGTTCCAGACCGCATTCGGCGCTCCCGTCTTCGGCACCGACGACGAGGGTTACAACCCCGAGGACCTGCAGCTCGGCAGCGCCGGCGGCGAGCAGTTCGCCACGTGGCTCGGCACCCAGGGCAAGAACGGCGCCGGCGTCTTCAACACCGACGTCGACGGTGACATCGCCAAGCAGGCCTTCCTCGACGGCACGGCGGCCTTCTGGCTCACCGGTCCGTGGAACGTCGGCGCTGCGATCGACGGCGGCATCAACGTCGCCATCGACACCGTTCCCAGCCCCACGGCCGACCCCGCCTCGCCGTTCGCCGGCGTCAAGGGCTTCTTCGTCTCGGCCGAGTCGAAGAACAAGGTCGCCGCGAACGACTTCCTCGTGAACTACCTGGGCACCGAGGACGTGCAGCTCGAGCTGTTCGAGGCCGGCAACGTGCTGCCCGCGCTCGAGGCCGCCGCCGAGACCGCCTCCGAGGACCCGATCATCGAGGGCTTCGCGGCCGTCGGTGCCGAGGCCGTGCCGATGCCGGCGATCCCGGCCATGGGCTCGGTGTGGCAGTACTGGGGCATCGCCGAGGCCGACATCATCAACGGTGCCGACCCCGTCGCGACCTGGCAGAAGCTGACCGCTGACGTGCAGGCTGCGATCACCAAGTAGGCACTGAGCGAAACCGGGCCGGATGCCCCAACAGGCTCCGGCCCGGTTCCCTCACGTTCGACGGGACAGCGGGCAAGATGAGCACCATGATCGACGACGAGGTCGGCACGGCATCGCCGAAGCGGCCGACCAAGCGGCAGCGACAGGCCGCGAACATCGCGGACGCGGCATCCGGTGGCATCAAGATGCTCCTCGTCAAGCTGCTGCTGCTCGGCATCCTCGACGCGATCGCGCTGTACGCGGCCTTCGTCCTCGTGATGGGCGGCCAGTGGCTGATCGCCGCGATCGTCGCCATCGTGGCCGCGGTCGTGAACTGGATCTACTTCTCGCGTCGCAAGCTGCCGGCGAAGTACCTCACGCCCGGCATCATCTTCCTCGTCCTCTTCCAGGTGTTCGTGCTCGTCTACACCGGGTACATCGCCTTCACCAACTACGGCACCGGCCACAACGGCTCCAAGGAGCAGGCGGTGTCGTCGCTCATGGCCTCGTCGCTCCAGCGCGTCGAGGACTCGCCGACCTACCCCGTCACGGTCGTCGACCAGTTCGGCACGCTCGGCCTGCTCGTCACCGATCCCGACGGCGAGGCGCTCGTCGGCACGAACGACCAGCCCCTGCAGGAGGTCGACGCCGACATGGAGGGCGGCAAGGCCGTCGCCATCGAGGGCTGGACGAGCCTCAGCTTCGCCGACGTGCTCGCCCGCACCGACGAGATCACCGAACTCGCGGTGCCGTTCTCCGACGATCCGAACGAGGGCGCGATCCGCACGCCCGACGGCTCGAACGCGTACCTCTACATCTCGACGCTCGAGTACGACGAGGTCGCCGGCACGATGACCGACTTCGACACCGGCACCGTGTACTCCGACGTCGGCACGGGCGCCTTCACCTCCGAGGATGGCGACGAGCTGCTGCCCGGCTGGCAGATCGTGGTCGGCTTCGACAACTTCGTGCGCGCGGTGACCGACCAGCGCCTCGCCGAGCCGCTCATCTACGTCACGCTGTGGACCTTCGCGTTCGCGCTCATCTCGGTGGCGTCGACCTTCTTCCTCGGCCTCTTCCTCGCCATCGTCTTCAACGACATGCGCATGAAGGGCCGCCGGTACTACCGCGTGCTCATGATCCTGCCGTACGCGATCCCGTCGTTCCTCTCGGCGCTGATCTGGGCCGGCATGATGAACGAGAGCTTCGGATTCATCAACCAGGTGCTGCTCGGCGGGGCATCCGTTCCCTGGCTCACCGATCCATGGGTGGCCAAGCTCTCAGTGCTCCTGGTGAACCTCTGGCTCGGCTTCCCGTACATGTTCCTCGTGACCACCGGGGCGCTGCAGTCGATCCCCGACGAGCTGCAGGAGGCGGCCACGGTCGACGGCGCGAAGCCGTGGGCGGTGTTCCGGCTCATCAAGCTGCCGCTCCTGCTCGTGAGCGTCGCGCCGCTGCTCATCGCGTCGTTCGCGTTCAACTTCAACAACTTCAACGTCATCTACATGTTGACCGACGGCGGCCCGCGTGACTCGAGCGCCCCGATCCCCGTCGGGTTCACCGACATCCTGATCTCGATGGTCTACAAGGTGGCGTTCACCGGCCAGTCCCGTGACTATGGCCTCGCGAGCGCGTACTCGATCATCATCTTCATCGTGGTCGCGGTGATCTCGATCATCGCCTTCCGTCGTACCAAGTCCCTCGAGGAGCTGAACTGATGGCCACGCAGCCCGTACCCGGAAGCGGCGCCGGCATCGTCGCCGGTGCGATCGACGAGCGAGCGAATGCCTCGTCGCGGCCGAGCAACGCAGGCGGCGACGCGCCGCGCTCCTTCGAGCGCCGCCCCTTCAACTTCGGCCGCTGGTTCCGCGCAACCGGATGGCGACACATCGTGGGCGTCGTCATGGTGGCGTTCGCGCTGATGCCGATCGTGTTCGTGATCTCCTCGTCGCTGAACCCGCGGGGCACACTGACCGGATCGAACGCGCTGTTCTCGGCGATCGGCCTCGACAGCTACATCCGGATTCTCACCGACCCGCAGGTGCCGTACCCCGCCTGGTTCGCGAACACGCTCATCATCGCGAGCATCACGGCGGTCGGCACGGTCTTCCTCGGGGCGCTCGCCGCGTACTCGTTCTCGCGCATGCGCTTCACGGGGCGCCGCGTCGGCCTCATCACGATCGTCGTCGTACAGATGTTCCCGCAGCTGCTCGCGGTCGTGGCGATCTTCCTGCTCATGAGTGCGATCGGCGACTGGTTCCCGGCGATCGGCCTGAACTCGCACATCGGCCTCATCATGGTCTACCTCGGCGGAGCGCTCGGCGTGAACACGTACCTCATGTACGGCTTCTTCAACACCGTGCCCGCGTCGATCGACGAGGCGGCGAAGATCGACGGCGCCGGACACGCGCGCATCTTCTTCACGATCATCCTGCGGCTCACGGCGCCGATCCTCGCGGTCGTCGCGCTGCTGTCGTTCATCTTCTCGGTGAACGAGTTCGTCGTGGCATCCGTGCTGCTCATCGACACCGAGAAGCAGACGCTCGCAGTCGGCCTCACGAAGCTCGTGTCGAACCCGCGCTACGCCGACTGGAGCGCGTTCTCGGCCGGCGCCGTGATGGCGGCGCTGCCGGTGGTCGCGCTGTTCCTGTTCCTGCAGAAGTACATCGTGGGCGGGCTCACGGCGGGCGCGGTCAAGTAGCCTCGAACACCATGCTCACCCCGCACCACGACGGCTCGCCCCTGCACGTCTCGACGCCGGCACCCGCGCTCGGCGAGGTCGTGCGGGTGCGCCTTCGTGTGCCCGCGGCATTCGGCCCGCTCGCGTGGGTCGGCACGCGGTCGAACCCGAACCGGGAACCGCGGTTCAGCGAGGCATCCGTCGTCGACTCCGCTGACGGGTGGGATTGGTGGGAGGCGCCCGTCGAGGTCGAGAACCTCGTGCACGGTTACCGGTGGCTGCTCGTCGGCGCGGACGGGCGCCAGTACTGGCTGAACCAGCTCGGGCTCTCGACGATCGAGACGCGCGACCACGACGACTTCAGGCTCGTCGCCCACGAGCCCGCACCCGAGTGGGCGGCAGGCAGCGTGCTGTACCAGGTGTTTCCCGACCGGTTCGCGAGGTCGACAGGGTCGATTGGGTCAGGCGCGGCCGCGCGCCCGCTGCCCGAGTGGGCGATCCCGGCCGAGTGGGGCGACCCACTCGACCCCGTGCCGCCCGCGCGTTCTGCGCAGATCTACGGCGGCGACCTCGACGGCGTGCGCGAGAAGCTCGACCACCTCGAGCGGCTCGGCGTGAACCTGCTGTACCTCACGCCGGTGTTCCCGGCGCGGTCGAACCACCGCTACGACGCGTCGACCTTCGACCACGTCGACGAGCTGCTCGGCGGTGACGAAGCGCTCGTGCGGCTCGTCGAGGCGGCGCATGGGCGTGGCATCCGCGTCATCGGCGACCTCACGTCGAACCACTCGGGCGACGCGCACGAGTGGTTCCGCGCGGCACGGGCCGACCCGGCGGCGCCCGAGCGTTCCTTCTATTACTTCCACGGCGAGGAGCGGGGCGGCGGCTACGAGTCGTGGCTGGGAGTGCCGAGCCTGCCGAAGTTCGACTGGAGCTCGGCCGAGCTGCGCCGGCGCTTCATCGAGGGCCCCGACTCGGTGGTCGCCCGCTACCTGAAGCCGCCGTTCTCCCTCGATGGCTGGCGCATCGACGTGGCGAACATGACCGGCCGCCTCGGCGGCATCGACCTCAACGCCGAGGTGCGACAGACGATCCGCCGCACGATGCTCGAGGTGAACCCCGACACCATCCTGCTGGGGGAGTCGACGAACGACGCGGCATCCGACTTCCAGGGTGACGCGTGGCACGGCGCCATGACGTACACGCCGTTCACGCGCCCGTTGTGGAGCTGGCTGCAGCAGCCGGGTAGCGCAGCGGCCGGCGGCATCGGCTTCGCGCTGCACCGCGTGCCGACGTACGACGGCCACGACTTCCACGCCGCGCACACGCGGTTCGCGGCGGGCTTCCCGTGGCGCACGCGGCTCGCGACCATGAACGCGCTCGACACGCACGACACGCCCCGCTTCGCCACGTCGGCCCGGCCTGGCACGGTGCCCGTCGCGTTCGGCCTCGCGGTCACGCTGCCCGGCATTCCGGTGGTGTGGGCGGGCGACGAGTTCGGACTCACGGGCGTCGACGGCGAGGCATCCCGCACCCCGATTCCGTGGGGGAGCGAGACGGATGCCGCGGTCGCGCCGGTGCTCGACACGTACGCCTCACTCATCGCGCTGCGGCGGGCGCATCCGGTGCTCGCGACGGGCGGCATCCGCTGGCTCGCGGTTGGGGAGGCCGCGGTCGCGTTCGTGCGGGAGTCGGCTTCCGAGAGCGTCCTTGTGCTCGCGGCGCGCGACGCTGCCACGCTCGAGATTGCGGCGAGTGCGATCGGGGGTACGGATGCCGCGGCGCGGGCGTACGGCGATGCCCGGCTCGAGGCATCCGACGGTCTCGTGCACCTCATCGCCGAGGGGCCGTGCTTCACCGCGTGGCGGCTGCCGGGGGTCGGCGCGCCCGCCTGGTGAGGCATCGCGCGAGCGGCCGGTCACCCATCAGACGACGATGCAGTCGACGCCAGGCAGTTCGTCGAAGCGGGCGGCGCGATCGGTCGTCAACACGATGCGCTTCGTCGCCACGGCGGTTGCGGCGATGATGAGGTCGTGTGCTCCGCGCTTCGTGCCGGTTCGTGAGACATGCGCCAGAAGACGCCCGTGCGCTTCTGCTGTTGCGAGGTCGTAGGGTTCGACCGGCAGCGTCTCGAGTACGCGAACCAGGAACTCGGTGCGTCGCTCGCGATGTTCGGGAGAGGCGAGCTCGATGCCGGTTCGGAGTTCGGCGAGGGTGACCGCGCTGATGACGATGTCGTCGTCGGGTTCGACGGCGGCGGCCAGATTCCGCCGCTGGCGTTCAGCGGCGACCAGCACGCCGGTGTCGAGGATCAGTCGGCGGGCCATGCCGGCTCGGTGAGTTCGACCGCCCCCCGTGCGGCGGCGACATCGTGCGCGAAGTCGTCATCGAGCGGGCTGTACCGGAGGAGCGCCACGACGTCGGAGCCGTTGCTGAGGTCCACCGGACCGACGGTGGCGATGCGTCTGCCGGCGCGGGTGATGATGATGGTCTCGCCCCGCTCGGCCTCGTCGAGCAGCGCCGCGAACGACCTGCTGGCCTCGGTGGCGGTCATCGTGCGCATGGAATCAGATTATCTGAGATAGGTGACGAAGGCCAGCATTCAGAAGGGGAAGAACTCGGCGGTGTCGCTGCCGATCCACTCGGCCGGCAGCTCGACGGGGGGTTGCTCGCGATCGTCGCGCTCGTCGGCCTCGGTCGTCGGGTCGTAGAGGAGCCTTGCGCCGTTCGCGGCCACATCACCGCTGTCGAAGGCGTCGTCGGCGACGGTGAACTGGAGCGTGATGACCGCGCGGCCGCCCTCGGCCGGACCGGGTAGCCCGCAGATCCCACGATCGAACGAGATGCAACCGCGAGGCCCCCCGTTCAGGATGAGCGACTCGGGCCACGTGAGCTCGACGGCGAGCGCCCACGAGCCTGTGCGCAGGGTCTGGACGTCGCTCGGCAATGGCGTATGCGTGATCTCGACGTTCGCCGTCACCGTCTCGCCGGCTTCGGCCTCCTCGGAATCCAGTTCGACGTCAACGGGGAACAGGTCGTCGACCGCGATCAGGAGCTGCTCCGCGCCCCGGATCTGCGGGCCGATCTGCGCGGGCGGCACCTCCACGTCGTCGACCGAGAGTTCCACGCCCTGTACGGACACCGGTCCGGCTCGGGGCGGATCGACGTCCGTCTCGAACGTCGCCGTGACCTCCCAGTAATCGAGGTCGGCACCGAAGTACACCACGCACGTCGCGTCGTTGTCGCCGAGGGCGTCGCAGCCGTCGAAGAAGTCCAGCTCGGCGAAGCCGGGCAACAGGAGCTCGAAGGCCATGCGCGCCGACTCGTCGGAGCCGTCGCCCGAGAGGGTCCGGTGCACGCCGATCGTCGCCTGGCGCTCACCTTGGTCGGCGTCCGACGGCTCGGTGATGGCGAGGTCGAGCCAGAACGGATACGGTCGCAGCTCGATGGGCAGGCCTGCCTGGCCGAAGCTCGATCCGTCTGCGGTCTCGAGCTCCTGCACCTCGCCGTCTTCGAGCGTGAGAAGTCGGGTCGCGGTGGCGTCGACCTGGCCGTTGAAGCCCGGGGGCGGCGTCGCGAAGGTCAGCTGGGCGCTGCCGTCGCTGCCGGACGGGTCGATGAGGCACTCGTCGCCCGAGCGCGGCGGCCCCTGCAGTTCACGGTCGATCTCGGGGCCGACCCAGCGCTCGCACGTCGAGTCGGAAAGGGCGAGCTCTGCGGGCCACTGCACCGCGATGGCGACCAACGCGCCGTCGGGGGCGTTCGCGACCTCAGCGCTGAGCGTCGCGACCGCGGCATCCCCGGCCTGACCGAGGTCGCCGGCGGCGAGTGCAACGGCGACGTTCACGGGTTCGGATGTCTCGGCTGCGGTGGTCTGGGACGGGCTCGCGCCAACCGGGCTGAACACGTTCCAGGCGAGCGCGGCGAGCCAGACGACGACGAGCACGATGAGCGCACCGGCGACCGCGAGCGCCGCCGTGAAGCCTCGTGGCGAGAACACCGGCAGCTGGGTGAAGGTGCCCTCGAGGCGGACTGCCGGCGCAGTCTCGGGTGCGACCGTGACGGCGAACGGATGCTCCACCGGGTCGCCGCGCCAGAGGAGCCTGCGGACGCGGAGACCGAGCTCGACGCTCTCGGTGCTGCCGGCCGGGATCGTCACACGGCTCCGCTCCACCGCCACCGCGAGCTCGCCGGCCGCGACCGCGAGACCCGCATAGACGTGCGCATTGCCGGAGTTCGCGATCAGGATGCCCGTCGTATCGCCGCGGCGTCCGTCGAGGTCCGGCGATGACAGCGCCGCGTCCACCTCGCTGAACGGCCGTACCGAGGCGATGGCCTCGACGGCCACGAGATCGTCGGGGTGCACCGCAGGCGCGATCTCGAACCGGAGGAGGAGGTGCCCGACGGGCCACCGCGCCTCGGCCGGGAGGGCGATCGTCGCGACCGCGGTGCCCGACTTGCCAGGGTGGAGAAGCAGCGTCTCGGGTTCGATGACGATCTGGTCGGCCGCCTCACCCGCGGCCGAGAGGTGGTACGCCTCCACGTCCTCGCCATGGTTGTGGACGGTCAGGGTGACGGTTTCAGCCCGACCCGGGGTCACCGCGAACGACGCGGGCTCGATGTCCACGACCGTGTCCATAGTTCGAAGGTACGTCGGCCGGTGCGCATCGGCGAGTGCGCCGTTCCGACAGCCGGGAAGGTGAAGATGCGCATGGCGGTGCGCTGGGCGTCGTTCCCAGGCCCTTTTCCGGATGTCTGGCGGCCGCTTGGATGGCGATGCTGGGCGGGTTCACACAGGTCGGACGCCGGTCCGGCGCCGGTTCGAAGCACGTGTGTCGAGATGATATCCTCGTACGGTTGCCGAGTGCGGCACATGCCCCGATAGCTCAGTGGTAGAGCACTTCCATGGTAAGGAAGGGGTCGTCAGTTCAATCCTGACTCGGGGCTCTGGTTCGTTCGGGGCGTATGCTCGAACAACCTTCCCGGCGGGGTAGCTCAGGTGGTTAGAGCACACGGCTCATAATCGTGGTGTCGCGGGTTCGAGTCCCGCCCTCGCTACTGGAAATGTGTGTTACTTCGCCTGATTGGTGCCGTTCGGCATTCGGGTGATCGGTAACGGTGTTCCGGTTGATGGGTTACACCTGTTTCGGTTGATGGGTGACACTCCCGAGTATGCGGGAGTTGAGCGTGTCAGAGCAGCGGTATCAGGCCGTGCTCGCCGTGATCAAGGACGGTGAGACGGTGGTGTCGGTCGCGGCCCGGTTCGGTGTGTCGCCCTGTCGAGGTGTCGGCGGGGCATCAATACACTTCGGAGTGGGTCAGGGAGGGCTACTCATGGCAAAGCGTCGGGGATTTTTCGCGGAGATGCAACATCAGGCGAAGCTGGCTGAACAAAAGAGGCTGGCAGATCAACGGCAGCAGTTTGCGGCGATCAAGCGGGCTGAGCAGGCGCAGCGCGCAGCTGATCGGGCGCAGGCTGCCGCTGCACGAGCATCCGAACAGGACCGTAAGCGACTCGAGCGAGAGGCTGCGCAGGCTCACGCTGAAGCACGTCAAGCTGAAGCGGACGAGCTGAGCGCGATATTGCAGGACCAGTATGCCGAGTTGGACGCATTGCTCAGCGACACGCTCGACGTCGATGATTTCGTTGACCTCGAATCACTGCGCGTAACGGTGGAGCATCCGCCGTTCCCGCGCGAGGACCTGCGCTCACCGCTTCCTGCGCCGGCGCCCATTCCTGATCCGCCGCTCCCCGTCAAGCGAGAGCCGGCCCCCGTCAAGGCGCTGTTCGGTCGCAAGCAGAAGGAGGCCGATGCGGTCGCAGCTGCTGAACAGCAGTACGCCCGGGACTACTGGGCGTGGAAAGAAGCGGCGGACGCGCTCCCTGCACGTCGTGACGCGCAAGCTGCCGAATACCAAGCCGCAGCGGCGCGTCGCGAAGCGCTGCTCGCTGCCGAAACGCAGAAGTACCAGTCGGAGTGCGCGGTTCGTGAGAAAGAGGTCGCAGAGCAGAACGAGGAACTCGACGGGTTAATCGCAGGGCTGGGGTACGGCACCGTTGAAGCCGTCCAAGAGTACGTGTCGATCGTGCTGGCGAACTCGGTGTACCCAGAGTGGTTCCCAGTGACCCATGCGGCGACATTCGAGCCGAGCACGGCTGAGCTTCAACTTCGAGTCCTCATTCCTGCGCCCGACAAAGTCCCATCCATTAAGCACTACAAGTACACGAGGTCGAGTGACGAGATCGCGCCGGTCGCTGCCACCCAGAAGGACGCAAAGGAGCGATACTCCAGCATCGTCACCAACGTCGCGCTCCGATCGCTTCACGAGGTATTCGAAGCTGACCGCAGGGCCTTGATAAAGACCATCTCTCTCGAGTTGGGCACTGAGACGATCAGCCCTGCGACGGGGCAACCTACCTACGTCCCGTTCGTCGCGGTCGCGTCTAGCCGTTCGGAGTTCGACAAGCTCGACCTATCTGCCGTCGTTCCTGCCGCCACGCTGGATCACTTGGGCGCCGCCGTTTCGAAGAACCCGCAGGGGCTTGCACCAGTTGCTGCGGGCGGCGTCAGGCGAGCACGATGAGCGACCCGTCCCTGGTCTTCAACCCCCCACCTGGTTGGCCCAAGCCGCCCGCGGGATGGGTTCCTCCGGCCGGCTGGACGCCGGATCCGAACTGGCCTGAACCCCCGGTGGGCTGGCAACTCTGGCTACAACCCGGAGGACCATCCCTGGAAGGTGAAACGACGAGGCCGCCGACGCCTGCGGCCACGACAGTCGCAGCCGAACGGCCGCAATCAGAGGACGGGGGTCGGGTTGCGTATCTCGAGGCGGAAAACGCCGCCTTGAAGGCCCAACTCGCCGAAGCCCAAACTGATGACTTCGTCGAGCTGAACGATGCCCGCATTCTGCAAGATGTCGGCATCTACAGATACCACCATCCGTTGGAGACCGCAGCTGCCTATCAGGGCGCCCTGTCCGACCTGCAGTCGCGGATCGCTGAAATAATCAGATCCGGGCGAGCGATTGTCAAGTCGGAACTGTTCACCTTCAACAACTCGCTCGCTCAAGGTCGCAGGATGACCGACGATCTCGCGAAACTCATGCTGCGTGCGTACAACGCCGAAGCCGACAACGCGATCCGCACCCTGCGGGTCGGGAACGTGGTCATCGCCAAGAAGCGACTAGAGGGGTCCCAAATCGCAATTGCGAAGCTCGGGTCCCTCATGGAGATGCGCATCAGCGACGAATTCCACGGTCTCCGCATTGAGGAGATCGAACTCACCGCCGACTGGCTCATGAAGAAGCAAGAGGAACGTGAAGCCGAGCGAGAGGAACGCGCCCGCTTGCGGGAGGAGCGCCGCGTCGAGCGTGAACTCGCCGAAGAGCGAGCTCGGCTAGACAAGGAACGCGCACACCTCGAGAACATGCTCTCCGCCTTGCGGGAGAGGGGCGAAAACGACCGTGACCTGTTGGAACGACTCAACCAAGTCAATGACGCGATCGCACAGAACGACTTCCGGGCAGCGAACATCCGTGCAGGATATGTGTACGTGATCTCGAACCCGGGAGCGTTCGGTCCGAATGTCGTGAAGATCGGCCTGACCCGTCGACTTGAGCCACGCGAGCGAATTTTCGAACTGGGTGGCGCGTCGGTTCCGTTCCGCTTCGACACCCACACGCTCTTCTTCTCTGAAAACGCGGTGACACTCGAAGCCGAGTTGCATCGCCACTTCTCCGATCGCGCCCTCAATCGAGCGAACTCGCGTAAAGAATTCTTCTTCGCCACACCAGCAGAAGTACGTGCGGTGCTTCTCGACAAGGTCGGAAACATGCTCGAGTTCACCGAGGAAGCTGAAGCGACCGAGTACCGGCAGTCGGTGGGGCTCTGGCCAACCCGCCCTCAAGAGTGGTAGCCACGTCCCTGAATCCGGTTCGCGGGCGGTTCACCTGATGGTTCAGTCATCGATGACGAGGACGCTGGTCTTGGTCGCGTAGTCCATTTCGATGGGGACGAAGCCGTCGTAGAGACACGTCGGGTATGTGTGAAATCGATTTCGTTTTCGCCCGCGCCCCCGTATCGTTGCGGTGATGATCGAGGAGTATCATGCGTCATGCCCCCACCACACGAATTCTGCGAATCGCCGCGGTCGCGGCATCCGCTGCCCTTGCACTCTGCGCCTGCACAGGGGGAGCCGGAGGCAGCCCGATGAACCCGGTCGCCGTCGACGCCGACCCCGACAAGCCCTTCGTGCTCGAGGGAGTCGACGAACTGACCGAGATCGCGAAGCTCACTGGCCCCGACTCGATCAACGACACCGAGCTCGCCGCGGTCGCCGGCACCGACCTCGGGTCGATGGTCAACCTCGGCGACAAGACGTTCTTCCTTTTCGGCGACACCTTCGGCGACCGCGCGCCCGAATCGTACGGCGGGCAGGGCGGCGTCTGGCGTTCGAACGTCTCGGCTTGGACGACCGATGACGACCCGAGCGACGGCATCACATTCGACGGCTGGACACCGGCCGACGAACTCGGCTGGGCCACCGCCCTCGTCGAGGGCGAGCACGATGCGAACGACGGAACGGGGGAGGTGACGAAGATCCCGACGCACGGGTTCGCGATCGACGGCACGCTCTACCTCTCGTACATGTCGGTGAAGTTCTGGGGCGAACCGGGCGCGTGGGACGCGAACTACGGGGGTCTCGCGAGGTCGACCGACGAGGGCGAGACCTGGGCTGCGCTCGACTCGCCACGGTGGCCGGGCGATTCGAACTTCATCCAGGTGGCGACCGCGACGGTGCGCGACGCCGGGGTCGACTACGTGTACTTCTGGTCGATCCGGGCGGGGCGGTTCGGCGGTGTGCAGCTCATGCGGGTGCCGGCGACAGTCGAAGCGGTCGAGGATGCCTCGGCGTACACGTACTTCGCGGGTGCGGCCGTCGACGGAACGCCAGAGTGGAGCTCCGATATGAATGCCGCGACGACGATCGTCGATGGCACGATCGGCGAGCTCTCGGTCATGTGGTCGGACTACCTCGATCGCTGGATCTTGACCTACTCCGACCGCGGCAATGCGTACATCCGGGAGGGCATCACTCCCTGGGGCCCATGGGGCGAGGCCATTGAGATGGTCTCCGCGGCCGACTATCCGGGGCTCTACTCGCCGTACCTGAACCCCCGGTACGTCGCTGACGGCGGCAAGCGTATCTACTTCACGCTCTCGCTGTGGGGGCCCTACAACGTGTTCTGGTTCTCGGTCGACCTCGAGCGCGTCGAGTGAGGTGCGTCGCCTCGAGGGCATCCGACATCGTTGCGCATGAAATCGATTTCGCGTACGCTGGCGCCGAGACGAGATCGGCGGCGATCCGCAGTGTGCGGACGCGCGGGTCTGATCGAATCGGACCGGGCTTCCTGACCGGCCACAGCAACGACTCACCGATGAGTCGAGTTCCTGAGGAGGGACGAATGCACAAGAGAATCACGAGGCTCGCCACCGTCGGCATCGCTGCCGCGGCCGTCGGGGCAATGCTCGCCGGGTGTGCGCCATCGAGCGGCGAAGCTGCCGACGGCACCACCACCATCGAGTTCTGGCACCGCACATTCACGCCCGTCGAGAACGAGTGGTATGCGGACATCGTGAAGAAGTTCAACGCGGCCCAGGACGAGGTCAAGGTGGTCGACACCGAAGTGCCGGCCGACGCATGGGATCAGAAAATGAAGTCCGCGCAGGCCGCGGGCAAGGCGCCGGACATCTACACCCATCCCGGCAGCATCCAGGATGCGGTCAACGCCGGTCAGCTCTACGAACTCGACCAGGTGGTATCCGCGGACGCGCTCGGCGAGATCATCGACGCGGCCAAGCCCGTCTCGCAGCTCGACGGCAAGTACTACGCCTACCCGCTGCTACTCGAGCCCCAGTCCGTGCTGTTCTGGAACACGGACATGCTCACCGCGGCAGGTGTGGACGCAGAGCAGGGACCGAAGACATGGGACGACCTGCTTGCCGCGTGCGCGAAGATCCAGCCGACACTTCAGGACGGCCAGTACTGCATCTCGCCCGCGCAGGACGCGATCACCTTCGCCTGGTCGTCGGTTGGCCAGCAGTTCAACTTCGCCGGCCACACGGCCCTGACCGACGACTGGACCGCCCCTGACGTCGAGAATGATGAGTACAAAGCCCTGATCGGCAATTACAAGGAACTGTGGGACAAGGGATACATGCCCAAGCAGCCCCTCGCCGCCTATGTCGAGGGCAAGGACTTCGGCGAGCAGAAGACGGCGTTCAAGGTCTCGGGCTCGTGGATGATGTCGGAGATCGGTTCCGACTACCCCGACCTGCTTGCCAAGACCGGCATCGGCGCCTTCCCTTCGGCCTCCGGGTCCGATGACCGTACCGCAACGACCCTCGGCAACTTCAAGTGGGTCATCGACGCGAAGACGAAGAACGCCGAAGCAGCGGGAGCCTTCCTCGAATGGGCCCTTGCCGGCGACCCCGAGAACCTCGTTCCGTTCTTCGTCGACACGCAATTCACGAAGGTCCCCGTGCGTGACGCGGTGCAAGAGGCGGTCGCCGCAAGCGATGCAGCAGGGGATGCCCCATGGTCGAGCATCATCGTGAACGACATCGCCCCCACCGCGATCCCCGAGCCGACCTACCCGTGGGATGTCTCGCTCGCGGTCGGCACTGCGGTGGAGGCGGGCATGAAGGGCGCGGCATCGATCGACGACGCACTGAAGACCGCATCCGATGCGATCCAGAAGGTGATCGAGAAGAACGATCTGCCGAGCAAGGCGCCGCAGAACTGATCGGAATTCGACTGGTCGGAGGCGGGTGAACCGGCTTCCGACCAGTCGAGCCCGGCACGGAACGACAGGACGGATCATGGTCACCGAATTGGTGCGCGCGGGAGTCGGGGTCGCGGAGACCCGAGAGGACAGCGATGGCCGCCGGGAACAGCGGCTCCGACGCGACCGCTATCGATATCGAGACGGCAAGCTCGCCTATTGGCTGATCCTGCCGGCGATGGTGCTGCTGGGCATCTTCGTCATCTGGCCGGCGATCTACGCCGCCTACCTGTCATTCCAGGATTGGAGCTTCTACAAGGACCCGGCATTCGTCGGGTTGAAGAACTACGTCGATGTCCTGGGCGACCCGCTCTTCCTCGAGGCGATCGCTCGCGGCTTCCTCTTCGTGCTGCTCACCGTGCCGCCGATGCTCGTGCTCGCGTTCCTCTTCGCCTCGCTCGTCGTGAGCATCTCGCGGCGGTTCGCGAGCCTGCTGAAGGTCAGCATCTACGTGCCCACCATCATCTCCACGGTGATCACCTCGATCATCTTCGTGCTGATCTACGACTATTCGGGCGGACTACTCAATTGGTTCTTGGGACTGTTCGGCATCGACCCTGCCGCCTGGATCGGCGACCCGTCGTTGGCGCTGCTCGCGATTGCGGTGCCGGCCATCTGGCTCGGCATGGGGCTCACCTCGCTCATCATGGTCGCAGCCATGGTCGACATCCCGACGGAGTTCTACGAGGCGGCGGCCATGGAAGGCGCCGACTGGTGGCAGAAGACGTTCTTCATCACGCTGCCGCAGATGAAGAACGTGCTGCTCTACCTCGTCGTCACCGGATTCGTCGCGGCGATCCAGCAGTTCGAGCTGCCACTGATCATGACCAACGGCGGACCCCTCAACTCCACGACCCTGCCGAACCTGTTCATCTTCATCCACTTCCGCAACGACATCAATGTCGGCTTCTCGATCGCGGCCGCCATGCTCCTCTTCGTCGTGCTGGGCAGCGTCTCGGCGATCGTGTTCCGATTCGTCAACTCCGAAAGGCTCGTGGACTGACGTGGCTGCAACCCCCGTACTCACTTCCGTCCGACGACCCCAGCGCGACACGAGGTGGTGGCTCTTCGCGACCGGCAAGGGCATCGTCGGTGTGTTGTTCGTCGTCACCGCGCTCTTCCCCCTCGCCTGGATGCTCATCGCAGGCTTCAAGACGAAGACCGAGGTGCTGAAGACGCCGTTCCAGTTCTTCCCCGAGGTGTGGAAATGGGAGAACTACGTCCAGATCCTCGGCGACCCGACGTTCCTGCGAACGATGGCCTGGACCTTCCTCGGTGCGGTGCTGTTCACTCTGCTGAGCCTCACGGTCAACTCGCTCGCCGCCTACGCGTTCGCGCGCCTGGACTTCCGGTTCAAACGCACGCTGTGGGTCATCCTGATCACGACGCTGTTCATTCCAGGCATGACCATCCTGCTCACGAGCTTCATCGTGGTCACGAACCTCCAGATGCTCGACAGCTTGGCGGTGCTCGTCATCCCCGGCGCGGCGAGCGCAGCGATGGTGTTCTTCATCCGGCAGTTCTATCTGAGCATTCCGTCGAGTCTCGAAGAGGCCGCCATGCTCGATGGCTGCAACCGGTTCACCATCTTCATCCGACTCTTCCTTCCCCTCTCGAAGCCCCCCTTCGTCGTGATGGGGATCACCGCGTTCTTGGCCTATTGGAACTCCTACGTCTGGCCGATCATGACGATCACGACGCCAGAGCAGTTCGTGGTGCAGCAGTACCTCGCCACGTTCCGCTCCGAGCGGTCGACCGAGCTCGGTCTCCTGATGGCGGGGTCGGTGCTCGCGGCGGCGCCGGTCATCATCCTGTTCCTGATCTTCCAGCGTCAGATCATCGGAAACATCAAGATGGCCGGCCTGAAATGACGCTTGCCCTCGGCACCTGATTCATCAGCCATATCCACCGAGAGGGAGATGCAATGATGCAACCCATCCGAAGGAACACCGCAGTCCTCGCCGCCGTTGGCGCGCTCGTCGTCGGCGTGCTCGTGCCGACCGGCGCATCCGCCACGACGGACGCGTCAGCGGAGAACGCTGTCGCTGAGGCATCCGCCGACCATTCACCGGCGGTGCTCGTCAGCAAGATGACCGGGCCGAAGTCGCTGAGCGCCACCGACACGCGCTGGGCGGTCACCGGCACCGACCTCGGCATCATGTGGGGCAACGGCTCGGGCGAGATCCTCACCGCCTTCGGCGATACGTTCGGTGACTGGAACGGGCCGGGCGGCGGGGGCGGCGACTGGCGGTCGAACGTGCTGCTGCGCAGCAGCGACACCGACCTCGCCGACGGCATGACCTTCGATTCGGCGGTCGAGGACGCGCCGGGCCACGCCGCCGAGATCATCCCGTCGAAGAAGGTGAACGGCGACGAGATCACGACGATCCCGACAGCGGGCATCGCCGTCGGGAGTCGGCAGTACCTCGCCTTCATGTCGGTGCGCCAGTGGGGCGCGCCCGGCGCGTGGGACACCAACTTCAGCCGCATCGCCTTCTCGGACGACAACGGCGAGACCTGGAACTCGACGGATGGACCGGAATGGGCCAACACCGCCGACGGACAGCATCCGTTCCAGATGGTCGCGTTCGAGCGCCACGACGGCTACGTCTACATGTTCGGCACGCCGAACGGCCGCTTCGGTGCGGCACACGTCGCCCGAGTGCCCGAGGCATCCCTGCTCGACAAGACGGCGTACTCGTACTGGGACGGCACGACGTGGGTACTCGGTGCTGACACGGTCGCCGCGCCGATCGTGCCGCCGAACACGGCGGAGCTCTCGGTGCAGTACAGCGAGTACACGGGCGGCTGGCTGATGACCTACCTCAACGAAGACCTTGATCTGGTCCTGCGCACTGCGCCGGCCCCCGAGGGGCCGTGGGGCGAAGCGCAACGACTTGCGAGTTTCGCCGACCACCCTGGCCTGTACGGCGGCTACCTGCACCCCTCGTCGGAGGACGGCGAACTCTACTTCGCGCTCTCGCAATGGGATCCGTACAACGTGTACCTGATGCGCGCCGAGATCGACGAGACGGGCACCGTCGTGAACCCGAACCTGATCGAGGACCCCGGGTTCGAACGTGCCGTCGACGGCACCATGCCGGCGCCATGGGCGTGCACGGGCAACTGCGGCATCGACATCAACCACGCCTGGGCGCATGGCGGAATCAAGCAGGGCTGGATGCGCCACAACGCCGGGTGGATCGACGTGCACCAGGACGTCGCGGTCGAGCCGAACACCACGTACACCTTCACCGGTTTCGTCGTGACCGGCGGCACCCCGGCGCCCGGATCCATCGGCGTGCGCGAACTCGGGGCCGGCGGCATGACGCTCGCCGAGACATCCTTCGAGTCCGTGGGGGCGTACACGCGATTCACCGTGACCTTCCACAGCGGGGATCGCACGGCGGTGCAGGCCTTCGTCGGCACCAACCTGAACGGCGACCGCTGGGTGCAGATCGACGACCTCTCGCTCGTGAAGGCGAGGGAGCAGCTTCCCGGGCTGACCGTCGCGGTCTCGTCCGACCCGGCGGCGGGCTCCGAGGTGGTGCGCGACGATGTGGTCTCGTACGAGATGTCCGCTTCCACCGACAGCTCGACCGCCGAGACCGTGAGCCTCGCGGTCGACCTCAGTGGACTCCTCGACGATGCAGACCTTGATGCCGCATCGGTGCGCTCCTCGACTGGTGAACCGGTGCTCGACGGCACGACGCTGCGCTGGTCGGGTCAGATCGCCCCGGGTGAAACGCTGACGCTCGGCTTCGCCGCGACCGTGCGGCGCGACGCGTACCGTGGGGACTCGGGACTCGTCGTCACGACGACGGCAGAGGCAGAACGGGCGATCCTCACCTCGTGCGACGGGTGCGACCTCAGCCTCGATGCGGTGCCATACGACCCAAGGCCGCCGCGTCCCGACTTCCCCGACAAGCCGGGCAAGCCCGACAAACCAGGTCGCTCCTGAACTGGGTTGAAAGCGAAGCATCCCGGAGCCCTACACTCCGCCCCGCCCGGCCTGACGCCGGGCGGGGCGGGGTTGCTCCGCTGGATCTGCCTTCGAGGCATCCGGCGTGCGCGTCGGCCATGTCAATCCCGTGGTGCGCGCGGCGGCGTCGCCCCGATATCGGGCACGGGGGCACTGCCGAGGTGCACCTCCATGTCGTCGGCCGACGGCGACTTCGGGCGGCGCGCCGTGGGCCGGTCGAGGTAGAAGAGCGCGGTCGAGGCGATGTCGTCGCGCAGCGGCAGGTAACGCCATCCGCTGCGCCAGCCGAGCGCCTGAATGTCGACTTTCGGAATCCCCGTGGCGAAGTAGATCGGGTCGAGCAGGTGCCACCGGTACATGCCGAAGCGCTGCTGGCTGACGTAGAGGCCGTCGGGGCGGATCACCTGGGGCATGCCGAGGTACGGCGTCGTGAACTCGGTGTAGCCCTGGCCCGGGATGTCGAAGTTCCACGCGCCCCCGAAGTAATCTTCGGTACCGGTACCGCAGATCGTCGGGTAGTCGGTGTCGTCGTCGAGGTAGAACTTGATCTCGCCCTCGCCCCACCAACCGTTCGTGTTCACGCCCCATGCGAGGTACGTGCCGACGTACTGGCCCTGTCCCTCGATGCCTTCGAGGATGGTGTGCGGTACCTGCTCTTCGAGCGGGTTCGAGCGCCGCCACTGCGCATGGAAGTAGCCGTCGTTGGAGTAGTTGCCGCCGGCCTCGTAGGTGACCTGGTAGTACACCCGCACGTCGACGACCGAGGTGTTCTCGATCGTGAGCCGGGCGCCAGCCTTGAAGGGCATGGGCCAGTACGAGTTGAAGCCGCCGTGCGGGTTGGCGGCGACCGTCTGCGAGTTCACCTGTGCGAAGACGCCCCAACCGTTGCAGAAGAAGTCACCGTACGGCACCTCCACCGCGGGCTCGTCGGCCCCATCCCAGTACGCGCGCAGCACGAGGGTGCGCCAGTTGTCGGTGTGCGTCGTGATCCAGATGTGGGTGATCTTGCCGGCGCCCTCGATCGTCGCGAGCTCGAAGGTCTCGCCGGCCTTGACATCGACGCTGGGCGAGATCTTCCAGCCGGGCCCGAGATCGCGGGCAGCGGATGCCCCGGTGCCCTCGGTCGCGCGGCCGCCGCCGCCTTTCGAGCCGTCGAAGTTCTCGGGGGAGATCGACCGCGTCTGCAGCGCTCGCATCGTCGCGATCGATGAGAGATCGGGACTCGATGGGGGCAGGGAGTTCACGTTCGGCCACTTCCTCGTGTCGGCGCGGCGCAGTGCTCGCACCGCTTGGAATCGATTTCAACACTGTAAGGTTGCCGTACCGGCATGTCAACGCGGGCCGGCGCAAGGGCAGGGCGCATGGCGACGATCTACGAGGTGGCGAAGCTCGCCGGCGTGTCGCCGGCGACGGTTTCACGGGTGTTCAACGGCGTGGCTGTCTCCGACGAGAAGGTGAGCGCTGTGCGCGAGGCCGCGCGCGAGCTCAGGTTCACGCCGAACCGCACCGCGAGAACGCTGCGCAAGCAGGAGTCCGAGGTCATCGCCCTCGTGATCCCCGATATCGAGAACCCCTACTTCACCGAACTCGCGAGGGGCGTGGAGGATGTCGCGCAGAGCGCGGGCTATTCCGTCGTGCTGTGCAATACCGACGCCCAGCTCGAGAAGGAGGCTACGTACCTCCAGATCGCGATCTCGGAGCACATGGCGGGCGTGATCCTCGCGGCGGCGTCCGATCAAACCAATCTCGATGACATCCAGGCGGCGGGCCGTCCCGTGGTCGCGGTCGACCGCGGCACGGGCTACGACATCGACGGGGTCATCATGGCGAACCGCACGGCGGGCCAGGCCGCGACCGAGCACCTCGTGCAGGCCGGGTATCGGCGCATCGCGTGCATCACCGGCCCCCAGCACATCGAGACGGCCGACGAGCGTGCCCAGGGGTGGCGCGCCGTCGTGGCGCGACACTTCCCCGACGCCGACCCCGACGAGCTGTTGCGGTACTCGACGTTCCGGGTCGATGGCGGGCGCGAGGCAATGGAGGAGCTGCTCTCGCTGCCTGAGCCGCCCGACGCGATCGTCGCGGGCAACAACCTCCTCGGCGTCGGCGCCATCCAGGTGCTCACCGAGCACGGACTCACCCCGCCGAAGCTCGGTGTCGCGGTCGTCGGCTCGCTGCCGTTCACCACGTTGTCGCCGAGCGCGGTCACGGTCGTCAAGCTACCCGCCCGGCACATGGGCGTGACGGCGGCGAAGATGCTGCTCGAGCGCATCTCCGGTGACGACCAGCAGGCCCGCACCGTCGTGTTGCGGGGCGAGTTACTGCCCGCGCGAGACCGGCCCGACGCTTAGTCGAACGCTGCTGTGCGGAAAGCGGCTCAGACAGCGTTGTTTGCTCATGAAATCGATTTCGCTTAGAGTGGCCGAGGACGTTCAGCCGGCGGCGATCGAGGAGGAAATGCCATGCCACAGCGGTGCACGCTCGGTGTCGACATCGGCACCTCGAGCAGCAAGGGCACGCTGGTGGACGCAGATGGCATGATCCTCGCGATCGCGACGGTCGTCCACGACGTCAGTCGCCCCCGCTCCGGCTGGGTCGAGATGGACGGTCGTGTCTGGTGGAGCGAGTTCGTCGAGCTCTCGCGACGACTGCTGGCGGACGCATCCGATCGGGGAATCGAGATCGAGCTGGCGGGGGTCGGCGTCAGCGGCATGGGTCCCTGCATCCTGCTCGCCGACGAGCATGACGAGCCCGTTCGCCCGGCGATCCTGTACGGGGTCGACACCCGGGCGTCGGCCCAGGTCGATGGGATGACGCACGAGCTCGGCGTCGACGAGATCACTCGGATCGGCGGCTCAATACTCACCTCGCAGGCCGGAGGGCCGAAGATCCGCTGGATCGCGGAGGAGGAGCCCGAGGCGTACGCGCGAGCCCGCCGGCTCTTCATGCCCGCATCCTGGCTCGCGCGCAAGCTCACCGGTGCCTACGTGCTCGACCACCAGTCCGCCAGCCAGGTCTCGCCGCTGTACGACATCGAGGCCGAAGCGTGGCACGAGCCGTGGTGGAGCCGCTTCGCCGACGGCATCGAGACGCCGCAGCTGGCATGGGCCGGCGACGTCGTCGGAACGGTGACGGATGCCGCGGCCGCCGCCACCGGCGTTCCGGCGGGCACGCCCGTCATCGCGGGCACCATCGACGCCTGGACCGAGGCCGTGAGCGCCGGCGCACACGATGCCGGTGACCTCATGCTCATGTACGGCACGACCATGTTCCTCATCGCGACCGGCGACGAGACCCTGCGCACGCCATCGATGTGGACGACGGTCGGCGCCTTCGCCGGCACCCGCAACCTCGCCGGCGGCCTTGCCACCTCGGGCGCGCTCACCGCATGGCTGAAGGACCTCACCGACGCCGACTATCCGACCCTCCTCGCCGAGGCCGCCGAATCCGGCGTCGGCGCACGCGGGCTCGTGATGCTGCCGTACTTCGCAGGGGAGCGCACACCGATCCTCGATCCCGACGCACGGGGTGTGGTCGCGGGGCTCACCCTCAGCCACACGCGCGGCGACCTCTACCGCGCGGCGCTGGAGGCCACGGCCCTCGGCGTGCGGCACAACATCGAGACCATGCGCGCCGCCGGCGCCGACATCCGTCGCATCGTAGCCGTCGGCGGCGGCACGCAGGGCTCGCTCTGGCTCCAGATCGTGTCCGACGCCACGGGGCTCGCGCAGGAGGTGCCCCAGACCACGATCGGAGCGAGTTACGGGGCCGCGTTCCTTGCGGCGGTCGCGACTGCGGACGGCATCTCGCCGCGCATCACCGACTGGAACCCGGTTGCTGAGACGATCCGGCCCGACGCAGCGGTCGCCGCCGATTACGACGTGCTCTTCCAGCGCTACCTGCAGCTCTACGCGTCGACGAAGCACCTCGTGCACGAGTTGGCCGACGCTCAGCGCGGTGCCTCGCCAGAGGTCGCTCGATGACGCGCCGTGCACGGGGCATCCCGCACACCGCCGAGCGCGCTGCCTTCCCGCTCGGCGGCATCGGCACAGGCAACGTCTCGCTCGGAGCCCGCGGCGAGCTTCGCGACTGGGAGCTCGAGAACCTGCCCGACAAGGGTCGACAGAACCCCAACACCTTCTTCGCGATCCATGCGGCGCCCGAGGGCCGCACGGCCGTCACCCGCGTGCTCGAGGCCCGCATCACCGGGCGGCATGACTGGGATGCGGGCTACGGCTTCGATCGGCTCGCGGGTCTGCCTCGCCTCGCGGGCGCCACGATGCACGGCGAGTACCCGATCGTCGACATCGACTTCGCCGACGACGCGCTGCCCGTCGACGTCTCGCTCACCGCGTTCACCCCGCTCGTGCCGCTCGACGTCGATGCTTCCGGCATCCCGGCGGCCGTGCTGCGCTACCGCGTGACGAACCCGGGCGACGTGCCGGTCGCCGTCACCGTCGCTGGCTCGCTCAGCCACACCGCCGGTCGCGGCGACGGTCCGTTCGGCATGCGCGCCACGCAGTCCGTGCGCTGGCGCGACGACGGCGAGGTGCGCGGGCTCGACTTCGGCATCGGACTGCCGAGCGACGACCCCGGCTACGGCACGATGAGCCTCACCACGACGGATGCCTCGACCACCGCGAAACCGCAGTGGGTCACCGGGTTCTGGCCCGACGGCCCGCGCCTGTTCTGGAACGACCTCGGCGACGGCCTGCTCGAGCCCGAACCGCGGCTGACGCTAGAAGACCGCCCACGCGGGCTCTTCGCCGAATCCGACGACGGCGCGCCGCTGACCGAGGAGGCGCTGTTCGAGAAGCTCCCGCGGCTCCGCACGGGAACGCTCGGCATCGTGCACGAACTCGCCCCGGGCGAGTCGCGCGACTTCGAGTTCGTGCTGGCGTGGAGCTTCCCGAACCGACGACGCGGCTGGTACGGCCACATCGTCTTCGGCGACGACCACCCCGGTGAGATCGTGGCGAACCACTACGCGACGTTGTGGCCCGACGCGTGGGCCGCGGCATCCCATCTCCATCGCGCGCTGCCCGCGCTCGAGGCATCCACCCGTTCCTTCGTCGACGCGCTCTACGGCGGCACGCTCGACCCGGTGATCGCCGATGCGGTCGGCGCGAACATCGCGGCGCTTCGCTCGACGACGTGTTTCGTCGTCGAGAACCCGAACCCCGAGCTCGGCGAGGGACCGGTGTTCGCCGCGTGGGAGGGCTCGTTCGACCACGGCGGCTCGTGCGAGGGTACGTGCACGCACGTGTGGTCGTACGCGCAGACCGCCGCATGGCTGTTCCCGTCGCTCGAACGCAGCGCCCGCAGGGTCGAGTTCCTGCTCGAGACGGATGCCTCGGGCGCGCAGAAGTTCCGCTCCAACCGGGTCTTCGGCGGCCCGGCATGGTTCATGGGTCCCGCGGTCGACGGGCAGCTCGGCACCTTCCTGCGGCTCCACCGCGAGTGGCGGTTCTCCGGCGACGACGACTTCCTGCGCGAGCTCTGGCCCGCAGCCGCACGCTCGCTCGAGTACGCGATCCGCGAGTGGGACCGCGACGGCGACGGTCTGCTCGACGGCGAATTGCACAACACCTACGACATCGAGTTCCACGGCATCGAGCCGCTCGCGAACGGCGTGTTCCTCGCCGCGCTGCGTGCGGGCGCCCGCATGGCCGCGCACCTCGGCGACACGCGACTCGCTGCCGACTGGCTCGATCGTGCGGAGCGGTGCGCGGCCGGCATGGAGGACGTGCTCTGGAACGGCGAGTACTACCGGCAGGTGATCGACGAGATCGACGGCCACCGTTACCAGTACGGCGACGGCGTGCTTTCCGATCAGCTGCTCGGTCAGTTCCACGCGTACGTGAACGGACTCGGGGACGTCCTGCCCGCCGACCAGGTGCGCACCGCGCTCCGCGCGATCTTCACGCACAACTTCCGCGGCGACCTCACCCCCCATGAGAGCACGCAGCGCGTCTACGCCCTGAACGACGAGGGTGGCCTGCTGATCGCGTCCTGGCCGCGCGGCGGGCGCCCCGCGATCCCGTTCGTCTACTCCGACGAGGTCTGGACCGGCATCGAGCACCAGGTCGCGGCATCCCTCGTCTATGCCGGCCTCGTCGACGAGGCACTGATCGTCGAGCGCGCGCTTCGCGCTCGGTACGACGGAACCGTCCGCAACCCATGGAACGAGATCGAGTGCGGCAACCACTACGCCCGCTCGCTCGCGTCGTGGGCATTGCTGCTCGCGTTCAGCGGTGCCCAATGGGACGCCCCGAGCCGCACGCTCTCGTTCGACCCACGGGCAGACGGGCGCTTCCTGTTCACGACGGGCGACGCGTGGGGGCGCGTCGAGATCAACGGCGTCGACCTCACGCTGCAGATCGCCGGCGGCACCCTCGACCTCGACCGCCTCATGCTGCGTGGACGCGAGGCATCCGCTGCCCTGCACCTGCCCTCAGGTGCACGCCACACCGCCCGCGCGGCGACTGCCGACCACTCACACCAGGAGACACCATGACGAGCTACATCTTCCCCGCGGTCGCCCAGCGACCGAAAGCCGAGCCGAAGACCGCCTACCTCATCGCGAGCGGCGACCTTCGCGAGTCGGCCAACACCGCCGGCTGGGCGACGCAGGCCGCGATGGAGGCCGACATCACCGCGGCGTTCGAGGAACTCGGATGGCGCGTGGTCCGCGCGAACGCCGTCGACGAGGCCACCGGGCACGGATTCATTTCGAGTCAGCGCATGGGCATCGAGGTGTTCAAGTCCATCCCGGTCGATGCGCCGCTCATCGTCGCCGAGGCCGTGTGGCAGTACTCGCACCATGTGCTCATCGGGCTCCGCACGCATCATGGCCCCATCCTCACGGTTGCGAACTTCGCCGGCGACTGGCCGGGACTCGTGGGCCTCCTCGGACTCAACGCCGGCCTGACGAAGATGGGCAAGGAGTACTCGACGATCTGGTCGGTCGACTTCACCGACGAGTGGTTCCAAGCGGGACTGCGCGAGTGGGTCGAGACCGGACGCATCACCCACGACGCCTCGCACGTGCGCCCGCTGCCCAAGCTGCCCGCAAGCGACGAGACCCGGCTCGGCAAGGCGCTCGCCGCCAAGCTACTGACCGACAAGGCGATCATCGGCGTCTTCGATGAGGGTTGCATGGGGATGTACAACGCGATCATCGACGACGAGCTGTTGAACCCGATCGGCATCCACAAGGAGCGGATGTCGCAGAGCGCCCTCTGGGCGGAGATGCAGCGAGTGAGCGACCAGGAGGCCGACGCCGTCGGCAGCTGGTTGACCGACCGCGGTATGACGTTCCGGCTCGGCACGGACGAGGCGACCGAGCTGACCGAGGCGCAGTTGCGCTGGCAGTTCAAGATGTATGTCGCGGCGTTGCGGATCGCCGACGACTTCGGGGTCGACGCCATCGGGATCCAGTACCAGCAGGGCCTGAAGGACCTCTCGCCGGCGTCGGATCTCGCCGAGGGCCTGCTCAACAACGTCGACCGCCCGCCTGTGACGAGCCGCGATGGTTCCCGCGTGCTCTGGGAGGGGCAGGCGATGCCGCACTTCAACGAGGCCGACGAGGGTGTCGCGGTCGACGCGCTCGTGACGAACCGGCTGTGGTCGGCGATGGGCCTCGACCCGGCGACGACGTTGCACGACGTGCGCTGGGGCGAAGACTACGACGGTGAGTTCGTGTGGGTATTCGAGATCTCGGGCTCGGTGCCGCCGTCGCACCTCGAGGGCGGGTACGCCGGTGCCGTCGGCTGGCGGCAGAACCCCGTCTACTTCCCGCTCGGCGGATCAACGATCAAGGGCGTGTCCCGTCCAGGTGAGGTCGTCTGGTCCCGCGTGTACATCGCCGAAGGTCGCCTGCACATCGATCTCGGACGCGCGAGCGCCATCTCGTTGCCACCCGAGGAGACCGAGCGTCGCTGGCAGGCGACGAATCCCGAGTGGCCGATCATGCACGCGGTGCTGCACGGCATCTCACGCGACCAGTTCATGGCACGGCATAAGGCGAACCACCTGAATGTCGCCTACGCGCGCGACGCGGAGACCGCCGACCGTGCACTGATCGCCAAGGCCGCCTTCTTCGACGGGCTCGGCGTGCAGGTGCACCTGTGCGGCGACGTGCGGGTCGACGACGTCACCGCCCGACCCGACGAACTCGCGTACTCCGAGGCGTAGCGCTTCGCAAGAGTTGGGCTACGCAACGCTGTTATTACTCAGGTGATGGAAGGGTGCCTATCTAGGTATTCAGATTGGACGGGTCGAAGGCATTCGATGCGGGCACGCATGTTCAACGGATATCGGTCCGAGGTGACCGCAGTCGTTCCCAGCTGTCTCGAATAGACTCGACGCCGCAACATCCGTTCTCGCAGGGAATCCCGGGCCAGTCCGAGACCATCCGAGGTTTCCGGATCGTGAGGAAAGACTCGAACATCGCCCCGTCGCCATCGTGGTGTCGCGGGTTCGAGTCCCGCCCTCGCTGCTGAACATTTGTGTTACTTCGCCTGGTTGGTGCCGTTCGGCATTCGGGTGATTGGTGACGGTGTTCCGGTTGATGGGTTACACCTGTTTCGGTTGATGGGTGACACTCCCGAGTATGCGGGAGTTGAGCGTGTCAGAGCAGCGGTATCAGGCCGTGCTCGCCGTGATCAAGGACGGTGAGACGGTGGTGCGGTCGCGGCCCGGTTCGGCGTGTCGCGGAAGACCGTGCATCAGTGGTTGTCCCGGTATGAGGCCGATGGGCTCGAGGGGTTGGCGGATCGTTCGCATCGGCCGAGGTCGTCGCCGTTGCAGATGCCCGCGGTTGTCGAGGTCGCGCTCGTGGGCCTGCGGCGTCGGCATCCGTCGTGGGGGCCGCGGCGGCTGGTCTACGAGCTGCGCCGGGCCGGGGTCGAGCCGGTGCCGAGTGAGTCCGCGGCGTATCGGGCGTTGCTGCGGTTCGGGTTGATCGATCCGGCGGCGAGGCGGCCGCGGGATCGGAAGTGGAAGCGGTGGGAGCGGGGCCGGGCGATGGAGCTGTGGTACCGCGACGGGATGAAGTTCACGGGCCGGTCCGACCGGCCGCCGGTGGAGATGCTGTTCGATTGGATCCTGCGTGAGCACGGCGTGAATCATCTATCCTTGGAGTCTCATCAATGTTGGTGTTGACTGCGGCTTCCATGGTGTCGTTGGTCCCCTGTTGTCGGAAGTGAGCGGATAGTGGAGCGGTGGCAACACACGCTATGAGTCAGTACACGGGCCACGCCGACTTCGCGCCCGTCGAAGCCATCACCGCATGGCACCACGCAAAGCAGTACGCGACTCGGGAAGAGTTGAGGATGGCGTCGGAGGGCCGGCAATCAGAGTCGGGAATTGCTGTCGGTCGATCTCCGAACGCTGCGGGAGGCAAACTGTCATGAAGCTCGATCCAGTGTTGGCCTCCGCGCTGAGGAAGAAGGAAGACCTCGCCGCGAGTCGGGACGCGAATGTCCCTTCTCGCGGCGACGCCAGCGGACTTCGGTCGTTCTTGAATGCGGGATTCCCCACTGCATACAGCCAGGTAGGGGTGTCGCCTGACGTCACCTACGAATCGTACGAGGCAACTGCAGAGGACGGAGCGCGGATCCCGCTTCGGTGGTACACCAGGGCAACCGACAGCCCCGGATCAGCTGTCGTCTACGTGCACGGCGGGGGGATGATCGCTGGCACTACTGAGTTCTACGATCCGATCGTTCGTCACTACGTGCAATCGACGGGCGTTCCGTTTCTCTCCGTGGAATATCGACTTGCACCGGATGTCACTGGCGACGCATCGGCGCGTGACGTGATGGCCGCGCTCGAATGGCTCATTCTGCACGCTGCCGCCTTGAACATCGATCCCCAACGGATCGCAATCATGGGCGATTCCGGTGGCGGCGGAATCGGAGCCGGCGCTGCGATACTCGCGCGCGACAGACGGATCACGATCGCCGCACAAATACTCATCTTCCCCATGCTCGACGACCGGAATACTGAGCCCGACCCGCATATCGCCCCCCTGCTGTTGGAGCGGTCGATGTGGACATACGAGAAGAACCACACCTGCTGGAGCGCTGTCCTGGGCGAGAAGCTGGGCACAGACGATGTATCGCCGTACGCGGCGCCAGCCCGACTTGAAGACTTCGGTGGCCTTCCCGCGGCATACATCGAGGTAGGTACACTCGACATCTTTCGTGACGAGAGCATCTTGTATGCGCTCAACTTGCTTCGAGCCGGTGTGCAAACCGAGCTGCACGTACACCCCGGTGCGCCGCACGGCCATGATTGGCTCGCGCCGACGTCTCCGCTTGCAGAGCGGTGGAAGGCGGATCGCGCCCGAGTTATCGCAGGGCTGTAGTCGACAAGCATCGTCCTGACATACTGTTCCGGTCCGAAGTTGGCGCACTTCCGTGGACGCTATTCTGCGGGAGGGTGTAGCCGAGTCGGACTCGACCTGGGCCGCCAGCAACATACCTGCGGGAGCTACCCAATTGACGTTGGTCGGTAGGTGCGACCGCGAGTCGCGTCTCCACCACTCGATGCGTTGGGGCCCGCGGGCTGTCACGGCGTGTCTTACCGGCGCGCAGTTCAAGGCGTGATGAACGGTCGGTTCGTAATCCCTCCCACCGGGTTGAGGGCGCCAAAGACGTCGCCGAACCAGGGGCATCCCCAGCGTGGACTCCTCCCAGGGTTGTTGCGCGTGAGGATGTCCCGCACTGACGCCGAGCTGGGCGAGCGTCGCTTTGAGCTCTTGAGGCGCTGCTATCGTCGGCATGACAATCCCACATACCGGAGGTGCCCCAGGATGGCGGATGGCAGTCTGAGCGGGATCGGCAAGCGCCGTGCCGCTGCTCTGCATGACGGCAGTGCTGACTACGCGGCGAAACGCAACGAACTCATCAAAGTGGCGGCAGATGTATTCCGTCAAAAGGGCTACGCCGGCGCGACGCTGAACGATGTTGCGGCGGCGTTCGGGACGGATCGTGCCTCCCTCTACTACTACTTCTCCAGCAAGGAAGAGCTCTTTCAGGCGTGTATCCGAGGGCTCACTGAGACGAATCTTCGTCGTGCGGAGGCCATTGCCGCACGGGAGACTTCGCCTCGTGCCAGGATTGCGGCACTCATCCGGATGCTCATCGAATCTCAGGTCGAGCACTATCCATACATGTATCTCTACATCGGGGAGGACATGGCGCGGATTCGATCCATCGAGGCGGAGTGGGCTGGAGACATGATCGAGATCACACGCCAAATCGAGCAGATCTTCATCGACACCATCGCGGAAGGAAAGGCCAAGGGGGAGTTTCGTACGGACTTGTCGACGACCCTTATCGCAAACAGCATCTTCGGGATGACGCAGTGGACGCACCGCTGGTTCGTTCCCGGAACGAGCCGCTTCTCTGCCGACGACCTCATAGCGGTGTTCTCTGCCGTGCTCTTCGAGGGAATCGACATCGACGGGAGCGAGACACCTTCAGCTTGATGCCCTGCCACCAGGCGGTGATCTGATCTCAGGGGGGAAGCGATCGACAAGCGTCGTCGGAAGCACCGTCTGCACGAAGGGTGCCTCAGGGTCCTCGATGCGGCGAAGAACAAGCTTCACGCTCTCTCGAGCCATTAGGCCGAGGTCGCCGTGAACGGTCGTGATGCGGAACACATCCCAAGATGACATGGCAATGTCGTCGAAGCCGACGACCTCCATACCCCGGCCGCGGTCACGTCGAGCAGTGAGGATCGCGTCACTCGCCCCCAGAGCAATGACATCGTTGCCGCAGAACACGGCGGTGGGTGGCTCGGGATGTGACATCAGCTCAAGGGCAGCGCGATATCCGGTCATGAAGCTGAATGGTCCGCGATGAACGAGCATGGGGTCCACCCACGCGCCGTTCGCGCTCATCTCGTCGAGGAATGCCTGCGCCCGATCCCGCCCGGTGCTGGTGTCTGACGGGCCCCCGATCATTCCAACGACACGGTGTCCGCGGTCGAGGAGGAGGCGGCTCGCTGCTACTGCGCCGCTCGCGTTGTCGAAGGCACACGTGTCGCACTCCGCACCATCGACCGTGCGGTTCACCAGGACGAATGGAATACCTCGCTTGGCGAGCTCGCGTGGGATCTGCGAGTGCACGGTGGACGTCGTCAGTAGCACCCCGTCCAGTGTTCCATCCGAAAGACGCTCGATCTCGACGGGGGACTCGTCCGCATCCGGAATGAGCAGCGCTCGATAGCCCTGATTCTCGAGCTCTGCGCGCATGGGCTCGATGAGCTCGGGGTAAAAGGGGTTGGTGAGATCTCCCGCGACGATTCCGATGCATCGCGTTCGACGAGTCGAGAGAGTGCGTCCTGCCTCACTCGGGACGTATCCCAGCGCTTCGGCAGCGGCACGCACGCGCGCGATTGTCTCAGGCGACGCGCCCGACATCCCACGAAGTGCGCGCGAAACGGTCGGTTGGGAGACACCGGCGAGCCGGGCGACATCATGACTGGTGACCATTCGGACCTCTCGGAACCGCTTACGTATGCGCTGATCCAAGCCTACGCCTGCATCTGTCCAGAATTTGACAAAGTATACGTATGTGGATGAGCATAGGATCCGCCAGACTGCAACGGGGAGGAACCGGCCATGTTCACAATCAAAGCGCCGATCGAGGCCGCTAAAAGCCCGCAGCAGGACCGCGCGGTTCGCGAAACCGTGGAGAACGTCATTGCCGATATCCGCGAGCGAGGAGACGTCGCGGTCCGCGAGCACTCCGAGAAATTCGACAGCTGGTCCCCAGAGAGCTTTCACCTCGACCGGGCCGCGATCGAGGACATCGTCAGCCGGGTCCCCTCGCAGACAATCGAAGACATCAAGACCGTGCAGGCCAAGGTGCGCAACTTCGCCGAGCTTCAGCTCGATTCTCTGATCGACTTCGAAGCGGAGACGGAACCCGGGGTCTTCCTCGGGCAGAAGAACATCCCCGTCGCGGCAGCCGGTGCGTACGTCCCCGGAGGGCGCTACCCACTCGTGGCTTCGGCGCACATGACGATCGTCACTGCGAAGGTCGCAGGTGTCGACTCGGTCACCGCGGCAACTCCTCCGATCCGAGGAGAGGTCCCTGCTGCCACCGTGGCCGCCATGCATATTGCCGGAGCCGACGAGATCCTCCTCTTGGGCGGTGTCCAGGCTGTCGCAGCGATGTCTGTCGGCACCGAGACGATCCGCAAGGTGGACCTGATCGCCGGCCCCGGTAACGCCTACGTCGCAGAGGCCAAGCGGCAGCTCTTCGGCGAGGTCGGAATCGACCTGCTCGCCGGTCCGACGGAGATCTTGATCGTGGCGGACGATCACGCCGACCCCTTCATCGTGGCCGTGGACCTGCTTTCCCAAGCCGAGCACGGCCCCGATTCGCCTGCTGTGCTCATCTCCACGAGTGAGGCGCTTGCCCGCGAGGTCATCCGAATCATCGATGATCTCCTGCCCGGCATGTCGACGAAAGACTTCGCTGAGCCGGCGTGGCGCGACCACGGACAGGTGGTCATCGCTGACAGCCTCGACGAGGCGTACGCCATTGCGGATCGGTTTGCGAGCGAGCACGTCCAGATCCTCACCGAAAACCCGCGCGAAGCGTTGCAGAAGATGCGCAACTACGGAGCCCTCTTCCTCGGCGAGGGCACTGCGGTATCGTACGGCGACAAGGTGATCGGCACCAACCACACGCTCCCAACTCGAGGAGCCGCAAATTACACCGGCGGGCTCTGGGTCGGCAAGTACCTCAAGACCGTGACCTATCAGGAGATCACTGACCGGGCATCGAGTGCGGCGCTCGGCGAGCTCCTCGGGCGGGCGGCCCGGGTGGAGTCGTTCGAGGGCCACGCGCGCTCCGGTGACGTGCGAGCCGCCAAGTACGCCGGAGCCGAACTCAGCTGGGCGCATGGCTGGCCCGTGCGAGTGGTTGCATGATGCTCTCAATCTCCGGACGCACCGCAATCGTCACCGGCGCGGGCAACGGGTTGGGTCGAGCCATTTCCATCGAACTCGCTCGCGAAGGGGCGACCGTGGCACTGATCGGCCGGCAGCGCCCGAAGCTGGAGTCGGTTGCCCGCGAACTCGAACAGATGGGGGCTCGGGCCATCGTCGTTCAGTGTGACACGTCGGATCCGGTTTCCGTCGATGTCGCGCGTGACGCCCTCACGGATGAGGAGGTCTCCATCCTGATCAACAACGCCGGGGTCGCCGGGCCCGTGGCGCCGCTCGTCGACATCGATCCGAGCGACTGGGACGACGTGTTCGCGGTGAACGTTCGCGGTGTCTTCCTCATGTGCCGTGAATTCCTGCCGCAGATGATCGCGCGCGGTCGGGGTGACATCATCAACGTCTCCTCCGTTGCTGCAAAGCGGCCACTGGCCGCTCGCACGCCGTACGGCGCATCCAAGGCCGCGTTACTGGGATTGACCGCGACGCTGGCGGTGGAGGTCGCGCCGCTCGGCGTCAGCGTGAACGCGATTTCTCCGGGACCGATCGCGGGCCCGAGGATGAGCCGGAACTTCGCGCTGGAGGCGGCCCGTCGCGGCATTCCTATCGAGCAGGCTGAAGAGGAGTACGTGTCTCGCGCCGCATCCAAGCGAATGGTCACTGAAGGCGAGGTCGGGCGGGCAGTCGTCGGGATGCTCGGAATGAGCGGTTTGATCGGCGCCGACCTTGACCTCACTGCCGGAATGATCGCCCGCTGAGCCGCCAGTTCCTGCGCGGTCGGCTGCTCCGACAATAGGAGCGTCCATGCTATTGGACGCCACTAACGTTCATGAGCGTTGAGAGTAACGGAAACGCTCGCGAAGCGCGTTGACGGGGCTCCACGGGCCGGTTTGAAGACGGTGCGCCGCGTGCCACCAGGGAGACCTCGCTTCATGCGCGGTGGCGACCAATCTATCGTGGCGCCCGACGTGTCACTGGCATTGACTCTCGAGGTAGGACCAAAGCCAGTCCTCGATCGGAGCGAAGGCGCTTCGATCGAGTTCGTGTCGAATCGCGGTCCCCGACCTTCGGCCGACAACCAATCCAGCGCCCCTGAGCACGTCCAGGTGACGAGAGGCTGTCGATCGTGACACCTCGCATCGCAACCCGAGATCGGTGACTGACAATGGCCGCGACGATTCCCGAAGCACATCGAGCAAGTCTCGTCGCACCGGATGGGCGATGGCGCCGAAGACGGAGCCGGAGGGTTTCAGCATGCCGAGGTTTCCTATTCAATGCCAACGCCAGAGACCAGCCCGACGTCACGGCTGGCAGTCGTCAGACGGGCAAGCCAGAGGGGGTGGGACGATCTGGTTGCCTTAGCAACCATCACGCAAGACTCATGTTCAACATCTTTGTTGACGTCCAGCATACCTCGGCAACGCGCGCGTTGACAAAGCTGCGACGGCGACCTAGGCTCCAGAAAGGAGAGGCCGTCGCAGCAAGATTGCGAACGCCGTTCACTCTCGAAGCAGAGAGCTCGGACGAGGACGGCGGCCCACGGCGAAGGCGAGCGTCCGAACGGCCGGCGCGATCCAGTTAGAGGCGAGGAAGGCACGCAAGTGATCGAAACCAGGTTCACCCGCGAGTTCGGGATTCAGCATCCGGTGGTGTGCGGGGGCATGACCGGCGTCGGCCGGGCCGAGCTCATCGCTGCGGTGGCGAATGCGGGTGCCTTGGGGTTCTTGTCTGCGCTGACCCAGCCGACTCCGTCGGATCTCGACGCCGAGATCCAGCGGACCCGGAGCCTCACCGACCGGCCGTTCGGCGTGAACCTCACCATGCTGCCGACCATCCGTCCCGTGCCGTACGACGAATACATTCAGGTGATCATCGACAACAGGATTCCCATCATCGAAACGGCCGGCTCCAACCCCGCAGCCTACCTTCCCGCGCTCAAAGCCGCCGGCATCAAGGTTGTACACAAGACCGTCGCAGTCCGCCACTCGCTCACGGCGGAGCGGATCGGTGTGGACGCCCTTTCGGTCGACGGATTCGAGTGCGCTGGGCATCCGGGTGAGGACGACATTCCGAGCCTGGTGCTGATCCCGGCCGTGGCGGCGAAGGTCGGGCTGCCGATCATCGCATCCGGTGGATTCGCGACAGGCCGAGGGCTCGCTGCGGCGCTTTCGCTCGGCGCGGATGCCGTGAACATGGGCACCAGGTTCGTCGCAACAGCGGAAGCCCCGGTTCACCAGAACGTAAAGGACCAGATCGTCGCCAACACAGAACGCGACACGAACATCGTGTTCAGGAAATTCCGGAACTCCGCACGCGTCGCGAAGAATGCCACGTCCGATCGAATCCGCGAGATCGAGTCCGATGAGGGAACCACCTTCGACGACATCGCAGATCTCGCTTCCGGGGCACGGGGCCGTCAGCGCGTACTCGCCGAGGGCCACATGGAGGACGGTCTCTGGTGGGCGGGGCAGTCGCAGGGCCTCATCACCGAGGTCCTGACGTGCAAGGAAGTCGTCGAGACCGTCGTCGCCGAGGCAGATGAGATCATCCGGACGAGGCTGAGGAGCCTCGTCTCGTGATCGACCGCGCCTATCAGCACATCCGAATCGAGCACGAATCGCCAATCTCCTGGATCGTGCTCGATCGCCCCGAGAAGGCGAACTCCCTGTCCAACGAACTGCTCGAGGAGTTTTCGGCAGCATTGGAGCAGCTTCGGACCGAGGGCGAGCCGGTCATCGCGATTCGAGGTGAAGGCAAAGGGTTCAGTGCGGGATACGACCTCGGACAGGTGGCTCCGAATGCTCGTGTGGATCCGGTCGCCGATCGCACCCGCCTTCGACGAAACCTCGATCGCTACCTTGCGATGTGGGATCACCCCAAACCCATCATCGCGGCGGTTCACGGATACTGTATCGCTGGGGCGACGCAGCTGGTGACACTGACGGACATCACGATCGTGGCTGAAACTGCGAAGATCGGCATCGTGACCGTCCCGGTTGGTGCGGGCTATGTGTCGCCCGTATGGTCGACACTCATCGGACCGAAGCGGGCCAAGGAACTCGCCTTCGTGCCCGGCAACAGCATCGACGGACGCACCGCAGTGGAGTGGGGTTGGGCAAATCATGCCGTCCCCGAAAAGCGCCTGCTCGACAGCGTGCGCTCGCTGGCTCAGCGCATCGCCATGACTCCGTCCAGCCTTCTGGCCATCAAGAAGGCTGCGATCAACAGTTCTGCCGAGGCGATGGGTCATCGTCAGGCGCTCTCCGCCCTCGCGGAATTCGATGCGCTCGCCCACACCACTCCCGAGGTGGCCGAGATTAAGGAGCGCATCGCCGATGGCGGCCTCCGGGCGGTCATCGAGGAGTACCGAGTCCCGGCGACCACCGATCTCTCAACGACGACATCTGATTGACCTGGAAAAGGATCATGGCACCCAAAGAACGCATCGCCATCGTGGCAGGAGCCCGGACCCCGATCGGTTCGTTCGGCTCCGCGCTGCGATCCGTCCCCGCCCATGTGCTCGGTGCGCGCGCCGCATCGGCGGCCCTCGAACGTGCGGGAATCGGCGCAGACCGGGTGGACGAAGTGATTATGGGATGCATCGGCGAGGTGGGTCCCGACGCCTACAACGCGCGCCGCGTGGCCATCGAAGCCGGCATGCCGAACCGGACGCCGGCGTTCAATGTCAACCGACTCTGCGGTAGCGGGCTGCAGGCGATCTGGTCGGGCGCGCAGGAGCTGCTCTGGGGAGGCGCCGATGTCATCCTGGCTGGTGGCGACGAGAGCATGAGTCGGATGCCATTCCTGGATTTCAATGCGCGGTTCAACGATCGCCTCGGCGATCGTGTTCTGGTCGACGGCACGGTGGCCATGCTCACCGATCCGTTCAGCAGCCAGCACATGGGTGCAACCGCCGAGAACGTCGCCGAGAAGTATGTCGTCTCACGCGCCGAGCAGGATGCCTTCGCCGCGGAGAGCCAGAGACGAGCAACATCCGCAGTGGCGCGAGGGGTCTTCGCTGAAGAGATCGTGCCCGTCATGCAGGAGGGGAAGGGTGGCATCCTGGTGCAAGAGGATGAGCATCCCCGCCCTGGGACGACAGTCGAGACGCTCGCGGGACTGCGCCCCGTGTTCCGTGAGGGCGGCTCCGTGACGGCCGGCAACTCATCAGGCATCAATGACGGCGCCGGCGCCGTGGTGCTCATGCGGGAGAGCGACGTCCGGGCAGAGGGGTTGACCGCGCTCGCGACGCTCGAAGATGTCGCTACGTCGGCGCTCGAGCCCGGTCTGATGGGGTATGCCCCGGTGGCCGCGATCGCCAAGCTCCTCGCGCGCACGGGCCTGAGCGTCGATGACATCGGGGTTGTTGAGCTCAATGAGGCATTCGCTGCTCAGGCAGTTGCGGTGATCCGCGACGCCGACCTCGACCCGGACCGCACGAACCCGTACGGAGGGGCGATCGCGCTCGGCCATCCGGTCGGTGCAACCGGCGCGATTCTCACGGTCAGGGCCGCGATGGAACTCCAGCGGAACAACCACGAATTCGCGATCGTCACGATGTGCATCGGTGGCGGACAGGCGTTGGCCGCCCTCCTGCGTCGGTGGGATGTGTGAACGACATCGGCACGATTGGTGTCGTCGGTGCGGGCACCATGGGCCGAGGGATCGCCCAGGTCGCTGCTGGCGTGCCGGGCGCGCGGGTCGTCCTGCTCGATGCGAAGGCGGAGGCGCTCGTCTCTGCCCGCGCCGAACTGTCGTCAGAGTTGAGCCGCCTGCAGGCGAAAGGTCTGATCGACGAACGGGAGCGGGAGCGTCGAGGAGCTGCAGTCCTTTGCTCGACCTCCTTCGAGGATCTCACCACGTGCGACCTCATCATCGAAGCCGTACCTGAGCTCGACAAGGTCAAACAGGCCACCTTGCGGAACATCTCCGAAGCGGCCGCCCCGTCCGCCATCATCGCAAGCAATACCTCGTCGATGTCGATCACGCGCCTCTCGACGAGCGTCGACGGGCGTCAGCGATTCTTCGGCGTCCACTTCTTCAACCCCGTGGCGAGGATGAGCCTCGTCGAAGTGATCCGCAGCCCGCTCTCCGACCGTGAACTCGAACGTGGCCTGGTCGGCTTCCTCGCCACCGGGATGGGAAAGTCCCCGCTCGTGGTCGATGACCGGCCGGGGTTCGTCGTCAACGCGCTCCTCGTGCCGCTGCTCCTCGCGGCGGCGCGAATGGTCGAGGCCGGCTACGCGACGTCCGCCCAGATCGATGACGGAATGAAGCTCGGTGCTGGACATCCAATGGGCCCCCTCGCGCTCAGCGATCTCATCGGCCTCGACGTTCTGCGGGACATCGGCGACGCCATGTACGCGGAGACGAAAGACGCTGCCCTCATCGTTCCGAACAATGTGCGTCGACTGGTGGACGCCGGCCATCTCGGCCGCAAGACCGGCAAGGGCTTTTTCGACCATTCGTGAAGGCGGGCGTCGAGCCTGAGCGAAGACAGTGACGATCAAAGGAGACGCTTTCCATCCTGATGAGTAAGGTCGCGTAGATGACAGCCATCGCCTACGAGGACCTGCCCCGGCTCGCGGGGCAGGTGCTCGGGCACACCGATTGGGTGACGATCGACCAGGCCCGCGTCGACACCTTCGCTGACGCGGTCGCGGATCATCAGTGGATTCACGTCGATCCTGAACGTGCGGCGACGGGTCCATATGGGGGGACGATTGCGCACGGCTATCTCACGCTCTCACTTGTCGCCCCATTGTGGGACCAGCTGGTGCCCGGGATACGCTCCGGTGAATGGGACATCGACCGTGTGCGGTTCCTTTCGCCCGTGCGAGTAGGGTCACGGGTGCGTCTCACGAGCTCGATCGCATCGGTCACCCGGGTTCCCGGTGGGCTGGAACTCGCAGTCGACGCCTCCATGGAGATCGAGGGCGGAGACAGACCTGCGCTTGTCCTGCGAAGTCGGACCCGCGTCCACGGCTGAGGCGCTTACCACGGCTCTCCTGCGCTTCGTTCCCAATCATCCTCGATCGTGCGGCGCCGCGACGCGATGATCACCGCCGGGATGCCCGCGATGAAGAGCGCCGCCCACAGTAGGAGGGGGACGGTCCATGACCCGGTCGCCTCGTGCAGGATCCCGAACACGAGTGGAAAGGCTGCGCCAATCAGGTAGCCCAAGCTCTGGACGAACCCGCTCAGGGCGACGGCCGTCTCCGCTGTCCTCGTGCGCAGTCCGAGCAGCACCATCGTGATGGGAAACGTCGTGGTGCTGAGGTTGAGGAGCACGACCCAAAGCCAGGTGTTCCATCCGGGCGCCCACATCAGGCCTGCCACGGCAACGAAGCCGCACGCGAGTGAGAGCAGGGCGAGCGGGAGGGTGAGGTTGAACCGCGCCACGAGGACTGGTGCCAGCAACGCGGTCCCGGCCGCCACAACGGTGAACAGTGCGAGCATTGCGCCCCCGCCTGCAGGGGGGAGACCCACGAGGTCTGCGAGGATGGCGGGCAGCCAGGCGAAGGTGGCATAGGCGACGCCGCCCGCCGTCGCGAATGTGACGGTCAGCGCCCAGGCGAGCGGCATCCGCCACAATCGGCCGAACACACGCCCGTTGACCGGCGCAGGCAGCAACTCGGCGTCGTCAGGCCGGTGGCCGCGCATTGCAAGGATGATCCACGGGGCTATTGCGGCGACGGCGAAGGCCGCCCAGAATCCGATCGAGAACCGCCAATTCACCGCTTCGGCGATCGGCACTGCAAGCGCCGCGGGCAGCGTCGCCGAGACCGCCATCAGCGTCGAGTAGACGGCGGTCATCAGTCCGACGCGGTTCGGGAAGTGCGCTTTGACCAGTGCCGGGATCAGGACGTTGGCGACGCCCACTGCGGCGAACACGAGGAGGTTCGCGAGCAGCAGCGTCACGCCGTCGATGGCGAGACCTCGCGCAATCAGCCCGACGCTGCAGGCGGCCATCACGGCCGCAGCGAGGCGATTCAGACCCATCCGCCGTTCGATCACGGGGGTCAGCATCCCGAACACGGCGAAGCACACGAGCGGCGCGGTCCCGATCATTCCCACGAGGACGGCCGGCAGTGGGAAGTCCGCACGCACGTAGTAGATGAGCGGCGAGAACGAGGCCACAGCGGTGCGCAGTGAGAGCGCATAGAGCACGATGCCGAGGAGGGCGATGATCCACCCTCGCCGGGCCGGGGCGCTGGTCGAGTCGGTGAGAGTGGGTTCCGGTGCAGTCATCACGATGCCGTCGGCCGGTGCATATGATCGCTCCCTTGCGCGAGCCCACGGACCGGACTCTAGATCAGCTTGGCATTCATCAACTTCAACGTCAATGTTGACGAAACTTGCACACCCGAATATCGTCGGACGCAACGGGGGGCTCAACTACGCGAACGCCCGTGGAAGGAAGCGTCAGATGGAAACCGACGGAGCGAGCTTTATCCGTGATGGCCTGGATGTCGATTTCATCGTCATCGGCAGCGGCGGCGCTGGTCTGACCGGTGCGCTGACGGCTGCGATCAAGGGCCTGCGGGTGGTCGTGCTTGAGAAGACGGGCCTGATCGGCGGCACGACCGCTGTCTCGGGTGGCACGTCGTGGATTCCCAACAACCATCACGAGGAAGAGGTCGGCGTCCCCGACTCCCGCGAGGAGGCGCTCGCCTATCTTCAGGCGTGCATCGTGGGCACGGGAGATCCGACGCACATCAATGCGCTCGTCGATTATGGCCCGGAGGTGATTCGGTTCCTCGAGGACGAGGGAGGCATGGAGTTCCTCGCGACCCGTCCGGGCGGATCCAGTATGGACTACCGCTCGTGGCTCCCCGGCGCGAAGGTCGGCGGGCGTGCGCTCATCGTCGGCAAGACGTCGACCGCGCCGTTCGGCGAGTTCGCCGAGAGGTTACGTATCAGCCACACCTCCGCCTGGACCTTCGATCCGCGTGACTACAACTCGGAGGCGATGCACCTCGACGCGCCGGGGACGCAGCGTCCGGGTGCGAGCGTCTTCGTGCCGCCGACCGGCGAGGAGGCGCCGATACCGGAGGACATCGCGCGCGGTGCTGCGCTCGTTGCGCAACTGGTGCGCGGCGGGCTCGCGCACGGCGTCGACTACCGCGTCGACACGCGTGCCGAGGAGATCCTCGTCGAGGACGGGCGAGCTGTGGGCGTCCGCGTGACGGGATCGGACGGCGAGTCGCAGGTGCTCCGCGCCTCGGCGGGTGTCCTGGTCGCGACAGGAGGATACTCGCACGACGAGGAACTGAAGCGACTTTGGTTGTCGCGGCGGATCGACTACTCGTGTGAGCTCGAGTCGAACAGCGGCGACGGCCACCGCATGGGCATGGCGATCGGCGCGCAGACCGCTGGAATTGGCGACGCATGGTGGATGCCGCATGTCCCGCTCGGCTCGGACAACTCGATCGTGAACACGGCTGGCAGCCGCGAGGACCGGTCGCTGCCCCACGTCATCATCGTGAACGATCAAGGCAAGCGCTTCATGAACGAGTCCATCAACTACCACGACGTCGGGAAGTACTTCGACTCGGTCGTCGGCGGATGGGAACAGAACTTCCCCGCTTGGCTGGTCTTCGACAGCCACGCGGCGAAGCGATACGCGGTGCTCGCGTGGAAAGTGCCCGATGAAGGGGCTGAGGTGCCCGAATATTTGCGGATCGGCGACAGCCTTGCGGACCTCGCACGCGCAATGGAGGTCGACCCCGAGCGATTCGAAGCCACTGTCGATCGGTTCAACGGCTTCGCGCGCACGGGCATCGACGCGGACTACCAGCGCGGCGAGACCGCATACGACCGCGCCTGGGGCGACCCCGCGAACACGCCGAACCCCTGCCTGGGTGAGCTCGCCGAGGGACCGTTCTACGCCGTCCGCATGTACGCGGGCGCTCTCTCCACGCGCGGCGGCCTGCGCGTCGACGACCGCGGCCGCGTCTACTCAGCGGCGACCCAGCAGCCCATTCCCGGACTCTATGCGGCCGGAAACTGCTCAAGCGGCGGTCCGACGTCTTGCTACCCCGGCCCGGGTGCGACGCTCGGTGCGGCCCTGACGTTCGGGTACCTCGCTGCCACGGACGCTGCATCTGCTGCCCAGTCCATGGACCGCTCGGACGCGCTGGCGAGCGCGACAGCCTGACGGCAGGACGTGGAGTCATGGATTTTGAGACCCTGACATGGGACGTCGACGAGGACGGGGTGGCCACGCTCACGCTCAACCGTCCGGAAGTGCTCAACGCGTTCAACGTGCCGATGGCGCGCGAACTCGAACGGGTCTTCACGGTGGAAGCTCACGAGGAAGGGGTCCGCGCCGTCGTTGTGACGGGGACGGGGCGGGCCTTCTGTGCAGGCATGGACCTGACCGTGGATGGCAACGTCTTCGGGCTCGACGAGTCGCTTGCTCCGACACCTGAAGAGTTCCGCGCGAGATACGACCAGGATCCGTTCCAGGCCGGCGTCCGGGACACAGGTGGCAAGGTGACCCTCGCGATCAATGCGCTCCCCAAGCCGGTCATCGCCGCGATCAACGGGCCGGCGGTGGGAATCGGCGCCACGATGACACTGGGGATGGATATCCGCCTCGCGTCGACGTCCGCGCGGATCGGCTTCGTGTTCGGCCGAATCGGGATCGTCCCCGAGGCCTGTTCGAGCTGGTTCCTGCCACGCATCGTGGGGCTGCCGAACGCGCTCGAGCTCATCTACAGCGCGGACATCATCACGGCGGATCAGGCGAAGGAGTACGGTCTTGTGCGCTCCGTCCATGAGCCCGACGAACTCGTGGCGGTGGCGACCGAGCTCGCCCGGTCGTTCGTGAAAAACCGTTCGACCGTCGCGCTCGGCCTCGCGAAGCAGCTCATCTATCGCAACGCTGCGGCCGCGGATCCGCTCAACGCCCACCTGGCGGACTCCCTGGCGATGTTCCACACGTCCGTCGGCGACGGCAAGGAGGGCGTTGCAGCGTTCCTCGAGAAGCGCGATCCGAGGTTCACCGCCACGACGGCGGACATTCCCCGCATCTTTGCCGACTGACGTTTGAGTCAGCGGGTCATCACGCCCCGATGGACCGCGTGAGCGACAAGAGCGCGCCTCTGGAGTCGTCCTGGCGTGCGATCCGAACAGCCTGGATCCAGGTACGCCGGGCCCAGGCGTCGGTCGTCCTGTCAAACAGCCTGCCTCGGCACTTCGGCCGGCTGACCCACAACCGACAAGGTTGTATCAATGTCAACGTAGAAGTTGACACCGTCGTGTCATTCTGCTTCGCTTGCATAAGGCGACACCGAAGTCGCTGCCGTTCATTTCACTCGAGGAGGAGCCCGGCATGAGCGCGACCACCGAAGACCAGCGCGAGACCATGGCTCGTGACGTTGCTGCTGGAGCTCCCATGGAGGACATCTCGACCACGAATCTCGCGACGTCCATGACCACCGGACGCACCCGGGGTCGCATCGCGAAGCGGCACGTCCGCCAGATCCTGTGGACGTGCATCCCGCCCGTCGTGTTCGTGGTTCTCATCGCCGCGTGGGCAGGCGCCGTCGAGTTCTTTGATATCCCGTCCTACCTGCTCCCGGCGCCCGGTGACGTGTTCGCCCGCATGTTCACGGACGCAGAGAGCCTGTGGAACCACACGCTGGCTACCCTGGGTGCACTCGCCATCGGGTTCATCCTGAGCGTCCTCATCGGAATCCCGCTGGGCCTGCTGCTTTCACTGTCGCGCGTGGCGCGCCAGGTGCTCTACCCGCCAACCGTCGTGATGCAGCTCATCCCGAAGATCGCGATGGCGCCGCTGCTACTCGTCTGGCTCGGGTTCGGCATTGAAACAAAAGTCATGCTCGTTGTCCTCATCTCGTTCTTCCCACTCCTGCTCGCAAGCATGACCGGATTCTCGATCATGGACGACCGTCTGCTCCATCTGACCAAGTCGATGGGCGCGACCGGATGGCAAACGTTCTGGTTTTTGCGCGTGCCAGCGGCGATGCCCGTCATCTTCTCCGGGCTCAAGACCACCGCGACGATGGCCGTGACGGCCGTCATCGTGGCCGAGTTCCTCGGCTCGAACAATGGCCTCGGCTACGCGCTGCTGCGGGCCAGCGGCGTCCTCGACACGGAGTACATGTTCGCCGTCATCGTCGTCATGACCGTGGTCGGCGTCGTCCTCAACTACATCATCGAGGCCGTCGAATGGTTCGTCACGCCATGGCAGCGCCACGGCAAGCGCGGCTGACACCGACTCCCACCTCATTTCACCCACCAAACACCCCAACAACAAGGAGCACAGCTATGCAACGACGGATGGTCAAGCTCGCGATGACGTCAGTCGCCGTCCTCGCGCTCGCCCTCTCCGGATGCTCGTCCTCGGCAGCGCCGGCGGCCGGCCCCGACGACGACACCCTCGCGCCCGTCAAGTTCCAGATGCAGTGGACCTGGTCCGGCCCGACGGCCGGCGTGGCGATCGCCCTCGAGGATGGACTATACGACGACGCCGGAATCGACGTCACGGTCGAGCAGGGCACGGGCTCCGGGCCGGCCGCGCAACTCGTCGCGGGAGGTGGCGCCGACATGGGCATCGCCGACGCAACCGTGATCGCACAACAGGTCGAGGCGGGCGCCCCGCTCGTCATCGTCGCCGGTCAGAATCAGATCTCCGTGATCTCCATCAATTACCTGAACGAGTCCGGCATAAAGTCGGTCGACGACCTCAAGGGGAAGCGCATCGCGGTTCCCCAGGGCGGAGGCTCCGGCGCATTCCTCTTCCCGCTCTTCCTCGAGCGCAACGGACTGTCGGAGGCCGACGTCGAGGTCGTCAATATGGCGCCGACGGCGATGGTCCCGTCCCTCCTCGAGGGCAACGTCGACGCGATGGTCGGTGACATCCAGGTCAACGCCATGAACCTGACCAACCAAGGTGCCGACTGGGATCAATTCATCTTCGCCGACTACGGTGTCGCCACGCCCTCGCAGTCCATGTTCACGACGCAGGACTTCCTCAAGGAGAACCCGGAGAGCGTCCGAGCCGTAGTCGCTGCAACGCTGAAGGGCTGGGAGTCCGCCATGGAGGACCCCGACCACGCCGCCGCGGTCGTGAAGAAGCTGCTCCCCGACTCGGTCGAGTCCGTCACGAAGGGCGAACTCGAGCCGCTCGAGACCCTCATGTGCCACCTGGACTTCATGGGCGAACTCACGACGGAGTACATGGAGTCATCGAACGAGCTGCTCGTCGAGGCCGGTCTGATCAAGGCCAAGCAGGACACGACGACCTTCACCAACTGGGAGTTCCTGCCCGCCGAGGCGGACCGGTACGCCTGCTAATCGTCGGTCGCTGCGGAGCGGGCCATTTCCCGCTCCGCAGCGTCACCCAAGGCCGCGACGCGGCCGCCGGCAAGACACGACAGAAAGCGAAGACCATGAACTCATTGGTGAGCTCGACGGCCGCAGAGACCTCGGTTGGCAGCGGCATCCACATCGACAACGTGACCAAGGTGTTCGGCGAGGACACAACCAAGCCCTTCCAAGCCCTGCGCCCGATCACCATGGACGTGCGACCGGGCGAGTTCGTATCCGTTGTCGGGCCGTCGGGCTGCGGTAAGAGCACGCTCATGCTGATGGTGGCGGGCCTGCTCGCGAGGTCCAGCGGGGAGATCTCGATCGGCGGCCAGTCGATCACCAAGCCATTCACCGACGTCGGCATCGCATTCCAGGACCATCTCCTCCTCGAATTCCGCACAGCGATGGACAACGTCCTCCTCCAGGCGGACATTCGGGGTCTCGACAAGAGAGAGATGCGGGAGCGAGCCAGGGAGCTGTTCGGGAAGCTCCACATGGAGAAGGCGATCGACAAGTATCCGCGGCAGATGTCGGGCGGAATGCGGCAGCGCGCGTCGCTGATACGTTCAATCATCCACGACCCGGCCGTGCTTCTGATGGATGAGCCGTTCGGAGCCCTCGACGCTCTGACGCGCCTGCAGGTTCGTTCAGACCTCGAAACCCTCTGGCTCAGCCGCCGTCCCACCGTGATGTTCATCACGCACAGCGTCGAGGAGGCCGTCGGCCTCTCAGACCGCATCTTCGTCATGAGTCCGAGCCCTGGCGAGGTCGTCGACGAGATCGTGGTCGATCTCCCGCGCCCGCGCCCGCTCGCACTCGTCGAGTCTGCCGAATTCGCGAAGTACGCCGATCGCATCTATACCCACTTCGAGCGCATGGGTGTGCTGCACGGCGCCGACGCCGGGTCTCCGACCACCTGATGGCGGGGCGACGCACCGCACTGGTCACTGGCGGGGCCAGCGGGATTGGCCTCGCCTGTGTCGAACGCCTGCGCGCAGCTGGCACCGAGGTAGTGACGCTCGACCGCGATCCGTCGGCGGACTTCGTGGCCGACGTAACGGATCTCGAGGCACTTGCCGGCGTCGTCCGCGAGGCGCCGCATATCGACGTGATCGTGAATTCGGCGGGAGTCGTTGGTCTGAGCGCGCCCTTCCTCCAGACGACTTCGGCCGCGTGGCGACTTCCGATGGAGGTCAACCTGTTCGGCGCGGTGAATGTCATGCACGCGTTCATCCCCGGGATGGTGGAGCGTGGCTGGGGTCGCGTCGTGAACATCGCATCCGTGGCCGGCAAGGAGGGGACTCCCGGACTCGCGGCGTACTCGGCCTCCAAGGGAGCCCTCATCGCCGCGACGAAGTCCATCGGCAAGGAGCTGGCGGAAACCGGTGTACTGGTCAATGCGATCGCGCCCGGCACGATCCAGACGCCGATGTTGGGTACGACGGAGGCGGGCGTCATTGCGCACACTATGAGCCTCATCCCGATGAAACGCACCGGGCAGCCCAAAGAGGTCGCCGAGCTCGTGGCGTGGCTCGCGAGCGACGCCTTGAGCTTCTCGACCGGCGCCGTCTACGACATCAGCGGGGGCCGCGCGACGTACTGACGTCAGCGCGCCCATGCCCGACGCAGGGTCGTCCTCGCGAAGGATCGCGGCTGGCTGTCGCAAACGCTGCCTTCTCTGGCATGCCCCGTCTATCTCTCTAGCGCACACCGTCTCCAAGCCTAGGGCTCCCTGCGGCAAGGGCGTTCGAACCGCTCGGGACTTCTTCGGGTACCGTCAGGGACCACTGCGGACGGAACTTCGGATGGGCGTGGCTGATGAGGGCTCCGCTCTGACGATTTCCCTGAAGGATTCCTAGCACTATTAGGCGCCTGATTCGGCGTCGCAGAGAATGGGGCATGGCGCTCCTTGACGCGTGGCAGCGCGAGCGTGAGCGTGTCTGTGCCGGTCGCAGTGGCATTTCTGCTGAATAGGACCCGACACGACCCGACACCCGTTCTGGAGCTGAACGCTCTGGGTGAGCAACCTCTCATCCCGATGGCGAGCAGCGATCCGGGCGAGGAGATCGTCGTCGAACCCGGCGGGCATTGTCGGCTCCGCGACCGGCTCGTCGGGGCCCATGCAGTGAACCTGTGTGACATCGTCCTGGGCGGTATCCCCGGTGATCGCGACGCTTCTCGCGTCGGTCCTCGCCGAACCTACGCAGGTATGTCACAAGCGCTCCCTCCGGCGTGCGCGCCTGGGCTGGATAGGACGCCGGATCGTCGCCGCCTGATCCAGGACCCGCAGCTCGCGCCTGCCTCTCGCCAGCGGGTCGCGCACGGGGGCGGGGTGAGCCTCGTAACTCCAGAAGATTGCGGTCGGGATGAGTCGGGCCTTCAAACTATTGGCGGTCCGCCACACCACCAACCAGACCGGTGGCAGCATGCCACGGATCGTCAAACGCACGGTCGCGTCCTGCCGTGCCCGGTAGGCCGTCGCCCCTTACACGCCTCACTTGATGAGGAACAAGAAATGGCGGCCGTCAAGCCTCCGATCCTGCTCTGCGCTCGCCGCGAGCAATCAGAACAGCGTCGGAAACAGGGCGCCGAACACGGCTCAAACCAATTTTCCGCAGCCGGCGGGAACCACGCGGCTCGAGGGCCCCGAGAATCAAGAGCCGCGCGGGCGCACTGGCGCCGTACCCGGTGTGCGCCAGTGTCAGACGCGCGCTCGCTCCTGCGTCGCTGGAGTTGCGGCCATGGCCGAGGCTTCGTCGTCGCCGTTAAGCGCGACCGCACCTGAGGAGAGATTCACGTTACGTGTCTCTGGCGTGAAGAAGAGGACGATGACGCTCAGTAGACCCGCAATGACCAAGATGATCGCCGGAGCAACTGGGCCGATGTTCGAAGCGAGCCAGGTGGCGACGAATGGGGTCGCGCCGCCGAAGATCGCCGTGCCGACGCCGTAGGACAAACCGTGCGCGGAGTACCGCGACGATGTGCGGAACAACTCGAGCATCGTGACGACGGCGCCCGAGACGTAGAGTGTGACGCCGACTGCCACGACCAGCTGGGCAGTAATGACGCCGATCGCCGTGCCGGAGCTCAGAAGCATCAGGGCAGGGAAGGAGGAGAGCGCCATCCAGATCGCGCCCGCGATCATGAGTGGCTTCCGCCCGACTCGGTCCGCGAGCCGGCCGCCGACCAACGAGCCGAGCATGATGACAGCCGACGCGATCGTGTTCGACAGGAGAGCGAGTTCCTGCGAAACGCCGACGGTCGTGATCGCGAACGAGTACATGTAGGTGACCAGGAAGTAGTACCCGGCGAGATTCGGGATGATGATCACCAGCACGACGAGGAGGGACTTCCACTCCTTCATCACCGCGGTCTTCAACGGGTTCTCGGAGCCTGCTTCCTCCCGTGCACGCGTGAACTCCTCTGGATCGCTGAGCCGGAGTCGCAACCAAAGGCCGACGACCGCGAGCACTGCTCCGAGGAAGAACGGGAGGCGCCAGCCCCACTCCATGTAGGCCGCCTCGCCGAGAGCCGCACGGAGTCCGATCAGGCCGAAGCCCAAGAGCACGCCCGGGAGAATGGAGACCGAGTAGACGATCGCGATCCAGAAGCCGCGGCGATGCTGCGGAGCGGACTCGACGACGAAGCTCAAGGCTCCCGAATGCTCGCCCCCGGTGGAGAATCCCTGCACGAGGCGAAGCAAGAGAAGGAGGAGCGGCGCGAGGACGCCGACTGCCTCGTAGACGGGCAGCAGGCCGATGAGGCCGGTCGCAGCACCCATCAGGATGATCGTGATCGCGAGGACCTTGATGCGTCCGATACGGTCTCCGAGGTAGCCGAAGAGGATGCCGCCGAGCGGTCGGACGACGAATCCGACGCCGAAGATCGCGAACGTGCTGAGGAGGGCGACAGTGGGGTCACCTCCCGGGAAGAACTGTGACGCGAAGATCGGGACGGTCAGTCCGTAAATCAGGAAGTCATACCACTCGACGAAGGTTCCTACGGCGCCGCCGAGCAGCCGACGGCGGGCCCGCCTACGCTGGTCGGTCGCCGGAAGGCTTGATGTAGGCAGATATTCAGTGGACATGGGGCGCACTCCTTCGGGCGTCTTCAGGATCACCGTACGTTCTACGTCAGCGTTGACGATGCCGTCCGTGAGTCTATTCAACATGATGCGGTTACGTCAACAGGAATATTGACGCGTATCAACAATCACGTAGACTTGGGCTACTTCACCCGAGGATGAGAGGAGTACCGTGACTGCTGTGGTAAGCGACGCACGCGAAGGGTTTCGCGCGCAGTGGGCACACGACGAGCCGGACTGGACCGTGTTGAGCGAGGCGCTTCCGCTCGCCGACCTACTGCTGAGGACTGCCGAGCGAACGCCGGAGGCTACCGCGCTCGTCATCCCGACGGAGGAGTTCACGTACGCAGAACTCCGCGCTGAGTCCATCGACGTCGCGCGCGGACTACTCAGCCTCGGCGTTGAGCGCGGCGACCACGTCGGCGTGCTCGCGCCGAACTCCATCGAGTACGTTGCCGCACTGTTCGGCGCATCCCTGATCGGTGCCGTCGTGGTGCCGTTGCACGTCCGTGCCACCAGTCGGGAGCTGGCCTACCTCATCCCGCACGCCGAGCTGAGGGTCATCCTCACGACCGACAGGATCTCGGAGCACGTGGATTTCCGCCAACGGATGCACGGCGCGCTACGTGGACTCGCCGAGAGCGATGCGTCGCGCCCGCTCGACCTTTCGGGCGCGCCGCTCCTGAGGCACGTCGTGATGCTGAGGGGGAACGCAGGCGGCGGTGCACTGGGCCGCACCCAATTCAACGAGGCGGTCGAACTGGTCACCGCCGCGGACGTCGCGCGCGTGCGAACGCGCGTTCGCATCCGCGACGCATCCCTCATCCTCTACACGTCGGGAACGACCTCGAACCCGAAGGGCTGCGTCATCAGCCACGAGGCGATCAGCCGTGGATCGGTTGCACGAATCTCGGCCGCGGTGCCGCCTGCGGAGATCGCGGGACCTCTGGTGATGTGGCATCCACTCCCGCTCTTCCACATCGCCGCCCTGCAGGCCTTCGTCTACGTCGTTGCGACGGGGGCGACCCTCGTTACCGACGTCCACCTCGACGCGGACCGCGCCCTCGACCTCATCCGCCGGCATCGAGCCAACTCGCTATGGAGCGGGTTCATGCCGCCGATGCGGACGCTGCGTACGGCGAACGGGTTCGATGCTGCCGAGTTGAGCTGGGTTCACTCGATCTGGACGGTCGGGCCCGAGGCGGAGATGATCGAGCTGCAGGAGCTGTTTCCGCAGGCCGAGCTCGTCTCCGGAGGTGGGATGTCCGAGACTACGGGCTGGTTCTGCATCACGCCGCGTGGCGATTTGCCCCTGCACCGGCGCACGACGTCCGGTACGCCGGTCGCGGGTGCGGAACTGCGTGTGGTCGACCCGGAGACTGGGAAAGAGCGTCCCGCGGGGGAGCGCGGAGAGCTGCTCGTCCGCACCTACACGCTGATGGACGGCTATTTCCGCGAACCGGAGCGCACCGCTGAGGTGATCGACTCCGACGGCTGGATGCACACTGGCGACCTCTACACGCGGCTTGAGTCCGGCCACTATGTCTACGAGGGCCGGATCAAGGACATGCTCAAGGTCGGTGGCGAGAACGTCCCCGCAATCGAGATCGAGGCGTACCTGTGTGGCCACCCCGACATCCTGACGGCCGAGGTCGTGGGCGTCCCCGAACCGCGCCTCGACGAGGTGCCCGTCGCATTCATCGAGCTGGTCGACGGGGCTGAGATGTCGGTGCAGGACGTGTTGGACTACTGCGCTGGGGAACTTGCGACGTTCAAGATCCCGAGGCGGGTCCACTTCGTGGAGGCTGGCGGCTGGCCGCTGTCGGCGACCAAGGTCAACAAGCGGGTCCTCCGCGACGACGCGATCCGCGCTTCCGCCGATTAGGTCGTGCCAGGAAGGAGGGGGAGGTTCGCGGTGCGGGCCGCCCCCTCTCGTTTCGCGTGGGTCAAGCCGTCGCGAGCATCTTCCCGGCCACATAGCCGAAGACCAGGCTGCGACCGACGGCCATGCCGCTGTTGTAGCCGGCGCCGAACTCCAGGCGGGCGACGGAGTTTCCGACCGCGAAGAGTCCCGGGATCGGCTCGCCCTCGACGTCGATGACCTGTGCGGAAGCGTTCGTCTTGAGGCCGGCGGAGGCGAGGCCCGTGCCCACGCGCTCCAGGCTAATTGCGTAGTACGGTGGGTGGTCGATCGGCCCAATGTTGGGGTTCGGCTGCATCTCGGGATCGCCCAGAACCTTGCGGACGAAGCTGCGGGAGCCGCGTCCGAAGTCCTCGTCGATGCCAGAGAGAGCGAACTCGCCGATCCGCTCGGCGGTCCGTTCAAGACCTTCCGGATCGATCCCGCAGATCGCCGCGAGCTCCCGGAGTGAGTCCGCCTTTACCGCCATGCCCTCGGGAAGGTCCTGCCCGGCCGCGATCGGACCGAGCGAGTATTTCGTTCGGAACGACTCGTCAAAGACGAGCCAGGCCGGCCAGTTGGGAAAGTCCTGTCGGTCGCCGTCGAAGTGATACATCGCCGCGACGTAGCTGTGGAAGAATGACTCGTCGCCGAAACGAGAGCCTGCCCGGTTGACGACCACACTGTGCGGGAGCGCCGGGATCATGTGTCGGTACATCGGGCGGCCGCCCCACGTCTCTCCGGGCACGTGGATGCCGAGATGCGTGGGGTTCGCCGCCGGAAGCGTCGTCGCGATCGCGGCGCGGAACCGCGACGCGAGTCGGAAGTGGTCGCCCGTAACGGTCGGCAGCGTAACGCTGTAGAGGTTCCGCATGTGCTCGAAGGTCTCGCGGAACGTCGGATCCCAGTCGTAGGCGCTCATCGCCAGCACCACGCCGCGGCGTGCGCCGATCGCGCGACGGCCCTCGGGTGTCTCGACGATGACGCCCTCGACTCTGCCCGCGCCGACGAGCTGGACAGCGGCCGTGTTCACCCGGAACTCGATGCCCTGCTCGAGGGCCATCGCGATCAAGTTCGCCATGATTCCGGCGCCCTGCGCGCGCTCCGACCGCGCCGCGCGCTCCGTCGAACGCTTGGCGAGCTTATCGCCGTCGGCGCCGCACTCGAGCAGGTCGAGGTTGCTGAGTGTGCTCGTGCCGAGGGCGCCAGTGCTCACCCCGCTCCCCGCCACCGTGGCATGCTCCCACTCGCCCAGCTTCGAGGCCGGGAACGGGACGGCTTCGAGGTAACGGCCGTCCTCCTTCGAGCCCGGTGCGTCTGGGTAGTAGTAGTCGCTGAGTCCGGGGATCACCTGCAGACGGAGGCCGAGCTCGGCCAACGCGTCGAGCGCCTCGGAGCCGCGGTCCACATACGCCTGGCGGTTATCGAGGTCGCCGAATCCAGCGCTCAGATAGTCGAGGTACGCGCGTGCCTCCTCGGGAGAGTCATCGAAGCCGGCCTCCCTTGCGTGCGACGTCGGCCCCATCCACACTTGGCCTGCCGACAGCGACGTCACGCCGCCGAGCTGGTGATACTTCTCGACAACCAGCGCAGACGCTCCATCTGCAGCCGCAGCGATCGCCGCGACGACGCCGCCGGCTCCTGAGCCAACCGCGACGACATCGTACTCCTCATCCCACTGCGTTCTACCGGCTTCCACGGCATACTCCTCTTCTCTGTTCATCTCGTCGCAACCGGTCAGGGCCGGCCCTCGAACAGCCGCATGGGGTCACCTGAGCGGAGCACTTCGCCGCGCTCGTCGTGGCCGCTGTACTCGTACGGATAAGTGAGGATTGCCTGCGAGTCCTTCTCGACGCCAGCGATGACCAGTTCGCCCACGACGTCGGCCTCCACAGGGAAGCGCACGAAGTACGGGACCGGGAACGTCGATTCATACGCGACGACCGCGCGCTCGGACGACCGCGTCTCGGCTGGGCGTAGCGCCTCGGTTTTCGCGATGTTCGTGTGCACCGCGCCCGGGTAGAGCGTCGTAACGCCGAAGTCCGGATCCTCCTCGTACAGCTCGTACCGCAACACATCGGCCAGCGTCGTGACAGCGCCCTTCGTCGCGCCGTACGGCCCGTGACCGGGGTGGAACTGCAGTGCGTCGACGGACGCGGTGAGGACGATCTGGCGTCGTCCCGCTTGCTGGAGCATGCGCGGCACGAAGCTGCGGATGCAGTGCACGAACCCGAAGTAGTTGATACTCGCGAGCCATCTGTAATCGTCGAGCGAGGCATTCCACGTCGTGCGGAAGGGTCGCAGCGAGACCCCGGCATTCGCGCACAGCACGTCGACGTGCCCGAGGCGGTCGAAAGTGCGGGCAGCCCATTCATCGACTGCCTCCTGGCTGCTGACGTCCACGATCTCTGCATACGCCGTTCCGCCGGCCTCCGTGATCTCGTCGGCGACGGCTTTCGCCGTTGCCTCCACGACGTCGGCGACCACCACCGTGCACCCGCGCTTTGCGAAGGCGCGCGCCATGGCGGCGCCCATTCCGCTGCCGGCGCCGGTGATGGCAACGGTGGTCGATTCGGACAACTGCATAGGTGCTCCCCTCAGTGGGACCGGCTTCTTAGCCGATCGTGCATCAACGTCATTGTTGATGATAACCGTAACAGGTGCGCAAAAAGAGGGCGAGAGGGCGAGATGATCTCAGGCAGCGCGTCAAGCGTTCTGCGGAGGCTCGTTCGCGCGCGCAAGCAGGCTGCGGCCGACGTCTCTGCCGTCGAGCAGTGCGTTCGTGCGCGTCTCGACCTTCCACCCGTCCGCTGTGCGCACGAACTCCCAGCGAGTGGCGACACTGCGCATGACGCGAGCGTCCTTGCCGCTCCAGATGTAGAGCTGCTGGTAATTCGTGGCGACGGCGCGGTCGCCGTCGATCAATACGTGCGGCAACGAGTTCACGTGCGCGGAGCCGGTGTGTATGTAGCGTTGATGAAGCTCTGCGTCGAACAGCTCGGCGAGCTCGCGGGGCCCACGGTATTCTCCGATACCGTCTACCGAGTAGACGCCATCCCGTGCCCATTGCGATACTGCCGCTCCGGTCATTCCGGCATCGACAGCCGGCCCGTAGGCACTGATGAGCTGAAAGATCGCCAGCTGATCCTCGACCCTGGCGAGGCGCTCCTCCAGTGAAGTCATGTTGGCATCCTCTCCGTCGGTGCGCGAACTACGGAAGTAGATAGGTTGCGCACGTCAACACTACTGTTAACGCGCCGATTCAGATCGGCGACTTGCCAAAGCGGGTCCGGGCTGCATGCGAAGTCATGGCTGCTAGTTGTATTCAACACTCGGGTTGACGGCGTTAGCCGCGCCGAATATCCTGTCAACGTATCTGTAGATTAGGTGCGAAGGAGCCCCCGCGTGGAAGTTACATCCGACAATGTCGTCCAAGTCGTCCAACGACTTGCTGACGAGGCCGAGATCAAGCGCGTGCTCTACACGTACGCGTTCCACTTGGACGGGGCGGAGCCGGAGGGCATGCTTCCGCTGTTCACCAACGACCTGTACGTGGCCTACGGTCCCAGCCATGGCGCCGAGGGTCGGGACGACTACCTCGAGGTGCTGAGCAATCCGAACACGGGCATCGCGGCGTTCTTCGAAGCGACCAGTCACCACGTCAGCAACACCGTGATCGATTTCGTCGACGACGAAACCGCGCACGCCCGCTCAGTCTTCATTGCTTGGCACCGGTACCGCCGCCAACGGTCCGACGGAATCGTCTACGCGCAGTACCACGACGTGCTGAAGCGCACGGCCGAGGGCTGGAAGATCATCCGTCGCGAGCAGAAGACCGCGGGCACCGAGGACTACCACGCCAAGGCTCACGCCTTGGTCATGATCGACCGGAAGTCGCAGGAGGCGGAAAGTGTCCGATGATCTTCTCTACGAGGTCCGCGACCATGTCGCATACGTAACGCTGAACCGCCCGAAAGTCCTCAACGCGATTTCGCACAGCCTGGACGAGGAGTTGGCGGCACGCTGGGACGAGATCGACGCGGACCACGACATCTGGGTCGCCGTCCTCTCGGCCGCGGGCGAACGCGCGTTCTGCGCCGGCGCTGACATCAGCGGCGGAACAGGGCTGCACCCGAAGCGACTCTCGATCGGCGGTGGCCTCACGGGCATCGGCGGGTCGCCGCGCGTGCTCAAGAAGCCGCTCATCGTCGTGACCCAGGGTTACGTCCTGGGCGCAGGGTTCGAGCTCGCGATGTGCGCTGACATCATCGTTGCCGCCGACACGTCCCAATTCGGGTTGCCTGAGGCCAAAGCGGGCATCATCGGTGAGGCCGGCGTCGTGCACCGCGCGATGCGCCAACTACCGTATCGCGTCGCGATGGCGATGATCCTCACGAGCGAGCGGATCTCTGCCGCGGCTGCACTCGAGCACGGCCTTGTGAATGAGGTAGTTCCCTTCGATCGTCTGCAGGAGGCCGCTGAAGCGTGGGCGAAGAAGATCACCGCAGTATCGCCCCTAGCGGCGCAAGCCGCCAAGGACGCCGCGCTCAGGGGCCTTTCCATGTCGCTCGAGGCGGCGTTGGCGACAAAGTACGAGCCGATCGAGGCGTATGCGACGAGCCACGACGTCGAGGAGGGCGACCGAGCGCGCGCCGAGAAGCGCCTCCCCGAATGGACCGGCCGCTGACGTGCTGACGCCATAGACATGGAGGTCCCGACCGCAGTGGTCGGGACCTCCCTGGCTTTCGCGGGTGAGGGTCAGGCGACCCCGACGTGCTCCGACGACTCCGCCGCGATCTCGAGAGCCTGGCGGATCGCCCTCGCCCCACAGCCCATCGACACCGCGTTGCGCAGGTGCATGCGCATGCCCGGCAGGTAGCGGTGGGCGCTGGAGGCATCCGCCGCCATGCTGATGATCTCCTTCGTCAGGGTCTCCACGCGCCCCGCGCGGAACGGAAGACCGGCGAAGTCGAGGAAGCCGACGAAAGCGTCCGGGTCCATCCACAGGAGCGCTTCAAGGAACCCGGGGATCTCCTCGCGCATCGCCGTCCAGTAGCGGCGCTCGCCGATGTGGCGGTCCCATAGAGCCTGCCGGTCTGGGTCGAAAGCGCCTCGGCCGCCCGCTGGCTCCGTGAGCGCGGCTGCGAGACGGGTGGATTCGAAGAACGCGTGGACACCAATGCTCGACATCAGCGTCACTATCTCGTGCAGCTGCTCTGGCGACGCGCCGAGCGCGAGAGTCCGCTCGGCCCACCTCCGCGCCGCGGCGGTGTCAAGGACGGTCGCCGACGCGTTCAGTCCGAACTGCAGGTAAGCGATCTGGAGGTCGGTGAGACCATCGCCATCCGGAACTCCGACGAGGAGCTGATCAGCCTGGCGGTTGGTTTCCGACTTCGCACTGGTGTCCATTCGGTCTGCCCTTCCATGTCATCAACAGATATGTTTACATATTCTCAGTGCTTGCACGAGAGGGAGTTCGCGCGTGCCGGCGCGCCCACCGAAGCAGCGGGTGGGCGACGACACGACGGCGGTGACGGAAGCGGCGGAGAGGAGCGCCAGTGGACGCCGCTGAGCCGACGTTCGAATTCATCAGTCTGGAGCACGGGGAGAACCTCACGTGGCTGGCTCGGACCGGTTGCGTGGATTCCCCACGCGGTCGCGGATTTCCGATCTGTCCCGCTGAGACGGCCCGGTTCTCGTGGGCCGGCCAGTTTCACTCCGAAAGCCATCTGCACGATCTACACGTTTCGAAAAGGGGTTCATGTGACTTCAAAGGAGTTGAGCGGCATCGGGCAGAGACGAGCGACGGCGCTCTTCGATGGCAGTCCCGAATACACGGCAAAGCGCGCCGAGTTGATCGCGGCCGCCGCGAGGGTCTTCCGGCGCAAGGGCTATGGGCAGGCGACGCTGAACGACATCGCAAGCGAGTTCGGCACCGACCGCGCGTCGCTCTACTACTACGTGTCGAGCAAAGAAGAGCTCTTCCACGAGTGCGTCACTGGGCTCACCGCTGAGAACCTGCGCCGAGCGGAGATCATCGTGGCGGAAGTCGAGTCGCCGCGCGAGCGTCTCAAAGCCCTCATCACGTCGAACATAGAGTCCCAAGTCGAGCACTACCCGTACATGTACGTGTACGTCCAGGAGATCATGGGCCAGGTCGCGTCAATCGAGGCGCCGTGGGCGCGGGAAATGGTGGAGATCACCCACAGCATCGAGCAGTGCTTCATCCAGGCGATCGAGGCGGGCAAACAGGCGGGGCAGTTCCGCTCCGAGCTCTCGACCACGCTTGTCGCCAACGCGATTTTCGGCATGACGCAGTGGACGCACCGCTGGTGGGCGCCGCCGAAGAGTCGCTACGACGCCGCCACCGTTTCGGAGACGTTCATCGAAGTGTTTCTCGAGGGCATTTCCGCGCGCTGACGCACAGACGCCAGAGGTGTTCCCGCCCCGCCGGGTTGGACGCCTCTGGCGTTTAAACGCGATGTCGCTCGTGTCAGGCCAGAGTCTTGGCGGACCGGAGCTCGCACGCCTCAACGCGCAGCGCCACCTTGTTGATCTTGGTGGAAGACATCGGCCAGCCCTCCTCCTCCTTGAAGAAGATTGCCCTCGGCATCTTGAACGTCGCGAGGTTACCCCGGCAGAACTCGATAAGGTCCGCTTCCGTCGTGGTCGAACCCTTCGTGAGCTGCACGAAGGCGACGGGCGCCTCCTCCAGGCGCGGGTCCGGGACGCCAACGACCTCTGCGATGAGCACGTCGGGGTGCTCGCACAGGTAAGTCTCGATCTCGGCGGTCGGGACGTTCTCGCCGCCGACCTTCAGCATGTCCTTGATCCGACCCTCGAAGACGAGGTGGCCGGTCGAGCGGCGGGAGACGAGATCGCCGGTGTGTAGCCAGCCGTCCTCGTCGATCGTCTCGCGCGTCCTTTCCTCATCATGGAAGTAGCCGAGCATGACGGTGTACGTGCGGATGAGGAGCTCGCCGGGTACGCCGAACGGCACCTCCTCGCGCGTCTCGGGATCCACGATTCGAACCTCGGCGCCGCGCACTGGCTTCCCCTGGGTGCGGGCGCGCTCCTCCGCGGTATCCGAAGGGTCGGACAGGCAAAACCAACCGGTGAGCTCAGTCATGCCGAGCCCGTTCACGAGCATTGCGTTAGAGAAAACCTCCTGCAGCTGCATGAGGTCTGCCGGCGAGCCGACAGACATCATGGAGCGCACGTTGGAGAAGTCGGCCACGTCGAAGTTGTTCGCGTCCATGAAGCTGCGCATGGCTGCCATGAACATGCCCCACAGGCTGTTCGCGCGATACTTCTTCGCCAACGCGACAGCGCGGTCGCCGTCGAGGTACAGGTCGGTTAGGAATGTCCCGCCGAGGTGGATGCAGTAGAGCAGTCCCTGGATTGCGGCGCTGTGGAAAAGCGGCGGTGCACACCACATCACGAGTGGCTCGCCCGGATCGTCGATCGGGAACGCTGCACCCGGGCGGGCAAGGGTCGCGCGGGTGATCGTCTCGTGCGCGAGCAGGCAGCCCTTTGGGTTCGAGGTGGTGCCGGAGGTGTAGAGGACAAGACCGGCGTCGCGGATTCGGACCCGCGAACGGGCTACATCCACGGCGTCGACAGAGACATGCTCCGCGCGCGCGACGAAATCGGACCTCCCCATCACACCCGGCCGGGCTTGTCCTCGCAGGAGCGCGACATGGCGGAGGTGTGGGGCGGTTGCGAGGTCCAGCGGTTGCGATGCGTCGCTTGCCGCCAGCCCGGGGACGGCGTCGGCAATGCGCTGCACGGTGTCGACGTGCTCACGGATCAGGTCGGTCGCGAGGATGACCTTGAGCTCGGCGTGAGGGATGACGTACGCGAGCTCGCGTGGGGTGCTGCGAACGCTCAGCGGAACCGAAACGGCGCCGACGAGAGCCGCGCCGAATAGACCGATGACGAACTCATACGAGTTCGGGGCGACGACGCCGACGTGGTCACCGCGCTCGACGCCCAACGCCAACAGTCCGCGCGCGACGAGGATCGACTCTTCAAGCAGCTCGGCGTAGGTGTGCTCCTCGCCGGGGAGGGCGACCGCGATCCGGTCCGGCGTGCGTGTCGCCGAGCGGACGAGCAGGTCTCCGAGCGGCAGGGCTTCACTCGTCACGCGCCACATTGTCGCCTCTTTCGTGTGGATTTCAGCGACTCTTCCTGCGGCGTCACTGCTCGTCAGGTTCATCAGCTTCGACGGATCTACATACGTGTTGATTGACGCTACGTCGCGATTGGGCGAGTTGTCAACCTCACACCGGCTTGCCCGCAACGACCAGGACACTGCCCGTGACGTATCCCGCAGCATCGGAGGCCAGATAGGTCGCGGCGGCCGCGATGTCATCGGGCGTGCCGACGCGATTCAGGGCGTTCGCGGAGATCCGCGCCTGCCTGATTTCCTCGTAGTCGACACCGAGGTTGCGCGCCACGCCGTGCGTCATCTCAGTCTCGACGTGGCCGGGCGAGATGACGTTCACGGTGATGTCGTAGCGACCCAGTTCGAGTGCCATCGACTTCGCGAGTCCGATGAGGCCCGCCTTCGCCGCCGCGTAGTTGACCTGTCCGCGGCTGCCGTTGGAGGCGATCGAGCCGATGAAGATGATTCGTCCGCCCTCGCCCCGGCTGACCATGTGGTGCTGCGCTGCGCGCGACATCCGGAACCCACCCGTGAGCGTCGTCTCGATGACGGCATCCCAGTCCTCGTCAGTCATCCGGTGCATCCCGGCGTCGCGCGTGATGCCGGCGTTGTTCACGAGCACGTCCAGGCGCCCGTACTCCGCCACCGTCGCCGCAACGGTTGCCTCGATTGACTCTCCGTCGCGCACGTCGCACCTGAACGGGATCGCGCGTCCTCCAGCGGAGGTGATCATCTCGGCGGTCTCCGCTGCGCCCTTCTCGCTCCGAGCGGCGGCGACCACGTTGTAGTCGGCCTTGCTCAGTGCGACCGCGATGGCTCGTCCGAGTCCCCGCGACGCGCCAGTGACCAGAGCAACCTTCGCGTCCATGTTGATTCCTTCCGTGTGGGCAACACAAGTGTTGACACCGTAGCCCATCCGCTGGCAGTGTGTGTGTCCGTGCGAGAACTCGATGGGCCCGAGGCGCTGATGGCCGCCGCCGGAGAAGAGTTCGGCGTGAGTCGCTGGGTGACCCTCAGCGCGCGTGAGGCCGAGTTGTTCGCGTCGTCGACTGGTCAACTCCGTCCGGACGGCAATCTCCCGCGCGAGTTGCTCGTCGCACGGATGGCCTCGCTCATGATGGAACTCTTCGGCGTACGCGGACGGAAGTTCGGACTCAATTACGGCATCGACGATGTGCGGTTCCAGCGCGAAGTGGCGACGGGCTCCGACGTCCGCGTGCACTTGGTCCTCGAGCAGTGTTCTGCACGCGACGGCGGCGTGATCGACGCCGAGTGGCGGTTGGACATCGAAGCCCGGGGGCTCGGTCGCGTGGGCACATTCGTTGCCCGCACTCGCTACGTCTTCGAGTAGCGTCGGGGCAATTTGTGTCCTGGCTGTGCGAACAGCCGTGCATGGCCCGAGTCATACGGCCGAGGGCACGCGAAAAACAACGCGTCAACGTCATTATTGACAGAACCGTCAACGGTGTAGTTGACTGACAGCTGGGGGCTTGAATGATGGTTGCGCCCAGACAGGATTGGTGAGGCGATGTCAGTGTTGACTGAACGCGAGATTCGTGAAGCTGTAAAGGTGGCCACGGTTCCGGTGCTGCTAATGGTGGTGTACCAAGTGACCGGCGACGAGAAGTGGCTGTCAGACCGGTACCGGCCGAGCAAGTTCCGCGGCGTGGCCCCGCGAGTCACAGGTGATCTGGCGGACGACGTCCAGGACGAGATCCGCGCAGCCGCGATTGAGGCGATCCGGACGCTGCTCGACGGGCGGGAGCCCGCCGTCGCGATGGACGACGACGAGAGGGTCAAGCGCATCGCGGGATTCTTCGTAGGCGAGCCGATCAGCGACCGCCACGCTGCGATCCTGCGTGAGGAACTCAAGCGTCGCGCCTCGTCCACGGGCGAGGTCGCCGAGGAGGACGACGAAGTCCAGATCACGGCGCCCGAAGGATTCAAGGCGATCATCATCGGCGCAGGTGTCTCCGGCCTCGCAGCGATCCACAACCTCGGGCAGCTTGGCATCGAGTTCGAGATCTTCGAGCGCGGTTCTGAGGCGGGCGGCGTGTGGTTCCAGAACACTTATCCGGGCGCGGGCGTGGACACGCCTAGCCACCTGTACTCGCTTTCCTTTTCCTACAAGGACTGGATCCACCACTACGAGTTGCGGGATGAGCTGTACGGCTACTTCAACCACGTCCTGGACGAGCTCGGTGCGCGCGACAAGGTTCGGTTCAATACCGAGGTACTGAGCGCGCACTATGACGAGGAAAAGGTGCAGTGGACGGTCACGACGCGTGACCCGGACGGTGCCCTTACCGAGCACACCGCAGACATGGTGGTCAGTGCGGTTGGTTCGCTGAATCAGCCCGTGCTGCCCGACGTCCCCGGTCGCGAAGCGTTCGCCGGGGTTCAGTTCCACTCGAACGAGTGGGACCACGACATCGACCTCACCGGTAAGCGAGTCGCCATTGTAGGCGTCGGGGCAAGCTGCCAGCAGATCGCCCCGCGTATCGCCCAGACGGCCGCGCACCTCACCATCGTTCAGCGCTCGCCGCAGTGGATCGCGCCGTTCGACCAGTTCTGCGAGCCGATCGAGGACGGACAGCGGCGGCTTCTCGCGGAGGTTCCGCTGTATCGCGCGTGGTACTGGCTTGGCCTGTTCTGGCAGCAGGGTGACAAGATCATAGATGCGCTCCGGATCGACCCGGAATGGCCGCACCCGGACCGGTCGATCAACCGGCGGAACGACCGCCAGCGTGAGTTCCTGACGGGCTACATCAAGGAGCAGCTCGCCGGCCGACCCGACCTCATCGAGGCGTCGGTGCCCGATTACCCGCCGTTCGGCAAGCGCATGCTCATGGACAATGGCTGGTATCGGACCCTTCTGCGCGACAACGTGAGCCTCGTGACCGGCGCGGTCTCCAGCGTCGATGAGACGGGTCTGCAGATCAAGGACGCCGTACATCTCGATGTCGACGTCATCATCTGGGCGACCGGGTTCGCGGCGTCCCGCTTCCTGAGTTCGTACGAGGTGAAGGGCGAGAACGACCTGCTTCTCAGCGAATATTGGGAAGAAGACGACCCTCGCGCCTACCTCGGCGTCGGTATCCCGCACTTCCCGAACCTCTTCATGGTCGGGGGTCCGCACTCGCTCCCGCCGAGCGGAAGCTTCATGTACTTTACCGAGTTGCAGGCGCGGTACCTCCGCGACCTGCTGAAGGAGATGTTCACGGCTGGTGTACAGGCGATCGCCCCCACCGAGGAGGCCACGAAGCGCTACAACGACCTCGTCGACGAGTACCACTCGCGGACAGTTTGGACGCACCCGGGCTTCAGCACCTACTATCGCAACCGCAAGGGGCGCGTCATCTTCGTGATGCCGTTTCTCAATGTTGAGTACTGGGACCTCGTGAAGACGCCGACGCTCGACGACTACGTCGCACACGAGCGGATTGCGGCCATTTCAAGCAGCCTTACCGCCTGATCCACGGAGTGGCTCTTGCCACTCCGTCAACATACCTGTTAACAGACGACGCGCCAAGAATCGGGCGAAACGGCCTGTAGTGGTACTCATGAAAGGGAAGAAAGATGTCCGTCAAACCAGACAACCTGATCGCCACGGTGCAGCGGCTCGTCGACGAGGGCGATATCAAGCGCGTGCTCTACGAGTATGGTTACCACCTCGATATGGCCAACCCCGAGAAGATGCTCCCGCTCTTCGTTTCGGAGCTCGAGGTGGTCTACGGGCCAGAGCATGGAGCGGTCGGAGCGGAGGCTTACCTCGATACGCTCGCGAACGACAAGACGGGCATCGCCGCGTTCTTCGCCGGAACCAGCCACCACGTCTCGAATGTCGTGATCGACTTCCTTGACGAGGACAACGCCGAAGTCCGTTCGGTGCTCTACGCATGGCACAAGTACAACCGCGAGCGTCCCGACGGGATCGTCTATGGCCAGTACCACGACGTCTTCGTGCGCACGGAGGAGGGCTGGAAGATCCAGCGTCGTGAGCTCAAGCACGCGGGCACGGAGGACTACCACGCGAAGGGCGCCATGCTGAACCCGATCGCGCGGAAGAGCCGCGTCGCCGACGAGGTGTGACCCGTCGCTCGCCGTTCAGTCCGGCACGGGGCAGGAAAATCGAAGGAACATCGACCGCCGGGCGAACGAGCTTGACGGCGAAAGTGACCCGCTACACTGCGCGGGGATGGGCGAGCACGCGCGATCCAATCGAAGCGATTATCGCCGATCACGCTCGGCACACCGGCCAGGAGGCAGACGCTTCCGATCGGGGATTGAACTCCGCGACACCCGAATCGGCGAGGCGACGTGTTCACGCCGCGGAAACCAGCGCACTCGACAGACGCACGCCTCTCAAACGCAAGCATTGCGGGGCATGCCCGTTCAGATGTTGCCGAGGGCGACCGCCTCGTCGGGCCGGGGCTCCGCCGGCTCGGGCTTGGCGCGACGGGACGTCGCGGGCTTCGCCTTGCGCGGCTCGGGCTTCGTCGCAGCGGCAGTCGAGGCATCCGCCCCCGCTCTCCAAGCTCCCGCCGGAAGCCCGGGGGCATGTAGAAGTCGGCTGGGCTGTGCTCATCGATCGAGGAGTGCCCGAGACTGAGCTCGGCGGAGTCGAGCCCGCCGCGCAGCACGTCGAAGACGTTCTCGACCCCAGCCTGCCCGTTCGCCGCGGAACCCCGGAGGTACGCTCGACCGATCATCACCGCGCGCGCGCCGAGCGCGAGCGCCTTCGCGACATCCCCGCCGCATCGGATGCCACCGTCGAGAAGCACCTCGACCTGGTCGCCGACCGCATCCGCGACGCCCGGGAGCATGCGGATCGACGCCGGCGTCGTGTCAAGGTTATTGCCGCCGTGATTCGACACCGAGATCGCGGTGACGCCCGCGTCCACGGCACGCTTCGCGTCGTCGATACGGGTGTTGCCCTTCAGCATGAACGGGCCGCGCCACTGCTCGCGCAGCCACGCGATGTCATCCCACGTCGCCGGCGGTGTCGAAATCCACTCGAAGTAGGCACCGAAGAACGTCGGGGTCGGTCCGCCGTCCGGGGGCGAGAGGTTCGGGGCAGTGAGGTCAGGAATGCGGCCTGTCTTCAGGAAGCCGAGGAGCCACGCCGGCCGCGTCACCGCTTGCGGCGCGAACCGCATGGCCGCCTGGAGGGTCAGCTTCTCGGGGATCCACGGGCTCCCCCAGTCGCGACCGTTGGAGAACGACCAATCGAGAGTGGCTATCAGGCCACTTCGCGCCGGCCGCGCGGGCCCGATCGAGGCGCTGGAGCATCGCATCGCGCGTGCCGCTCCAATACACCTGGACGATAGCGGGTGGGGTTGTGCGTCCATCCGGACAAGGCAGCGCCAGAGACTTGATGCGGGCACCCTTATTCGACGAATATCGATTCGAACCCTCTCCAAGCGTTCCCAGCTGTCCGGGTAGAGTCGTGTCCGCAGCATCCGTTCTCTCAAGGAATCCCGGGCCAGTCCGAGATCATTCGAAGTTTCTGGATCGCGAGGAAAGACTCGAGAACGACCCGGTCGCCTCCGTGGTGTCGCGGGTTCGAGTCCCGCCCTCGCTACTGGAAATCGTTACCAGAGGCCCGGATCTCTGCGGAAGTTCGGGCCTTCGCCGTGTTATCGGGTACGCCGTCCCAGCACCAGCCCCCGCAGATTCACGCGCCGGGGTAGGCGCCCATCGCCGCCGCGGCGCGGGCGCTCTCGGCGTTCTTCGCCATGTCGGCGTCCTGCGTGATGGAGGGGTTCTCGTGGCCGATGTCCTCGGCGATGTCGCGTGCCGAGAGGCCGGCACAAAGCTCCACCGAACCTGAGACGATCTCAGCTCGTGCCGATCTCCTCGACTGGCTCGACCACCAGCGCTCGCGGAGATACGAGATGCCGGATGACGCGGAGCCGTCGCACGTCTCCGGGCGCCGGGGCCTCACCGGTCCACTCGACTGTGATCTCGTCGTCACCGAATCTGACCGCGTACTCGCGGTTCGACGGGAACACCTCTTCTACGACGGCGTCCAACTCGATGCCGACCGGATACCGGGTCCACAGCACCTCGGCCGAGCGAATCGAGGCGTCCGGGGGCGGGGACTCTGGCTCGAGCGGCCACAGACGCACCTGGCCAGGTGTGTGCTGGATGACCTCGAACGTCATCACGGCTCCAACAGATGGCCAATGCGCGGTATCTGTCGGCAGGCTCAGAACGTCCACCCAACCGTCGGGCGGCTCGCCCAGGTCCACGAACACGCCGATCGCGCCGGGCCTCAGGATGTGGCTGACCCGGCCGACGACGTGGATACCCAGCGGATAGCGCGCGCGGGCCCGGTCCAAGTCATCGAGTTCAGCGCTCACATCGCAAGGCTAGTTAATATGCGCCGGCTGACGGCGGGCGCACACACAAGGCCCCGACCTTCATTCTTGACCTTCACATTGATGTGAAGGAATAGCGTAACGACATGACTGCTCCAACGCACCTGGAATCCGGCCCGTCGAGCAAACCCGCCGCGATGGAGGTTTGCGGCGTCGCCGTCTGCCCGACCGAGCCGCCGTGGACGACGCCCCTCTTCGAGACGCCGACCGTAGCCGGTCTCCGGCTCGAGAACCGCTTCGTCATGGCGCCGATGACTCGCGAGCGGGCCGTTCACGGCGTGCCCGCACCGGACATGCCCTGGTACTACGCGCGACGGGCCTCGGGCGGCGTCGGACTCATCGTGACGGAGGGCATCGCGATTGAGGGGGCGAGCGCGCACCACGATCCGGCGGTGCCGAGGCTGAACGATGCGTCCGCCGGCCCATGGCGCCGCGTGGTCGAGGCCGTCCACGCGGAGGGGTCGAAGATTGTCGCGCAGCTCTGGCATCTCGGCGGCGAGCGCGTCCCGTCGACGAGCCCGCTGACGTTGACGCCCTCCGGCGTCGCTCCCGACGGTTCGCCGAATGGCCGTCCGCTCACGGTCGACGACATCGAGTACACACTCGAGGCATACGGCGCGGCCGCGCGCCTCGCACAGGAGATCGGCTTCGACGGCGTCGAGCTGCACGGCGCGCACGGCTATCTCCTCCATGAGTTCCTGTGGCCGGCCACGAATCGCAGGACGGATGCCTACGGCGGCGGACCGCGCGAGCGGGCCCGCTTCGCGGCGGAGACCGTCGCGGCAGTGCGGGCGGCCGTCGGGCCGGACTTCCCGTTGATCTACCGTTTCTCGCAGTTCGCGGAGCGGGACTATTCCGCGCGGGTCGCTCGCACGCCGGAGGAGCTGGGTGGGCTGCTGCGCCCGATCGTCGAGGCGGGCGTGGACGTGCTGCACGCCTCGCAACGGCGGTTCTGGGAGCCCGCGTTCCCCAACGCGCACCCGAAGCGCAACCTCGCTGGCTGGGCGAAGGCGCTCACTGGCCTCCCGACGATCACGGTCGGCTCGATCGGACTGCGGCACGAGTCGGCGTTCGGCAACCCCGCGTCACCGTCGTCCCTCGAGGCACTCGCCGAGCGCCAGCGGGACGGCGAGTTCGATCTCGTCGCTATCGGCCGACCTCTACTGCGTACGGCCGACTGGGTCGACCGCGCCCGGGCCGGCCGCGTGACCGCCGAGCTCGACTACTCGAAAGCTGACGAGCGCCGCTATCCGTGAGCATCCGGCCAATTCGACCGTTCTCTGTTTCGACTGGCCGCTGGGCTCGAGTCGACCTCGACCCAGTAGTGGATGGAACGCCCGGCCTGGCTCGGAGCCGTCAGCGGTAGTCATCCTCGCCGCCAGCCAGCTGCATTACCTCATGAGTGACGGCATCAGCTACGGTGAGGCCCTGTATCAGTCCGCGCTCGCGACGGTCACCGGCGCCCCTCTGGAGGGGGAAGCCCGCGATGACGCGGCTCCTGCACGTGGCGCTCTTGGTGTACTTGGTCGTGATCGTCGCGACGCTCGCGGGCTCGCTCGGCGCCTACTTCCTCGAGATGCCCGTACATCGTCGGCGGGAGGCTCCCGCGACCCATCGCGCCGACGGCGAGGACATCGTGGAGGGCGCGGGTCAGCGCTGACCCGAACGTGAGAACGGCGGGGTACGAGGAGAGTCCCGATCCGACGGTGTGCTGGTCTGCACCGTTGATTCGTGCAGGCGCCTGAATCACTCGATGGTGTCGTGGGTCGGAGTCCCGCCCTCGCCCGGCATGACGGACCAGCGCTCCCAGAACAATTCGTACCCAGCAGACTCGCCGGGGAGGTCGGTTCGCTTTCCGACCTTGAGCCCGTCTACGGCGATTGCGATGGTTCGGGATCGTGCTGCCACAGCGGCGGCGGAGAGGTCATCTCGCCCCTGTCTCTTCAGCTGCTCCAGCAGTGGCGACCGAGACAGTTGCTCGATCAGCAACTCGAGGTCAACGGGTGTGATGTCGGGCCGCACGATGCCGGCTTTCTGAGCGCGAGCGACCAGGGCTCCTACGGCCTCGTCTCCGAGCCGACTCAGCTCCGCCATCTCAGCGGTCACGGTAATCGTCCCCGCAATGGACGAGAGCGCGCCCGGACCTTCAGTGATCGAGAGATTCACGTAGTGAAGGAGGCCATGCCAGGGGTCGTCAAAGGTAAGCCCCGCCCTGGCAGCGGCAAGGTAGTCGGCGAGTGCGATCGCGCACAGGCGTTGGAAGAGCTCCTCTTTGGATCGGTACCGGCGGTAGAGGCTGCCGATGCCCACTCCCGCTCGGTCGGCGATCCTGGCAACCGACGCGTGCACCCCGTGGACTTCCAGTACTTCTCGTGCTGCGACAAGGAGCGCGCGATCGTTGCGCATCGCCTCCGGTCGACGTTTGGCCGGAGGATGTGTCATCCACAAATCATAAACGCCGGCACCGGAGCGATTCGCTCCCCTTGGTGATAGCCTCATTGCGGAGCGCCTCGCTCCGGTTGGGAGCAAACCATGAATGATCAGGAAACACAGGTGCGCAGCGTTGTCGAAGCTGCCGAGCTTCATCAGTCCGACACTGAACAATTCGTCGAACTTCACACTCCCGATACGGCCGTGATCAACTTGTCCGGGAGGCGCGTATCCGGCCGCGCCGAGCTTGCAGCAGCAATGAATGCCGCGCTGACGACGCCCCTCGCCGACGTTCACACTCGATCGAAGATCGAGGAAGTCCGATTCCTGACTCCCAACGTCGCGATCGTTCGCTGTCTCAAGCACATCTTGGACGAGCGAGTTCCCGAGGATCGGCACGACATGGCCTTCCCTACACGAGCCCGACTCACCTATGTGCTGGTGGAGGAGCGAGGAGCATGGCGCATCGCCTCTGCACAGACCACCCCGATACTGGCCGCCGAGCCTCTGCTGACGTGATGGTCTCGCTCGGCAATCGACAACGTCGGATACGGCAAGCCGACTCGATGCCGCTGCGAGCACCCAGGGGACCGGTCACGGCGTCAGTACGAGCTCCCCACGCCACGGCGGTGTCGGGCTCGAGTGGAAGCGCCAGTACTCCTCGGCGATGCGATCCGGGTCGAGGTTCGTGCCTCGCGTGATGCCGCCGTCGATGGTGACCATGCCGACACGGATGCCGTCAGCGGAATATTCCTCGGCCAGCGCGTGTGTGAGGGCGCGCAGGGCCGCCTTGCCCAGCGAGAGGCTGGTATACGACGGCTTGGCGATCGGCATGCCGCCAGTGACGATGAACGTCAGGGCCCGCTCGCCGGCCGCTCGCCGCTGCAGCGTCAACTTCGCCAGACGCAGTGCGCCGACGACGTTCACGTCGTAGAGACGCAGGTGTTCGGCCGAGGTCAGGTCGCCGGGTGCGTCGGCTCGAATGGCGGCGGCGTTGTAGACGACCGCGTCGATCTCGCCGAGGTTCTGACGCGTCTCATGTACCACCCGCGCCATATCCTCATCGCTGGAGGCATCCGCGACGAGGCTCAAGCGGGGACCTGACCCGGGAAGCGTTTCCATGACACGATCCACCGTGTCCGCAGTACGCGCCGCGAGGGCGACCCCATACGACCTCCGCGCGAACGCCCGCGCAACTGAGGCGCCAAGACCCTCACCGCCACCGACGATGAGCACGGTCCCGCGATGATCCGAAGCGTCCACGGCGCTTTCCATTTCTGTAGTCGACATAGCAGCAGCAACGCGCCGCTGACGGGAACCATTCCTCCGCCCAGTGCTCCACGTCGTTCCTCGAACCTGCGGCCAGCCCTGTCGCCCCGGCCGCGACATCCGGTATCAAGGAAGCATCGAGCTTCGTCATCCCGGCGAGGCGCCGACCCGTACGGGACCATGACCGAAGAGCGCGATGCCCTGATTCAAGCCGTGCGCGAGTTCGCCGACGCGGAACTCGCGCCGAACGCCGAACGCTGGGACGCGGAGCACCACTTCCCCATCGACACGCTGCGCCTGGCCGGTCAGCTCGGCCTCGGCGGCGTGTACGTGCGCGAGGACGTGGGCGGGTCGGGCCTTTCGCGGCTCGACGCCGTGGCGATGTTCGAGGAACTCGCCAAGGGCGACACGACGATCGCCGCATACATCTCGATCCACAACATGGTCACGTGGATGATCGACACGTTCGGCGACGACGAACAGCGCCGGCGTTGGGTTCCCGGCCTCGCCGCGATGACCGAGCTCGGCAGTTACTGCCTCACCGAGCCGGGGGCGGGGTCGGATGCCACGGCCCTCACAACCTCGGCCCGCCGCGACGGCGACGACTACGTCATCAACGGCGTCAAGCAGTTCATCTCCGGCGCCGGATCGTCGGCCCTCTACATCGTCATGGCCCGCACGGGGGAGCCGGGGGCCAAGGGCATCAGCGCGATCGTGGTGCCCGACGGCACTCCGGGACTCGGGTTCGGACGCAACGAGGAGAAGATGGGCTGGCACGCGCAGCCCACCCGCCAGGTCCTCTTCGACGAGGTGCGCGTGCCGGTCGCCAACCGCCTGGGCGCCGAAGGCGACGGCTTCGGCATCGCCATGCGCGGGCTCAACGGCGGCCGGGTGAACATCGGCGCCGTCTCACTCGGCGGCGCGCAGTGGGCGCTCGACCGGACGCTCCGCTACGTGCATGAGCGCGAGACGTTCGGCGCTCCGCTCGCCGCCAACCAGTCGGTCGTGTTCACGCTCGCCGACATGGAGACCGAGTTGCAGGCGGCGCGGGCGCTGCTGCAGCGCGCGGCGATCAAGCTCGATGAGGGGGCATCCGACGTCGTGGCCGCGTGCGCCATGGCGAAACGATTCGCGACGGATGCCGCGTTCGGCGTCGCGAACTCGGCGCTGCAACTGCACGGCGGCTACGGCTACCTGCGGGAGTACGGCATCGAGCGCGTCGTTCGCGACCTGCGGGTGCACCAGATCCTCGAGGGCACCAATGAGATCATGCGGCTGATCGTCGGGCGAAGGCTGGTCGACGGGTCGGCGTGATCGCGAGCCGAGCCCGCGCGTGCGAGATCGCCGCTCGCGAAGGCGAATCTGGGTTAGGCATGATTAACTAGGTGCCGCGAGCGCTGCCGCTCGCCGGATGAGGGAAAGGACCCGCGCCTGATGAAGATCATCGTCCTCGTGAAAGAGGTCCCCGACACCTACGGGGAGCGCAAGCTCGACCTCGAGACAGGGCTCGCGGATCGCGCCGCGAGTGAGCCGGTGCTCGACGAGATCGGCGAGCGCGCCCTCGAGGTGGCCCTCTCCCACGCCGACAAGAACGAGGCCGAGGTCGTGGTGATGTCGATGGCTCCCGAGCGTGCCGCGACGACGATCCGCAAGGGGCTCGCGATGGGTGCGGCATCCGCCGTGCAGATCGCCGACATGGGCCTCGCCGGCGCCGACCTGGGCCTGACCGCGCGGACGCTCGCCGCCGGCATCCGGAAGACCGGCTTCGACCTCGTGATCGCCGGCAACCTCTCGACCGACGGCAGCGGCGGGGTGCTCCCGGCGATGCTCGCCGAGTTGCTCGAGGTGCCGAACCTGACCGCATTGTCGACGGTCGAGATCGCCGCCGACTCGGTCTCGGGCACCCGCACCACGGATGACGGGACGATGAGCCTGAGCGCGCCGCTCCCGGCCGTGATCTCGATCACCGAGGCGCTGCCCGATGCCCGTTTCCCGAACTTCAAGGGCATCATGGCGGCGAAGAAGAAGCCGTTCGAGACGCTCACCACGTCGGATGTCGGCGTCGACCCGCAGGACCTCTCGGTCGCCGCGTCGATCATGACGGCGATCACCGAGAAGCCGCCGCGCTCCGCGGGCGTGAAGATCACGGATGAGGGCGACGGCGGTACGAAGATCGCCGAGTTCCTCATCGAGAACCGTCTGGCCTGAGAGGACGATCATGACCGACTACGCAGCAGACTCGATCCTCGTCCTCCTCGAGGTGACGCCGACCGGCGCCCTCGCCAAGAGCGCCGCCGGGCTCCTCGGCGCCGCCTCGCTCGTCGGCACGCCGGCGGCGCTCGTCGTCACCGGAGCCGGGCAGGCTCAGGCGATCGCCGAACAGGCCGCCGCCGCCGGTGCCGAGCGGGTGCTGACCGTCGAGACCGACGCGGCATCCGCGCAGCTCACCGTGCCGCTCGCCGACGCGCTCGCCACGGCGGTTGCCGCGGTGTCGCCCGACGCCGTGCTCATCTCGAACTCGATCGAGGGGCGCGACGTGGCCGGACGGTTCGCGGCCCGCACCGGTGCGGCGCTCGCGGTCGACGCGGTGGGCCTCTCCCGTGACGAGGAGGGCATCATCGCCCACCACTCGGTCTACGGCGGGGCGTACAACGTCGACTCCGCGGCCACCTTCGGCACGCTGGTCGTGACCGTGCGTCAGGGCGCCGTCGATGCTCGTGCCGAGGCGCGCCCGGTCGTCGTGGAGACGCTCGAGCCCCAGGCGTCGGGCAGGGCGGCCGCGTCGATCGACTCGTTCGAGGCGGTCACCGCGACCTCGACGAGGCCCGAGCTGCGCGGTGCGACGAAGGTCGTCTCGGGCGGCCGCGGGCTCGGCTCGGCCGAGAACTTCGCGCTCGTCGAGCAGCTCGCCGACACCCTCGGTGCGGCGATCGGCGCCTCGCGCGCCGCGGTCGATGCCGGCTACATCCCGCAGAGCCACCAGGTGGGCCAGACCGGTGTATCGGTCTCGCCGCAGCTGTACGTCGCGCTCGGCATCTCGGGTGCGATCCAGCACAAGGCGGGCATGCAGACGGCGAAGACCATCGTCGCCGTGAACAAGGACCCCGACGCGCCCATCTTCGAGGTCGCCGACTTCGGCGTCGTCGGCGACGTGTTCACCATCGTGCCGCAGCTGATCAGGGCGCTCGATGAGCGGAAGAAGTGATCGGTGGCCACCTACGGGCGCACGCTTCGTCGAGGATTGCCGCGCGAACGCGGGGGTGAGGCGTGGCCGCCCGCGGGCGACGCGCCCGCCGATGTGACCGCGGCACGGGTCGAGACGCCAGTGGAGCCGGCCGTGGTGTCGTCTGCACCTGACGTCGCACCCGATGTCGCGCCCGAGGTCGCGGCGAGCGCCGAGGCCCCGACGGCTCCCGCGGCCCCGGTGGTTGCGTCGAGTACTCGCCGCCTTCGAAGCGGCCTGCCCCGCGTACCGGGCGGTCGTCCGTGGCCCGAATCGGGCGACGTTCCGGCGGTCGCAGCGACGATGGCGACGGATGCCGCCGCAGCGCCGACCACGGAGCATCCGCCCGCCCCTGCCGAAGCGGCGCCCGCGCCGGCGATCGCCTCGCCCGCCGTCGAAGTGCCTGCCGCGCCCGCCGCCACGGCGCCTGCCGCCACCGGGGGACGAACCCTGCGCCGCGGCCTTCCGCGCGTTGCCGGGGGAGAGCCGTGGCCCCCATCCACGGCCGTCGCGCCGGCCGCAACTCCGGCCGAGCCCGCGGTCACCGAAGCTCCGGCGCCGACCGACCAGCCCGCGGCTGCGGCATCCGTCGCCGAGGTGGCAGCCGAGCCCGGGGTGCGGCGCGGTCTTCCGCGACCCGAAGCAGCACCTGCGGCTGCGCCCGCACCCACGCTCGAACCGGTCGCCGCCACGACGGCCGCTCCCACCGCTGCGCAGACCACCGTCACGCCTCCGCAGCCGGCGACACCCGCTCCGACGCCGGCCGTCAAGCCGGTGGCCCCGGCCGCCGCGCGCGCGGCCGCACCCGCACCTGTGGGGGCTCCCGCTTCGGCGGCTGCCCCCGCGGCATCCGAGGCCAAGCGGTACGGCCCGCTCACCCTCAAGCAGTGGGTCGGAGCATCCGTCATCGGGATCCTCGCGATCATCGGCGCGGCCACCATCGTCGTGCAACTCACCCGCTGGTTCATCGGGCTCGACTTCATGCAGGACTTCATGGCGACCTACCCCGGCGAGACGCATCTGCCCGAGGGAGCGCCGGTGGGCCTGCCGGCTTGGCTCGGCTGGCAGCACTTCTTCAACGTCTTCCTCATCGTGCTCATCATCCGCTCGGGCCTCCAGATTCGACTCGAGCGGCGGCCGGCCGCGTATTGGACGCCGCGCTGGTCGAAGGGCGGCGCGGGCAAGATCAGCCTCAACGCCTGGTTCCACCAGTCCCTCGACATCCTGTGGTTCGTGAACGGGGTGATCTTCGTCGTGCTGTTGTTCGCGACCGGTCAGTGGATGCGGGTGGTGCCCACGAGCTGGGAGGTCATCCCGAACGCGATCTCGGCGGGCCTGCAGTACCTCTCGCTCGACTGGCCGCTCGAGAACGGCTGGGTGAACTACAACAGCCTGCAGGTGCTCGCCTACTTCGCGACCATCTTCATCGCCGCGCCGCTCGCAGCGCTCACCGGCGTGCGCATGTCGGGGCTGTGGCCGAAGAACGCCGCGACCCTGAACCGCATCTACCCGGTCGAGTGGGCACGCGCCGTGCACTTCCCGGTGATGTTGTACTTCGTCGCGTTCATCGTCGTGCACGTCACCCTCGTGCTCACCACCGGGGCGCTGCGGAACCTCAACCACATCTACACGGCCAGGGAGGCGACCGACTGGGTCGGGTTCGCGCTCTTCGTCGGGTCGCTCGTGCTGATCGCGGCGGCATGGATCGCTGCGAGACCCATGGTGCTCGCGCCGATCGCCAGCCTGTTCGGTCGGGTGGGGCGCTGACGACGGTCGATTAGCCGAGGCACCGTAGCCTCCCCGGGCGCGCGAGCGGCCGGTGGATTCGCATTCCGCAGGGTGAAAAGTCGCCCTCGAGAATCCTTCGAGTGGGTCGAGAGTGACCCCAGGAGGTACACGTGATCATCGACGCCCACGCGCACATCATTCCGAAGAGTTTCCCCGAGGAGGACGGCTTCCCCCGGATGGAGGCCATCGACCACGACACGGCCCGGACCCTCATGTTCGGCGCCACCAGGTTCACGGCGAAGGACATCTGGTTCGACGTCGAACGTCGCATCGAGGCGATGGATGCCGCCGGGGTCGACGAGGAGATCGTCTCGCCCATGCCGCCGCTCCTGAACTACACGATCGCTCCGGTGCTCGGACTCTCGATCGCCCGGTACGTCAACGAGGTCGTCGCCCGCTATGTTCGCGACGGCGAGGGCCGGATCCACGGCCTCGGCATCGTGCCCATGCAGGACCCGGTGCTCGCCGCGGCGGAGCTCGGGCACCTTCGCGACCTCGGCCTGCGCGGGGTGGAGGTGGCCTCGCACGTCAACGGCGTGCCGATCGGCGATGCCCGTTTCACCGAGTTCTTCCAGGAGGTCGACCGCCTGGGAATCTCGGTGTTCATCCACACCATGCCGAGGATGGATGAGGTCGCGCTTCCCACCTCGCTGCGCGCGTCGATCGGCGTCGGTCTCGAAGGGGCGCGCGGTGCGACGTCCCTGCTCTTCGGCGGCATGGCGGATGCCTGCTCGCTCGAGCATGTGCTGTTCAGCCATGCCGCGGGCGGCCTGCCCCTCATGCTGGCGCGAGCGGACTACTTCTGGGCCCAGCAGCCCGAGGACACTCGCCCTGCCGAGCCGCCCAGCGTGGTCGCCCGTCGATTCTTCTACGATTCGATGGTCTTCGATCCGCGCGGACTGAAGTTCGTCGTCGACTACCTCGGCTCCGACCGCGTGGTGCTGGGCACGGACTTCCCGGCGATGCCGCGGCCGGCGCAGCTCGCGGACACGATCGATGCGGTGGAGCTCGCCGCCGAGGACTACGAGAACATCGCCTCCAGGAATGCGCGGGCATTTCTCAGTCTCGATTCCGTGCCACTCGTTCCCCTATCCTCATAGGTACTCGCTCCCTCATTCAGCGGTATTCGGAAGCGCTGTCAGCGAAGACAGGAGCTGCAATATGGCGAACATCCAGCCGCGATCCGACGGACTCGGACGCATCGACGACATTGCCGACCCCGACCCCGAACCCGAACCGGGTAAGCGCACCGCTGCCGCGCGCGTGCTCGCCCTCCTCGGGGCGTTCTCGCGCGGGGGCGGCGCCCTCACGCTCTCCGAGATCAGCCGATACGCCGACCTCTCGCTCACGACGACCCACCGGCTGGCGAAGGAGGTTCTCGAGTGGGGCGGGCTCGAGCTCGATGACCAGGGCCGATACCGGCTGAGCCGGAAGATCCTCGACCTCGCCTCCTCATCGACGCAGGCACTCCGGCTGCGCGAGCGGGCGCTTCCGCATCTCGTCAACCTGCACCGGCTGACCGGGCTCACCGTGCACCTCGCGGTGCGCGACTGCCGGGACGTCGTCTACCTCGACGTGCTGCGGGCGCACGCGAATCTCACCGGTGAGAGCCGCATCGGCGGCCGGCTCGACCTGCATGTCACCGCCACCGGACTCGTGCTGCTGGCATACGCCGGCGAGTCGTTCGTCGACGAGTACGTGCAGCAGCCGCTCAAGCGGCTCACGCCGCAGGGGATCGGCGACGCGGACACGCTGCGCAGCACGCTCGCCGAGGTGCGCAGGAACCGGTTCGCCATCGCCCGGCAGTTCGTGTCGATGCAGGCCGGCGTCGTCGCGGCTCCGATCTGCAACGAGGACGGACGGGTCGAGACCGCGCTGGGCGTCGTCTACCTGACCGAGCGCGACGATCCCATGAAGCTCGTCGACTTCGTGCGTGCCACGGCGAACCGCATCTCGCACGCGCTGGCGGAGAAGAAGCCCGAGCTCGATCCGCGCACCGTCGAGTTCAAGCGACGTCGAGCGGGCCTGCTCTGAGCCGGGCGAGGGCTTTCCATCTCGCGGAACCCCCCGTGACGCGGCCCGGACCCTGCCGGATAGTCATTGTGGACAGGCACGAAGGATCCACGCCTCTCGGTTCGATGAGGCACGCTCGCCGACCGGCGGGCACGAAGAGGAGATCTCGCGATGGCGCGAGACGAGAAGGAGAACGCACCATGACCGACGACGCCGGGCAGATGCCCGTGCCGCTCGATGACGAGCTCGCCACGGCACAGCCGCCCTGGCACACCGGGAAGGTCGCCCTCGTCGCGGGTGGCGGACTCAGCGGCCCCGAAGGCGGCGTGGGCTTCGCGTTCGCGTGGCTGGCCGCGCGCAGCGGTGCGGCCGTGGCGGTGCTCGATCGCGACACCGCCGCCGGACAGCGCACCGTCGATGCCATCCGGGACGCCGGCGGCGAGGCCGAGGTGTTCGTCGTCGACATCACCGACGACGAATCGGTGGAGACCGCCGTGAAGCAGGTGCACGAGCGCTTCGGCCGCATCGACGTCGTCGCCGACTCGATCGGCGGGGGAGGCGGACAGGGCATCTTCGACGTCGCAGGGGACATCTGGGACAAGGCCATGGCCGTGAACCTCACGTCGGCCTGGTACCTGATGCGTCACGTGCAGTCGTACATGGCCACGGGCGGATCGATCGTGACCGTCTCCTCGGGCGCCGCCGAGGGCCGGGGGCCGGGCAGTCCCTACGCGATCGCGAAGACCGCGCTGGAGAAGCTCACGGTCGGCGCGGCCGGTGCACTTGCACCCCGCGGCATCCGAGTCAACTGCGTACGCGTCGGCATGATCTGGGGCGCATTCGCGGCACGCGGCATCAGCCAGGAACAGCGCGAGGTTCGCCGCCAGAACGTCGCCATGAAGACGGAGGGCAACGTGTGGGACATCGCCTCGGCGGCGTTCTTCCTGTCGACGCCGCAGGCCCGGTGGATCTCGGGTCAGGTGCTCGCCGTCGACGGCGGCGGCTTCGCCCCGCGCGACATGGGCCAGGCCGGCTCCGGCATCAAACGGGACGCGCGATGACGCACACCAGACCCGCCGACGCGACCCTCGAACTCTGGAACCCCGAGATCGATACCATGCCCTGGGCGACCCTGCAGCAGCACCAGTTCGCCGGGTTCACGCACATGCTCGCGCGGCTGCGCGGCTACGACGTCTGGGCCGAGCGCCTCGGCGACGCCCGGGAGGTCACCCATCTCGACGATCTCCTCGCCGTGCCCTTCACCGTGAAGGAGGACCTGCGCCAGGCGCAGCTGGAGGCCACGGCGGAACGACCGCTCGGCGCCTTCCAGCTCGTGGACATCCGCGAGCTCATGCAGGTGACGAGCTCGTCGGGCACCACCGGTGCCCCGGTGTTCTTCGGCCTCACGCCGGGCGACGTCCGCCGATGGAGCTTCGGGATCGCCAACTGCTACCGCACTGCGGGCGTTGCGCCCGGCTCGGTCGTCGCGCACACCACGAGCATGCCCATCGTGGCGGGCGGCCTGCCGTTCGCCGACGGCATCCGCGAGGCCGGCGGCACGCTGGCGTGGATCGGCGGCCAGACGACTCCGCGGATGGCCCTCGGCATGGAGCGGCTCCACGTCAACGTGCTCGTCAGCACCGCATCGTTCGCAGCGCACTTCGCCGAGCGCTGCGAGGAGGAGCTCGGCCGGAGTGCCGCCGACCTCTCGGTGCGCACGGTCATCGCCGGTGGCGAGCCGGGCGCGGGCGTGCCGCACATCCGCCGCGCCATCCTCGAGGCGTGGGGTGCGAGCCGTGTGAGCGAGCTCATGGGCGTCGGCGACGTGCTGCCCGCCATGTGGTCGGAGTGCCACGTCGGCCAGGGGATGCACTTCACCGCGGCCCCCGATGTGCTCGTCGAGCTCATCGACCCCGAGACGCACGAGCACGTGCCGTGGGAGGTCGGCGCGCTCGGCGAGGCCGTGTACACGACGCTGACGCGCGAGTCGTCGGCCGTCGTGCGCTTCCGCTCGCGCGATCACCTCCAGGTCGTCGCCGTCGACTGCCCGTGCGGACGCACGTCGCCGATGATCCGCTGCATCGGACGCACCGACGACATGCTCATCTACAAGGCGATGAACGTGTACCCGACCGCGATCCGTGACATCGTGCTCGACCTCGCCTCGCCCTACCTGACCGGCACGATGCGGATCCGCAAGGACACCGCCGACCAGGTGCGCTTCGACGACGCGATCCCGCTCGAAGTCGAGGTGCGCGACGGCGTCGATCGCGGCGAGACCGCGGGCGCGCTCGCCGCGGCCGAGGAGGCGGTGCGCCAGCAGTTGCGCGTGCGCGTCGACGTCGAGGCGGTGCCCGTCGGCGTCATCCCCGTGAGCTCCTACAAGAACGCGCTCACCTACGTGAAGGAGCGCTGAGCCCGAGCGACGGATGCCGCGAGCCGAGGTCGTCGGCTCGCGGCATCCGCTCGGCAGCGTGCACTGCGAGCCGGGCAGAGAACGAGAGAGACGGTCGGCTCGCGCCCCGTCAGCTCCCCCCTCTCTTGATCGAGCTGGCGTCGAGGGCCGCGAGGAAGTCGCTGAAGCGGTCGCCCTGCACGGTCACGTGGCTCTCGGCGAGGTGCTCGGCGACGTCGCCCTCGCCCCGGCGAAGCGCGGCGAGGATGGCGGCGTGCTCCGCCGAGGAGGTGGCCATGCGACCCGGCACGCGCAACTGGAGTCTGCGGAACGGCTTGAGGCGGGTCTGCAGCGACGCCGCCGTACGAGAGAGGAACGCGTTGCCGCTCGCCTCGTAGAGGAGTGCGTGGAACCGCTCGTTGGCGTAGTAGTACTCGTCGGCGTCACCCGATGCCAGCGTGGCCTCGCAGGCGGCCTGCGCGGCCTCGAGCTCTCCGAGCTGGTCGTCGGTACGGCGACGTGCCGCCAGTCGCGCGCACATGCCCTCGAGCTCGGCCATCACCTCGAACATGTTCAGCATCTCGGGGAATGTGATGACCTTCACGAAGGCGCCCCGATGGGGCTGGATCTCCACGAGCTCCGTGGAGGCGAGGTGCTTCAGCGCCTCCCGCACCGGCGTGCGGGAGACGTTGAACCGGTTCGCGAGGATCGATTCGTCGAGCCGCTCGCCGGGGGCGAACGCGCCCGTGACGATCTCCTGTTCGATGAGGTCCCGGAGTTCGAGCGCGCGGCTTTGCTTCATCATCACCAGCAGCTTACGTCGCCGCTGCAGCGCGGCCGCGCTCGTCGCCCGCGAGATGTGACAGTGCTGCTCGGGCCGCTCGTTCGCCGTCGGCGACCGAGTGCGTGAGCATCGCCGCGGTGCCGGTGCGGATGTCTCCAGCCGCGAAGACGCCGGGGCGCGACGTGGCCAGGTCGTCATCGACCACGAGTCGTCCCGATTCGTCGCGATCCAGGAACCCGGCGAGCCATTCGGTGTTGGGCTCGAGGCCCACGTAGACGAATACGCCCTGTGCCGCGACCTCGGTTTCGGCGCCCGTGGCCCGGTCTCGGATCGTGACGGTGTCGACGGTGTCGCCGCCTCGGATACCGGTCACGGCGGAGTCAGGCCTGAGGCTCACGTTGTCCAGGCGCACGGTCGGCTCGACGATCTCCGGCCGGCCCGTCGGGGTGGCGCCGGAATGGACGACGAGAACCTCCCGTGCCTGGCCGGCGAGGATCCGCGCTTCATCGAACGCGGAGTCCCCGCCACCCACCACGATCACGCGCTTGTCACGGAAGAACGGACCATCGCAGGATGCGCAATGCGAGATCCCGCGACCCTCGAACTCTGCTTCGCCGGGCACGTCGAGCGTGCGGCGCTCCGAGCCCGCCGCCACGATCACCGTGCGTGTGAGGTAATCCTCGTCGGTGGCGCTCACGAGGTACCCGGCACCATCGGGCGTGATCGCGTCGACCTGCGCGAGGACGACGTCCGCGCCCGCGGCCTCTGCTTCCTCCAGCAGGTGCAGCCCGATGTCGTAGCCGGCGATCGGTCCCGGCAGGCCGGGGAAGTTGGTGATGCCTTCGACGGAACTCACCTGACCGCCGACGCCCAACCGTTCGAGCAGCAGCACGCGGGCGCCGTCCCGTGCCGCGTCGCGGGCGGCGGTCAGGCCGGCGACTCCGGCGCCGATGACGATGAGGTCGTAGCTCTCCGACATGGTGTCCCCCTCAGCGCCACTCATCGACCGACACCGTGGCCGTGTGCCGCGCGCCCATGATCTGCCAGTAGCCGTTCGTCTCGCCGCCGACCACCACGACATTGATGTTCTCCAGCGGGAACATCGGGATCGGCTCTTCGGGAGCCGCGCTGAGTCCGCTCGCCATCGGCTCCTCGCCGAACGTCGCCCGCGGGTAGATGTAGTTCTGCACGAGCTGCAGGTCCCAGTACCGGCCGGCCGGCATCTTCGCCGTGTCGTGGATCCACCCGATGAGGTCGGCCTTGCTCGAGAAGCCGCCACGTTCGACGAACTGGCGGGCGGCGATCGGGTCGAGCAGCAGAACGGGTCCAGTCACGGCGTCGGTGCCGAGCAGCATGTCACGCACGTGTTCGCGCCAATGCTGTTCACGAAGGCCGAGGCTGAAGGTCGTCGAGCGGGCTCCGAAGAAGAGCGTCACCGTGCTGTCGTCGTCGTTGTATCCCTGCTGGACGTGCAACGGCTCCCAGGGGCTTCGCTCTTCGTTCTCGGCGAACGTGATGTTGTTGTACGTGTAGTTGTTGCCGAGCGATCCCATGAACGACTCGCCGGGCACGGAACCGCCCTGCAGGTTCTGCGACGACAGACCATACGCACGACCGATGGTTGCATTCGCGTGGTTGTACGGGCCGAGTGCACCGGTTCCGGAGTTCATGCCGATCTCCGAACGCACCGGTCCGTTGACGACCACCATGGCGGCTCCGGAGCTCGAGGTGCTGCCGCGCGCTGTTCGGCCGCTCGCTGCGAGGGCGAGGATGACCGGAAGGTACTCGGGCCGCGCGCCCGCCATGACCGCGTTCACGGCCACCTTCTCGACCGTGTAGCTCCATGCGCCGCGGTTCTCGGTCGGCTCCATGCGTCCGACGATCTCGTCGGGACGGCGGCTCGTGCCGGCGAGCATCTCGGCGACCCGCCGCTCCGTCGGCAGCACGATGGGCAGCTTGTCCGTCCAGTCGCGCTCGAGGAAGAGATCGTGCAGCCGATCCTTTCGAGCCGGTGCCACGAAGCGCTTCTCGCTGGTCTTCCCCGCAGGGAGGTCCGCGGTGGACTGGGCGATCGGTCGCGTCAGTCCTTCGACGATCTCCTGCATCACGGCACGTCCTGTTATGGGATCGGCTCCATGAACGTACGCGCGAAGTTCATCCGGGCGCTTTCCCATGACGGGCTGCGGTACGAAGACGAGCGGGGCCTGCGGCAGCCCGCCCATCCGGGTCACGGACCTGACCACCTTCTCGAATTTCTCGGTGTGCACTGCGACGGTCGGGATCCCGTACTTGGTCTCGAGCGTGATCGCGTGCGTCGAGACCGCCGGTGCACACGTACTGCAATGGCCGACCCCGAGAATCGCAGCGTCGCCGTCGGCGCGGATGCGCTCCCAGAGCTCGGGATCGTCCTTCGCGTAGGTCGATGCCAACTGCACGACTCGAACGGTCACGGTGGGCATGTGCTCCCGGAACCAGGCCTCGACCTGCCTGAGCAACTCGATGGAGTCGTCGAATCGACTGTCGACCAGGTAGATCGTGCGTCCATCGAGCGTCTCGAGGCGTGCGGCGGGGGCTTTCCCCTTCACCTCGGGCGGGTAGCCGGTGGGGTCGTGGACGGTGATCAGGTCGCCCCCCTCGTCAGCCGTCGCCGGGTACGCGATTGCCTGGCTGTTGCTCATGTGGTCTGCTTCTTCCTCGTGAGTTCCGGATGCGGCGTGCTGGAAGCCGGTTCGTTCGGTGTCGCGGCCAGGCCCACCCTCGGATCGCCCCGCAGGACGGATTTCTGGACTTTGCCCATCACGTTTCGCGGCAACTCCGAGACGAAGACGACCTCGCGCGGGCGTTTGTAGCGGGCGAGTCGGTCCGCCAGGTACCGCTCGAGCGCCGCACGTTCGATGACGGCGCCCCCGTCGGGCACGATCGCGGCGATGACGCGCTCGCCGAGGTCCTGGTCGGGGAGCCCGAAGACGGCTGTTTCGGCGACGCCGTCGAAGGCGTCGATGACGCTCTCCACCTCCTTGGGGTAGACGTTGTAGCCCCCGGTGATGATCACGTCCTTCTCGCGACCGACGATGTGCAGGTACCCGTCGTCGTCGATCCTGCCGAGGTCGCCGGTGATGAAGAACCCGTCAGCCGTGAACTCCGCGGCGGTCTTCTCGGGCATCTGCCAGTAGCCCCGGAAGACGTTGGGACCCGCGACCTGGATCATGCCGATGCCGTGCGCATCGGCATCGGAGATCCGCACCGTCACTCCCGGCAGTGGCCTGCCCACCGTGCCGGGCTTGCGGGGGCCGTCGAGCGGGTTCGAGGTGATCATCGTCGTCTCGGTCATGCCGTACCGCTCGACGATGTCGTGTCCGGTGCGTGCTCGCCACGCTCCGTGCGTGGCCGGCAGCAGCGGAGCGGAACCGGAGATGAACAGGCGCACACGTCGACACAGTCCGGGAAGCTCGGGCACCGCCAGCAAGCGGCTGTAGTAGGTGGGCACCCCCATCAGCACGGTCGCGCGCGGGAGTTGCGCAGCCACGACGTGCGGGTCGAAGCGCCGCAGCAGGATGATCGACGCTCGCGAGAGGAACGAGACATTGAGCCCGACGAAGAGGCCGTGGGTGTGGAAGATCGGCAAGGCATGTACGAGCACGTCGTCGGCCGAGAACGCCCATGCCGATCGCAGCGCGCGGGCGTTCGCCAGGAGGTTGCCGTGGCTCAGCATGGCGCCCTTGGCGCGCCCGGTGGTGCCGGAGGTGTAGAGGATCGCCGCGACGTCGTCGGGCTCCACCGGTACGACGGCGTGGTCCGACGGAAGATCGCGCGCGGCGAGCTGGAGGGTCCCGTTCCCTGCGGAGTCCATCGTCAGCAGCCGGGTCTCCTGACGCGCGCAGAGGGCGACGAGCTCGGCTTCTCGGGTCGGATCGCCCACGACGATCGCCGGCCGGGCGTCGTGGACGAAGTACTCGAGTTCAGCGCGGGTGTACGCGGTGTTCACGGGCACGTAGATCCCGCCCGCGCGGAGTGTGGCGAGATAGAGCACGATCGCCGCGACGCTCTTGTCGGTGATGGCCATCAGGCGGTCGCCGGGTCGGAGCCCCGCAGCGACGAGTGCGTTCGCGTAGCATCCGGCGAGTCGTGAGAGGTCGTCGTACTCGATGCGTTCGCCATCCGGCGAGATGACGGCCGCCACGGCATCATCACCGGTGGCGGGGAACAGCTGACTGAAGAGGTTGGCGCCGGCTGGGTTCATGCGGATGGCCCTTCGTATCGGTAGCACGCCATGGCGCCGAACGACTGCGCTCGGCCCCGCGCCGACAGGTCGGCTCCGAGCTGTATCCGTTCGAGTCGGGCGCCGTTGCCGAGGTGGAACCGCGCAACGGGGTCGGTGGAACGCCCGTCTTCGCGCGTCGTGGACAACAGGTACGCCTCGGCGGCACGGCGAAGCCGATCGTCACCGTCGGCCGGCGGCAGGCCGCGCTCCAATCCTCGATGCAGCCGCGCAAGGTCATCGGTGGCGCTCCCCGACGCGACGGCATCGGCGAGCCACTGGCGAAACCCAGGCATCGGCGAAAGGGTGACGAACGCGCGGAGGTGGGTCAGATCCCGATGCAGCGCGGCGATCGAGCGTTCGAGGAGCGCCTCACCGAATCGGATGCCGCGCAGCCCGGGCTCGCTGCTGGAGATCGAGTAGAACACGGCCGATGTCGCACGCTCGGTGGATACCGGGGTGCGATCGGGATCGAGGATCCCATCGATGGAGGTGGGCATCTCGGATGTCAGGGCGACCTCCGTGAAGGCCACGGGACGATCGGGGAGCGCCTGGTGGAACAGGCCGAAGCATCGCCGATCGGTTGGCCCGAGTCGGCGGCGCAGCTCATCCCACCCGCTGATCGGGTGTACGGCATCGTGGTTGACGACGTGCTCGAGGACCGTGGCCGGACTCGACCCGTCGATGGCCCGGAACACCAGATTCGCCGGTGCGAAGGATGTGGACAGTTGTTGCCGGAGGTCCCGCTCCACCGCGTCCATCGACGGCTCTTCGAGCCGGTACGCGAGGGCATCCCGCCGCATCGCGATCAGGACGCGAGTGCCGGCGGCGACGGACTCGAGCCTCCGGAAGAGCTGCGTTCGACGGCTCGAGACGGCCGGGACCTCGGCAAGGGCCGTGAGAATCGCCCGCCGGTCGCTGAGATCGCCCGTGAGATAGGCGCAGATGGCCTGCACGGACGCGTCGTACGCGCGGTCGTGATCGTCCGCCGCGAGAGCTGAATCTGCGAGCCGGAGGAATTCCGCCGCAGGCCCGACGGCCGCGTCGACGCGGCCGAGTTCGGCGGTCGAGCCGTCCAGCGGATTTCCCATGTTGCATGTCCTTTCGTCGTTCTTGTATAGCAGACGGAGCAAATTGTGTGCAATGATGTGCCATCGCGACGGGATGGCCGCTCCCGGCTGTCCTCACCATGAGAGAGAGGTCGACGAAGATGTCACCGAAGAAACGCATCATGCTGGGCTTCGCCGCCGGCGCAGCCGCGATCCTCACGCTTGCGGGCTGCGGGGTGACGAATCAGCAGAGCAGTGCCGCCGACGACGCCGAGGGTCCGTTCTACGACGGCAAGACGATCACCCTGATCGTGCCGTTCGACGCCGGCGGCGCATCGGACACCTTCAGCCGGATGCTCGCGGGCTATCTCTCGGAGTACCTCGAGGGCAATCCAGAGGTCGTCGTCGAGAACGTCCCCGGCGGTGCGCAGAAGGAAGGCCTGAACCGCTTCGCGCGAGCCGATCACTCGAGCGGACTCCACCTGGCGATGGGATCCGGCGGGATCATCGCGTCGACCCTGCTGGACACGGAAGGCGTCCAGTTCGACCCGGATGAGTTCGAGACGCTGGTTGCATTCGGCGGCGGGATGACGATCTTCGGCAGCACCCAGGCCGGCATCGGGTCTCTCGACGACCTGACGGCATCGACGGCCCCCGTGTACTACGGCGGTCTGGAGCTGAACGCGTCGGAGTCGGTGCGCGTGTTCGCGCTCGACCAACTCGGCATCGCCGACTTCCAGCCGCTCATGGGATACGACGGCGGCGGATCCATCACGGCGGCGGTCCTGAGCGGTGAATTGAGCATGGGGAACTCGACGTCATCGCATTACCTCACCAACGTCCGTCCCCTCGAGGAGGACGGTGAGATCACCCCACTCATGACCCAGGGATACGTCATCGACGGCGAGGTGGTGCGTGACCCGGCGCTTCCCGACCTGCCGACGATGCCCGAGGCGTACGAGGAATCGACCGGGAAGCGCGCCGACGGGATGGGCTGGGACATCTATCGCGCCATGACCACGGCGCAGACGAACCTTCTTCGGAACTACTGGGTGCACTCCGACGCGCCTGACGAGGCGAAGGCGGCGTTGCAGGATGCCATGGCGAAGGTCGTCGAGGACGAGGAGTTCCTCGAGCAGGCGACGGAGCTCCTGGGTGAGGAACCGCTCGCGCAACTCGGCGATGAAGCCGATGCCTCCATGGCTGCCGTGCGCGACCTCTCGCCCGAACAGGTGCAGTGGATCAAGGACTTCATCGTGGAGGCCGGCGTCCGATGACCAGGCGGACCCTGCTCGTCGTGGGCGCATCCCACGAGTGGTGGGGGGTGATCGGAGATGTGGGAGCCTGCGTTTGAAGCCCTTGGGACGATCCTGAGCCCCGAGCACCTACTCTGGCTGCTCGTCGGCGTGGGCATCGGCCTGGTGCTCGGGCTCATCCCCGGGCTCGGTGGGATCACGGGCATGGCCGTGCTGCTGCCGCTGATCGTCGGCATGGATCCCGCAAGCGGGATCGGCATGCTCATCGGCCTGAACGCCGCCACGACGATCGGCGATACGTTCCCGTCCGTGCTCATGGGCGTACCGGGCACCGCAGCCTCGCAGGCGACGGTGGTCGACGGGTATCCGATGGCCCGCAAGGGACTGGCGAACGTGGCGCTCGGAGCCGCGTTCACCTCGAACATGATCGGCGGGATCATCGGCGCAATCGCGCTGTTCCTCTTGATACCCCTCGCCCGCCCGATCATCGTCGGGATGGGCTCGCCGCAGTTGTTCATGCTCACGTTGCTCGGCCTGAGTCTCGTGGTCGTGATCTCGCGAGGTGCGATGGCGCCGGCGCTCATCTCCGCCTGCCTGGGTATGCTGCTCGCCACCATCGGGAGCGCGAGCATGACGGGGGAGTATCGATTCGTCGGGGGCATCGCCTACCTTCTCGACGGCATCGACCTCGCGATCCTCGCGATCGGGCTGTTCGCGATCCCATCCATCCTGTCGCTGCTCGTGCAGGGCCAGGCCGTCGCCCATGAGCTTCCGCTCAGCAAGGGCGGCGTGCTACGCGGCGCTCGGGAGGTCTTCCGGCACAAGCGCGTGGTCGTGGGGAACTCGCTCCTGGGCACCGCCTTGGGCATCGTGCCGGGCATCGGCGGCAGCGTCATCGACTGGATCGCGTACGGGGCGACGAAGAGCGCCGTGCGAAAGGACCGGGATCAGTTCGGGAAGGGGGACATCCGCGGTGTCATCGCGCCCGAGGCGGCGAACAACGCCAAGGACGGCGGCGTCCTCGTGCCCACGCTCATGTTCGGCATCCCGGGCAGCGCAACGGCGGCGATCCTACTGGGCGGTATGGCGACGATGGGGGTGGCGACGGGGCCGACACTGCTGCGGCCGGAGAACATCTCTCTGGTCTTCGTCTTCATCTGGACGTTGGCCCTCGCCAACGCCATCGGCGCGATCGCGAGCGGGGCGCTCGCCCGGCCACTCAGCCGCCTGAGCCTCCTGAAGCCCCACTCCTATGGGCCGATGCTCATCGTCGTGATGCTCCTCGCCGCGTACCAGTCGGGCGTGCAGTGGGGCGACATCGTGCTCGTCGTGGTGATCGCGCTCCTCTCGTGGGGCATGCAGGCGATCAAGTGGCCCCGGCCACCGCTGATCATCGGCTTCGTGCTCGGAACGGGCGCGGAGAACTATCTCTGGATCTCGGTGGGCAGGTACGACTGGAGCTGGCTGACGCAGCCGTGGACGATCGTGGTCGGAGTGCTCGTGATCATCACGCTCGCAGCCGGACTCACCAACAGCACCGGACGGATCGCCCAGTCCGTGAAGGCCGTGACGCGGCGAATGACCCGGGGAGCGAAGACGCCGGAGAAGGAGAAGGTGAACGATGCCTAGTCTGAGTGTCGTCAGGGTGATCGCGACCGGGTTCGTGCTGCTGGTCTTCGCCGGCGCCGCGGCGATCTCGCTGATGTCCATCGAGCGGCCGACCTTCTGGTTCCCCGCGTTCGTCGCGGTCGCGGGGACCCTCTCCGCCCTCTACGCGCTCACCCAGGACCTGCGGAAGATCCGCGCGGGCGAGTCGGTCGTCGATGGCGAGGTGACCGACCTCGGTGCGTCCGTGTACGACGAGTCGGCTCCCGGGACGGAGGAGAACCCCTCGTCGACACGGAGACGAGTGCTCGTGTGGACGCTGTGGTTCCTCGCCCTGCCGTTGCTTGCGCTCGTGATCCCGTTCTTCTACGCGTCCCTGCTCTGGCTCGTCGCCGTACTTCGTTGGTCCGCGCGACGTGGCTGGATCTCCATTCTGGTGTCCGTCGGAGTGTTCGCCCTGGTGCTCAACCTGCTCATCGTGTTGCTCGAGATCCACGTCCCCCCGGCGCTGCTGACCGGCTGGGGGTGACCGTCGGCTCGCGGCATCCGCTCGGCAGCGTGCAACAGACCGCCGAGCGGATGTCGAGCCTTGCACTGCTAGCCGATGAACTCGGCCAACTCCGCCTCGAGCGCGGGCTTGCCCTTCGCACCGGTCATGCGCTTCACGACCTCGCCGTTGCGGAAGACGAAGATCGCCGGCAGCGAGGTGACCTGGTACGTCAACGCGGTCTCCATGTTCTCGTCGACGTTCACCTTGACGACGTCGAGTCGGCCGGGATGCTCCGCCGCGATCTGGTCGAGGATGGGCGAGAGCGCGCGGCATGGGCCGCACCAGGGCGCCCAGAAGTCCACCATCGTGGGTGTTTCGGCGGCGAGCACCTCGTCGGCGAAGGTCGCATCGGTGACCTCGCGAGCTGTGGACATGGGGTTCTCCTTCGGGCGTGCGGGATGGGAACTAGGCGGCGACCGTCTCGGCGGCGGGCTGCACGGCCTGCGCGAGGAGGCCTTCGGGGAGGGACGCGAGGAAGTGCTCGGCGTCGAGCGCCGCCACGACACCCGAGCCGGCAGCCGTTGCCGCCTGCTTGTAGGTCGGATCGATGACATCGCCGGCGGCGAACACGCCGGGGACGTTGGTGCGGGAGGAACGGCCGTCGACGGCGATCGTGCCCTCGGCCGTGAGGTCCAGCTGCCCGTGCACGAGGTGCGTGCGCGGGTCGGCGCCGATGGCGATGAACACGCCCGACAGGTCGAGGCTCGACTCGGTGCCGTCGACCGTGTCGACGAGCCCCACACCGCTCACGAGGTCGCCGCCGTGGATGTGCGCGACCTGCTTGTTCCAGTGGAAGCGGATCTTCGGGTTCGCGCGGGCACGTTCCTGCATCGTCGCGGACGCGCGCAGGGAGTCCTTGCGGTGGATCACGTGCACGGTGTCGGCGAAGCGCGTGAGGAACGTGGCCTCCTCCATCGCGGAGTCGCCGCCACCGACGACGGCGACCTGCTTGTCGCGGAAGAAGGCGCCGTCGCACGTTGCGCACCAGGAGACGCCGTACCCCGAGAGGCGGGCTTCATCGTCGAGCCCGAGCATGCGGTAGGCGGAGCCGGTGGCGTAGATGACGCTGAGTGCCTCGTGCACATCGCCGTTGCCGACGTGCACGCGCTTCACGGGGCCGTCGAGCTCGAGCCGTACCACGTCGTCGTAGACGATCTCGGCGCCGAAGCGCTCGGCCTGCCGCTGCATGTTGGTCATCAGGTCGGGCCCCTGGATGCCGTCGGGGAAGCCGGGGAAGTTCTCCACCTCGGTGGTCTTCATGAGCTCGCCGCCGAACTCCACGGAGCTCGCGATCACGAGGGGCGCAAGCCGTGCCCTCGCGGCGTAGATCGCAGCCGTGTACCCGGCAGGGCCAGAACCGATGACGATCACGTGTCGCACGGGGTTCCTCTCTCGTCGTTCGGGGCCAGGCGAGGTTGTGCGCCGGCCTCGTCAGTCTCCGACAGGACGCCCAGAAGAAACGAACAATTTTCCGGCTGGTGAAAGCCTTGGTGGGACTCGGAGCCATCAGGTGCTTGAGTGAATTCGTGGTCGAGGACCGCATGATGGAAAGAGGAGGTCCCCCATGGTGGACACGATTGACGGCCGCACGGCCGTGGATGAGGCTCTGCAGCAGTTCCGCGACATGCTCGCGTCGGACGGCTACCTGCTCAGCTGGTCGGAGGCCGGTGACGAGAAGGTCGTCGTCGAGATCGCGGCCGGCGAGGAGGCGTGCGCCGACTGCCTCGTGCCGCTTCCCGTGATGGAGGCGATCATGTCGAAGGCCCTCGAACCCACGCCGTACACGCTCGACCACGTGATCCTGCCCGAGGGCGAAGGGCACTAGCAGCGGCATCCCGACCCACGACGACCGTCGTGGGCCGACGCCCCCATGGCGGTGGCGAAGCGAGGGGAATCCAATGGCGGATCCGCACGTCGAGGACGCGGCCGATGAGGAGGCGTCCCGGTCGGTCGTCAGCCGCGCACTCGCGATCATCGGCACCTTCCACGGCGGGCGGGAACGGCAGTCGCTCTCCGACCTGAGCCGCAACTCGGGCGTGCCGATCGCCACGGCGTACCGCATCGTCCATCGCCTCACCGACTGGGGCGCCCTCGAGCGGGACCAGGCGGGCAAGTACCGCATCGGACTCCGACTGTGGGAGGTGGCGTCGCTCGCCCCACGTTCGATGGGGCTGCAGCGCATCGCGCGTCCCTACATGCAGGATCTGTACGAGACGACGCACTACAACGTGCAGCTGGCTGTGCGCGAGGGCACGGAACTCGTCTCGGTCGAGCGCTTCCAGAACCCGAACTACCGACGCGGGCGGCCGCGCGTCGGCGGGCGGTACGCCCTGCACGTCACCGCGATCGGCCTCGTGCTGCTGGCCCACGCGCCCGAGGACGTGCGCGAGGAGGTGCTCGCAGCGCCGTTGAAGCGCTACACCTCGTACACCTACGCCGACCCCGACGAACTGCGCCGCGTGCTCGCCGAGGTGAGGAGTCGGGGCTACGCGATCAGCGACCGGCAGATGGACCTCGACCACGTCGGCGTCGCGGCCCCGGTCTTCGGACCCGACGGCTCCGTCATCGCGGCGCTCTCGCTCGTCCTGCGCCATGACGACGTGGACGAGAAGAACATGATCCACCTCGTGCGCGTCACCGCGAACGGCATCTCGCGCGCGCTGCGACGGGCCGGCGAGGCGGGCCGTGCCCCGCTCTGAGCGACGGCGGGGCTAGACTCCCCGGGCCGCGCCCGTGCCGGTGACCGCGCCCGTGCCGGTGACCGCGCCCGTGGCGGCGACCGCGCCGGCGCCGATCGTCACCGTGGGGGAGCGCAGCGCGTCACGGCAGCGCCGAAGGTACGACTTGAACTGGTCGACCTCCTCGTCGGTCAGTTCACGGAGCATGTCGTCTTCGACGGTCCGTACGTCGTCGGACATGGCCGTGATGCGCGCGACTCCGGCGTCGGTGATGTGGAGCAGCATCTGGCGGCCGTGGTCGGGGTCGGGCTCCCGGCGCACGAGCCCGCCCTCGATCAGCATGGTGACGGTCTCGGCCATGGTCTGCGCCCGTACGAACGACCGACGGGCGAGCTCGGACGACGTGATTCCGGGAAGGCGCACCAGCACGGTGAGTGCCGTGTACTGCGCGAGATTCATGTCGTGCACGTTCACCACGTCGCCGAACGGGCGACGCACGCCGAGTTCCACCTGCTTGATGAGATAGATGAGTCCGCGATCGGTCGCCATGGTTCTCCAGTCGGTTCGGCTGCTCGGATCATCCTGCCACCCGAACGACGCTCGGCGCCGTTTCAGGTAGCCTGACACTATCATCCGGCGCGTCCGGCCGCACCGAGCGCCGGCTTCTCCGCCGCGGGCAGTTCCGGCCGCGGAGTCTCCCGGCTCCCCGGCCGCTCCATGACGAGGGTCGCGGATGCCGCGGCCAGCAACGGTTCCGCCTTCAGCAGGGTCTCGTCGAATTCGAGTATGTCGACCGACGACGCGGTGATGCCGCCGCCCGTGCCGATCGTCGCGACATCCGGTTGCACCACCAGGCTGCGGATGGTCATCGCGAGATCCACGCGGCCATCGGTGCCGAGGTACCCGAACGCACCCGCGTAGGGCCCGCGCGGCCCGCGCTCGAGGCGGTCGATGATCGTCATGGCGCTGTGCTTCGGCGTCCCGGTCATCGAGCCGGCGGGCAGGCACGCCTCGAGCACGTCGACCCACGATCGTCCCTCTGCGATGCGCGCCGAGATCGTGCTGACGAGCTGGTGCACGTTCCGATAGCTCTCCACGCGCAGGAGGCCGTGCACGACGACGGAGCCGAGCTCGGCCACCCGGCTGAGGTCGTTGCGCATGAGGTCGACGATCATGATGTTCTCGGCCCGCTCCTTGGGGTCCGATGCGAGCTCGTTCACGAGCGCGGCATCCTCGGTGACGGATGCCCCTCGCCGCCGCGTGCCCTTGATCGGCATGGTCTCGACCCGCCCGTCGGGCCGGATGTCGAGGAACTGCTCGGGGGAGGAGCTGAGCAGGGCGACCTCCCCGAACCGCAGGAATCCGGCGTGATGGCTCGGGTTCGCGCGCCGCAGCCGGAGGTAGGTGTCGACGGGGTCGAGGCTCGACTCGATCGTGATCTCGTTCGTCAGGCAGATCTGGAACGCGTCACCGCGCGTGATCGCCTCGCCGCATTCGTGCAGCATCCGGAGATATGCGTCGCGCGGATGCCGCAACGTCGCCAGTGCCCGAGGTGCAGCAGGCGCGGGCGGCGGTGGCGCGACGTTGCGCCCTCGCAGTGCCTCGATGGCCGCTGAGGCCTCGTCGACCCACCGGTCCGCCGACGGCGAACCTTCGGGAACCCGCAGCGTGATCGTGCGTGCGGCGTGGTCGAACGCGATGACCCGGTCGGCGAACATCAGCGCGAAGTCGGGGAGCGGGGACCGATGGTGGGGTGTGCCGACGAGCTGCGCGCCGAGCTCGTAGCCGAGCCAGCCCACCCAACCGAGCCCGAGGCCGGAGCCTCGCCCGGGTCCCGGCGAAGGCCCTCCGGCGTCCGCGGCGTGCCCCGTCGCCGTCGTCTCCCGGAGGATGTCGAACACGGACCCCGGATGCCGCGAGCAAAGGCCGCCCGTCGGAGACTCCAGCCGCACGCCGCGCCCCGAGGCATCCGGCATCGCGACCATCGACGCCGGCGACGGCGCGCCCAGGTAGCTCACGCCGGCGGTGGCACCGAAACCGCTGTCGAGCCAGAACGCCGTCGTCTCGTGGCGGAAGAGCGTGGTGAACACGACCTCCGGATCGACCCAGAACGGCAGGTCGACGTCGCGAGGCCGCCGCGGGACGGTCAGCGGATCGTCGAGGGCGAGTCCGCCAGGCATTCCAACCACTCCAGGGTCGCCGCCGTCATCGGGCTGGGTGTGCCGAGCGTGTCGACGTAGGCGCGAGCGTCGCGCATCTCGTGCACCCGGCGGGCGGCGTGCTGGTTCGTTCCCGTGACCAGCCGGTCGACGAGTGCGTGCCCGTCGGAACCGAGCTCGGCTGCGATCTGCGACCGCATCCACTCCGTCGAGCCGGTGCGCTCGGCCGCCGCGAGGCTCTCGAACGTGAGCGCGGCGAGCCCCTTCATGAAGACGCTTCGCAGCAGTTTGAGTCCGGCGGCGACGCCGGCCTCGGGCCCGACGTCCTCGATGGGAACCCGCAGCGCCGTGAACGCATCGGTCAGCCACGCCGCACCGGTGCCGCAGGCGAGCAGGGGCGTGTCGACGCCGGCGCGCGGCACGGGAGCCATGATGGCGACGTCGACGAAGCCGACGGATGCCGCGTGCGCTCCCGCGGCCAGGCGCCGCATCAGCTCGGGCGACGCCGTGTTCAGGTCCGCGAAGACGGTGCCCGTGTCCATGGCGGCGTGCGCCTGTTCGGCGACGGCGGCCGCTGCGGACGCCCCGACGAGGCTCAGGGTGACGTCGGCCCCGCGCACGGCCGCCTCGAGGCTCGGGGCGATGGTGCCGATGTCGAGTGGTTCGCCCGTGTGCGCCGGATCGAAGCCGCGCACGATCGCTCCGCGGCGGTGGAGGCCCTCGGCATACGCGCGGCCGGCCTCGCCCAATCCGAGAACGGCGATCTCCATCGTGACTCCTCCTCGACAAGAGTGTAGGTTTGATTGTAGACAAAAATGAATGAAATCGGACGGACGTTCTTCGCAGGGCAGCGGAGATGCACCCGTCGTCCGCGGTCCGCTCCTCGGAAAGGCGCAACGAACATGACGGATCCCGCAGCTCGAACCCCGGCGGAACTCCGATGACCGCGCAGGTCATCGACGGCAAGGCCGTCGCCGCTCGCCTTCGGGAACGCCTCACGGGCGACATCCGTGCGTTCACCGAATCGTCGGGAAGCGCGCCCGGACTCGCGACGATCCTCGTCGGCGAAGACCCGGCGAGCCAGGTCTACGTCGCCAGCAAGCGCAAGCAGGCGGTCGCGGTCGGGATCGAGGATCACCACGTGCACCTCGACGAGGGCGCGACGGCCGACGAGATCGCCGACACCATCAGGCGTCTCGCCGATGACCCGAGCGTCTCGGGCATCCTCCTCCAGCTGCCGCTGCCGAAGGGCGTGGACTCCGGCCCGCTCATCGACCTGATCCCGGCCGACAAGGACGTCGACGGGCTCACCACGCTCAGCGCCGGGCTCCTCGCCCGCGGCAAGCCCGGGCTCCGCCCGTGCACCCCGAGCGGCGTGATCGAGCTGCTCGACGCCGCCGGGGTCGAGATCTCCGGCGCGCGTGCCGTCGTCGTCGGGCGCTCCGAGCTCGTGGGCGCTCCGCTCGCCCAGCTGCTCACGCAACGCGACGCCACCGTGACGATCGCGCACTCCCGAACCCGCGACCTACCGGACGTCACCCGAACGGCCGACATCCTCGTCGCCGCGGCCGGACGCCCCGGCCTCATCACGGCCGAGCACGTGAAGCCGGGCGCCGCCGTCATCGACGTCGGCATCCACCGCACGCCCGACGGGCTCCGCGGCGACGTCGACGACGACGCGGTGACCGAGGTCGCGGGCTGGATCACGCCCGTGCCGGGCGGCGTCGGTCCGATGACGATCGCGATGCTCCTGCGCAACACCCTGCTCGCCGCTCGGATGCAGCGGGGCGAGGAGATCTGAGTCAGACGCCGGCCGCGGCATCCGCTCGGTCGAAGCGACTGCGTGCGGCCGCGATATCCGCCTGATGCGCCTCGGTCCAGACCACGAACGACTGCACCGTGGCGTGCAGCGAGCGCCCGAGGTCGGTGAGCTCGTAGTCCACGCGCGGCGGAACGACCGGATGCACCGTGCGACGCACCATGCCGTCGCGCTCGAGCTGGCGCAGCGTGACGGTGAGCATGCGCTGGCTGATGCCGTCGATGCGGCGCTTGAGCTCCGTGAAGCGCATCGTGCCGTCGTCGAGCAGGGCGATCACGAGCAGCGACCACTTGTCGGCGATGCGGTCGAGGATCTGGCGCACCTCGCAGTCCTCGCGGGTGTCCCACTGGAACGGGTCGGGGCAGTCGGTTCCCTCGTAGGAACCGAGTGACTTCGAAGTGCCGTCTTCCGTCATGCGTCAATGGTGACGCAGGATGTGGTCGGTATCAAGAAGTAACCGAAAATCAGGAGCCGCATTGACGACCGACACCCGCTCGATTCCCGTGCCGCCCGCCGAGCGCGCAGCGCCATTCACCGACCGGCTGCGGGGGCGTGCCCTCTGGCTGCTCATCGTGCTGTGCGGCGCCGCGTTCCTCGAGGGCGTCGACATCGCCATGTTCAACGTCGCCCTGCCGGTCATTCGGGCCGATCTCGGTCTTGCGACCGGCGAACTCCAGTGGGTGGTGAGCGCCTACATCCTCGGGTACGGCGGGTTCATGCTGCTCGGCGGCCGGGCCGCCGACCTCCTCGGGCGCCGTCGGGTGTTCCTCGGGGCGATGATGGTCTTCCTCGTGTTCTCGGCGCTCGGCGGTCTCGCCACCGAGTCGTGGACGCTCCTCGCCGCACGGGCCGTCACCGGCATCGCCGCCGCCTTCATGATGCCGGCGGGCCTGTCGATCATCACGACAAGCTACGCTGAGGGGCCGCTGCGCACGAGGGCGCTGCTGATCTACGCGGGGATCGGTGCAGCCGGATTCTCGCTCGGCCTCGTCGCCGGAGGGCTCCTCACCATGCTCGGGTGGCGGTGGGTGTTCTTCGCGCCCGTCCTCGTCACGGGAGTGCTGCTGGCACTCGCCCTGCCGCTCGTGCCCCGTCAGCCCGCGACATCCGCTCGCGTCGGTCGTGGGCGAGCGGATGTCGCGGGCGCCGTCACCGTGACCGGCGCGTTCCTCACGCTCATCGCGGCCATCGAGCAGTCGTCGCACGCGGCCCCGATCGTCACTGGACTCCTGGCGGGTTCGAGCGTCGTGCTGTTCGCCGCGTTCGTCATGATCGAGCGGCGTGCGCCCGAACCGCTCGTGCGGCTCTCGTTCCTGCGACGGATGCCGCTCCTTCGTGCGTACGCGGGCGCCGCCGCCCTCGCCGCGGGGTTCATGGGCTTCCAGTTCCTCGTGGTGCTGCACCTCCAGGAGCTGCTCGGATGGACGACGCTGCAGACGTCGCTCGCGATGCTCGTGATGGGGATCGACGCCATTCTCGCGCCGACGGTGACGCCGCGACTCGTCGCACGCTTCGGGCTCTGGCCCGTGATCCTCGGCGGACTCGTCTTCGCCGCGGTGTCCTTCCTGCTGTTCTTCCCGGTCGCGCCCGACTGGACCTACGCGGCCATGTTCCCGAGCTTCCTCGCGGTCGGCCTCGCGTTCACCTTCGCGTATGGACCGCTCACCGTCGCAGCGACCGACGGCGTCGACGACGACGACCAGGGGCTCAGTGGCGGGCTGCTGTACACCTCGTTCCAGTTCGGGGCCGCGATCGGCCTGGCGGCCACCAGTGCGCTGCTCATGGCGGTCGCCGCCGACGGGGTCGCAGCCGTCGACGCCACGCGCACGGCGCTCGTGGTGCCGGTGGCGGCATCCGTCATCGGGATCGCCGTCGCCATCGCGGGCGTCGTCGCGAGCGGTCGCGCGCGCCTCGGGCGATGACCCTCGGTGCGCCCGTGCACTCGGCGACCCCGGGTCGCCGGGTCAGCGGTCGCGCTCCTGCACGAGCGACAGCACCTCGTCGCGAATGCGTTCCATGGTGGGCCGATCGGTGGCCTCAACGTTGAGCCGGAGCAGCGGCTCGGTGTTCGATGCCCGCAGGTTGAACCACCACTTCGGCGCAGAGTCCCATCGGCTCAGCGTCAGCCCGTCGAGTTCATCGAGGTCCGCAGGCGCATCCCGTTCCGGGGACAGGAAGGCCGCGAGCACGCGATCGCGCGCGGCAGACACGTCGGCGACGCGCGAGTTGATCTCCCCGCTCGCCGCGTACGGGTCGTCGGGGCATACGAGATCGGCCAGCGACCGGTCCCCGCCACCGAGTTCCGCGAGCACGTGCATGGCCGCGAGCATCCCGGTGTCGGCGAAGAAGAAGTCCCGGAAGTAGTAGTGGGCGCTGTGTTCGCCGCCGAAGACCGCGTCGTGCTGCGACATCCGGGCCTTGATGAAGGAATGTGCGACGCGGGTGCGCACGGTTCGCGCGCCGGCCGCACCGAGCAGTTCGGGGACGGCGCGGGAGGTGATCGCGTTGTGGATCACCGTCGGGACGCGGCCCGCCCGCAGCTCGGCCGCGACGACCCGCCGGCCGACGAGGGTCGTGATGGCCGATGGCGACACCGGAGCCCCGTCGCCGTCCACGACGAAGCAGCGGTCGGCGTCGCCGTCGAACGCGATGCCGAGGTCGGCCCGGTGCTCGACGACGGCCGACTGGAGGTCGCGGAGGTTCTCGGGGTCGAGCGGGTTCGGTTCGTGGTTCGGGAATTCGCCGTCGAGCTCGAAGTAGAGCGGCACGATCTCGAGGGGCAGCGACGGCAGCCCCGCGGCCGTGCCGAGCACCGCCGGCGCCGTGTGGCCGGCCATGCCGTTGCCCGCGTCGATGACGACCTTGAGCGGGCGGATGCCCGAGAGGTCCACGAGTCCGCGCAGGAATCGGGCGTAGTCGGCGAGGAGGTCGGTCTCGGCGATGGTGCCCCGGCGCGCGGCAGGTTCAGGGAGCCCGTCGCGGAGGAAGGCGCCCGCCATGCTGCGGATGTCGGCGAGACCCGTGTCCTCGCCCACCGGGCGCGCGCCGGCCCGGCAGAGCTTGATGCCGTTGTACTGCGCCGGATTGTGGCTCGCGGTGAACATCGCGCCCGGCAGGCCGAGTGCACCGGAGGCGTGGTACAGCCCGTCGGTCGAGCACAGACCGATCTGCACCACGTCGATGCCCGCGTCGGTCAGGCCCTCGACGAACGCCCGTGCGAGACCGGGACCGGATGCGCGCATGTCGTGGCCGACCACGACCGTCGTCTGCTCCGCGGCGTCCGCTGGTGCGCTGCCGGCCTCGGGGTGCACCACCACCCGGGCGAAGGCGGCGCCCAGCGCGTGCGCGACGGTCGGATCGAGCTCGTCGGGCACGATGCCGCGGATGTCGTAGGCCTTCACGAGGTGCGAGAGATCCATGTCAGGTGCCTTCCGGGTCGGGCTGCAGGGGGTCGGTCGGCACGGCCGATGCGGGCTCGGCACGCGCCGGGCGCCGGCGGATCTGCGCCTCCCACGGCGCGAGGGAGGTGTGCGCCACCGCGCCCGCGGGCTCGCCGGGCGAGAGATTGGATAGCACGACCTCGGCGCCGTGCCAGTCGCGCAGCACCTCGTCGTCGGGGAGGTCGGCACGCTCGCCCGAGAGGTTCGCGACGAGCAGCACCTCGGTGCTCCCGTCGTCGCGCACGAGGCCGTGGATGCGCTCGTGCTCGGGCCACAGCACGCGGACATCGCCGTCGACGAGCGCGGGCAGCGCACGACGGAGCCCGACCAGCCGGCGGTAGTGGGCGAGCACCGAGTGCGGATCATCCTCCTGTCGCCGCACGTTGAGCCAGGCGTGGTCGGGGTTGATCGCCAGCCACGGGGTGCCGGTCGTGAAGCCGGCCGCCGGCGACCCGTCCCACTGCATCGGCGTGCGGGCGTTGTCGCGCCCGAGCCGCTGCAGGCCGGCGACGACCTCGTCGGGCGCCGCGCCCGCCGCGGTCGCCGTGGCGAATTCGTGGTGGGCCGCGAGGTCGGAGAACTCGGCGATGTCGCGGAACGGGAAGTTGCGCATCCCGATCTCGTCCCCCTGGTAGATGAACGGGGTTCCCCGGTGGCACATGAGCACGGTCGCCCAGCAGGTCGCCGATCGCGCCCGCCACCGCCCGTCGTCGCCGTACCGCGACACGATGCGGGCCTGGTCGTGGTTCGACAGGAACAGGGCGGTCCACGGGGACGCGCCCGGGCCAGCTTGCCACCGGTTCGTCCAGGACGCGAAGTCGGGCAGGCGCAAGGGCCGGGATCGCCAGCGCTCGGGTTCTCGGTCGAGTTCGGCGTGCTCGAACTGGATGACCATGTCGAGCGGGCCGGTGACGGGGTGCGCGAGCGCCGCCGCCTGCTCCACCGAGAGGCCGGGCGTCTCGCCGAGCAGCAGCAGGTCGTCGCGGCTGCCGACCACCGCGTCGCGCAGTTCGATCAGGTACTCGCGCAGCCTCGGCCCGTTCACGCAGAGGGCCGCGCCGTCGGCGAGCGCCGTGCCGGCGACTGCCGGTCCGTCGGCGATCGGGTCGGGCTTGTCGACGTGGTTGATGACGTCGAGTCGGAAGCCGTCGATGCCGCGGTCGCGCCACCACCGCAGCATCCCGAAGATCGCCTCGCGAGCCCGAGGGTTCGACCAGTCGAGGTCGGGCTGCCACCGTGAGAAGGTTCCGAGGTAGTACTCGCCGGTCGCCTCGTGCCACGTCCACGCCGAGCCGCCGAACACCGCGCCCCAGTTCGTGGGCTCGGCACCCGGCTCCCCACCGTGGTGCCCGGGGCGCGGCGGGCGCCAGATGTACCAGTCGCGTTCGGGGGCGTCGCGCCGGAGACCGGCCAGGAACCACGGGTGCTCGTGCGACGTATGGTTCAGCACCATGTCGAGGATGACCCGGATGCCACGCGCGTGCGCCGCGGCCACGAGGTCGTCGAGGTCCTGCAGCGACCCGAAGCGTCGATCCACGTCGAAGTAGTCGGAGACGTCGTAGCCGTGGTCGTACTGCGGCGACGGGAAGACCGGGCACAGCCATACGGCGCCCACGCCGAGTGAGGCGATGTGGTCGAGCCTGCCGATCAGCCCGCGGAGGTCGCCGACGCCGTCTCCGTCGCTGTCGGCGAACGATCGCGGGTACACCTCGTAGACGACCGTGTCCCGCCACCATGCGGTCATGTCAGGCGTCGATCCGATCGAGGCGCGCGACGCCGATCTTCGCGTCGGCCATGCCGTAGAAGACGAATCGGTGCCCGTCGATCTCCTCGATGGCCGTGGGGAACACGACCTGGTCGACCGTTCCTTCGAGTTCGTGAGGCGCCTCGGGCACCATCAGCGGCTCGGCCGAGCGCGCGAGCACGCGGTGCGGCTCGTCCGCATCGAGGATCATGGCGCCGACCGAGTAGCGGACGTCGTTATCGGTGGACCACGGGTCGCGGATCTCGCCCGTGACGCCGTGGTGGAGCAGCAGCCAGCCCTCCGGCACGCGCACCGGCGCCGGCCCGGCGCCGATCTTCAGCTCCTCGAACGGGAAGGCCGGTCGCGCGAGCTCGCGCGACCCGCGCTGGCACGTCAGCGACGCGAGGTCCTCGAGCACGGATGCTGCGGGGCTGTACGAGATCCAGATCGAGGGGCGCGGGTCGTCGTGGCCGCTGGGCGGCCAGATGCGTTCGCCGGCTCGGATCGACCCGAGGTCCCACGTGGGACGGTGCAGCAACGCGAAGCTGGGCGTGCCCTCGGGATCGAGGACGACCTCGGGGAAGACGACGACGTCCTTGTTCGGGTAGAGGTTCAGGTCGACGTCGAGTTCGGGGTCGTACTCGAAGTGGAGCGGCCCGAGTCGCCGCCAGGTCCGGAGGTCCTCGGACACCGCGAGCGCCGTGCGCGGGCCGAACGGCCCGTACGCGACGTACGTCATCACGTGCACCCCGAGTGCCTCGACCCACGTGACCCGCGGGTCCTCGGTCCCCGCGGTGCGCGCGCCCTGCTCCCACCGGTTCGCCGGCTCCAACACGACTCCCTGCCGCTCGACACCCACGGGCACGCCGTCCTCGACGACGATGCGCGCGATGCCGACCCGCGAGACGTTGCCGTCGGCGACGATCCTCGGCAACAGGTAGAGCTCGCCGTCGGGGCCGCGACCGGATGCCGGGTTGAGCACGCCCTCCGCCTCGAGCACGTTCCCGGGCTCGGGCTGCATGAGCGTGTGCAGCCGCGTCAGGGTGTACGGGATGCCGTCGACGGACACGGTTCTCCTTCGGGAGGATGCTGATGCTGGATTCGGAGGCGGGCGGATCGGGTCCGGTGGATCAGGCCGGCGCGGCGCCGGTGGACGACCTGACCACGAACGTGGAGACGCCGGCCTGCACGGTGTCGGGCACGTCGTCGCCGTCCAGGACCTCGAGGAGGGTTCGCGCCGCGCCCTCTCCCCAGCCGAACGGGTCGGTGCGAACGGTGGTGAGCGGCGGGTTGATGTACTCGGAGAGCTCCGCGTCGTCGAAGCCGACGATCGAGACATCCCCCGGCACGTCCAGCCCGGCGGCCTGGGCCGCGATGATGCCGGCGACCGCCATCGTGTCGTTGTCGAAGGCGATGGCGGTGGGCCGCCGCTCGGAAGTGGTCTCCAGTAGGGCGCGCATCGCCTGCGCACCGCCCTCCGCGGTGAAGTCGGACGCAACGCTCGCTGCGAGGTCGAGCCCCATCCGCCGGAGCGCGCCGCGCCAGCTGGCATCGCGCTGGTTCGGGTGCAGGTACGTCAGGGGGCCGCTCACATGGGCGATCCGGCGGTGCCCGAGCCCCACGAGGTGCTCGGCCGCCGCGTCGATGGCCGTGACGTCGTCGTTGCACACCGCCGGGAACGGCGATGCCACGTCAGGACGGTTCAACGTTACGGCGGCGAGCCCGAGCGACGAGACGAGCGCGGGTCGAGGGTCGTTCCGCCGGAGGTCGGCGAGGATGACGCCGTCGACCCGGCGGCTGCTGGCGAGGCGTTCGTAAGCGGCGCGCTCGGCCGCGTCGTCCTCGACGAAGCGGAGCAGCACCGAGGTGTCGTCGGCGGAGACCGCGAGTTCCACGCCCGCGATGAACGGCGCGAAGAAGGGGTCGGAGCGGAGTGTCTGCGGGGTTCGTGCCAGGACGAGTCCGATCGCCCCGGCGCGCGAGTTCGAAAGCGACCGGGCGATCTGGCTCGGCTGGTAGCCGAGCTCGTCGATCGCGGCGAGGATCCGGGCGCGCGTCTCGGGAGCCACGCCGGCGCGGCCGTTGAGGACGAACGAGACGGTGCCCTTCGACGTGCGGGCGTGCGCCGCCACGTCGCTGATCGTCGGCCGTTTCGCCCGGCTCGCAGTCATCATCGCCTCCCTCCGCCCATCGTCGTCGGCATCGGTTCGCAGTGGAAACTTCAAACCGGTTTGACTGGGAAGTCAATACGCTCCGATCGTCCATGTCAAGTCCGCGTCCGCACCGGAAGGACAAGCGTCGGGGAAACGTCTTGACAACTCCGCGCGGCTGGGCTTGAATGCACATTCAAACCGGTTTGAATCGGTTGGATATAACATCGAACGCACCGCCGGCAGGGATGTCTGCGCACGAAGGAGCACACAATGAAGTCGCGTCTTTGGGGTACCGCCGCGTTGGGGGTCGCGGTCGTCCTGACCGCCTCCGCATGCAGCGCCGGATCGGGCGGAGGCGGCGGCGACTCGGCCGCGACCGGCCCGATCACGATCTGGTACTCGAACAACGAGCAGGAGATCAAGTGGGGTGAGCAGGTCGTCGAGGCGTGGAACGAGGAGCACCCCGACGAGGAGGTCACGGCACAGGAGATCCCCGCCGGGAAGTCCTCCGAGGAGGTCATCGGCGCGGCCATCGCCGCAGGCAACGCGCCGTGCCTGGTCTACAACGTCGCGCCGGCGGCGGTCGCGGACTTCCAGCGGCAGGGTGGTCTCGTCGACCTGTCCGGACTGCCCGGGGGCACCGAGTACATCGAGGAGCGGTCGGGTGACGACGCCGCCCAGTTCACCTCGAGCGATGGTCACTACTACCAGATGCCGTGGAAGTCGAACCCCGTGGTGCTCTTCTACAACAAGGCGGCGTTCGAGGCGGCCGGCCTCGACGCCGAACAGCCGGCGCTCTCGACCTACGACGACTTCCTCGACAGCGCTCGGGCCCTGGTCTCCTCGGGCGCCGCGAAGTATGCGGTCTACCCGTCGCCCGGCTCGGAGTTCTACCAGCCGTGGTTCGACTTCTACCCGTTCTTCGCCGCGGAGTCGGGCGGCTCGCAACTGCTCGAGGACGGCACGGCGGCCTTCACCGATGACGCGGGCCTCGCGGTCGCCGACTTCTGGAGCTCGTTCTACGAGGAGGGCCTCGCCGGCAAGGAGGTCTACACCGGCGACGCGTTCACCGACGGCGTCTCGGCGATGGCGATCGCCGGGCCGTGGGCGGTCGCGTCGTACGAGGGCAAGGTGGACTGGGGCACGGTCTCCGTCCCGACCTCGGCGGGAACGGACCCGGCCGACACCTACACGTTCGACGACGCCAAGAACATCGGAATGTTCACGTCCTGCGAGAACCAGGGCACCGCGTGGGAGTTCCTGAAGTTCTCGACGAGCGAGGAGCAGGATGGCGCGCTCCTGGAGCTGACCGGGCAGATGCCGCTGCGGCCGTCGCTTGCCACCGTGTACCCGGACTTCTTCGCCGAGCACCCCGAGTACGAGCAGTGGGCCGAGGGGCGCACCGTCGCCGTGCCGAACACCCTGAACTCCACCGAGATCTGGCAGGTGTTCCGCGACGCGTGGACGAAGTCCGTGATCTTCGGCGAGCAGGACGTGCAGGCCGCGTTCGACGAGGCCGCGGCCGAGATCGACACGCTGGCGTCCGCGGACTGACATGACCGCCACCCGCACCAGCCGCCCGGACGAGAGGGCCGATGCCCTCTCGTCCGGGCGGGGCGCTGCGCCGCGCCCGCGGCGGGGGCTCGCGAGGATCATGGGACAGAACCCGATCGGCGCGCTCTTCTCCCTCCCGTACGCGATCTTCCTGGTTTTCGTCTTCCTGTACCCGCTGGGCTTCGGCATCTACATCGCGTTCCACGACTACTTCTTCGCGGCGCCGGGGGCAGAGGTCGATCGCCCGTTCGTCGGCCTCGACAACTTCCAGGCGGTGCTCACCGATCCCAAGGTGCTCGCGTCCTTCGGGCACATCGGCGTGTTCCTCGTGATCAACGTGCCGCTCACCATCGCCGCCGGCCTGCTGCTGGCGACGGCGCTGAACCGCGCCGTGCGCTTCGTCACCGCGTACCGGGTCGCCTATTACGTCCCGTACGTCACGGCCTCGGTGGCGACGGTGACGATCTGGATGTTCATGTTCAGCTCGGGCGGCATCGTGAACTCGATCCTCGGCCCGCTCGCTCCCGACCCGTCGTGGCTCGTGAATTCCGTGTGGGCGATGCCGATGATCGCACTGTACGTCACGTGGAAGCAGCTGGGATTCTTCATCCTGCTGTACCTCGCTGCGCTTCAGAACATCCCGAAGGAGCTGTACGAGTCCGCGAAGACCGACGGCGCGAGCGCGTGGTGGTCGTTCCGTGCGGTCACCTGGCCCGGGGTGCGGCCCGCGACGGCACTGGTCGCGACGCTGGCCATCATCACGGGCGCCAACCTCTTCACCGAGCCGTACCTGCTCACGGGTGGGGGCGGGCCGAACGGCGCCTCGACGACGCCGGTACTGCTCATCTACCAGGAGGGTATCCAGCAGAACCATCCCGGCATCGCCTCGGCGATCGGGATCCTGCTCGTGGTCCTCGTGCTGGCGCTGTCGTGGATCGCCCGGCGCGCCACGGAAGGAAGGCACCGAGATGACCGCTGAGAGCTCCGCCGTCGCGTCGAGGGGCGCCACAGGGCGGCGCGACGATGGACGGCCGAGGCGGGGCCGACGGGCGCCGTTCGGCGCCGTGGCCGCGTACGTGCTCCTCACGCTCGGGGCGCTGGCGTTCGCGTTCCCCTTCTACTACATGCTGCTCGGTTCCGTGCAGACGCGGAAGGACGCGACGGCGCACGGCCTCATCCCGTGGCCGTCGAACCTCACGTTCGCCAACTACGCGGGCATCGACGAGGCGATCGACATCGGGCGCTCCCTGCTCAACTCGTTCGTGTTCACGGGCGGCGTGCTGCTCGGCACGCTCGTGTTCGGCGTCGTCGCCGGCTATGCGCTCGCGCTGCTGCGCTATCGCGGCAGGGGCACGCTGTTCGCCGTGATGCTCCTCGTGCAGACCGTGCCGTTCCAGCTGCTCATGATCCCGCTCTACGTCATGACCGTGCGCACGTTCGGGCTCGCCGACAACTACCTGGGCATGATCCTGCCGTTCGCGATCAACTCCACCGCCGTGCTGATCTTCCGGACCTACTTCCTGCAGTTGCCCGCCGACCTGTTCAACGCGGCGCGCATCGACGGCGCGGGCGAGCTCAGGATCTTCTGGTCGATCGCGCTTCCCCTCGTCCGTCCGGCCATCCTGACGGCGACGCTCCTGACCTTCATCGGTCCGTGGAACGAGTTCCTCTGGCCGTTCCTGATCACGAAGGACCAGTCGATGCAGCCGCTCGCGGTCTCGCTCGCGAACTACATCGACAAGGCGGCCACCCACGACAACCCGTTCGGCGTGCTGCTCGCCGGCGCCGTCGTGCTGTCGCTCCCGGCCGTGATCCTCTTCATCGTCTTCCAGCGGCACTTCACCCCAACCGAGCTCGGATCGGGCGTGAAGGGATGACCGGAGCCGCGCAGACCCGAACCGAAAGGACCCGGATGGGCCGCACCGTCACGACCGAACGACTCCTCGCGGAGTACCGGAGGAACGCCGCAGTGCCGCTCGCCGTCGAACGGCTCTCCTTCGACGGCGTCGGCGATCGCGACGTCTACAATCCGTCGGGGATCTTCACCGATGCGTCTGGCCGTGAGCTGCTCGCCGGCCGCGTCGAGGAGCGCACGAGTGAGTGGTCGAAGGTCGTCGTGTTCGAGCGGGCCGGCGGCGTCTGGCAGGTGGTTCCGGATGCCGCGGCCCTCGACCTGCAGGACCCGTTCGTGTTCCACCACGCGGGCACGCGCTACCTCGGCGGCGTCGAGATCACCGAGGTCGAGGGAGAAGGCGGAACGCCCGTCTTCGCGTGGCGCACGGTCGTGATGGATCACTCCGACATGTCCCGCCCGGCGACGGCGTTCACGGGGCCGTGGGGCATGAAGGACCTCCGGTTCGTCGATCTCGCCGACGGACGCCTCGGCGTCTTCACGCGGCCGCAGGGCAGCGAAGACGGGCGGGGCCGCATCGGCTTCACCACGGTCGACTCGCTCGCCGCCCTCACGATCGACGACGTCGCGGCGGCGCCGCGCCTCGAGCGGCTCTTCGTCCCGGAGGAATGGGGCGGGGTGAACCACGCCTGGCTCCTGGACGACGGGCGCCTCGGCGTGCTCGGCCACATCGCCGCGTTCGACGACGACGGGGCGCGGCACTACTACCCGATCTCCTTCGCGTTCGACCCGGCCACGTCCGAGGTCATCGACCCCCGGATCCTGTTCGAGCGACGCGACCTGCCCGACGGGCCGGCGAAGCGCGCCGACCTCCACGACGTCATCTTCCCGGGGTGGGCGGATGTCGCGCACGATCCGCAACTCGTCGTCTGCGGGGCATCCGACGCCGAGGTCTTCGCCGTCGGGCTCCCCGCCGGAGCACTGGTGTCCTGACGTCGCGGCACGCGCGGCGTATCCTTCATCCGTGGAATTGTGCTTCAGGACGCGCCAGTCCGACTCGCGGTGGGTCGACACCGTCTGGACCTGCACGAGCGAGCAGGTCACCGAGATGACATCCGTGGCAGGGGTGCGCTGGGGTCTGGTGTTCTGGAAGCAGGACGGCCGCGCGTACGCGAGCGTCACCGGTCCCGAGACCCGGACGGGCACGGTGCCGGTTCCGGAGGGCGCGACCTTCACGGGCATCGAATTCGCGGTGGGCACCTCGTTGCGGGCCATGCCCACGCCGGCGCTGGTCGACGCGGGCGTCGAACTCCCCGACACCACGCGCCGGACGTTCCGGCTGGACGGCGCACGCTGGGAGACTCCTGACCCCGACGATGCCGAGGCCCTGGTCGAGCGGCTCGTCCGGGCCGGGATCGTGGTCGGTGACCCGCTCGTCGCCGGGGTGCTCCGCGGGCACCGCCCGGACGTCTCGGGGCGCACGGTCGAACGCCGGTTCCGCGCCGTGACCGGGCTGACGCGGGGCGCCATCCGGCAGATCGAGCGGGCCCGCACGGCGGCGGGGCTACTGGCCGCCGGTGACCCGACCGACGATGTCGTCGCCAAGCTCGGCTACTTCGACGAGCCGCACCTGGCCCGCGCGCTGCGCTCCTACATCGGACGGACCGTCGGGCAGCTGCGCGAGGGTGCCGGCGGTGCGATCGCCCTCGACCTGAATCAGCCCACGACCTGAATCAGCGCTTCACGTCGTAGACCAGCTTCAGGATCCCGTTCGGATAGCTCTCCGACTCCCGGAGCGTCAGCATGTACTTGTCGCGGTCGGCCCGCCCGAACAGGCTCTTCCCGGCACCGAGCAGGACGGGGAAGACCAGCAGGTTGTATTGGTCGATCAGGCCGGCGTCCGACAGCCGCCGGGCCAGTTCCGCGCTCCCGTGGATGAAGATCGCGCCGCCCTCGCCCTCCTTGAGCGCGGCGACGTCCTCGGTCGAACGCAGGATCGTCGTCGGCCCCCACCCGTCGACAAGGGCGTCCTCGGGCAGCGTGGTCGACACCACGTACTTGGGTAGTTCCTTGTAGTCGGCGTGGTCCTCCGAGCCGGGCCAGACCGGCGCGAACGCCTCGTAGCTGCGGCGACCGAACATGAGCGCCGTCGTGTCGGCGAGCTCCTCAGCCTTCAGCGACCAGGCTTCCGGGACGAACTCGAGGTCCTTGATCACCCAGCCGCCGCTGCGGTGCTCCTCCCCAGGCCCGCCGCCGGGCGAGTCCACGACTCCGTCGAGCGACATGAAACCGGTGTAGACCAGGTTACGCACGAGCACATTCTCCTCACGATCGGGCGAGCTACCTGGGTCCACAGTAGAGCGCGGACACGGGGCGGTCTTGGACGAAAACGACAGCGGCCTGAGTACGCACAGAGCGGCGGGGGGGGGGGGGGGGGGGGGGGGGGGGGGCCCCCGGCGGCCGCGGGGTGGGAGCGCGGGCACCCCC